>LS483371.1:0-623437 GCA_900475325.1 Paucimonas lemoignei
ATGTCTGCGCCAGCACCTGTTCAGTCGGTGCAGGTCAATGACGAGCCGTCCCGCGCCAGTTTCGATCCGATGGTGGGCGCAAGTTCTCAGCAAGCTCCGGCTCGCGAGCAGCGCACCGTGCAGGTTGAAGGTGCGTTGAAGCACACCAGCTACCTGAATCGCACGTTCACCTTCGAGAACTTCGTCGAGGGTAAGTCCAACCAACTGGCCCGGGCTGCGGCCTGGCAAGTGGCGGATAACCCCAAGCACGGCTACAACCCGCTCTTCCTTTATGGCGGTGTGGGTTTGGGTAAGACTCACTTGATGCACGCTGTGGGTAACCACCTGCTCAAGAAGAATCCAAACGCCAAGGTGGTGTACCTGCACTCGGAGCGTTTCGTTGCAGACATGGTCAAAGCGTTGCAGCTCAACGCAATCAACGAGTTCAAACGCTTTTATCGCTCCGTGGATGCCTTGCTGATCGATGACATTCAGTTCTTCGCCCGCAAAGAGCGTTCCCAGGAAGAGTTTTTCCACACCTTCAACGCTTTGCTCGAAGGTGGCCAGCAGGTCATTCTGACCAGCGACCGCTACCCTAAAGAGATTGAAGGGCTCGAAGAGCGCCTCAAGTCGCGCTTCGGTTGGGGATTGACTGTTGCAGTCGAACCACCTGAGCTTGAAACCCGCGTCGCGATTCTGATGAAGAAAGCGGATCAGGCCAAGGTCGATCTGCCGCACGACGCAGCGTTCTTCATTGCGCAGCGTATTCGCTCCAATGTTCGTGAACTGGAAGGCGCGCTCAAGCGTGTGATCGCCCACTCCCACTTCATGGGCCGCGATATCACCATCGAGCTGATCCGCGAATCGTTGAAAGATTTGCTGGCGCTGCAAGACAAGCTGGTGAGTGTGGATAACATTCAGCGCACCGTTGCCGAGTACTACAAGATCAAGATCTCCGACCTGTTGTCCAAGCGTCGTTCACGATCGGTAGCGCGGCCTCGGCAGGTTGCCATGGCCCTGTCCAAAGAGCTGACCAACCACAGTCTGCCTGAAATCGGCGATGTGTTTGGCGGACGGGACCATACAACGGTGTTGCATGCCTGCCGGAAAATTAATGAATTGAAGGAATCCGACGCGGATATTCGCGAGGACTACAAGAACCTGCTGCGTACACTGACCACTTGATGAAATCAGCGCAGCTTATTAAGGCAAGGGACTAGACCATGCACTTCACCATTCAACGCGAAGCCCTGTTGAAACCTCTGCAATTGGTCGCCGGCGTCGTCGAACGTCGTCAGACCTTGCCGGTGCTCTCCAATGTGCTTCTGGTCGTACAAGGCCAGCAGCTGTCGTTGACCGGTACCGACCTTGAGGTCGAGCTGGTCGGTCGCGTCCAGCTTGAAGAACCTGCAGAGCCGGGCGAAATCACGGTACCTGCGCGCAAGCTGATGGATATCTGCAAAAGCCTGCCCAATGACGCGCTGATCGACATCAAGGTTGATGACGCCAAGCTGGTGGTCAAGGCTGGCCGTAGCCGTTTCACGTTGTCGACATTGCCTGCCAATGATTTCCCTACTGTAGAAGAAGGCCCGGGTTCGCTCACCTTCAATCTGGTGCAAAGCAAACTGCGTCGTTTGATCGAACGCACCAGCTTTGCCATGGCTCAGCAAGACGTTCGTTATTATCTGAACGGTATGCTGCTGGAAGTCAGCGCGGGTGTTTTGCGCGCGGTCGCCACAGACGGTCACCGCTTGGCGATGTGCTCCATGACCGCCGATATCGAACAAGCAGACCGCCACCAGGTGATCGTGCCACGCAAAGGTATTCTGGAACTCGCGCGACTGCTCACCGAGCAGGATGGGATGGTCAGCATCGTTCTGGGTCAGCACCACATCCGCGCGACCACGGGCGAGTTCACTTTCACCTCGAAGCTGGTTGACGGCAAATTCCCGGACTACGAGCGCGTCCTGCCAAAAGGCGGCGACAAACTGGTGTTGGGTGATCGTCAGGCATTGCGTGAAGCATTCAGCCGCACTGCGATTCTTTCCAACGAGAAGTATCGTGGTATCCGTCTGCAACTGGCCAGCGGTCAGCTGAAAATTCAGGCCAATAACCCTGAGCAGGAAGAAGCAGAAGAAGAGATCGGCGTTGACTACAATGGCGCCTCGCTGGAGATTGGTTTCAACGTCAGCTACTTGCTGGACGTGTTGGGCGTGATGACCACCGAGCAGGTTCGTCTGATTCTGTCGGATTCCAACAGCAGTGCGCTGGTCCAGGAATCGGATAACGACGACTCCGCTTACGTCGTTATGCCAATGCGCCTGTAATGTTCAGCAGAATCTAGATGTCTCTTAGTCGCGTCTCGGTCACCGGGGTGCGCAATCTGCAACCGGTGACCTTCTCCCCTTCCCCCCGCATCAATATCCTTCACGGCGCCAATGGCAGTGGCAAAACCAGCGTGCTGGAAGCCATTCATCTGCTGGGTCTTGCCCGCTCGTTTCGCAGTGCTCGGTTGCTGCCCGTGATTCAGTATGAACAACCCGCGTGCACTGTGTTTGGCCAGGTTGATTTGGCCGAAGGTGGGCACAGCAATCTGGGCATCTCTCGGGACCGCCAAGGCGAGTTCCAGATACGAATAGACGGTCAAAATGCACGCAGTGCTGCGCAACTTGCTGAGACCCTGCCGCTGCAATTGATCAATCCGGACAGTTTTCGTCTGTTGGAAGGCGCTCCGAAAATCCGGAGGCAGTTTCTGGATTGGGGAGTGTTCCACGTGGAACCCCGTTTCATGTCGACGTGGCAGCGCCTGCAGAAGGCCCTGCGGCAGCGAAACTCATGGCTGCGGCATGGTACACTTGACGGCGCTTCGCAAGCTGCATGGGACCGGGAATTGTGCCTGGCCAGTGATGAAATCGATGAGTTTCGTCGGACCTACATCAAGGCTCTAAAACCCGTATTTGAACAGGCTTTGAGCGAGCTGGTTGAACTCGAAGGTTTGACCCTGAGCTACTACCGCGGGTGGGACAAGGAAAAAGACTTGAGCACTGTGCTCGCTTCTTCCCTGCATCGCGATCAGCAGATAGGGCATACGCAAGCCGGACCGCAACGTGCTGATTTACGCCTCAGATTGGGCGCTCATAATGCGGCAGACATCTTGTCGCGGGGTCAGCAGAAATTGGTTGTGTGTGCCTTACGTATTGCCCAGGGTCACCTCGTCAGCCAAGCGCGACGAGGCCAATGTATTTACCTGGTGGACGATCTACCGTCCGAGCTCGACGAGCAACATCGCCGTGCACTTTGCCGCTTGCTTGAAGACTTACGCTGCCAGGTGTTCATCACCTGTGTAGACCACGAATTATTGAGGGAAGGCTGGCAGACGGAAACGCCAGTCGCTTTGTTCCACGTGGAACAAGGCCGTATCACCCAGACCCACGACCATCGGGAGTGATTGCATGAGCGAAAACCAAACGTACGACTCCTCCAGTATCAAGGTACTGAAAGGGCTAGATGCCGTACGCAAGCGTCCCGGAATGTACATCGGTGACACTGACGATGGCAGCGGTCTGCACCATATGGTGTTTGAGGTTGTTGATAACTCGATCGACGAAGCACTGGCAGGCCATTGCGACGACATCAGTATCATCATCCACCCGGACGAATCGATTACAGTGCGCGACAACGGTCGCGGCATTCCGGTAGATGTGCATAAAGAAGAAGGCGTCTCGGCGGCAGAGGTCATCATGACCGTGCTCCACGCTGGTGGTAAGTTCGATGACAACTCCTACAAGGTTTCCGGCGGGCTGCACGGTGTAGGTGTTTCTGTTGTTAACGCGTTGTCCGAACTGTTGCTGCTGACTGTACGTCGCAGCGGCAAGATCTGGGAGCAGACTTACGTCCATGGTGTTCCACAGGAACCTATGCGTATCGTCGGTGAAAGCGATACCACCGGCACCGAGATCCACTTCAAGCCTTCAGCTGAAACCTTCAAGAATATTCACTTCAGCTGGGACATCCTGGCCAAGCGGATTCGTGAGCTGTCCTTCCTGAACTCCGGTGTAGGCATCGTCCTCAAAGACGAGCGCAGCGGCAAGGAAGAGCTGTTCAAGTATGAAGGTGGCTTGCGTGCTTTCGTTGAGTACCTGAACACCAACAAGACGCCAGTGAATCAGGTGTTCCACTTCAACATCCAGCGTGATGACGGCATTGGTGTCGAAATCGCTCTGCAGTGGAACGACAGCTTCAACGAGAACCTTTTGTGCTTCACCAACAACATTCCTCAGCGCGATGGCGGCACTCACCTGGTGGGTTTCCGCTCTGCACTGACGCGTAACCTGAACACCTACATCGAGCAGGAAGGTCTGGCCAAGAAGCATAAGGTCGCGACTACCGGTGACGATGCGCGTGAAGGTTTGACCGCGATCATCTCGGTCAAAGTACCTGATCCGAAGTTCAGCTCGCAGACCAAAGACAAGCTGGTTTCGTCTGAAGTGAAGACCGCAGTTGAACAGGAGATGGGTAAATACTTCTCCGACTTCCTGTTGGAAAACCCGAATGAAGCCAAGGCGGTCGTGGGCAAGATGATCGACGCCGCGCGCGCTCGTGAAGCGGCTCGCAAGGCGCGTGAGATGACTCGCCGTAAAGGTGCGTTGGACATCGCTGGTTTGCCAGGCAAGCTTGCCGACTGCCAGGAAAAAGACCCTGCCCTCTCCGAACTCTACCTCGTGGAAGGTGACTCTGCTGGTGGTTCAGCCAAGCAGGGACGTAACCGTAAAACCCAAGCGATCCTGCCACTCAAGGGCAAGATCCTTAACGTCGAAAAAGCACGCTTCGACAAGATGATCTCTTCGCAAGAAGTGGGTACCTTGATCACCGCGCTGGGCTGTGGCATTGGCCGCGACGAATACAACATCGACAAGCTGCGCTATCACAACATCATCATCATGACCGATGCTGACGTTGACGGTTCGCACATCCGTACCCTGCTGCTGACCTTCTTCTTCCGTCAGCTGCCTGAGTTGATCGAGCGTGGTTATATCTACATCGCTCAGCCGCCGCTCTACAAGGTTAAGAAAGGCAAGCAAGAGCAGTACATCAAAGACGACGACGCCATGGAAGAGTACATGACGCAGTCGGCTCTGGAGGATGCCAGCCTGCACCTCAACGAAGATGCCCCAGGCATTTCCGGTGAAGCCCTTGAGCGTCTGGTTAACGATTTCCGCATGGTCATGAAGACCCTCAAGCGTCTGTCGCGCTTGTACCCTCAGGAACTGACCGAGCACTTCGTATACCTGCCGCCTGTGTCCCTGGAGCAGCTGTCGGATCACGAAGGCATGCAAGCCTGGTTGGCGCTGTTTGACGCTCGCCTGCGTGTGGGTGAGAAGTCCGGCCTGGTATACAAAGCCAGTCTGCGTGAAGACCGTGAACGTAACGTATGGTTGCCAGAGGTCGAACTGATCTCCCATGGCCTGTCCAACTACGTCACGTTCAACCGCGACTTCTTCGGCAGTAACGACTACAAAACCGTCACTGCCCTTGGCTTGCAAATCAGCACCTTGTTGGAAGAAGGCGCTTATGTGCAGCGTGGCGAACGCAAGAAGCCGGTCAACGAGTTCAAGGAAGCCTTGGCGTGGTTGATGGCAGAAAGCACCAAGCGTCACACCATCCAGCGCTATAAAGGTCTGGGCGAAATGAACCCAGACCAGCTGTGGGAAACCACCATGGACCCATCGGTTCGCCGGATGCTCAAGGTGACGATTGAAGATGCAATCGGTGCAGACCAGATCTTCAACACCTTGATGGGCGATGCTGTAGAGCCTCGTCGTGACTTCATTGAGAGCAACGCCTTGGCGGTCTCCAACCTGGACTTCTAAGCGCTTTCAGCGAAGCGAAAACAAAAACCCCGGCCCGCGAGCCGGGGTTTTTTGTTCCTGGACAGCGCTAAGGGAGTTGAGCACAGCGGTGTTCCACGTGGAACGTTGTGGACTTAAATCTGCGCATTGAGCTTCATATTAGATAGTCGATTAACTCTGCCCTAAGGTTCAGACTTTACCCTGCGACCTCCCTCCTCCCGGCTGGTTAATGATGAGCAAGCGGATATTGGGATTACTGGTTCATCACGTCAGGTGACAGCATGTGCGCCGCACTGGCGAGTGAGTATGTGGATGCCGCAAAGAGCTGAAGTAATGAGGTTCGCTTCATCGAGTTGGGGCTTTGCGTTTCGACTGCATTCGAGAAAAGTGCCTCCGCCCACGGGTCTAATCCGCTCGCACATTGCGTGTTGCTCGACCCACCTACCCCCACTCAACGTGCCAGCCGTTAGCCAAAAAGCGGCCATAAAAAAACCGACCATGAAAGGTCGGTTCTAGACGCTCATAAAAACTTATGCACTTTATTGGCGCTTTAATGAGGTTCCGAAATAAGCAATGAAACCAAGGCTTTGAGCGCGTTTTTCAACGATAAATCAAAAACAGTGCACAGGTTATCCACAAAACTCAGATGGCAGCTTCTTCGTTGTGCGTGACAGGCACAGCGATTGATCCCAGCGCCTTCTGGGTGTCTTCATTCCAGGCCTGGACGCGATCATTCAGTGCAGCAATAGCACGGGGCCCGGTACCTTCTGCGTACATGGGTTCACCGATAACTACCTGGATGGTGCCTGGTTTTTTCCCCCAGCCCTCTTTCGGCCAGTATTTGCCAGCGTTGTGAGCGATGGGCAATACCGGCAGGTCTGCGTTGACTGCCAAAGCAGTACCCCCTCTGGAGAACTTGCCCACCTGGCCAAACGGTACGCGCGTACCTTCGGGAAAGATCAGAACCCAGACGCCGTCTTTCAACAGCTCATCACCCTTCTTGGCGATCTGTTTGAGGGCGGCCTTGGGGTTGTCACGGTCGATGGCGATAGGACGCAGCATGGCCATGGCCCAACCAAAGAACGGCACGTATAGCAGCTCACGCTTGAGCACCTGGCTCAAGGGTTGAAAGTGCGCGGACAGGAAGAAGGTTTCCCAAGTGCTCTGGTGGTTGGAGATGATCACACAGGGTGTTTGCGGGACGTTTTCCTGGCCGGTGACTTCAACTTTGATGTTGAGAAACACCCGCGTCAGCCACAGCGCGCAACGGCACCAGTAGACGTTAATGAAGCGGTAGCGAGCGCGGAATGGCAGGAACGGCGCGATAAAGAAACTCAGCGTGCACCACAGCAACGAACTGGTGCCCAGCAGCAGGTAAAAGAAAAAGGTTCTGATTGCCTGCATGATCGACATAGCTAGTTTTACCGTACGGGCTAAAGCCCGTTCAATCAGACGCACCGCCAGTCAGGCTGGCACTGCGCTTTTGTGGATAAGTTCTGCGGCAACCGCCGCAAGATCGTCAAATACCAAGGTGTTGGCGGGCAGCGTGCCAGCCATGGTCTTCTCACCTTTGCCGGTTTTTACCAAAACCGGTTGTGAGTCGACGGCCAGCGCAGCCTTCAGGTCACTGCTACTGTCACCTACAAACCATAGACCCGCCAGATCCACCTGATAGTGGTTGGCGATGGTGTGCAGCATCCCGGGCTTGGGCTTGCGGCAATCGCAGCCTTCGTCCGGGCCGTGAGGGCAGTAGACGATCAACCCCACCTCACCGCCCTGCTCTGCCACCAGCGCACGCAAGCGCGCATGCATGGCATCGAGGGTGGGAAGGTCGTAATAGCCGCGGGCGATGCCGGACTGATTGGTGGCGACAGCTACCGTCCAGCCGGCCTTGCACAGTTGCGCGATGGCCTCGATCGAGCCGGGGATTGGAATCCACTCCTCTACCGACTTTATATAAGCGTCGGAGTCATGGTTGATCACTCCGTCCCGATCAAGGATCAGCAACTTCACACTACGCCCCTTCTTCAGCCCAGCAGCGAAATGTCAGCCACGCCCAGGAACAGGCCGCGCAGACGAGCCAGCAACGCATACCGGTTGGCACGGACGTTGGCGTCCTCAGCGTTGACCATCACGGCTTCGAAGAAAGCATCGACAGGTTCACGCAAGGCCGCAAGACGCGCCAGAGTTTCAGCGTACTGACGCGCTTCTGCCATCGGTTGTACCGCTTGGTCAGCCTGCGTGATCGCCGAGTACAGGGAGAACTCGTTGGCATTGTCGAAGTACTTGGGCTCAACGGTCTGGGCAATGTTGCCCTCCGCTTTGCCGAGCAGGTTCGATACGCGCTTGTTCACCGCTGCCAGCGCTGCAGCTTCGGGCAGTTTGCGGAAGGCCTGAACCGCCTGAACGCGCTGGTCGAAGTCCAACGCCGAACCTGGCTGCAGAGCCCGAACCGACAGGTAGACAGCAACCTCGACGCCTTCATCTTCATAACGCGCACGTAGGCGGTCGAAGACGAACTCCAGGACCTGCTCCGACAAGCCGGCGGCTTTGACCTTGGCACCGAACTGAGCGACCGCGAATTTCACGGTTTCGATCAGGTCCAGGTCCAGCTGCTTCTCGATCAGAATCCGGAGAATGCCCAATGCTGCGCGACGCAAAGCGTACGGGTCTTTACTGCCGGTGGGCAGCATGCCGATACCGAAGATGCCGACCAAGGTGTCCAGCTTGTCCGCAATGGCGACCGCCGCACCGGTCAGGGTGGTTGGCAGCTCAGCGCCAGCACCACGCGGCATGTACTGCTCGTTCAGCGCCAGCGCGACATCTTCTGCCTCGCCGTCAGCCTTGGCGTAGTAGTAACCGGCAATGCCCTGCATTTCCGGGAATTCGCCGACCATCTCGGTAGCCAGGTCGCACTTGGACAGCAGGCCCGCGCGAGCAGCGCGTTGAGCATCGCCGCCGATGCGTGGGGCAATGAAGGCCGCCAGCTTGGAAACCCGCTCAGCCTTGTCGTAAACGCTGCCCAGTTGAGCCTGGAATACCACGTTCTGCAGGCGCTGGTTAAACGTTTCCAGCTTTTGCTTCTTGTCCTGCTTGAAGAAGAACTCGGCGTCAGTGAGACGTGGGCGGACGACTTTCTCGTTCCCCAGGACGATCTGCTGCGGGTCCTTGCTTTCGATGTTAGCCACGGTAATGAAGCGCGGCAGCAATTTGCCTTCGGCATCCAGCAGGCAGAAATACTTCTGGTTGTCCTGCATGGTGGTGATCAGTGCTTCCTGCGGCACTTCAAGGAAGCGCTCTTCGAAAGAACACACCAGCGGCACCGGCCATTCGACCAGCGACGTCACTTCATCCAACAGGCTCGGCGGCACGATGGCGGTGCCTTCGTACTGGGTCGCCAACTCTTCGATGCGCTTGGTGATCAGCAGACGCCGCTCGTTGAAATCAGCCAATACATAAGCGCTGCGCAGATCGCTCAGGTAGCTGGCAGGCGAAGTGATGCGCACGCTTTCCGGATGATGGAAGCGGTGACCACGGGAATCGCGGCCAGCGGTCTGGGCCAGAATCGTGCAGTCGATCACTTGATCGCCGAACAACATGACCAGCCATTGGGTCGGACGCACGAACTCTTCTTTGCGGGCACCCCAGCGCATACGCTTGGGAATCGGCAGGTCGTTCAGGGAGTCTTCGACAATGGTCGGCAGCAGGCTTGCGGTGGGCTTACCGGCGATGCTCTGGCTGTAGCGCAGCTTTGGGCCGCTCTGATCGATTTCGCTCAGATCAACGCCGCACTTCTTGGCGAAGCCCAGGGCCGCCTGAGTCGGATTGCCTTCAGCATCGAAAGCTGCCTGACGTGGCGGGCCATCGAGGTTGACGCTGCGATCGGGCTGCTGCGTGGACAGGTCAGTGATCAAGACAGCCAGACGACGCGGTGCGCCGTAAACCTGCTTGGCGCTGTAGGTCAGGCCTGCAGCCTGCAGGCCTTTTTCGATACCGGCCAGAAATGCGTCGGCCAGGGTATTGAGCGCTTTGGGTGGCAGCTCTTCGGTGCCCAGTTCAACCAGGAAATCTTGAGCACTCATTGTTGCGCCTCCAGCTTGGCCAATACTTCGTCTCGTAGATCAGGCGGCGCCATCGGGAAGCCCAGCTTGGCGCGAGCCATCAGATAAGCCTGAGCCACCGAACGCGCCAGGGTGCGCACGCGCAGGATGTACTGCTGGCGAGCGGTGACCGAAATAGCGCGGCGGGCATCGAGCAGGTTGAAGGTATGGGAAGCCTTCAACACCATTTCGTAGCTCGGCAGTGGCAGCGGCTGATCAAGTTCGATCAGGCGCTTGGCTTCGCTCTCGTAGAAATCGAACAGTTCGAACAGTTTGTCGACGTTGGCGTGTTCGAAGTTGTAGGTCGATTGCTCCACTTCGTTCTGGTGGAACACATCGCCGTAGGTCACGCGGCCGAATGGACCGTCAGCCCAGACCAGGTCATAGACCGAGTCGACGTTCTGCAGGTACATGGCCAGACGTTCCAGGCCGTAGGTGATTTCGCCAGTGACCGGATAGCACTCGATACCACCCGCCTGCTGGAAGTAAGTGAACTGCGAGACTTCCATGCCGTTGAGCCAGATTTCCCAGCCCAGACCCCAGGCGCCCAGAGTCGGCGATTCCCAGTTGTCTTCTACGAAGCGCACGTCGTGGACCAGTGGGTCCAGGCCGACGTGCTTCAGGGAGCCCAGGTACAACTCCTGAAAGTTGTCCGGGTTCGGCTTGAGCACCACCTGGAACTGGTAGTAATGCTGCAGACGGTTCGGGTTTTCGCCATAACGGCCGTCAGTAGGGCGGCGGCTTGGCTGGACGTAGGCGGCGTTCCAGGTTTCCGGGCCAACGGCGCGCAGAAACGTGGCGGTGTGGAAAGTGCCGGCGCCTACTTCCATATCGTAGGGCTGAAGTACCACGCAACCTTGCTCGGCCCAGTATTGCTGGAGGGCGAGGATCAAGTCTTGGAAGGTACGCACGGCTGGCGTAGGCTGGCTCACGAAATTCACCTGTACTGGGGCTGCGATTTAAAGAGCGGGAGTATACCCGATTCGGCCGCACCTCCACCCTTGGGAGCCCTATGCCACGCTGCTTTTGGTGCAACGAAGAGCCGATTTACATCGATTATCACGATCAGGAGTGGGGCGTGCCGTTGCGCGATGCGCAGAAGCTCTTCGAGTTGCTTTTGCTCGAAGGGTTCCAGGCGGGGCTTTCATGGATTACGGTTTTGAAAAAGCGCGCCCGTTATCGCGAGGTCATGTTCGGTTTTGACGTTCATCGGATTGCCGCCATGACCGACGCCGATATCGAACAGTTGATGCAGGAGCCGGGCATTATCCGCAATCGCCTCAAGCTCAATGCAGCCCGGCGTAACGCTCAGGCGTGGCTGAAGTTTGAGGATCCGGTGGGCTTTCTCTGGTCGTTCGTAGGTGGCGAGCAGAAGGTCAATCATTTCAAGGACCGCAGTGAAGTCCCGGCCATCACGCCAGAGGCCGAGGCCATGAGCAAAGCTTTGAAGAAAGCCGGCTTTACCTTTGTCGGCCCCACCATCTGCTACGCCTACATGCAGTCCAGCGGCATGGTCATGGACCATACGGTGGATTGTGATCGATACGCGGTTTTGACTCGCTGATGGTTACAATGGCCGCCTTGAGTTTTAGGGAGTGATCTGTGGAAAAGTTTAAAGGTGCCCTCATGGTGGGCGCGTTGCGACTGTTTGCCTTGTTGCCCTGGCGCGTTGTGCAGTGGGCCGGTGCGGGCATTGGCTGGCTGATGTGGAAGCTGCCGAACCGTTCGCGAGAAGTTGCGCGCATCAACCTGGCCAAGTGTTTCCCGGAAATGGATCCCGCCGAGCGTGAGCGTCTGGTGGGTCGCAGCCTGATGGACATCGGCAAGACCCTGACCGAAAGCGCTTGCGCGTGGATCTGGCCGGCCCAGAAATCCATCGACCTGGTCCGCGAAGTCGAAGGCCTCGACGTGCTCAAGGAAGCGCTGGCCTCGGGTAAAGGCGTGGTCGGCATCACCAGCCACTTGGGTAACTGGGAGGTGTTGAACCACTTCTATTGCAGTCAGTGCAAACCGATCATTTTCTATCGTCCGCCCAAGCTCAAAGCGGTCGATGACCTGCTGCGCAAACAGCGCGTGCAATTGGGCAACCGGGTGGCGGCGTCCACCAAGGAAGGCATTCTCAGTGTCATCAAGGAAGTGCGCAAAGGCGGCTCGGTGGGCATTCCGGCAGACCCGGAGCCCGCTGAATCAGCAGGGATCTTCGTGCCGTTTTTCGCTACCACGGCCCTGACCAGTAAATTCGTACCGAATATGCTGGCAGGTGGCAAAGCAGTCGGTGTATTCCTGCACGCCATGCGCCTGCCGGATGGGTCGGGCTACAAAGTGGTGCTGGAGGCTGCGCCTGAGGCCATGTACAGCACCGATACCGAAACCTCGGCGGCGGCCATGAGCCAGGTGGTCGAGAAGTATGTGCGGGCCTATCCAAGCCAGTACATGTGGACCATGAAGCGCTTCAAGAAACGCCCGGCGGGGGAAGCGCGCTGGTATTGATTAACCTAAGGCACCGGCTTCAGGCGCCTCACTGTCCCGCTGCAAATGCAGGCTTTTGTGGGAGCGAATTCATTCGCGAAAGGGCCGGTACATTCGGCAGAGATGCATCGGCTGTACGGCCGCCTTCGCGAGCAAGCTCGCTCCCACAGGTTATTCGCCGCGCTGGGATTGTTGAACTGACTGGAGAAGCGGCATTGGCTGCGAAGGTCAGCGAATGCGATCTGCCTGACCTCCCACAGTGGATCTCATTTCAGTCCAGTATCCAGGCGGATTCAGAAAAAACTCAACCCAACCTGAAACAGCCGCTCCACATCACGAATGTACTTCTTGTCCACCAGGAACATGATCACGTGGTCGCCGGATTCGATCACGGTTGCGTCGTGGGCAATGAGGACTTCGTCGGCGCGGATGATGGCGCCGATGGTGGTGCCCGACGGCAGGGCGATGTCTTTGATGGCGCGGCCAATCACCTTGCTGGATTTCGGGTCGCCGTGGGCCACCACCTCGATTGCCTCCGCCGCGCCTCGGCGCAGTGAGTGCACGCTGACGATATCGCCGCGTCGCACGTGGGCCAGCAAGGTGCCGATGGTTGCCAGCTGCGGGCTGACGGCGATGTCGATCTCCCCGCCTTGCACCAGATCCACATAGGCCGGGTTGTTGATGATGGTCATCACCTTGCGCGCGCCAAGCCGTTTGGCCAGCAGCGACGACATGATGTTCGCTTCGTCGTCGTTGGTCAGCGCCAGGAACAGATCGGTGTTGGCGATGTTCTCTTCCATCAGCAAATCGCGATCCGACGCGCTGCCCTGCAACACCACCGTACTGTTCAGCGATTCCGACAGGTAGCGGCAGCGAGCCGGGTTCATCTCGATGATCTTGACCTGATAACGGCTTTCGATTGCCTCAGCCAACCGCTCGCCGATGTGCCCGCCTCCGGCAATCACGATGCGCTTGTAGTTTTCATCCAGCCTGCGCATCTCACTCATGACCGCGCGAATGTCGGCCTTGGCGGCGATGAAGAACACTTCGTCGTCCGCTTCGATGACCGTATCGCCCTGGGGCATGATCGGCCGGTCGCGGCGGAAAATAGCGGCCACACGCATATCGACATTCGGCATGTGTTCACGCAATTGACGCAGTTGCTGGCCTACCAGAGGCCCGCCGTAATACGCCTTCACCGCGACCAGTTGGGCTTTGCCCCCGGCGAAGTCGATCACCTGCAGCGAACCTGGGTACTCGATCAGACGCTTGATGTAGTTGGTCACCACCTGCTCGGGGCTGATCAGCACATCTACCGGGATCGCGTCGTTGTCGAACAGACCGGCACGGGTCAGGTACGCGGCTTCTCGCACCCGGGCGATCTTGGTCGGCGTGTGGAACAGGGTGTAGGCGACCTGGCAGGCCACCATGTTGGTTTCGTCACTGTTGGTGACGGCCACCAGCATGTCGGCATCGTCCGCCCCGGCCTGACGCAGTACCGTGGGGAACGAGCCACGACCCTGTACCGTTCGGATGTCCAGGCGATCGCCCAGATCGCGCAACCGGTCGCCATCGGTGTCGACCACAGTGATGTCGTTGGCTTCGCTGGCCAAATGCTCAGCCAGCGTACCGCCAACCTGCCCTGCGCCGAGGATGATGATTTTCAAACGGTTGCTCCTTGAGGCGGCGGAATGCTTTGTTTTTGTGGGACCGGCTTTAGCCGGGAAGGCGGCATTTCTTATGAAGCAAATGTACCGGTTGTTCCGGCCCCTTCCCGGCTAAAGCCGGTCCCACAGAGGGGGCATTCAGCCCAATAATGGCCAGTCCTGCTCAACCCGCGATCTTGATCAGTTTGGCGTAATAAAACCCGTCATGCCCGTCTTCCTGTGCCAGCAACTGGCGGCCGTGAGGTTGTTTCAGGCCTGGGGGTTGTTGGCCCAGTTGCCCGGCGATGTCCAGCTCACGAGCACCCGAGGTGCGGGCCAGGAACGCTTCGATGACGTCGGTATTTTCCATCGGCAGCGTCGAGCACGTGGCATATAAAAGTATGCCGCCCACCTGCAAGGTCGGCCAAAGGGCATCAAGCAGTTCGCCTTGCAGCGCGGCCAGGGCGGGAATGTCATCCGCCTGACGGGTCAGCTTGATGTCCGGATGGCGACGGATCACGCCGGTAGCCGAGCAGGGTGCATCCAGCAGGATGCGCTGGAACGGTTTGCCATCCCACCATGCTTTGGTGTCCCGGGCGTCAGCAGCGATCAGTTCGGCGCTCAGGCCCAGGCGTTCGAGGTTTTCCCGTACTCGGACCAGACGTTTGGCTTCCAGATCCACGGCCACCACGCCGGACAGATCCTGTTGCACCTCCATCAGGTGGCAAGTCTTGCCGCCCGGCGCGCAGCAAGCGTCCAGCACCCGTTGGCCTGGGGCGAGCTCGAGCAGGTCGGCCGCCAGTTGCGCGGCTTCATCCTGCACGCTGATCCAGCCGTCGGCGAAGCCCGGCAGGCTGCGCACGTCGCAAGGTTCGGCGAGCAGAATGCCGTCCTGGCTGAAGGTGCAGCCGACCGCTTCAATCTCGGCACCACGCAGCAATTCAAGGTATTGATCGCGGCTGTTATGCCGACGATTGACCCGCAGGATCATAGGCGGATGCGCGTTGTTGGCGGCGCAAATCGCTTCCCATTGTTCAGGCCACGCCGCCTTCAAGGCTTTTTGCAGCCAGCGCGGGTGAGCGGTACGCACCACAGGATCGTGTTCCAGCTCTGCCAGCAGCGCTTCGCTTTCGCGCTGGGCGCGGCGCAGTACGGCGTTGAGCAATGCCTTGGCCCAAGGCTTTTTCAGCTTGTCGGCGCAACCGACGGTTTCGCCAATCGCAGCGTGAGCCGGAATGCGCGAATACAGCAACTGATACAAACCCACCAGTAACAAGGCTTCAACGTCGGCGTCGGCTGCCTTGAAGGGTTTTTGCAGCAGCTTGGCGGCCAGCGCGGAAAGACGCGGCTGCCAGCGGGCGGTGCCGAACGCCAGGTCCTGGGTCAGGCCGCGATCGCGCAGTTCAACCTTGTCCAGCTGTGTAGGCAGCGAACTGTTCAGCGAAGCCTTACCGCTGAGGACAGCGGCCAGAGCCTTGGCGGCGGCCAGGCGCGGGTTCATTGCGCCGCTTCCTGGTGGCCCAGCACGGTGCCGATGGCGAACTTCTCGCGACGGCTGTTGAACAGGTCAGTGAAATTCAGCGGCTTGCCGCCGGGCAATTGCAGGCGAGTCAGACGCAGAGCGCCGACGCCACAGGCCACGAGCAAGCCGTCTTTGCTTGCCTCAAGAATGGCTCCCGGTGCGCCCTGCATTCCGGCTAGATTTGGGGCTAGATTTGCGGCCAGCACTTTGAGCGCTTCTCCATTGAGTGTGCTGTGGCAGATCGGCCATGGATTGAAGGCGCGAACCAGGCGCTCAAGCTCATCGGCCGGGCGGCTCCAGTCGATGCGGGCTTCGTCTTTGTTGAGCTTGTGTGCGTAAGTCGCGAGGCTGTCGTCCTGAATTTCGCCAACCAGCGTGCCGTCTGCCAGACCGGCAATGGCTTGCAACACAGCTGGTGGGCCCAGCTCCGCCAGACGATCATGCAAGGTGCCGCCGGTATCTTCAGCAGTAATCGGGGTCACGGCCTTGAGCAGCATCGGCCCGGTGTCCAGGCCCAGTTCCATGCGCATCACGGTCACACCGCTTTCGGCATCGCCCGCCTGCACGGCGCGCTGGATCGGCGCCGCTCCGCGCCAGCGTGGCAGCAATGAAGCGTGGCTGTTGATGCAGCCCAGGCGCGGAATATCCAGCACTACTTGCGGCAGGATCAGCCCGTAGGCGACCACCACCAGCAAGTCCGGCTTGAGGGCGGCCAGTTCAGCCTGGGCTGTTGCGTCGCGCAAGGTCGGCGGCTGCATCACAGGGATGTCATGTTGCGCGGCCAATTGTTTGACCGGGCTGGGCATCAGCTTCTGTCCACGACCTGCCGGGCGATCAGGCTGGGTGTAGACCGCGATAATTTCGTGAGGGCTGTCGAGCAAGGCCTTGAGGTGTTCGGCGGCAAATTCAGGGGTGCCGGCGAAGACGATGCGCAGTGGCTCAGTCATGGGCTTCTCGTTGGGAAGGGGCAATTTGAACTGTAGGAGCTGCCGAAGGCTGCGATAAGGTTGGGACAACCTTCAGCAACATTGGCAATGGCGACCGGTCCCCGGTCGTTCGCAGCCTGCGGCAGCTCCTACAGCCCGGAAGGAATCAAGCATTCTGCTTATGCAGTTTTTCGAGCTTTTTCTTGATTCGGTCGCGTTTGAGGTTGGACAGGTAATCGACGAACAGCTTGCCGTTCAGGTGATCGCATTCGTGCTGGATGCACACGGCCAGCAACCCTTCGGCGATTTCCTCGTAGGGCTTGCCGTCGCGGTCCAATGCCTTGATACGAATCTTCTGCGGGCGATCGACGTTTTCGTAGAAGCCCGGCACAGAAAGACAACCTTCCTGGTACTGGTCCATCTCGTCGGTCAGGGTTTCAATCTGCGGGTTGATGAAAACCCGAGGCTCGCTGCGGTCTTCGCTGAGGTCCATGACCACCACGCGTTGGTGCACATTGACCTGAGTGGCGGCCAGCCCGATACCTGGCGCTTCATACATGGTTTCAAACATGTCATCGACCAATTGGCGAATGCCGTCGTCTACTACGGACACCGGCTTGGCGATGGTGCGCAGGCGCGAATCGGGAAACTCGAGAATGTTTAGGATAGCCATATACGTAAGAGCTGCACTTGTAGGGTAAAGTCAAAATCGGCTGCCAGGGTTGGACGTCCAAGCGGGGCAACCATTTTTTTAATTCGAGCCTGCTAAGACTCTATGTTCACGCGAAGCAACATGATAAAGGGATTCACCGCATGAGGAAATCACTACTCGCCCTGCTGCTATTGGCCGCGACCGGTCTTGTGCAGGCGCAGGTGCAGCTCAGGGAAGGCCATCCACAGACTTACACCGTGGTCGCCGGTGACACGCTTTGGGATATTTCTGGAAAATTCCTCAGTGAACCCTGGAAATGGCAGGAGATCTGGCGCGCCAACCCGCAGGTCCACGACCCTGATCTGATCTACCCCGGCGACACATTGTTGCTCAGCTACGTCGATGGCCAGCCACGTGTCACCCTCAACCGAGGCGCATCGCGAGGCACGATCAAGCTGTCGCCACAGGTGCGCAGCACGCCTATGGTCGAGGCAGTGCCGACCATTCCGTTGGGCGCAATCAATGCGTTTCTGCTCAGCAACCGGATCGTCGACACCCCCGAGCAGTTCGAGAGAGCTCCGTACATCGTGGCGGGCGAAGCCGAACGAGTGCTGAGCGGAATCGGCGATCGCATCTATGCCCGTGGCACTTTTCAGCCCGAGCACACCGTGTATGGCATCTTCCGCAAGGGCAAGACTTACATCGACCCGGTGACCAACGAAGTGCTGGGCATCAACGCCGATGACGTAGGCGGCGGGGAAATCGTTGCCAGCGAAGGTGACATGTCGACCTTGACGCTGCAGCGCTCCAATCAGGAAATTCGCCTGGGTGATCGCCTGTTCAGCAGTGAAGAACGGCCGATCACTTCGACGTTCATGCCCAGCTCCCCGCAAGCTCCCATCGAAGGCCTGATCATTGATGTGCCGCGCGGCGTCAACCAGATTGGCGTGTTTGACGTAGTAACGGTCGACCGTGGCAAGCGTGACGGCCTGGCCGAAGGCAATGTGCTCGCGATCTACAAGACCGGCGAGACTGTCCGGGATCGCATCACCGGTGAACAAGTCAAAATTCCTGACGAGCGCTCCGGGCTGCTGATGATTTTCCGCACTTACGAAAAACTCAGCTACGGCCTGGTGCTCAATGCCAACCGTTCTCTGGCGGTCCTGGACAAGGTGCGAAACCCCTGACGCCATGTTGCAGAATTGATACAGATTTTGGTCAGCGCAGAACCAGTTATCAAATTGTTGTTAACAGAGTTATCCACAGGATAGGCCACCGATTTTGGTGTGCTACGGATCAAGGAAGATCTCATGCCGCTGTTCGAAAAAGCTGCCCCTTCGCCTGCAGAACTGGAAGCGCGTCTGCGCTTGCATCGCTTGCCGGAGGTGGGCTCCAAGCGCTTCGTGAAGCTCATCAATGCGTTCGGATCGGCCTCGGCCGCCTTGAGCGCACCGGCCAGCGCCTGGCGTGCGCTGGGCCTGCCGACGGCCAGCGCCGAGGCTCGCCGCGACCCGCTAGTGCGTGACGGTGCAAGCGCCGCATTGGCCTGGTTAGAGCGTCCGGGCCAGCATTTGCTGATGTGGGACGATCCGGACTACCCCGCTCTGCTCGCGGAAATCCCCGACCCTCCTCCGTTGTTATTCGTTGCAGGCAACGCCACCATCCTTGATCGCCCACAGTTAGGCATGGTCGGTAGCCGTCGCGCGTCACGTCCGGGCCTGGATACCGCCAATGCGTTTGCCAAAAGTCTGGCGAGCGCTGGATTTGTGATTACCAGTGGTCTGGCGTTGGGCATCGACGGTGCTGCGCATCAGGGGGCTCTGGACGTGGGAGGCTCTACAATCGGCGTGCTGGGCACCGGCCTCGAAAAACTTTATCCACAGCGGCATCGGTCCTTGGCGCAGCGGATGATTGATCAGGGCAGCGCGGTCGTTTCCGAGTTCCCGCTGGACGCCGGCCCCAACGCCAGTAACTTCCCGCGTCGCAACAGAATCATCAGTGGTTTGTCTCTCGGGGTGCTGGTGGTCGAAGCCAGCGTCGCCAGTGGTTCGCTTATCACTGCACGGCTGGCGGCTGAGCAAGGCCGTGAGGTCTACGCCATTCCCGGCTCGATTCATCACCCTGGGGCCCGAGGTTGCCATCAGTTGATCCGCGACGGCGCGGTGTTGGTCGAAACCGTGCAACACATTCTTGAGGCGCTGCGTGGCTGGCAAGTGGTGGCGCCTGATGTGACAGCGTCGGAGCCCGCCTTCAGGCATCCAATGCTGGCGCTGTTGCATGCCGCGCCTCACACCAGCGAAGGCCTTGCTCACTCTAGCGGCTGGGCGTTGCCGAAAGTGTTGGCGGCGCTCACTGAGCTGGAACTCGAGGGGCGTGTGGCGTGTGAAGCGGGACGATGGTTTGCGTGTACGCCCTGAGGGTAAACTGCCGGCAATGTTTAGCGGAGAGTGCAAATGATCAGCAGTTGGCGTGTGCAACAAGCCGCTCGCGAGATTCGCGCCGGTGCGGTAATTGCCTACCCAACCGAAGCGGTATGGGGGCTGGGCTGTGATCCTTGGGATGAAGAGGCGGTCTACCGCTTGCTGGCGATCAAGTCGCGGCCTGTGGATAAGGGCCTGATTATGGTTGCCGACAACATTCGGCAGTTCGACTTTCTGTTCGAGGATTTCCCGGAGTTGTGGCTCGACCGCATGGCCAGCACCTGGCCTGGGCCCAATACCTGGCTGGTTCCGCACCAGAACCTGTTGCCTGAGTGGGTCACCGGGATTCATGAAACCGTCGCGTTGCGGGTCAGTGATCACCCGACAGTGCGTGAACTGTGTGCGCTGGTCGGGCCATTGATTTCTACCTCAGCCAACCCCGCAGGTCGCCCGGCAGCCCGCACGCGGATCCGCGTCGAGCAGTATTTCCGCGGGCAGATTGATGCCGTGCTGGGTGGCAACCTGGGTGGCCGCCGTAATCCGAGCACGATACGGGATGTGGCGACCGGGCAGGTTGTTCGGGCGGGTTGAGGTTGCCCCCGTTGGCGCTGAACCTGTGGGAGCGAATTCATTCGCGAAGAGGCCGGTACATCCGAAACATTTTTATCGGCCTTAACATTGCCTTCGCGAATAAATTCGCTCCCACAGGGGGCATCTAACCCCGCAGGGCCGGCCAAGCCGGTCCTGCAAATGGGGCCGGCTATTTCATCAAGGAATCAGAATGCTCGACCCAACGGTACGGCGGGCGGACAGTTCGGTCTGTGCCTTGGCCGCATCCTTGAGCGGGTACTGCTGGATGTCATCGACCTTGATCTTGCCGCTGGCCAGCATCGCGAACAGCTCATCCGCCATGGCCTGCAGGTTTTCCGGGTTGTTGGCGTAGCTGCCCAGTGTCGGGCGGGTCACGTACAACGAACCTTTACTGGCTAGAATCCCCAGGTTCACACCGGCTACCGGCCCGGACGCATTACCGAAACTCACCAGCAAACCGCGCGGCGCCAAGCAATCGAGCGAGGTGGTCCAGGTATCCTGCCCCACGCCGTCATACACCACCGGGCATTTCTTGCCGTCGGTCAGCTCCAGCACGCGCTTGGCCACGTCTTCATGGCTGTAGTCGATGGTTTCCCAGGCGCCCAGTGCCTTGGCATGCGCGGCCTTCTCGGCGGAACTCACGGTGCCGATCACCTTGGCACCCAGCGCGCTGGCCCATTGGCAGGCCAGCGAACCGACGCCGCCGGCAGCGGCGTGGAACAAAATAGTCTCGCCCGCTTTGACGTCGTAAGTCTGGCGTAGCAAGTACTGCACGGTCAGGCCTTTGAGCATGACGGCGGCGGCTTGTTCGAAGCTGATCGCATCGGGCAAATGCACCAGATTGGCTTGCGGCAGGGTATGCAGCTCGCTATAGCTGCCCAGCGGGCCGGTGCCATAGGCCACGCGATCGCCCACTTTGAAGCGGGTCACTTCGCTGCCGACGGCATCGACGATGCCCGCCCCTTCGTTGCCCAGGCCCGAAGGTAGCGAAGGCACCGGATACAGGCCGCTGCGGAAATAGGTTTCGATGAAGTTCAGGCCGATTGCCTTGTTGCTCACCCGTACTTCCTGTGGGCCCGGCGCGGCAGGTTCGAAGTCCACATACTCAAGGACTTCCGGTCCACCGATGGTGCTGAACTGGATACGCTTTGCCATTTGCTCTCTCCGTGATCACTCGAAACAATAAGGTGAAAGGCCCTATCGGACTCCTTCGCTTGATCTTCGTCAACTGCGGAGGCTCGGCGGGAGCTGTTATGCTACGCCACAATTTTGTTGCGCCCCCGATCCCTCAGGGGCCTCAGCCTTTTGCAGTCAGTTTCAAAGGATCGCCATGTCTTCTAGCCGCACTGAGGCTGTCAAAGCCTACCTGCTCGATCTGCAAGACCGGATTTGCGCCGCCCTGGAACAGGAAGACGGCAACGCTGTGTTTGTCGAAGACGCCTGGACTCGCCCGGCGGGCGGCGGCGGTCGTACCCGCGTGGTGGAAAACGGCGCGGTGATCGAAAAAGGCGGCGTGAACTTCTCCCACGTGTTCGGCACGAGCCTGCCACCTTCGGCCAGCGCCCATCGACCTGAGCTGGCGGGCCGTGGTTTCGAGGCGCTCGGTGTGTCGCTGGTGATCCACCCGCACAATCCTCATGTGCCGACCTCTCACGCCAACGTGCGGTTCTTCATTGCTGAAAAAGAAGGCGAAGAGCCGGTCTGGTGGTTTGGCGGCGGGTTTGACCTGACGCCCTACTATGGCGTCGAAGAAGACTGCATCCATTGGCACAGGGTTGCCGAACAGGCCTGCGCGCCTTTCGGTGCGGACGTTTACCCACGCTATAAAGCCTGGTGCGATACCTACTTTCACCTCAAGCATCGCAACGAGCCGCGCGGCATCGGCGGCCTGTTTTTCGATGATGTGAACCAGTGGGATTTTGACACCAGTTTCGCGTTCATCCGCGCCATTGGCGACGCGTTTGTCGACGCCTACCTGCCCATCGTGCGGCGTCGCAAGGCTGCGGCTTATACCGTGGAGCAGCGCGAGTTTCAGGAGTTCCGCCGTGGGCGCTACGTGGAGTTCAACCTGGTCTACGACCGCGGCACGTTGTTCGGCCTGCAGTCGGGCGGACGTACCGAATCGATCCTCATGTCGCTGCCGCCGCAAGTCCGTTGGGGCTACGACTGGAAAGCCGTTCCAGGCAGCGAAGAAGCGCGCCTGACCGAGTATTTCTTACAGGATCGGGATTGGTTGGCGTTGGGGTAAAGCCACCCCATTTTGATTTGAAATGCATCACCCCGGTCGCTCCCACAGGTCGGCGTTCACATACAACACCATGTTCCAGGAACTCCAATGGACCACTACGTCGTCTTCGGCAACCCCATCGGCCACAGCAAATCCCCGCTGATTCATGGCCTGTTCGCCGAGCAAACCGCTCAGCAGCTGGATTACCGCACCGCGCTGGCACCGTTGGATGACTTCACCGCGTTCGCTCAGGCGTTTTTCAATGAAGGCCGTGGCGCCAACGTGACAGTGCCGTTCAAGGAGCAGGCCTTCCGCATGGTCGACAGCCTGACCGAGCGCGCAAGGCGTGCAGGCGCGGTCAATACATTGAGCAAACTGGCCGATGGCACGTTGCTGGGCGATAACACCGACGGCGCCGGGCTGGTTCGGGATCTGACCGTCAATTGCGGCATGAGCCTGCGGGGCAAGCGCGTCCTGCTGCTGGGTGCGGGCGGCGCCGTCCGGGGTGCGCTGGAACCGCTGTTGGCCGAGCGCCCGGCAGTGTTGGTAATCGCCAACCGCACCGTAGAAAAAGCCGAGCTGCTGGCTCAGCAATTCAAAGACCTGGGGCCGGTGTTCCCCAGCGGTTTCGACTGGCTGGAAGAATCGGTGGACGTCATCATCAACGCCACATCCGCCAGCCTCACAGGCGACTTGCCGCCAATCTCCCCGAGCCTGATCGAGCCGGGTAAAACCTTCTGCTACGACATGATGTACGGCGCCGAGCCAACC
This sequence comes from Paucimonas lemoignei, assembly GCA_900475325.1. Classification (GTDB taxonomy): domain Bacteria; phylum Pseudomonadota; class Gammaproteobacteria; order Pseudomonadales; family Pseudomonadaceae; genus Aquipseudomonas. The sequence goes on from LS483371.1 coordinate 23,153, forward strand.
GCCTTCTGCCGCTGGGCCACTGAGCATGGCGCGGCGCAATCGGTGGATGGCCTGGGCATGCTGGTCGAACAGGCTGCAGAGGCGTTTCTGTTATGGCGCGGTGTACGACCGGATTCAGCACCGGTGTTGGCTGAGCTGCGTCGTCAATTGGCGAGTTAGTCTTCAAACCGGATGGGGCACTTGTCCGCCCCTTCCAGCTTGCGCAGTTCCTCAATGACTTGCGGCCTTGCCCCGCGCAAGGTCAGGGTCCGGTCTTGAGTCCCCAGGCGTCGGGCTTCCTGGTGAAGCATCTCGACGCCTGAGTAATCAATGAAGTTGATGTGCTGCGATTCAATGACCACGTGCGTGCCCTGAGTGCGCTGCAAGCGGGTCTGCAAATAGTGGCTGGCGCCGAAAAAGATCGAGCCACCCACCCTGAGAATTTCTTCGTCGCCGTCGCGCCACTGCTGCACCACGGGTTGTGAGGTGCGCTTGAGGTAGAAGAACAGCGACGCCAGCACCCCCGCGTAAATGGCCGTTTGCAACTCAAGCAGCAGCGTCGCGACGCACGTCAGGGCCATGACCAGAAACTCCGACCGGCTGACCCTGAACAACGCACGAATACCGCGCCGATCCACCAGCCCCCAGCAGATCAGCAAAATGGACGCGGCCATCGCCGGGATCGGGATGTGCGCAATCAACGACGCGCCTGCCACGGCGAACAGCGCCACCCACAGCGCGGAGAAAATCCCCGCCATTGGCGAGCGCGCACCCGCTTCGAAACTTAGCGCGGATCGAGTGAATGAGCCGGCCGACAGGAAACCGGAAAACAGGCTGCCGACCATGTTCGACACACCCTGGGCGCGCACTTCCTGATTGGCGTCGACCAGTTGTTGCGAGCGGGTCGACAGCGAGCGGGCGATCGACAGGCTGTTGACCAGCCCGAGCATGCCCACCGCGACAGCGCTCGGCAGCAGTTTGAGGATCAGTTCAAGGTCCAGCGGCAGCGGCCTCAGCGGCGGCAGATGCCCGACAAAGGCACTGACCACTCGCACGTGGCCGAACATCGCTGGCCATAACCAGACCAGCAAGCTGGAGGCGATCAGGGTAATGAGCAGTGTCGGCCAGCGCGGTACCAGCCACTTCAAGGCTATGCCCAGCCCAAGGGTCGACAGCCCCAGGAGCAGCGACGGCATGTCCAGTTCGCCGCGATGCTCCAGCACCGCCATCAGGCTTTTCAGGGCGGTGGTCTGGCTTGGCAGGTCGAGGCCGATCAGATTGGGGGCCTGCCCCAGGGCGATCACCACTGCTGCACCCAAGGTGAAGCCGAGCACCACGGAATGGGAAACGAAATTCACCAGCGCGCCAAAGCGCAGCATCCCCAGCAATAACTGGAACACCCCGGCGATGAAGGTCAGCAATAGAATCAGGGTGATGTAGTCCTGACTCGCAGGTATGGCCAGCGGGCTGATGCTGGCGTAAAGCACCACAGCGATGGCTGCCGTCGGGCCGCAGATCAGGTGCCAGGATGAGCCCCACAGGCAAGCGATCATCACCGGGACGATGGCGGCGTATAAACCATATTCGGCCGGCAGACCGGCGATCAGCGCGTAGGCGATGGATTGCGGCAGCGCAAGAATCGCCCCGCTCAAGCCCACCAATGCATCGCGGCCGACACTGGCGCGGGTCTGACGGGGGAGCCAGGCCAGGAAAGGCAGGAATGTGTGGCGATTGAGCCAACCCATGAAACACTCTTGGAAGATTGCGGAGGATGCAGCATACCTGTAGGAGCTGCCGAAGGCTGCGAACAGCAGTGTTTCTGGCACCCCTCTGTTCGCAGCCTTCGGCAGCTCCTACAGGTTCGGGGATGATTACAACTTCGCCTTCACCGCCCCCAGCGCCTCTTTGTCATCGATGGTTTTCACGCCATCAAGCCACTTGTCGAGCACCGCCGGGTTGGCTTTGATCCAGCTTTTGACGGCCGTAGCGTTGGTGACTTTGTTGTTCGTCACGTCAGCCATGATGCTGTTTTCCATGTCCTGAGTGAACGTCAGGTTGGTCAGCAACTTGGCAACGTTCGGGCAGGCTTCGGCATAGCCTTTGCGCGTCAGGGTGAAGACCGAGCCGGTGGCGCCGAAGTATTTCTCGCCACCGGTCAGGTAATGCATGCCCTTGATCTGCACGTTCATCGGATGCGGGGTCCAGCCCAGGAACACCACGAATTCCTTGCGCTTAACGTTACGCTGCACTTCGGCCAGCATCGCTTGTTCGCTGGACTCGACCAGCTTCCAGTCGCCCAGACCGAATTCGTTTTTCTTGATGATTTCCTGAATCGACAGGTTCGCCGGTGCGCCAGAGCCGATGCCGTAGACCTTTTTCTTGAACTTGTCGGCGAATTTGTTCAGGTCGGCGAAATCCTTCACGCCCGCGTCATAGACATAATCCGGGACCGCCAGCGTGAACTCAGTGCCTTCCAGGTTTTTGGACAGCTGCGTGACATCGCCGGTGGCGACGAACTTGTCGTAGAAACCCTGCTGCGCAGGCATCCAGTTACCCAGAAAGACATCCATCTGCCCGTCCTTGAGCCCGCCGTAGGCAATCGGCACCGCCAGGGTATCCACCTTGGCCTTGTAACCCATGCCGTCGAGCAGAAACCCGGCGATAGCGTTGGTAGCGGCGATATCGCTCCAGCCCGGATCAGCCATTTTCACCGTGCTGCAGCTCTGCTCGGCAGCTTGAGCGGCAAGGCTGCTCAGCGCCATGACACCTATGACCAGTGTTCTGGATATCGTCTTCATTAACTTCCCCTGATGGTGTGCTCTGGTTTTTTGGTTGTTGGCAGGGTCAAGGTTGTGGATAACGTGCCTTGCGCTCCAGATCGTCCAAATCGATATGGTTGCGCATGTACTGCTGACTGGCGTCTACCAGCGGCTGGTGATCCCAACTCTTCAGCTTGCCGAGTGCCAGCGATTCAGCGACAAAACGCCGCCGACGCTGGCTGGCGAGCACCTGGTGGTGTATCGCCGGTATATCCCATTTGGCCCGTGCTTCAGCCAGAAAATCCGCGAACAGCTGCTGGTGGTCGGCCGACTGGCTCAACTCCTCGCGCTCCTTTGGATCGTTGTGCACATCGAACAGCAGGCACGGGTCCTGCTCCGAATAAATGAATTTGTACGCGCCGCGCCGGATCATCATCAGCGGGCTGTTGGTGCCTTCGGCCATGTACTCGCCAAACACTTCATCATGCCCCGCCTCGCCCAGCAGATGCGGCAGCAACGAGCGTCCATCCAGCGGTAAGCCTTCATTGAGCTCGCCTTCGGCCATGGCCACGAAGGTGGGCAGCAAATCTGCAGTTGAAACCGCTGCGCCCACGCGGCTGGCCTTGAACTGACCTGGCGCATACACCAGCAACGGCACCCGCGCGGACATCTCGAACCAGTGCATTTTGTACCAGAGGCCTCGCTCGCCCAGCATGTCGCCGTGGTCACCCGAGAACACCACGATGGTGTCTTCGGCCAGGCCGCAGTCCTCGAGGGTTTGCATCAGCTTGCCAACGTTACTGTCGATGTAGCTGCACGCGCCGAAATAGGCACGGCGAGCATCACGGATTTTGTCTTCGGGCAGCGGCTTGTCCCACAGATCATAGACCTTCATCAGGCGCTGGGAATGCGGATCCTGATCGGCCTGATCCGGCTGGTATTCCGGCATCGGGATGTCGTCATCGCTGTACAGGTCCCAGAACGGTTTGGGGATGGTGTACGGATCATGCGGGTGTGTCATGGAGACGGTTAGGCAGAACGGTTGTTCGCCCTCGTTACGAATGTGATCGAACAGATACTGCTGGGCCTTGAAGACCACCTCCTCATCGAAGTCCAGCTGGTTGGTGCGCACGCAGGGACCAGCCTGCAGCACCGACGCCATGTTGTGGTACCAGGTGGGGCGCACATCCGGCGCATCCCAGTTCACGGCCCAACCATAGTCGGCGGGGTAGATATCGCTGGTCAGGCGTTCTTCATAGCCATGCAACTGATCCGGGCCGCAGAAGTGCATCTTGCCGGACAGTGCGGTCTTGTAGCCCAGACGGCGCAGGTAATGCGCGTAGGTCGGAATGTCAGCGGGGAATTCAGCGGCGTTGTCATAAGCGCCGATCTTGCTCGGCAACTGGCCGCTCACCAGCGTGAAACGCGACGGCGCACACAGCGGGCTGTTGCAATACGCGGCATCAAACACCACGCCTTCGGCAGCGAGGCGGCTCAAATTAGGCATCTTGACGGGAGACGAAGCGTAGAACGGCAACATCGGCGCGGCCATTTGATCGGCCATGATAAAAAGTATGTTTTTGCGCTTCATGTATTTCGCGGCATCCCATAGTGAATATTTATGCGAAAGTGCTGCGCTTGAGGATGGGACCCATACCGTTTGAGGTAAAGCCCATGCACAGGAATGCCTAGGATAAGGTCAGCTTATGTTTGAATCCCTCGGTGATATGTCGCTCGACCTGCTGCGTGCGTTTGAAGCCGCCGCTCGATTGCGCAGTTTTACGGCTGCAGCGATTGAGTTGGGCACCACTCAGCCCGCCGTCAGCCAGCAGATCAAGCGTCTAGAAGAGCAATTGGCGACGCGTCTGTTCGATCGGATTTACCGGGGGATTGAGCTGACTGAAGCGGGTGAGGTGCTGTTCAGCCATGTGCAAGCCGGGCTGCAATCCATGGACGCCGGTTTAGTCGCTGTCACCGATCAGAACCAGCATGAGGTGCTGCAAGTCGCCACTGACTTCGCCTTTGCTGCGTATTGGCTGATGCCGCGCCTGCATCGGTTTCACAAGGCCAACCCGGATGTGGACGTCAGCCTGGTGACCAGCGAACGCAGCCACAGCATGCTGCGCGCCGATGTCGACGTGGCGGTATTGTTCGGCGACGGGCGTTTCAAGCAGGGCGAAAGCCGTTGGCTGTTCAGCGAAGAAGTGTTCCCGGTGTGCAGCCCGCAACTCCTGGCGGGCCGTGAACCGCCCTTGCCCGCCGACGTGCTGCGCGAATTTCCGCTGCTGCACCTGCGTGGCGAGGGCAGCGCTAACTGGTTTGATTGGGCGGGTGTGTTCAGGGCGCTCAACATTCCTCAGGCGCCTGCCCCCGGTCAACTGCGTTTCGACAATTACACCCTGCTGATCCAGGCCGCCATCGCAGGTCAGGGCGTGGCCATCGGCTGGCGGCACCTGGTCGACGCCCTCCTCGACCAAGGCCTGCTCTGCCGCCCCATCGCCGCCACCGCGATCTCGGGCTACGGCTATTACGTGGTCCTGCCGCAACGCAAACGCCGGGTGCAGATCGTTCAGCAGTTCGTTGACTGGCTGGCGAGTGAACAAGCGCAGAATGGGGATGGATTGGCGGGCAGGCCATTGCCGTCGATTGCGGTGTGAAATCCGTGCTGGGGGGCTTTTCTGCGGGAGCGAATTTATTCGCGAAAGCGGTGTGTCAGGCGCTGATGTGTTGTCTGAAATTGCCCCTTCGCGAATGAATTCGCTCCCACAGGGTTTAGCATTCCTCCGGACGTAGCTCGACCTGTAGGAGTTGACCGAGGTTACGAGGGCTGCGAAGGCGGTGTACCAGAATGACCGCGGTTCGCAGCCTTCGGCAGCTCCTACAGGTGTTGGATCAGTTCAAAACGCCATCCAGAATCGCGTAGACAATCCCGGTACCGACCGCGATCAGCACCACGTCAGTGCCCATACGGCGCCACTCGTACCCTTCGTAACGAGGCAGGTGTTGCAGCGAGCGGCTGTCCAGGCGTTTGCCGTAACCCGGTGGCAGCGGGCGACCTTTGACGACGTGAATGTTCGGCGGTAGCGGCTGGCCGCGACCGATCACATCGCGATGCTGCTGGATGGTGTTGCGCACGCTGTCGAAGTTCTCCGGCGGGCGATTCCCGCCACGGTTGTCCTGGTGCGCTGGTTGCGGTGGGCGATTATCGTTGCCACGGCCTGGCTGACCTTGCCCCTGATTGCCCTGCACATGACCGCCCTTGCCTTGCGGGCCCGGGCCTTGCTGTTGACCCTGACGATTGTCGTCAGGGCCACCGCGCTGATCCGGCGGTGCTGCCTGCAACAGGCCGCTGGTGCTGATCAACAAGACACCCAGCCCGGCAATCAAACGGTTCGGCAGTTTCATGTGTTGCTCCTGAGAAATTCAATGCAGCAAAAAGGGGTTCAAGACATCAGCCCTGAACCCCTTTGCCTAACCCGTTAGTGTATCAACAGGTGCATTGATTCCTTTGTATCAGGAACTTTACCTTCAACCGATCCGGGCGCTTCGCACGCCTTTGGCGAGGGCTGCACACAGGCTCAGCACGTCATCGACGGCCTGCTCCGGTGAAGCGGCGTTGGCGATTTTGTCCACCAGAGCCGAACCGACGACAACGCCATCTGCCAGGCGGGCAATGGCAGCGGCCTGCTCTGGCGTACGGATACCAAAGCCCACACAGATCGGCAGGGTGGTATGGCGATGCAAACGCGCGATTGCACCCTCAACGTGCTCCATCGTCGCCGAACCTGCACCGGTTACACCGGCAACCGACACGTAGTAAACGAAACCGGAGCTGCGCTCCAGCACACGCGGCAGACGCGCATCGTCGGTGGTTGGCGTGGTCAGGCGGATGAAGTCGATACCCGAAGCCTGAGCCGGTGTTGCCAGCTCGGCATCATGCTCAGGTGGCAGGTCGACGATGATCAAACCGTCGACACCGGCTTCACTGGCTGCAGCCACGAACTTCTCGACGCCATAGCGGTGAATCGGGTTGTAATAACCCATCAGCACGATAGGCGTGGTCGTGTCTTCGACGCGGAACTCGCTGACCATCTGCAGGGTTTTCTGCAGCGTCTGACCCGCATCCAGTGCACGCAACGTTGCCAGCTGAATCGCTACGCCGTCGGCCATTGGGTCGGTGAACGGCATGCCCAGTTCGATCACATCGGCACCGGCGGCTGGCAAGCCTTTGAGGACTTTCAGCGAGGTGTCGTAACCAGGGTCGCCAGCAGTAACGAAGGTCACCAGCGCAGCGCGGCCTTCGGTTTTCAGCTGGGCGAAACGTTGTTCGAGACGGCTCATACCAGCTGCTCCTGATTCTGTTCGGCGGCGGCCATGTGATTCATGACCGTTTGCATGTCTTTGTCACCACGACCGGAGAGGCAGACCACCATCAGGTGATCGTCGCGCAGGTTGGTGGCGCGCTTCATGGCTTCGGCCAGGGCGTGAGCGGTTTCCAGTGCCGGGATGATGCCTTCGAGCAGGCAGCAGTGGTGGAAAGCTTCCAGGGCTTCTTCGTCGGTGATGCTGACGTACTCGACGCGCTTCACTTCGTGCAGGAAGGCGTGCTCCGGGCCAATGCCTGGGTAGTCCAGACCGGCGGAAATCGAGTGAGCGTCAGTGATCTGACCGTCTTGATCCTGCAGCAGGTAAGTGCGGTTGCCGTGCAACACACCCGGCACTCCGCCATTGAGGCTGGCGGCATGCTTGTCGGTGTCGACGCCATGGCCACCGGCTTCGACGCCGATGATTTCAACGCTGCTGTCATCCAGGAACGGATGGAACAGGCCCATGGCGTTGGAACCGCCGCCGACGCAAGCGATCAGGCTGTCTGGCAGACGGCCTTCCTTCTCTTGCAACTGGGCTTTGGTTTCCTTGCCGATGATTGATTGGAAATCGCGAACCATCGCCGGATATGGGTGCGGGCCAGCCACGGTGCCGATCAGGTAGAAGGTGTCATCAACGTTGGTCACCCAGTCACGCAGGGCTTCGTTCATGGCGTCTTTCAGGGTGCCGGTGCCGGAGGTGACCGGAATGATTTCAGCGCCCAGCAGCTTCATGCGGAATACGTTGGCTTGCTGGCGCTCGATGTCTGTGGCGCCCATGTAGATCACGCAAGGCAGACCGAAACGGGCGGCAACGGTGGCGGTTGCAACGCCGTGCATACCCGCACCGGTTTCAGCGATCAGGCGCTTTTTGCCCATGCGTTTGGCGAGCAATACCTGGCCGATGCAGTTGTTGATCTTGTGCGCGCCGGTGTGATTCAGTTCTTCGCGCTTGAAGTAGATTTTCGCGCCGCCGCAGAACTCGGTCAGGCGTTCTGCGAAATAGAGAGGGTTCGGCCGGCCGATGTAGTCGCGCTGAAAGTAGGCGAGCTGCTCGACGAATTCCGGGTCGGCTTTGGCCGCTTCGTACTCGCGGTTCAAATCGAGAACCAGTGGCATCAGGGTTTCGGCAACATAGCGGCCGCCGAATGAGCCGAACAGGCCATTGGCGTCTGGGCCGCTGCTGTAATTGGACTGGGTCATGTGACCTCCAGGGTCGTTAAGCGAATTGAGTGAGCCGAACCGGCAATGAACACACTTTAACCAGCGCGGCCCTTGATGAAAACCGATAAGATCGCTGCAACCTGTCAGGAAAACTCACAGATACCATGAGCCGCGATCTCCCACCGCTCAATGCATTGCGTGCCTTCGAAGCCGCTGCACGCCTCAATAGCGTAAGCCAGGCAGCGAAGCAGCTGCACGTGACCCACGGCGCAGTCAGCCGCCAGCTGAAAGTCCTTGAAGAGCACTTGGGTACGGCGCTGTTCGTCAAAGAAGGGCGTGGCCTTAAACTCACAGATGCAGGGATTCGGCTGCGCGACGCCAGTGGCGATGCTTTCGACCGGTTGCGTAACGTCTGCGCGGAGATCAGCCGGGGCAGCGCCGATGCGCCCTTCGTGCTCGGCTGTTCGGGGAGCTTGCTGGCGCGCTGGTTCATCCCTCGGTTAGGCCGTCTGAATGCGGATCTGCCGGACCTGCGGCTGCACCTGTCGGCGGGTGAAGGGGATCTTGATCCGCGCCGTCCAGGGCTGGATGCGCTGCTGGTGTTCGCCGAGCCGCCCTGGCCTGCGGACATGCAGGTGTTTGAACTGGCCGTCGAGCGGATCGGGCCAGTATTGAGCCCGCACTACGCGCGTTTCCCCCAACTGCAGGCCGCCTCTACGCATGATCTGCTTGGTGAAACGCTGCTGCAGACCACGTCGCGCCCTCAAGCCTGGCCCAGCTGGGCACAACAAAATGGCATCGACGCCAAAGCGCTGCGCTACGGGCAGGGTTTCGAGCATTTGTATTATTTGCTGGAAGCGGCCGTGGCAGGCCTGGGTGTAGCGATTGCCCCGGAACCCCTGGTCGTGGATGACTTGCGGGCGGGTCGCCTTGTTGCGCCATGGGGTTTCAGTGAAACCCCGGCGCAACTGGCGCTTTGGGTTCCCAAACGTGCCGCTGACGGGCGCGCTCAATCATTGGCCAATTGGCTAAAAAATGAGCTGAGACGTTCGGGCAGACCCTAGTTCGATCAACGCAAAGCGGCGATCAATTGCCGCGTTTGCACAGCAGGTAAGCTGCCAGCAGGCCAACAGCACCAACCGCTACACCGGCGGTGGTCCATGGGTGCTCTTGAGCGTAGTCACGGGTGGCAACGCTGGTTTCACGAGTTTTGACTTTGACGTCTTCGTAGACATCGCTGAGCAGGCTGCGCGAATGGCTCAGCGCGCTTTCAGCGTTGGCTTTGAGATTCTTCAGGGTTTTGCGCGATTCGTCCGAAGCATCGGATTTCAAGCCTTCAAGCGACTTGAGCAGACTTTCGATTTCAGCTTCCATGCTTTGCAACGAAGCTTTACGAAGTGAAGTGCTAGCCATGGTGATTCTCCTGCAAGGGTAATTGGCGTGTGTTGTTTCCGACTACAGGCTTTTCGGAAAGTGCGGTCGCATTTATCAAAGGCCTGAACTTTTCCATTGCTTTTGCCCACAGAGCTAATGCGCATCATCGTTGCTACGCTCGTAATGAGCCTTTTGGAGAACTGCCATGACTGATCATCACACGTACAAGAAAGTTGAACTGGTTGGCTCGTCGACCACCACCATTGAAGACGCGATCAACAATGCTCTGGCTGAGGCCAGCAAAAGCCTCAAGCATATGGAGTGGTTTGAAGTCGCAGAAACACGCGGCCACATCGAAGACGGCAAGGTTGCCCATTACCAAGTCACGCTCAAAGTCGGTTTTCGCATTGCCAATAGCTGATTGAAAACCTGAACTTTTGCGCTGGCGCAATGCCATATCCTCCGCGACACACATAGATTCCGCTGCTGCGAACTGTCGTTGAAGTGGTTCATTTTTTCAGGTCCTTCTACGTACACGAAACATGAGCGACCTGTTTTGGCCTGACGAAGGAGTGATACCCATGAAAAAATTTCTATTGGCGGTAGGTTTGTTGAGCATTGCCGGTACCGCCATGGCGGCCGGTAAGCCGTGTGAAGAGTTGAAGGCGGAAATCGATGCAAAGCTCCAGGCTAAAGGCGCTGCTTCCTACACGCTTGAAGTCGTCGATAAAGGCAGCGTGACCGACAAGACTGTTGTCGGCAGCTGTGAAGGCGGCGCCAAGGAAATCGTGTATCAGCGCGGCTGATCGATTGCAGATACAAAAAAACCGACCCAGTAGGGTCGGTTTTTTTGTGCCTGGGTTTTGAGGGTGGCCACCTGTGGGAGCGAATTCATTCGCGAAGGCGGCCTTCCAGGCGATAGAGATGCATTGAATGGACGGCCCTCCTCGCGAATGAATTCGCTCCCACAGGTATCAACGATCCCGCATGCCTATCTCAAGCCTGCGCTGCCTCGGCCAGGATCTCATACGAGCGCAGGCGATCTGCGTGCTCGTACATATCGCAGGTGAAGATCAGCTCATCGGCGTCAGTCTGTTCCAGCAATACATCCAGCTTGGCGCGGATTTTTTCCTTGCTGCCTATCATCGCCAGACCCAGGAAGTCACCGACTGCGGCTTGCTCGTGGGGCAACCACAGGCCTGCCATGCTCTTCACCGGCGGGCGCTGCATTAGCGTCTGGCCGCGCATCAACGACAGGATGCGCTGATAGAGCGAGGTCGCCTGGTATTCAGCCTGCTCGTCGGTATCGGCAGCCACCAGTGGCACGCCCAACATCACGTAGGGTTTGTCCAGCACGGCTGAGGGCTCGAAGTGCTCGCGGTAAACCCGGATGGCATCGCGCATGTAACGCGGCGCAAAGTGTGAAGCGAACGCATACGGCAGGCCGCGTTGCCCCGCCAGTTGCGCGCTGAACAGGCTGGAGCCCAGTAACCAGATCGGCACATTGGTGCCCGACCCCGGCACGGCAATGACGCGCTGATCAGGGGTGCGAGGGCCCAGATAGGCCATCAGCTCGGCAACGTCTTGCGGGAAGTCATCGGCACTGCCCGAACGCTCGCGACGCAATGCCCTGGCGGTCATCTGGTCAGAACCCGGCGCGCGGCCCAGGCCCAGATCAATTCGATCCGGATACAGGCTGGCCAGAGTGCCGAACTGCTCGGCAATGACCAATGGCGCGTGGTTGGGCAGCATGACGCCGCCGGCGCCGACACGAATGGTCGAGGTGCCGCCTGCCAGATAGCCCAGCAGCACGGAGGTGGCCGAACTGGCGATGCCATCCATGTTGTGGTGCTCGGCAACCCAGAAGCGGTTGTAGCCCAGTTGTTCAACGTGTTGGGCCAGATCCAGCGAGTTGCGCAGGGATTCGGCAGGGCCTTTATCGTGGCGCACGGGCACCAGATCAAGGGCAGAAATCTTCACATCAGCTAAACGTTTCATAGGTCGTTAACGATCCTCGAAAGTGTATTGCGGGTCTGTCGCACGGCTTGGCTCACGAAAAAAATGCCAGCGATCAAACTCACGGTTGCTACTGAGGATAAGGCCATCTGCTACAGATTCAACCCATAAAGTAGAAAAATACTACTTTAGCTGTCGCCTTTTCCCACAATTGAACTTTATAAACCCAGCTATCCTCAGACCTTCATCGACGTGTGAAAACTCGCACACCCTCAAGAGGAGACACCATGAGCATCGTCAAGAAAGCATCCGCACATTGGGAAGGTGATCTGAAGACCGGTATCGGCAGCATCTCCACTGAAACCGGCGTACTGCGTGACGCCCCCTACGGCTTCAAGGCTCGCTTCGAAGGCGGCAAAGGCACCAACCCTGAAGAATTGATCGGCGCGGCACACGCTGGCTGCTTCTCGATGGCCTTGTCGATGATCCTGGGCGGCGAGAACCTCACCGCAGAAAGCATCGACACCACAGCAGACGTGACCCTTGATCAGGTTGAAGGCGGCTTCGCGATCAGTGCCGTCCACCTGACGCTCAAGGCCAAAGTGCCAGGCGCCACTCAGGAACAATTCGAAAAACTGACCAACATGGCCAAAGAAGGCTGCCCAGTGTCGAAAGTCCTGAACGCTAAAATTACCCTGGACGCTACTCTGATCAGCTGATCATAGTAGGGCACCCCATGACCCGCTCAGGCTTGGCTTGAGCGGGTTTTGTTGGTTTAGTGACTGCAGTTTCGGCGCGAGAACCCTTCTGGCGCATGCTGTGAATGTTGTATCGAAGGAGTCGAGCATGAAACGTTTTGCACTAGCTGTGGTGGCAATGTCCCTGGCGAACGGCGCACTGGCCGCTCCCAAGGATTGCGAAGAACTCAAAGCCGAGATCGAGACCAAGATCCAGGCAAACAATGTCAGTTCTTACACACTGGAAATCGTGACCAACGATGAAGTGCACGACCAGAACCTGGTCGTCGGCAGCTGCGACAACGGCACACGCAAGATCATCTACCAGAAGAACGATCGCTAAGCCTCAGATACAACTCACGGACGTCTCTTCGGCCAGGACCTGGTGTTGTGCGTCCTGCAGTTGGGCAGAGACATTATTGGCCAGGGAGCGAACTTCGATCCGGTACCGCTGCCCTGCTGTGAAATGGTCGTACTTCACTTCGACGAAACACGTCAGCTCCGTGTACTCATTGCCCATGGCCGTAAAGCCGCCGTAGCGCACTTCATAGTCGTATCGCACTTGCAGCGTGTGAGGGCCTGGCGAGACTTGAAAGTAACGGCCGTCGTAGGTCGTCTTGCCGTCGACCTTGTCAGCCATTACCAACGTGCCGGTGGTCGTGCGCATCTCCACCCAGGCCTGTTGCGGGTCCACGGTGGGCATGGGGCCTGCGCATCCGGCAACAGTCGCCAGGGCAAGCATCAACGATAAGGGTCGCATCATGGTCGGCTCGATAGGATCGGAACGCGATGATAGTTGCGTCATGCCGGGAGTGTCCGGCATAACAGGTGATGTTTCGAACTTTAAGGCGATCTATGCCGGGTCTCAATCTCTCGCGCTTGTGGCGCAACCTGTCCGTGGTGGTTTTCCTGGCGCTGGGCGGCTGTTCAAGCGTCAGTTATTACGACCAGCTGGCCACTGGGCAGTTGCATCTGCTGGCTGCCCGGGAGCCAGTCGAAGACGTTATCGCTGACCCTACCCGCGACCCCACACTACGCCAGCGCCTGGCTCAGGCCCAACTGGCACGTGAATTCGCCAGCCGCCAGCTGCACTTGCCCGACAACCAGAGTTATCGCTTGTATGCCGACATCAAGCGACCGTATGTGGTCTGGAATGTGTTCGCCACCCAGGAGTTTTCCCTGGACCCGGTGACCCGTTGCTTCCCGATTGCGGGCTGCGTGGCCTATCGCGGTTATTACAGTGTTGGCGGAGCGCGAGGCGCGGCAGCGCTGGAGCGCCAGGCTGGCAAAGACGTGTATATCGGCGGCGTCGAGGCCTATTCGACTCTGGGCTGGTTCAACGACCCAATCCTCAGCTCGATGCTGGGTTGGGGTGATGAGCGCCTGGCGGCTTTGATCTTCCATGAGCTGGCGCATCAGCGTTTTTATGTGAAGGACGACACCGAATTCAACGAGTCCTACGCGCGCTTCGTCGAGGAAGAAGGCGAGCGGCAATGGCGTGCAGCGCGAGGTCTGGCCCCGCAGAGCGATAAACAGTCAGAGCAGATCGAGGTCCTTACTCGGTTGGTGATCGCGACACGGGAACGGCTGCGGTTGCTGTATCAAGAACCGTTGAGCGCCGAGCTGATGCGCCAGCGCAAGGCTGCTGAATTTGACCGTCTGCGCGGCGAATACCGGCGCTTGCGCGATGAGCGCTGGCCAGGAGACAAGCGCTATGACGCCTGGCTCAATTCGCCGCTGAACAACGCCAAGCTTTTGCCGTTCGGGCTGTATACCCAATGGGTCCCCGCCTTCGAGGTGCTGTTCAAAAAGGTGAACGGCGACTGGCCGACGTTTTATGCCGAGGTTGAGCGGTTGGGGGCCTTGCCGATGGCCGAGCGCAGGGTGCAGTTGCAGCAATTGGTTGGCTTGGCAAAAACCTGTGGGACGACCGGGGTGGCGCTCCACCTTGCTCGCGAAAGGGCCGGTACAGGCGGCACATTATGCGGCGGCTGAAACATTGCCTTCGCGAGCAAGGTGGAGCGCCACCCCGGTGCTCCCACAGGTCATCATTTCAGATGAGGGTTTTGGCTTTACTTCAACCCCGACATCTTCTGAATCGCGCCTTTGAGCTCCTCATCCGAGCAATCGGCGCAGGTGCCTTTTGGGGGCATGGCGTTGATCCCGGTAATCGCCTTGGCCAGCAGGCCATCAAGCCCGCCTTGCTCATCGGCGCGGGTTTTCCAGGCGGCGGCGTCGCCGATTTTCGGCGCATTCAGCAAGCCGGTGCCGTGGCAGGCGTTACAGTGTTTGCCAATGATATCGTCGGGGGTTTTCGCAGCGCCGCCACCGGCTGCTGCAACCACTTCCATGCCCGCGCACTCCTTGCCCTGAACGCAGACCTGGCCGACCGGCTCCAGCCGTTTGGCAATCTCGTCATTGGTCGCCGCCTGAGCATTTAACGCTCCAAAAACCACGGCGACGGCAACTGCAAGAATCTTGTTAGTTAGGTTCACGCTTACACCCTCATGGTGACTATTCACGCTCGCCTGCCACGGTTTAGCAGGCGGCGAAAGTATAGCCCCTCACCTGAGAGTCCGAAACAACCCTGCAATAAGAAAGGTTATTAGCCGACGGTATGTCGCATCGGGTATGGGTCTGCAGCCCGCGAAAAACGGGCGTTTGCCTAGAAGTTAGCCGGGGTGGCTGCGCTGATTAGTCGCGCCGGGACGTCAAACGGGTTGCGAAAGCGATGGGGTTTGGTGCTTTCGAAGTAGTAACTGTCGCCTGCCTCGAGGATGTAAGTATCCAGACCCACCACCAGCTCCAGTCGACCCTCTACCAGGATGCCGGTCTCCTCGCCTTCGTGTACCAGCATCTCGACGCCGGTGTCGGCGCCGGGCGGGTAAACCTCGGTCAGAAACGCGATGGCACGGCTTGGATGCGCTTTGCCCACCAGTTTCATGGTGACCGCGCCGTCCGAGATATCGATCAGTTCGCTGGCCTTGTAAACGACCTGCGTAGGGTTTTCTTGTTCGAGCTCTTCGGAAAAGAACTCCACCATGGACATGGGAATGCCGCCGAGCACTTTGCGCAACGAACTGATCGATGGGCTTACGCTGTTTTTTTCGATCATCGAAATAGTGCTGTTGGTCACGCCTGCTCGTTTGGCAAGTTCGCGCTGGGACAGACCCTTGAGTTTGCGAATGGATTGCAGTCGTTCACCGACGTCCAATGCGGTAGTCCCCCTAATCAGTCAGTAAAGTCGAGTTGAGGGCCATGATGGCAATAGCGTTCAGTATTTACAACACTTGGAGGGGTTACGGGATGTTCAGGGGACTGGCGGGCGCCAACATGACGCTATAGCCGCGCACGAACGTCGCGAGGCCGCGATGGCGGAGTATCAGGCAGCCCGCTATCGCAGCCTCGCGGAGCTCGTCAGCTCCTAAAGGAAGTCTCTCGACTTATGACTGATAAACCCTCGGCACCCGGCGCAGGTTGCAGAAGATGCGATACGGAATGGTTCCAGCGTGGGCGGCGACGTCGCTGGCTAGAACATGCTTGCCCCACAGCTCAACCTGGCTACCCAGACCGCTGGCAGGAAGATGGCTCAGATCGACGCACAGCATGTCCATGGAAACCCGACCCAGCAACTGGCTCGGTTGCCCATCGATCCACACCGGCGTGCCTGTGGAGGCTTCGCGCGGGTAACCGTCGGCGTAGCCCATGGCAACCACGCCGACCCGGCTGGCGCGTTCGGTGATAAAGGTCGCGCCGTAGCCGATCGGCTCGCCCGCAGGCAATTCACGCACCGAGATGATTTTCGATTCCAGGGTCATGACCGGTTGCAATTGGCTTGCAACCGCTTGCGGCTGATCGAAAGGAGTCGCCCCGTAAAGCATGATGCCGGGGCGTACCCAGTCGCTGGGCATGTTGGGCCAAGCCATCACCGCAGGCGAATTGCGCAGGCTGATTTCTGCCGACATACCCTGGCGGGCGGCTTCGAAGACCGCCAGTTGCTGGTTGCTGCTCGGGCTATCGGGTTCGTCGGCGCGGGCGAAGTGGCTCATGAGCACGATCTTCGCCACTTTGCCGCTGGCCAACAGGCGCTGGTAAGCCTTCTGGAAATCCTCGGCATGCAACCCGACGCGGTGCATGCCTGAATCCAGCTTGAGCCACACCACCAACGGCTTGCGCACGCTTGTCTGCTCGATGGCTTCGAGCTGCCATATCGAATGCACCACGCACCAGAAGTCGTGCTCGACGATCAGCTCCAGCTCATCGGCCTCGAAAAAGCCCTCAAGTAGCAGAACCGGCGCACGGATGCCCGCAGCGCGCAGCTCCAGTGCTTCCTCGATACAGGCCACCGCGAAACCGTTGGCATCGGCCTCAAGTGCCTGCGCGACCTGCACCGCACCGTGACCGTAGGCGTCTGCCTTGATAACGGCGAGCGCCTTGGCACCTGCGGTTTCGCGGGCGAGCTGATAGTTGTGACGCAGGGCTTGAAGGTCGATGACGGCGCGAGCTGGACGCATGGTGAGATTCTGATCCATGGTGGGAAATCTGTAGGAGCTGCCGAAGGCTGCGAATGGTCGCAGCCGCGATGGCGATCTCAGGATTGTTCGCAGCCTTCGGCAGCTCCTACACGAAAATGTACTAAGGAAGAGCCGCCACAACCGACAATTCAACAAGAATTTCCGGTTCGCACAGCTTGGCTTCAACAGTTGCACGCGCGGGTGCGACGCCTTTTGGCAGCCATTTGTCCCAGACGCTGTTCATGCCGGCGAAATGGGCATCGATGTCTTTGAGATAAATCGTCACCGACAGGATGCGGCTTTTGTCGGTGCCCGCCAGATCCAGCAAGCGCTCGATGCTGCCCAGGGTTTCGCGGGTCTGCTGCTCAATCCCGGCGGCCATGTCATCTCCCACCTGGCCCGACAGATAGACGGTGCCGTTGTGGACGACGACTTGGCTCATGCGCTCATTGGTGAGCTGGCGATGGATGGACATTTTTTGCGATCTCCTTGGTACTGCCATAACGAGAAATATCGAGGCCAGCAGCGCTGATCTGCGGGGTTTTGCGGGCAATCAGGTCGGCGAGCAAGCGGCCGGAACCGCAGGCCATGGTCCAGCCCAGTGTGCCGTGACCGGTATTGAGGAACAGGTTACGGAACGGCGTGGCGCCCACGATCGGCGTGCCGTCCGGGGTGGTCGGACGCAGGCCGGTCCAGAAGTCCGCCTGCTGCAAATCACCGCCGCGAGGATAGAGGTCGTTGACGATCATCTCCAGTGTTTCGCGTCGACGCGGGTTCAGCGACAGGTCAAAACCGGCGATCTCCGCCATGCCACCCACCCGAATGCGGTTGTCGAATCGGGTGATCGCGACCTTGTAAGTCTCGTCAAGGATAGTCGAAGTCGGGGCCATCGCCGGATCGGTGATCGGCACGGTCAGCGAATAGCCTTTAAGCGGATAGACCGGCGCCCTGATGCCCAGCGGCTTGAGCAATTGAGGCGAGTAACTGCCCAGTGCCAGCACGTAGCGGTCAGCGGTTTCCAGCTTGCCGTCGATCCATACGCCATTGATGCGGTCGCCTGCAAAGTCGATGCGCTCGATGGACTGGTTATAACGGAATTCGACACCCAGCTTGGCCGCCATGTCGGCCAGGCGCGTGGTGAACATTTGGCAATCGCCGGTCTGGTCGTTAGGCAGACGCAGGGCGCCCGCCAGAATATTGGTCACCCCGGCCAGCGCAGGTTCAACCCGGGCAATGCCTGCGCGGTCGAGCAGCTCGAACGGCACGCCGGACTGCTGCAGAACAGAGATGTCCTTGGCGGCGTTGTCCAGTTGCTCTTGGGTGCGGAACAGCTGAGTCGTGCCCAGGGTGCGGCCTTCGTAGGCGATGCCGGTTTCAGCCCCCAGCTCATCGAGGCAGTCGCGGCTGTATTCGGACAGACGAACCATGCGCTCTTTGTTGACGGCATAACGGCTGGCCGTGCAGTTGCGCAGCATTTGCGCCATCCACAGGTACTGGTCGATGTCTGCGGTGGCTTTGATCGCGAGGGGGGCATGGCGCTGCAACAACCATTTGATGGCCTTGAGTGGTACGCCAGGCGCGGCCCAGGGCGAGGCATAGCCCGGCGAAACCTGGCCCGCATTGGCGAAGCTGGTTTCCATCGCAGCGGCGGGCTGACGATCAACTACAGTCACCTGCATACCCGCTCGCGCCAGATAATAGGCACTTGTCGTACCGATCACACCACTACCAAGGACCAGAACGCGCATGTTGATTTACCTCATCGCGGATATCCGCTGACGTTTTGAAGTTTTAAGCAAGGATGTGGGCAGTATATGCAGCTATGGGCAGTGCTTTTCACTGTATAAGTGCCTATATTTGGCGAGAATTCTCGGCAATGAAGCCTTTGATAGAGGTGGTTGACCCATGCGAACCCAGCACCAGACAAAACGTGAGCTGGACAAGATTGACCGCAGCATCCTGCGCATCCTCCAGGCCGATGGCAGAATCTCCTTTACCGAGCTTGGCGAACGGGTGGGATTGTCGACCACGCCGTGTACCGAGCGCGTCCGGCGGCTGGAGCGCGAAGGCATCATCATGGGCTACAACGCCCGCCTCAATCCCCAGGCACTGAAGGCCAGCCTGCTGGTGTTCGTTGAAATCAGCCTGGACTACAAATCGGGTGACACCTTCGAAGAATTCCGTCGTGCGGTGCTGAAACTGCCCCATGTCCTGGAGTGCCACTTGGTTTCCGGGGATTTCGATTATCTGGTCAAAGCACGCATCTCCGAGATGGCCTCGTACCGCAAACTGCTGGGCGACATCCTGCTCAAGCTCCCGCATGTACGTGAGTCCAAGAGCTATATCGTGATGGAAGAGGTGAAAGAGAGCCTGGATCTGCCGATTGCGGACTAGGCTTGCTTTTGTAGGAGCTGCCGAAGGCTGCGAACAGCGCCGTGTCAGAAATATCGCTTTCGCAGCCTTCGGCAGCTCCTACAAGAAACCTCAGCGCGGTTTAAACCAACACCTGCCGCGTCGACGCCATGTATTCATGTATCTGCTTCTCGACCCGCGGGTGAATCAATTCTACCGGCCGCCGCCCATTGGGGCATGGCAGGGTTGCGGTGGTGCCGAACAGGCGGCATATCAACGGGCGTTCGTCGTAGACCGTGCATCCGTTGGGGCCAAGGTGGACGCAATTGAGTTCATCCATGGCGGCATCCTGCTCGGTGGTGGTCTTGCGCGGCAGGCGAGACATTTCTTCCGGCGAGGTGGTGACCGGGCCGCAGCAGTCGTGGCAACCAGGGACGCACTCGAAAGAGGGAATCTGCTGGCGCAATGTGCGAATTTTCTGACTGTTGCAACTCATCGAATCTTACCTGCTATGAATGGGCGCGATTCTGCCTCAGTTGGGCCTCGCAAGACAGCGCCGCCCGCCCGAACCTTGCCCGCACTCGAATCAACGGCTTATCCTCCCTGACGTTTTCAGACACCTGCAACGGGATAACCCTATGCACGCCCGCGTTCCACCTGCGACCACCAGCGCACAACACGCTGCTTCTTATTACGCCGCCAGCAGCCACCCTCAGCCGGACTACCCGTCGCTGCAAGGCGAGCTGCAGGTCGACGTCTGCGTCGTGGGCGGCGGGTTCTCCGGGTTGAACACCGCCATCGAACTGGCCGAGCGTGGCCTTAGCGTGGTGTTGCTCGAAGCCCGCAAAATCGGCTGGGGCGCCAGCGGCCGCAATGGCGGGCAACTGATTCGCGGTGTCGGCCATGGCCTGGACCAGTTTGCTGACGTAGTGGGCGCCGACGGTGTTCGCCAGTTCAAGCTGATGGGCCTCGAAGCGGTAGAAATCGTGCGTCAGCGCGTCGAGCGTTACGGCATCGATTGCGACCTGACCTGGGGTTACTGCGACCTGGCCAATAAGCCGCGTGACCTGGCTGGTTTGGCCGAAGATGCCGATGAGCTGCGTGGCCTCGGTTACCGCCATCCGCTGCAATTGCTGCAAGCCAGTGACATGCACAGTGTCGTGGGTTCTGATCGCTATGTGGGTGGCCTGATCGACATGGGCTCAGGGCATCTGCATCCGCTCAATCTGGCGCTCGGCGAAGCGGCCGCGGCGCAGTCGCTGGGGGTTCGGGTGTTCGAGCAGTCGGCGGTGACCCGGATTGATTACGGCCCGCAGGTCAAAGTCCACACGGCCCAGGGCACGGTCCGGGCGAAAACCCTGGTGCTCGGCTGCAACGCTTATCTCAATGGCCTGAACCCGCAACTGGGTGGCAAGGTGCTCGCCGCAGGCAGTTACATCATCGCCACCGAGCCCTTGAGCGAGGAGCAGGCCCGGCAAATACTGCCGCAGAACATGGCGGTCTGTGATCAACGGGTGACGGTGGATTACTTCCGGCTTTCTGCGGATCGACGGCTGCTGTTCGGCGGAGCCTGCCATTACTCAGGGCGTGATCCGCAAGACATCGCCGCCTATATGCAGCCCAAGATGCTCAAGGTGTTCCCGCAGTTGGCGAGCGTGAAGATCGACTACCAATGGGGCGGGATGATAGGCATTGGTGCCAATCGCCTGCCTCAGATCGGACGACTCAAGGATCAGCCCAATGTGTTCTATGCCCAGGCTTATTCCGGCCATGGTCTGAATGCCACGCACCTCGCGGGCAAGCTATTAGGCGAAGCCATCGCCGGGCAACACAGCGCTGGCTTCGAACTGTTCGCCAAAGTCCCGCACATGACCTTCCCCGGCGGCAAGCACCTGCGCTCGCCACTGCTGGCGTTGGGGATGTTGTGGCATCGGCTTAAAGAGTTGCGGTGAGCCTGAAAAAACGCAGAACCCGTGGGAGCGAATTCATTCGCGAATGCTGACTTACAGCCGATGCATATCTATCGACTGTACCGGCCGCTTCGCGAATGAATTCGCTCCCACCAGGATTTGTTTCAGCTTCGAGAATCACTCCCTCCAGAACGGCTTCAAACCCTCGCGCATCGCCTGCCCAGCCGTGAGGCCGATATCGCGCAGTTCATCTTCGGTCAGATTGAGCAGCATCTGGCGTGACATCCAGCGGTGGCGGTAGAGCGCCCAGCGATTGAGCTTTGGTTTGCGCGTGGTCTTCATGACCACCGCGCGCCCTTCGCACAATTCCTGGCTGTAAAGCGCTAACCGAACATCGCTGAACCCGTTCATTTTCCCAACCCTCGTTATGTGTGGTGTGGGTTAATGATGAATTCAAAGCGCAAACCATTACAGATCCAAACAAATCTATTTATTTGCATACAGACGTTTCCAGATCACGGCTGAATGCTGTATTTTTCACGTATCTGTATGGCTTTGCCTATCAATAATATCGAGAGTATGCCCGTGACCCTCTACGTCAATCTTGCTGAGTTGCTCGGTACGCGCATCGAAAACGGCTTCTATCGGCCCGGCGACAGGCTGCCGTCGGTGCGAGCATTGAGCGTTGAGCATGGCGTGAGTCTGAGCACCGTGCAGCAGGCCTATCGGGTGCTGGAAGACAACGGCCTCGCGCTACCCAAGCCTAAATCCGGCTACTTCGTGCCTGCCAGCCGCGCTGTTCCGGCACTGCCGGTGATTGGTCGGCCAGCGCAACGGCCGGTGGATATTTCCCAGTGGGACCAGGTGCTGGACCTCATGCGCACCAAAACCATTCCCGGTCTGGTGCAACTGGGTCGCGGCATGCCTGACGTCACCAGCCCGACCCTTCGCCCCCTGATGCGTGCGTTCGGCAAACTGGCGCGTGACGAGGACATGTCCGCTCTGTATTACGACAGCATTCAGGGCAACCAGACACTTCGCGAGCAGATTGCCCGCCTTTTGCTGGATTCTGGCTGCAACCTCACCGCCAACGACCTGCTGATTACTGCCGGCTGTCATGAGGCGCTGTCGGCCAGTGTGCGGGCGATTTGTGAGCCGGGGGATATTGTCGCGGTGGACTCTCCGAGTTTCTTCGGCGCCATGCAGACCCTCAAGGGCCTGGGCATGAAGGCGCTGGAGATTCCCACCGATCCACTGACGGGTATCAGCCTTGAAGCGCTGGAGCTGGCGCTGGAGCAGTGGCCGATCAAAATCATCCAGTTGACCCCCAGCTGCAATAACCCGTTGGGCTACGTCATGCCGGAAAGCCGCAAGCGTGCCCTGCTGACCCTGGCCCAGCGCTTCGACGTGGCGATTATCGAAGACGATGTGTATGGCGACCTGGCGTTCAGTTATCCGCGCCCGCGCACCATCAAATCCTTCGATGAAGACGGTCGGGTGCTGCTGTGCAGTTCGTTCTCCAAGACCCTCGCGCCGGGCCTGCGCGTGGGCTGGGTGGCGCCCGGTCGTTACCTTGAGCGGGTGCTGCACATGAAATACATCGGCACCGGTTCCACCGCGCCCCAGCCGCAATTGGCGGTTGCCGACTTCCTGGCCAACGGTCATTACGAGCCTCACTTGCGCCGCATGCGCAGCCAGTATCAGCGTGGCCGTGACCAGATGATCGATTGGGTGATGCGTTACTTTCCGGCCGGGACCCGCGTCAGTCGTCCTCAAGGCGGCTTCATGCTCTGGATCGAGCTGGCTGAGGATTTCGATACCCTGCGCCTGAATCGCGCGCTGCTCAATCTGAACGTACAGATCGCTGTCGGCAGCATTTTTTCCGCGTCAGGCAAATACCGTAACTGCCTGCGAATGAATTTCGCGGCCAAGCCTTCGGCTGAAGTCGAGCGCGCTGTAAAAACGGTGGGGGAAACGATCGTTGAGCTCATCGCAGCGCAATAGGTCGCGTCGAGTTTCATGGGGGCCAAAAGGGTGAAAGAGCAGGCCCCTTGCTTACGTAAAGGTCAGATGCCTGCGCTGTTTCCAGTGATTGAGCCATTCACTCACGCCAGAATGGCTTCCTCCCTTCCTCATAGGCGTATTGAGGATCAATGCCCGCATCGCGCAGCTGCGCCATGGTCAATTTGAGAAGCTCCTTTCGGTTGTGCCAGCGTCGCCAGTACAGAGCCAGAAGGCTGTTTTCAGGGAGCACCGCAGGCAAGAACATTGGCCTGCATGTGTCTTCGAGTTCGCGGTTTTTGAGCTTTACCAGTGCGTCGCTCAAGCCATTCATGATCAACTTCCTGTTGAAATGGGTAGGAGCGCGATAGTGGGCCGAAGTCGATGACACTCAAACCTTCAAAAGCGGGGTTTGTTTTGCCGGATATGAGGTGGGTGAGCGTAGCCTGCAAAGCCCCGCGGATTTCCTGTTCCGCCGCTAAGTTTCGGTCATTTGCTCAGCCGTTTATTTGGGTTTCCAACTATTGCATGCAGCGCTTGGCGTGACTTTATTGGATAACTGGGGTCATATCGCCAAATCGTTGTGCGTCCAGGTGGGAAAAAATTTGAAGCACGCATGGGCGCTGCCCTTTTGTCTGTTCGTTGCGTTGTGTGTCAGTGGCTGCGCCCATACCAGCGTTCCCAATGAGCCGAGTCAGGCGCTGCCGCCTACGGACTCGGCTTTCGGTCGTTCGATCCAGTCGATGGCAATGCCCCACGAAGGTCGCTCGGGATTTCGCCTGCTGTCCAACAGCACCGAGGCCTTCATGGCCCGCGCCGAGCTGATCCGCAATGCGCGCACCAGCCTGGATCTGCAGTACTACATCGTCCACGACGGCCTCAGTACCCGGGCCTTGATCGATGAGCTGCTCAAGGCTGCGGATCGGGGCGTGCGGGTGCGCATCCTGCTGGACGACACCACCAGCGATGGTCTGGATCAGGCGATAGCCACGTTGGCGGCGCATCCGAACATTCAGATCCGGCTGTTCAACCCGCAGAGTCTGGGGCGCGAAACCGGCGTCACCCGCACCATGGGCCGCCTGTTCAATCTGTCCCGTCAGCACCGGCGCATGCACAACAAGTTATTCCTGGCCGACAGCAGCGCAGCCATTGTCGGCGGGCGCAATCTGGGGGACGAGTATTTCGATGCCGAGGAGAACCTCAACTTCACCGATATCGACATGCTCAGTGTCGGGCCGGTTGCCCAGCAGTTGGGTCACAGTTTTGACCAGTACTGGAACAGTACGCTGAGCAAGCCTATCGCCGAGTTCATGTATTTCCTGCCGACGGTCCGCGACCTGGCCAAGTCCCGCAAACGGCTTGAAGCTTCGCTGGAGGAGTCCAGGCAAAAGCACCACGCGCTTTATGATCGCCTGATGGCTTACCAGGCCAACCCGCGCATGAAGGTCTGGCTCAACGAGTTGATCTGGGCCCATAACCAGGCGCTGTGGGACGCACCGACCAAAGTGCTGGCCCGTGGTGAGCCGGATCCGCATCTGCTGCTGACCACCCAACTGGCGCCTGAGCTGATCAACGTTCATCAGGAGTTGATGCTGGTCTCCGCTTACTTCGTGCCGGGCGAAGAAGGCTTGCACTACCTGACCGGCCGCGCCGATGCCGGTGTGGCGGTCAGCCTCTTGACCAACTCTCTGGAAGCCACCGACGTGCCCGCTGTACATGGCGGCTATGCACCCTATCGCCAGGAGTTGCTGGAGCATGGGGTGAAGCTGTTCGAGTTACGCCGCCAGCCGGGCGATCCTGGTAGTGGAGGCGGCAGTGGGCCGCACCTGTTCAGCAGCAAAGGCACTTTTGGTGGTGGCTCGGACTCCAGCCTGCACAGCAAGGCGATGATCTTTGATCGCAAGAAATCTTTCGTTGGCTCGTTCAACTTCGATCCGCGCTCAGTGTTGTGGAACACCGAAGTCGGCGTGCTGGTGGACAGCCCGGAGTTGACTGAAAAGCTGCGGGAACTGGCCTTGCAAGGCATGGCGCCAGACCTGAGTTATCAGGCCAAGCTGCAGGACGGGCAGGTGGTGTGGGTCACCGAGGATGACGGGAAACTCCACACCCTGCACAAAGAACCCGGTGACAAGTGGCGGCGCTTCAATGCCTGGTTTGCACGGGCTGTGGGCCTGGAAAAAATGCTTTAAGCCACCGCTGGCGTGACCCCGAACGCCCCACGTCGCTGCGACAACAGCACCAGCCCGAATGCGCCTGCCGCCATCAACAGCGGCAACGCCTGGCCGCTGACCCACTGGCTGCCCGCTCCCGCCGCCAGGGGGCCCAGCAGACAGCCGATGCCCCAGAGTTGCGCCACGTGGGCGTTGGCGCGCACCAGGGCGTCATCACGATAGCGCTCGCCGATCAGGATCAGCGACAACGTGAACAAACCACCGGCACTGGCGCCAAACAGCACCCAAAGCGGCCAGATCAACACGGTGTCGACCAAGAGCGGTACCAACAGGCTCGACACCATCAAGGCCATCGCGCAGCTGGAAAACAACGTGCGTCGGGAAACCTTGTCGGCCAGCGCGCCAATCGGCAGTTGCAGTAATGCATCGCCAACCACCACCGTGCTGATCATCGCCAGTGCGATTTCCGGGGTGAAGCCCTGACGCAGGCAGTAAATCGGCAGCAAAGTCAGAATCAGCGCTTCGAACGCCGCAAACAGCGCCACGGCCCAGGCGATGGCGGGCATGGAGCGGCAGAAGCCGAACAGATCGATGAACGTCACGCGACAGGCATCGGCACTCGGCGCGCCGCTGCGGCCCAGCAGGAGAAAGGGCGAGCAGACCAGCAGCCCGACGCCGACCCAGAAACCGGTGTCATGTTCGGTGCCCAACGCCCCCAGCAGCAACGGCCCTGCCAGCTGGCACAAGGCGTAGGTGCTGCCATACAGCGCCACCAGTCGGCCGCGCCATTTTTCGACAACGAGCTGATTGATCCAGCTCTCGCCGAGGATAAACACGATGGTCAGAATCACTCCGAGCATCAGGCGCAGGACCAGCCAGACCGAGTAATACGGCAGCAGCGCCAGCAAGCCTACCGACAGCGCCCCTGCCCACAGGCAGCGCCGCATCAACACCGCCGTGCCAAACCTGGCCGCCAGCCCGCTGGCCAGGCTGGCGCCGAGCAGCACGCCGATTGCAGGCATCGCGGCCATCACGCCAATGGCGAACGAGCCATAGCCCCAGCTTTCGAGCCGCAGCGACACCAGCGGCATGCTCACGCCCAGCGCCAGCCCGACCGACAGCACCGACGCCAGCACCGCAAAATAAGTACCCCAACGCATTTCCGCGCTCCTGTGGATCAAAGGGCCAAGACGACAAAGCCGGGCTTCCTCATCGGAAGCCCGGCTGTTTTTCAGCAATCAATGCTGGTTATTTGTGGGAGCGAGCTTGCTCGCGAAGGCGATGGTCCAGACTCAAAAAAATACATCGGATGTATTGGCCCATTCGCGAGCAAGCTCGCTCCCACAGGGGCCAATCGCTTCTACAACTTAATCCACGTCGCTTTCAGTTCGGTGTACTTGTCGAACGCGTGCAGCGACTTGTCACGGCCGTTGCCCGATTGCTTGAAACCCCCGAACGGAGCGGTCATGTCACCGCCGTCGTACTGGTTGACCCACACGCTGCCTGCACGCAGCGCCTTGGCCGTCAGGTGGGCCTTGGACAGATTGGCAGTCCAGACCGCAGCAGCCAGGCCGTAAGGCGTGTCGTTGGCGATCTGAATGGCTTCTTCTGCTGTGTCAAAGGTCAACACCGACAAGACCGGGCCAAAGATTTCTTCCTGCGCGATCTTCATGGCATTGGTCACACCATCGAAAATCGTCGGCTCCACGTAAGTGCCGCCGGTTTCCTGCAGGATACGCTTGCCGCCCACCACCAGCTTGGCGCCGTCCGAATGCCCGGCTTCGATGTACGACAGCACGGTATTCATCTGTTGAGTGTCGACCAGTGCGCCCACTGTGGTGGCCGGGTCCAGCGGGTTGCCTGGCTTCCAGCCTTTGAGGGCCTCGATGACCATCGGCAGGAAGGTGTCTTTGATCGAGCGCTCTACCAGCAGGCGTGAACCCGCGGTGCAGACTTCACCCTGATTGAAGGCGATGGCGCTGGCGGCGGACTTTGCCGCCGCCTGTAAGTCCGGCGCATCAGCGAAGACGATGTTCGGGCTCTTGCCACCGGCTTCGAGCCAGACTCGCTTCATGTTCGATTCGCCGGAGTAAACCAGCAGCTGTTTGGCAATTTTGGTCGAGCCTGTGAACACCACGGTGTCCACATCCATGTGCAGGGCCAGCGCCTTGCCCACGGTGTGTCCGTAACCCGGCACGACGTTGAGCACGCCAGCCGGGATGCCCGCTTCAATCGCCAGCTGGGCGATACGAATGGCCGTCAGCGGAGATTTTTCCGATGGTTTGAGGACCACCGAGTTACCGCTGGACAGCGCCGGGCCGAGTTTCCAGCAGGCCATCAGCAGTGGGAAGTTCCACGGCACGATGGCCGCGACAACGCCAATGGCTTCGCGCGTGACCAAGCCGAGTTGATCGTGAGGGGTCGCGGCCACTTCGTCATACAGCTTGTCGATGGCCTCGCCGCTCCAGCTAAGGGCTTGAGCAGCGCCGGGGATGTCGATGCTGGAGGAGTCACTGATGGGCTTGCCCATGTCCAGAGTTTCAAGCAGGGCGAGTTCTTCGACGTTTTTGTTCAGCAGCGCGGCGAAGCGCAGCATGGCAGCCTTGCGCTTGACCGGTGCCAGGCGCGACCAGGCGCCGGAATTGAAGGCAGTACGCGCGCTTTCAACGGCGCGCTGGGCATCGGCGCTGTCGCAACTGGCGACTTTGGCCAGCAGGCGGCCGTCAACCGGGCTGATGCATTCGAATGTCTCGCCGGACACGGCGTCGGTGTATTCGCCGTTGATAAACGCGCGGCCTTCAATCTTCAGGTCTTTGGCGCGTTTTTCCCAGTCAGCATGGCTCAGGGTGGTCATTCGTATGTCCTCCGCTCTATCGATTAAGGTGTGCAGGGGCGGCGAATCAAGGGTAAAAAACACGTCATCCGGAATTCGTCGCGCTCAAGCAACGGCACCCACCACCCTAAACCAGTGATCCGGCGATTTCCAATATCTTTGACATAACAGGGTCAAACGCCGCTGATATGTTCGTTTTATGCAACATGAGCGCCGAGCTGTTTGGCACTATTGCGCCAGTGCTTCGTCAAACCAGTAACGCCAACTACCGCCAGGGGAAGATATGACTATCGACAGCATCGTGGACTTCAGTGAGGCCGGCTCCGCGCCCGAGCACTACCGCCCTGCCCCGGAAAAAATCTTCAAAGGTGACCCCGAGCAGACCGTCTACAACCACTACAACAGCCCCTGCGGACAGATGAATGCAGGCGTGTGGGAAGGTGAAGTTGGTCAGTGGTCGGTCAATTACACCGAACACGAGTATTGCGAAATCGTGCAGGGTGTTTCGGTTCTACGCGACGATCAAGGTCAGTCGAAAACCCTGCGCGCAGGCGATCGTTTCGTGATCCCGGCGGGTTTCAAGGGGACATGGGAAGTGCTGGAGCCTTGCCGGAAAATTTATGTGGTTTTCGAGCAGAAGCTATAAATATGTACCGCTCACAGCTGGCTTAACAGGAGGATTCTGAGGGCGTCCATGAGGGACATTAATCAGACATAAAGGAATATTTCATGCCTAACGAAAAGATCATCGAGATTATCCAGCACCTGATCGGCACCCGTTACGTGCCAACGGTCAAGGCTTACATCAGCGAGTTGTGCGGCCGTGAGCGGGTTGTTGGGCCGGCCGACGTATGCACCAAAGAGTTCGACACGCAACGCATCAACATTGAGGCCGGCAGCACCGACATCATCACAGGCTTCCACTTCGGCTGAGCACTGGTATCACGTAGTACCGCTTAAACGATGCTCCAATAAAAAAGGCCCGTATCTCGCGATACGGGCCTTTTTCACAAGAAGAAAAATCAATTACTTGATTTTGGCTTCTTTGTAGATCACGTGCTTGCGAACCCGCGGATCGAATTTTTTGATTTCGATTTTGTCCGGAGTGGTGCGCTTGTTCTTATCGGTGGTGTAGAAATGGCCTGTACCAGCGCTCGACACCAAACGGATCAATTCACGCATGACTTTCTCCCTTAAATTTTGCCGTCGCGACGGAGTTCAGCAAGAACGACAGTGATGCCGCGCTTGTCGATGATACGCATGCCTTTGGCAGATACGCGCAGACGAACAAAACGTTTCTCTTCTTCAACCCAGAAGCGGTGATGCTGCAGGTTTGGCAGGAAACGACGACGGGTTTTGTTGTTTGCGTGGGAAATGTTATTCCCAGTCACCGGACCCTTACCGGTAACTTGACATACTCTCGACATGCCTCAGCCCTCTAAAACCACATGCCCAACCCGGCATGGGTTGGCCGCTTAATCTCTCAGTCATTTGGCGCCAGGCGCCGCGTTTCTTTAAGGGTCTTACCGGCTACACCTACAGTGAAGGAACCGGGCCCCTAGAAAAGAGCGCTGCTTTATACCAGAAAGGCTTTGGTGTCACAACAGGCAAAGCACTTTACCCTTCACGGCGCAGCGCCTTCAGCCCGTGAGTCTGGCGGTTGTGCGGGTTGATAGCAAATCTACCGCCGGTCGGGTCATGGCGATTGTTCTGCGCCAGCGCATGGTCTAGGGTTACTCACTCACCAGACTGCGCCAGCAGATGGGGCCCTTTTCTGATCAGGAATCTAGCCATGCGTCTTGCTGCGATACCGTTTTTGCTCGCTCCGTTGTTGTTTCCGGTCATGGCCCAGGCCGCGTCCACATTGAGTGTCTGCACCGAAGCCAGCCCCGAAGGCTTTGACGTGGTGCAGTACAACTCGCTGACCACCACCAACGCTTCGGCGGATGTAT
This sequence comes from Paucimonas lemoignei, assembly GCA_900475325.1. Classification (GTDB taxonomy): domain Bacteria; phylum Pseudomonadota; class Gammaproteobacteria; order Pseudomonadales; family Pseudomonadaceae; genus Aquipseudomonas. Next base: position 53,219 of record LS483371.1, read on the forward strand.
TGATGAACCGCCTGGTGGATTTCGATGCCCAGAGCGGCAAGCTGGTGCCGAGTCTGGCGCAGAGCTGGACAGTGTCTCCAGACGGCCTCACGTATGAGTTCAAGCTGCGCTCCGGGGTAAAATTCCATCACACCGATTACTTCAAGCCGACGCGGGAGCTGAACGCCGACGATGTGGTGTTCAGCTTCCAGCGCATGCTGGATCCACAGAACCCATGGCACAAGGTTGCTCAGAGCGGCTTCCCTCACGCGCAATCGATGCAGCTGCCTGCGCTGATCAAGAAGCTCGACGCGCCGGACCCACTGACCGTGCGCTTCACCCTCGATCACCCTGATTCGACCTTCCTGGCCACCCTGAGCATGGGGTTTGCCTCGATCTATTCGGCTGAATACACCGCGCAGCTGCTCAAGGCGGGCAAGCCCGAGCTGCTTAACAGCCAGCCCATCGGCACCGGGCCGTTCGTGTTCAAGCGTTTCCAGAAAGACGCCGTGGTCCGTTACGAGGCCAACCCGGACTATTTTGCGGGCAAGCCTGGGGTCGACACGCTGGTCTTCGCGATCACCCCGGACGCCAACGTGCGGTTGCAGAAGATTCGCCAGAATGAATGCCAGATCACCCTGTCGCCCAAGCCGCTGGACATCCAGGCCGCCGCCAAGGACTCGTCGCTCAAAGTTGAGAAAACCGAAGCCTTCATGACTGCGTTCCTGGCGATCAACAGCCAGCATCCGCCGTTCGATAAAACCGAAGTGCGTCAGGCCGTGAACCTGGCGTTCGACAAGGGCAGCTACCTCAAGGCTGTGTTCGAAGGCACCGCTGAAGCGGCCAATGGTCCGTTCCCGCCGAACACCTGGAGCTACGCCAAAGACTTGCCGGGTTACAAGCACGACGCCGCCAAAGCCAAGGAGTTGCTGGCCAAGGCAGGTTTCAAGGATGGCTTCAAAACCACCATCTGGACGCGTCCATCCGGTAGCCTGCTGAACCCGAACCCAAGCCTCGGCGCGCAGCTGCTGCAGGCTGACCTGAGCAAAGTCGGCATCACCGCTGAAATCAAAGTCATCGAGTGGGGCGAGCTGATTCGTCGCGCGAAGGCCGGCGAACATGATTTGCTGTTCATGGGCTGGGCAGGCGACAACGGCGACCCGGATAACTTCCTGACGCCGCAGTTCTCCTGTGCAGCGGTGAAATCCGGTACCAACTTCGCGCGCTATTGCGACGCAACCCTGGACAAGCTGATCAGCGACGGCAAGACCACCAGCGATCAGGCCGCGCGCAGCAAGTTGTATGTGCAGGCGCAGACGCAGATTCAACAGCAGGCCTTGTGGTTACCGCTGGCGCACCCCACCGCTGCAGCCCTGACGCGCACCAGTGTCAGCGGTTATCAGGTCAGCCCGTTCGGACGCCAGGATTTCTTCAAGGTGCAGGTTAAATAATTCGAATGAGGGCTGGATGGAACGAGATCCTGTAGGCGCTGCCGAAGGCTGCGAAGGCAATATTCCAGGCACACCGCGTTCGCAGCCTGCGGCAGCTCCTACACGGAGAAACTTATGATCATCGCAGAACGCCTACACGTCGAAGGCCTGTTCGACCGTCACACGTCCACCCTCAGTTACCTGGTCATGGACGTTCAGACCCGGCAGTGCGCGCTGATCGACAGCGTGCTGGACTTCGATCCCAAGTCCGGGCGCACCAGCACAGAATCCGCTGACCAGTTGATTGCCCGTGTTCGAGAGCTGGATGCGTCTGTGCAGTGGGTGCTGGAAACCCACGTGCATGCCGATCACGTTTCGGCGGCGGCCTACCTCAAGGAAAAACTCGACACCAAAATCGCCATTGGCAGCCACATCACGGCGGTGCAGAAAGTCTTCGGGCAGTTGTTCAACGCACCGGGCAGCTTCGCCAGGGATGGCAGCCAGTTCGATGTGCTGCTTGAAGATGGCGAGCAATTCAAGGTGGGGACGCTTGCGGCACGGGCCATCCACACGCCGGGGCATACGCCAGCGTGCATGACCTACGTGTTCGAGGTGGGGGATGAAAGCGTCGCGTTTGTCGGTGACACCCTGTTCATGCCCGATTACGGCACGGCGCGCTGCGACTTCCCAGGCGCGGATGCGCGCACGCTGTACCAGTCGATCCAGAAGATTCTGACCCTGCCCGACTCCACCCGGTTGTTCATGTGCCACGACTACCAGCCCAATGGCCGGGCGTTGCAGTACATGACGACGGTGGCCGAGCAGCGCGCCAACAACATTCACATTCGCCAGGGCATCGACGAAAACCAGTTCGTGCAAATGCGCGAAGCCCGGGATGCCACACTGGACATGCCGATGCTGATCCTGCCATCAGTGCAGATCAACATGCGCGCCGGGCACCTTCCGGAGCCTGAAGACAATGGCGTGCGCTACCTGAAAATCCCGTTGAATGCGTTGTGAGTGAATACTTGTAGGAGCTGCCGAAGGCTGCGAAAGCGATGTCCTTGATACACCGCAATTCGCAGCCTTCGGCAGCTCCTACATATCCTACTGTGCGGAGTCGTTACGCACCGTACTCTGCAACCCCGCCAGTAACAGCCGCTGATACAGCTCATCCTTGAAGCCTTGAGGCTGGTGGAGCTGCATGCGCTCCAGGTGGGTCGGGAAGGCGCTGGGGTCCGGGGCGTCCAGGGTGGCTTTGCCCAGCTCGATGATTTCCGTGAGTTTGAATTTGCTTTCGAGCCAGTGCAGCGCCCGCAGCAGATCGCGCTCCTCGGCATTGAAGTCGCAACCCAGGGGGTATTCGGGAAACAACTGGGAAAAGTGCTCAGCGATGTCCTGAAGGCGCTCAGCGGTGTTATGCGCGAAGCGTGGGTCGATGCGGAAGTCCTTGGGCAGCTTGCCCATCTTCTGCGCCTGCTCGATCAGGCCCGCCTGGAAGCGAGAGTCGCTGATGTTGATCATCGCTTCGATGACCGCCGCGTCGGTCTTGCCGCGCAAGTCAGCGATGCCGTATTCGGTCACCACGATGTCGCGCAGATGTCGGGGAATAGTGGTGTGGCCGTAGTCCCAGACGATATTGGACGTTACGTCGCCACCGGACTCGCGCCAGCTGCGCAGGATCAGGATCGAACGCGCGTCTTCCAGAGCATGGGCCTGTGCCACAAAGTTGTACTGACCGCCGACGCCGCTCACCACCCTGCCATCGGCCAGTTGATCGGAAACCGCTGCGCCCATCAGCGTCACGGTGAACGCGCTGTTGATGAACCGCGCATCACGACGTTGCAGGCGTTTGAGCTGTTCATCGCCGTACAGCTCGTTGATGTAGCTGATGGCGGTCATGTTGAACTGGCTTAGGCGCTCGGCGGGTAGCTCGCGCAGGCGCTCATAAAAACTCTGCGGGCCGAGGAAGAAACCGCCATGCACCACGACGCCATCGGTATAGGCGTCTTCGTCGAGGGTCCCGGCATTGGCTTCTTGCTGGCGCGGCACGTCGGGGTAGACCTTGCGCCGAATGATCCCGGCATCGACCAGCACCAGCAGGCCATTGACCAGCATCTCGCTGCAGCCGTAAAGCCCGGAAACGAACGGCGCCACGCCGCCTTCGCGGTCGATCAGGGTTTGCCAGTCGCTGATGTTCAGTTCGTTGAGCAGCGCCCGGTAGACATCGTTATTCGCCTGGCGAGCCAGCAGCGCAGCGGTCAGGGCGTCGCCCATGGAGCCAATGCCGATCTGCAGGGTGCCGCCGTCGCGCACCAGCGTGCTGGCGTGTAAACCAATGAAGTGGTCCTGGAAACCCACCGGCATGTTGGGCGTGGAGAACAGCGTGCTGCGTTCTTCCTGATCGATCAGAAAATCGAAGTCGGCGGCATCGAGTTCCGAATCCCCTGGCATGTAGGGCAGGTCGGCATGTACCTGGCCAACCATCAGGATCTGCTCCCCGGCGGCGCGCCGTTTGGCAATCATTGGCAGCAAGTCCAGGGTCACGTCAGGGTTGCAACTCAGGCTCAGCTTGCCGGGGTGCTGATCGTCGCGGGCCACCAGCTGCGCCACAAGATTCAAGCCACTGGCATTGATATCCCGCGCCGCATGGCTGTAGTTGCTGCTGATGTAATCCTGCTGGGCGGGCGTGCTGTTGAGCAGGCTGCCGGGCTGCATGAAGAATTGCTGCACGCGGATGTTGGCGGGTAGGCTGTCTGAGTGCAGGTCGGCGAGGAATTCAAGCTCGGGGTAATCGTCGAAGACCCGCTCCAGAAACGGCTGCAGAAACCTGCCTTGCAGACCATCGCCCACCGGCGGGCGGCCCAGGCACAGCGCGGTATAAATCGTCAGCTGCCGCTCGGGCATCTGTTTGATCCGCTCATACAGCGCGTTGACGAAACGATTCGGCTTGCCCAGCCCCAATGGAATGCCCATGTGAATATGCGTCGGTAACTGCGCGATGACATGGGCAACGGCTTGATCAATGGAACAGGACTGCGACATCGAATCCTCCTGAGCTTTTTATTGGATGGAGGTTGGACCGGGGTTCAGGCGCATTTGCTGCACAACTTCCTAACACACACACGACAGCGAAGCAGACCCAAGACCTGTGGGAGCGAATTTATTCGCGAAGGCTGCATACAAGGCGACAGATGTATGTCGGGTGTACTGACCCCTTCGCGAATGAATTCGCTCCCACAGGTGGGCCGCGTCCCAACGGGAGATTTGCGATCAGCCCGTCAAAAAAGCCGCATGCAGCTCTGCCAACGTACTGAAGTGATACGTCGGCTTTTCCGCCTGTAATTCTTCATGGCTACCGAAACCATAGCCCACGGCCGCGACGTCCAGGCCGTTGCGCAGGCCGCCGATGAGGTCGTGTTTGCGGTCGCCGATCATCAGGGTCTGTTTCGGGTCGAGCTCTTCTTCGGCGAGCAGGTGCGCAATCAGCTCGACTTTATCGGTGCGGGTGCCGTCCAGTTCGCTGCCGTAGATCAGTTTGAAATGCCGGGCGAAGTCGAAGTGGCGGGCGATTTCGTGGGCAAACACCCAGGGCTTGGACGTGGCGATGTACAACGTGCGGCCCTGGTCGGCCAGTTCATCGAGCAATTCGAACACGCCATCGAACACCAGGTTCTCGTAAAGCCCGGTGACCTTGAAGCGTTGGCGATAGAAACCCACGGCTTCCCAGGCTTTGGCCTCATCGAAACCGTACTGGTGCATGAATTGCTGCAACAGCGGCGGGCCGATGAAGTGCTCCAGCTGTGTGAGGTCCGGTTCGTCGATGCCCAGTTGTTCAAGGGCGAACTGGATCGAACGGGTAATGCCAAGACGTGGGTCGGTCAGCGTGCCGTCCAGGTCGAACAGAATGTTTTGGTAGTGCATGCAAACTCCCATGGTTTTTCGAGATTGGCTATTTGTGGGAATGCGTTCGATACCGTGGGACCGGCTTTAGCCGGGAAGGGTGCATTTCTGACGATGGATATGCATTGAATGACACGGCCTCTTCCCGGCTAAAGCCGGTCCCACGAGAAATCCCGAGTGGATTCAGCAGGGCTTATCGAAACCCTCAGCCAAGTGCAAATCCTTGAGCTTCACGTAATTGGCGGCGCTGTACGGGAAGAAGGCGATTTCCTTTTCAGTCAGTGCCCGAACCTGCTTCACCGGCCGGCCGACGTAGAGAAAACCGCTCTCCAGGGTCTTGCCCGGCGGCACCAGACTGCCCGCGCCGATGATCACTTCGTCCTCAACCACCGCGCCGTCCATGATCGTGCTGCCCATGCCGATCAGGATGCGGTTGCCGATGGTGCAGCCGTGCAACATCACTTTATGACCGATGGTCACTTCGTCGCCGATCAGCAGCGGGAAGCCGTCCGGGTTGAACGGCCCGGCGTGGGTGATGTGCAGCACGCTGCCGTCCTGCACGCTGGTACGCGCGCCGATGCTGATGCGGTGCATGTCGCCGCGAATCACCGTCAGCGGCCAGACCGAGCTGTCGGCGCCGATTTCGACATCGCCGAGCACGACCGCCGAATAATCGACAAACGCCCGTTCGCCAAGCGCTGGAGTGTGGTTCTGGAACGTACGGATGGCCACGATAGGCTCCTTCTTTGGCGTCGATAGCTGCGGACCGCGCCGATTGTAATTAAGATGCGGGGGTGTTTCTTCCAGCCAAGGTGCAAAACCGTGAGCGCGAACAACCCGCTTCTGCAATCCTACGACCTGCCACCTTTTTCGGCGATTCGTGCCGAGCATGTCAAACCTGCCATTGAACAGATTCTCGCCGACAACCGCGCAGCGATTGCCGAGATCCTCGCCAAGCAAGGCTCGCAGCCTACATGGGCCGGGCTTGTGTTGGCGATGGATGAACTCAACGACCGCCTCGGCGCTGCCTGGAGCCCGGTCAGCCACCTCAATGCCGTGTGCAACAGCGCCGAACTGCGTGAAGCCTACGAGTCATGCCTGCCTGCATTGAGCGCCTACTCCACCGAAATGGGCCAGAATCGCGAGCTGTTCCAGGCCTTCGAAGCCCTGGCGAACAGCCCGGAAGCCGCCGGTTTCGACGTGGCGCAGAAAACCATCCTCGAACAATCCCTGCGTGACTTCCGTCTGTCGGGTATTGATTTGCCGCCCGAGCAGCAGAAGCGCTACGCCGAAGTGCAAAGCAAGCTCTCGGAGCTGGGCAGCCAGTTCTCCAACCAGTTGCTCGATGCCACTCAGGCCTGGACCAAACTGGTTACCGATGAAGCAGCCCTTGCCGGTCTGACCGACTCCGCCAAGCAACAAATGGCGGCTGCGGCCCAGGCCCGTGATCTGGAAGGCTTCCTGATCACTCTGGAATTCCCGAGCTACTACGCGGTGATGACCTACGCCGAAGACCGTGCCCTGCGTGAAGAAGTCTACGCGGCGTACTGCACCCGCGCGTCGGACCAAGGCCCGAACGCTGGCAAGAACGACAACGGCCCGGTGATGGAGCAGATTCTCGATCTGCGTCAGGAATTGGCCAAGTTGTTGGGGTTTACCAGCTTCTCCGAGCTGAGTCTGGCAACCAAGATGGCTGAATCCAGCGATCAGGTGCTGACTTTCCTGCGGGATCTGGCCAAGCGCAGCAAGCCATTTGCCGCCCAGGACCTGGAACAGCTCAAGGCCTATGCCGCCGAACAAGGCTGCCCGGACCTGCAAAGCTGGGACAGCGGCTTTTACGGCGAGAAACTTCGTGAGCAGCGCTACAGCGTTTCTCAGGAAACCCTGCGCGCCTACTTCCCGATCGACAAAGTGCTGGGCGGCCTGTTTGCCATCGTTCAGCGTCTGTACGGCATCGAAATCGCCGAGCAGAAAGGCTTCGATACCTGGCATCCGGACGTGCGCCTGTTCGAGATCAAGGAAAACGGCCAGCACGTCGGGCGTTTCTTCTTTGACCTGTACGCCCGCGCCAACAAGCGTGGCGGCGCGTGGATGGACGGCGCTCGCGACCGTCGCCGTACTGCTGAAGGTGAGTTGCAGAGCCCGGTGGCGAATCTGGTCTGTAACTTCACTCCAGCGTCGCCTGGCCAGCCTGCGTTGCTGACCCACGATGAAGTGACCACCCTATTCCACGAATTCGGTCATGGCCTGCATCACCTGCTGACCCGTGTTGAGCATGCTGGCGTGTCTGGCATCAACGGCGTGGCCTGGGATGCCGTCGAGTTGCCAAGCCAGTTCATGGAGAACTGGTGCTGGGAGCCTGAAGGCCTAGCGCTGATTTCCGGGCATTACAAAACCGGCGAAGCGCTGCCACAGGACTTGCTGGAAAAAATGCTCGCGGCGAAGAACTTCCAGTCCGGCCTGATGATGGTCCGCCAGCTGGAGTTCTCCCTGTTCGACTTCGAGCTGCATGCCACTCACGGCGATGGCCGCAGCGTGGCGCAGGTTCTTGAAGGTATTCGTGACGAAGTGTCGGTGATGCGTCCGCCCGCCTACAACCGCTTCCCGAACAGCTTTGCGCACATTTTCGCCGGTGGTTATGCGGCCGGTTACTACAGCTACAAGTGGGCTGAAGTGCTGTCGGCTGATGCATTCTCCAAGTTTGAAGAAGACGGCGTACTCAATGCCGAAACGGGCCGTGCGTTCCGCGAAGCGATCCTGGCGCGCGGCGGCTCCCAGGCGCCGATGGTGCTGTTCGTCGACTTCCGCGGACGTGAGCCGTCGATTGACGCACTCTTGCGCCACAGTGGCCTGAGTGAGGAAGCGGCAGCATGACCGATACACCGGTAGTCATTACCAAAAAGCGCTTCATCGCCGGGGCTGTGTGCCCGGCGTGCAGCGAACCTGACAAACTCATGATGTGGAGCGAAAACGACGTTCCTCATCGTGAGTGCGTGGGTTGCGGCTACAGCGACACCCTCAATGATCAGGGCAATTCGGTGCCAAATGAACTGGGCACCCGAGTCAACAGGATCGCGGTCAAGGCCATCGACCCGAAGGTTCAGGGGGTGCAGTTCTTCCCGAATCCGAAGCTCAAGAAGCCGGTGGATCCGAGTTGAGTTGACCGAGCACAGATGAACCCTGTGGGAGCGAATTCATTCGCGAACGCGGTGTGTCAGGCCCTGATGATTTTTCAGGTCTGCCCTCTTCGCGAATGAATTCGCTCCCACAGGTTTGGCGTTGTAGCTGAATTGGCCTTTTATCGGTGAGTTAGAGCAGCACGCTGCTTATCCTGTACTGTATGCACATACAGCTACAGGAGAACAAACCCATGTCCCTGATCTACCCGCCTCGCGGCCGGGGCACGGCCAGCAATCCGCATAACCGCTTTGCCCCTGCCCGTTCAGTGGCCGAGGACGACGGCTGGTATCAGGAAGTGCCGATGACCCAAGGCACTCAGGTCACCACCGAGACCGCCAAAAGCATCATCACCCGCAATAGCTCCCCGGACATTCCCTTTGATCGCTCGATCAACCCTTATCGCGGGTGCGAACACGGCTGCATTTACTGCTACGCGCGGCCCAGCCACGCTTATTGGGACATGTCGCCAGGCCTGGATTTCGAAACCAGGCTGATCGCCAAGACCAACGCCGCAGCTGTGCTGGAGCAGCAATTGTCCAAGCCCGGTTATCGCTGTGCGCCGATCACTCTTGGCGCCAATACCGATCCGTATCAGCCCATCGAACGCGAATACAAAATCACCCGCGCCGTGCTTGAGGTGCTGCTGCGCTATCGCCATCCGGTGACGATCATCACCAAGGGTTCATTGATCCTGCGCGACCTCGACCTGCTGGCCGAGTTGGCGAAACAGAACCTGATTTCCGTGTTCATCAGCCTTACCACGCTGGACGACGAGCTCAAACGTATCCTCGAGCCACGGGCCGCCGCGCCCAAGGCCCGGCTGCGGGCGATCCGTGTGATGCGCGATGCGGGGATTTCGGTGGGGGTGTTATGCGCGCCGATGATCCCGATGATCAACGACATGGAACTGGAAGCCATGCTCGCCGAGGCCAAGGCCGCTGGGGCGTTGAGTGCGAGCTACGTGATGCTGCGCCTGCCCCTGGAGGTGGCGCCGCTGTTCGAGGAGTGGCTGCATGCCCACTACCCACAACGGGCCGAGCATGTGATGAGTCTGGTGCGCCAGGTGCGCGGCGGGGAAGTCTATGACAGCCGTTTCGGCGTGCGCATGCGCGGCGAGGGCCCGTTTGCCGACCTGCTCGCCCAGCGCTACGGGATGGCGGTCAAGCGTCTTGGATTGAACCAGCGGGAAAGCTTCAAGCTGGACTGCGAAGCGTTCTGCCCACCGGGTGGGCAGATGTCGTTGTTGTAGCAGTTTGCGCTTCTCTTGTAGGAGCTGCCGAAGGCTGCGAAAGCGATCTTCCCTGCTAAACCGCTTTCGCAGCCTGCGGCAGCTCCTATCGAACAGGGTTTGCATTTCAGCTTTTGCATTTCAACTGTAGGAGCGAACTTGTTCGCGAGGCGGTATGACTGCCCAAACGGTATCGTCTGAACAGACGCCCTCGCCAACAAGTTGGCTCCTACAGACCAACTCGGCGCTCAAAAACAGGCCGGCTATCGCTCCTACAGGTGCCTGCGGCGCCTATGCCTTACGCGTCTTAAGCCGATAAGCGATGCCCATGACAATCAACCACACCGGGATCAACAGCACCGAGAGCGAGATGCCTGGGGTGACGGACATGATCACCAGGATGCCCAACAGAAACGCCAGGCAGATGTAGTTAGTGGCCGGATAGCCCCAGCTTTTGTACAGCGTCACTTCGCCCGCTTCGCGCTTGGCCTTGCGGAACTTCAAGTGCGTGATGCTGATGATGATCCAGTTCAGTACCAGCGCCGACACCACCAGCGCCATCAGCAATTCGAAAGCTTTGGCGGGCATCACGTAGTTGATCACAACGCACAGGCCGGTTGCAGTGGCCGATACACCCAGCGCCAGCAATGGCACGCCACGGCGGTTGACCTTGAGCAGCGCCTTGGGCGCATTGCCCTGCATGGCCAGGCCAAACAACATCCGACTGTTGCTGTAGACGCAGCTGTTGTAGACCGACAGCGCAGCGGTCAGCACTACGATGTTGAGGATGGTGGCGACCACGTTGCTGTCCAGTGCGTGGAAAATCAGCACGAACGGGCTGCCGCCGGTCACGACTTTCTGCCACGGATACAGCGAAAGCAGGATGCCCAGCGCGCCGACGTAGAAAATCAGGATCCGGTAGATAACCTGATTGGTTGCCTTGGGAATGCTGCGCTTTGGATCTTCTGCTTCTGCGGCGGTAATGCCCACCAGCTCCAGGCCACCGAAGGAAAACATGATAAAGGCCATGGCCATGACCAGCCCGCCTATCCCGTTCGGGAAGAAGCCGCCGTATTGCCAGAGGTTGGCAACGCTGGCGTCAGGACCACCAGTGCCGCTGGCCAGCAGCCAGCCACCGAAGGCAATCATGCTGACGATGGCGATGATCTTGATCATGGAGAACCAGAACTCCATTTCGCCAAAGATCTTCACACTGGTCAGGTTGATCAGGTTGATGGCCACGAAGAAGATCGCGGCAGACACCCAGGTCGGCGTCTCAGGCCACCAGTACTGCACGTACTGGCCCACAGCGGTGAGTTCAGCCATGCCGACCAGCACGTAAAGCACCCAGTAGTTCCAGCCGGACATGAACCCCGCAAACGGACCCCAGTAGCGGTTGGCGAAATGGCTGAACGTGCCAGCCACAGGCTCTTCAACCACCATTTCGCCCAGCTGGCGCATGATGAAGAAGGCGATGGCCCCGGCAATGGCATAACCCAGGATGACTGACGGACCAGCCATGTTGATCGTGTGGGCAATGCCCAGGAAAAGCCCGGTACCAATGGCGCCGCCCAGGGCGATCAGCTGGATATGCCGATTCTTGAGCCCCCGATGCAGCTGAGTAGCGGAGTTTTGTTCGTTCATGAAAGGTCCTGATCCATGTGAGGATGCCGAAAACAGGTAAGCCGTCAGTGCGCGCTGTGAACATGGCTTTTGCAACTCAGATGCCACGTATCAGCCAGCTGGTTTTTCACGCTCGGCAAAAAGGTGCAGGCAGGCTACCCGCCATTGGCCAAGCGTCAAGCGGAAACTGTTAGGCTTTACGTCCAAAGCCCTTGAATTGCGCCGGATTAGTCACCCATGAAAGTCAATGAGATCGACGATTTTGATCTGAAAATCCTGACGTTGCTGCAGGCCAACGGGCGCCTGACCAATCAGGAGCTGAGCGATCTTATCGGGCTGTCTGCTTCGCAGTGTTCACGGCGCAGAATCGCCCTGGAGCAGGCCCGCCTGATCCTTGGCTATCACGCACGGCTGGCGCCACAGGCCATGAACCTGGAAGTGGTCGCGATGGTAGAGGTGAAACTGATCAGCCATCGTCCTGAACATTCGGAAGGTTTTCAGGCATTCATCGGCACTGAAAGCGCGATCATCGACGCCTACAAAACCACCGGCGATGCAGATTACAACCTCAAGGCGGCGGTGGCAGATCTGGCCAGCCTGAACCAGTTGATGGCGCGAATTTCCGCGACCAACTGTGTTTCGTACCTCAAGACCTCCGTCGTACTGGAGCGACTCAAGGAAAACAGCATCGCCACGGTATGACGAATTGTCGTTTGGCGGTGTTATTTTTGAGCTGAGGCGCGTGGATGTCGCGCCAGGCGCTTATTAAATGCATGAGTTGTGCATTTTATTAGGTTTGAATGCGCGATGATTCTTCGTTGTGTAGGATGCGTGCTTGTTGTGTGAGTACTGAAGACCCTGGGCCTGCCACGGTTTGAAGTTTTGCCTCTTTTATCAGGAGTTGTCCGCCCATGTTTGCCCACGTTGAGTCTTATGCTGGTGATCCGATCCTGTCGTTGATGGATACCTTTCACAAAGATCCGAATGCCGCCAAGGTCAATCTCAGCATCGGTCTGTATTACGACGAGCAAGGGCGTATTCCACGGCTGGCTTCGGCGGTCGAAGCGCAACGCCAAGTGCTCGAAGGCCCTCAGGCTGCTTGTGTGTACCTGCCGATGGAAGGTCTGGACAGCTATCGCCGTGGCGTTCAGGAGCTGGTGTTTGGCGCAGACCATCCCGCGTTGCTGGCCGGTCGCATCGCGACCATCCAGAGCGTCGGCGGCTCAGGCGCATTGAAAGTCGGGGCTGACTTCCTCAAGGCGGCCTACCCTGATTCGCAGGTATGGGTCAGTGATCCGACCTGGGAAAACCACCACGCGCTGTTCGGCGGCGCGGGCTTCAAGGTCAACACCTACCCGTACTTCGATGCCGCGACTGGCGGTGTGAACTTCGAAGGCATGCTGGGCGCGCTGCAACAGCTGCCGCCGTTCAGCATCATTCTGCTGCACCCGTGCTGCCACAACCCGACCGGCGCCGCCTTGACCACAGCCCAGTGGGACCAGTTGATCCCGTTGATTGCCGAGCGTCAGCTGATTCCATTTCTGGACACGGCCTACCAGGGCTTTGGCGAAGGCATGGAGCGTGACGCCTACGCGATTCGCGCCATGGCGGATGCCGGCTTGACGGTACTGGTGAGCAACTCGTTCTCGAAGATTTTCTCACTGTATGGCGAGCGCGTCGGTGGTCTGTCGATTGTCTGCCCGGATGCGGCCATGGCCGACAAAGTGCTGGGGCAACTCAAAGCGACGGTGCGCCGCAACTACTCCAGCCCGCCAAAGCACGGCGCGCTGGTGGTGTCGGCAGTGCTCAACGACCCGCAGTTGCGCAACCAATGGCTGGCCGAGGTCGAAGCCATGCGCCTGCGCATCATCGACATGCGTCAGAAACTGGTGGCCGCGCTCCAGGCAAAGATGCCGCAGCGCGACTTCAGCTACATCCTGCGTCAGAGCGGCATGTTCAGTTACACCGGTTTCAGCAGCGCCCAGGTGGACAAGCTGCGAAGCGAGCACGCCGTTTATCTGATCAGCAGTGGCCGAGTGTGTATGGCTGGCTTGAATGAGCAGAATCTCGGTAAGGTAGTCGACGCTTTCGCCAGTGTTTGCGAAGGCTGACGCGCCATAAAGTAGTCGGCACTGGCTATGGGCTACCAGTGCCGCCTGGCTGGAAGCCCCGTCCCAGACGGCTACATTCAGTTTCAGTTAAGTTTTGACGGTTAGCCTGCAAATCTGCGTGACCCCGTTGGGCGCTAACAAACGGATTTGTTGTGCGATGCCAGTAGTACGGATTTTCTTCGGGAACAGTAGAAATCCACATCAATCCGTCAAGAGGATGAGACATGAGCGACCTGGATAAAAAAGATCTGCCTGCTGTGGCCGACGCCAAGCCACAGGCGGAATCTGCCGATGTAGCCCTCGCGCACATCGTTGAAGGCTTCAAGCATTTTCGTCATGAAGTCTTTCCTGAGCAGCAAGAGCTGTTCAAAAAACTGGCAACGGCCCAACAGCCGCGCGCCATGTTCATTACCTGCGCTGACTCGCGCATCGTGCCAGAGCTGATCACCAACAGCTCACCGGGCGACCTTTTTGTAACGCGTAACGTCGGTAACGTCGTTCCGCCCTATGGCCCGATGAATGGCGGTGTTTCCACTGCCATCGAATATGCGGTCATGGCCCTGGGTGTGCACCACATCATCGTGTGCGGCCACTCCGATTGCGGCGCCATGCGTGCAGTCCTGAACCCGAAAAGCCTGGCAAAAATGCCAACCGTCACGGCCTGGCTGCGCCACGCCGAGGTGGCCCGCACGGTGGTTGAAGACAACTGCCATTGCACCGGCGAAAAAGAAACGATGCATGTTCTGACCGAAGAGAACGTCATCGCTCAGCTGCAACACCTGCGTACTCACCCTTCGGTAGCCTCGAAAATGGCCAGCGGCGAGCTGTTCATCCATGGCTGGGTCTACGACATCGAAACCTGCGGCATCAAAGCCTATGACGCCGAGCAAGGTCGCTTCCTGGCGCTGGATGGTGACCATCCAACCCCGACGGCCACGCCTAAGTCTCGTTACTAAAGCCTCGCTGCTAACAACGCGACTTTAACTTCGTTCAGACACCTGACGGCCGCCTTCAAGGCGCGCCGTTGGGCGTCGTCACGTCTGAAGAAATCCGGAGAGTCCTCATGGGCATAACTCAATTGAAATCTGTATTGCCACGAGAACTGCTCGCCTCCGTAGTGGTTTTTCTCGTGGCCCTGCCGTTGTGCATGGGCATTGCCATCGCGTCTGGCATGCCGCCCGCCAAAGGGCTTATCACCGGCATCATCGGCGGTATTGTCGTCGGCTGGCTCGCCGGTTCGCCGCTACAGGTCAGCGGGCCTGCAGCGGGCCTCGCGGTTTTGGTGTTTGAAGTGGTGCGTGAACATGGCATGGCCATGCTAGGGCCGATCCTGCTGCTGGCGGGTGTCCTGCAAATCCTGGCCGGGCGTCTCAAGCTCGGCTGCTGGTTCCGGGTTACCGCGCCTGCGGTGGTCTACGGCATGTTGGCCGGTATCGGCGTGCTGATCGTGTTGTCCCAGGCACACGTGATGTTCGACGGCGGGCCCAAACCGTCCGGGCTGGATAACCTGATCGGTTTCCCTTCGACGTTACTGAGCGCTATCGGCCCAGGCACTGGCATGCAGGCCGGTATCCTCGGGCTGGGTACGATTATGGTGATGTGGCTGTGGGATAAATTCCGCCCGCAGTCGCTGCGCTTTGTTCCCGGTGCACTGCTGGGTGTGGGTTTGGCGACGTTTGCGAGTCTCGCGTTGGCGTTGCAGGTCAAGCGTGTGGAAGTCCCGGACAATTTGGCCGATGCCATCGACTGGCTGCGTCCGGCTGATCTGATGAGCCTGGCGGATCCGGCCATTCTGATCGCCGCCTTCGCCGTTGCCTTTATTGCCAGTGCCGAAACCCTCTTGTCTGCTGCCGCGGTTGACCGTATGCATGATGGCCAGCGCTCGGATTTCGACAAGGAACTCAGCGCCCAGGGTGTCGGCAACGTGCTTTGTGGGCTGGTGGGTGCATTGCCGATGACCGGCGTGATCGTGCGCAGCTCGGCCAACGTTCAGGCGGGCGCTACCACGCGTATGTCGGCGATGTTCCACGGCTTGTGGCTGCTGGCGTTTGTGCTGTTGCTGTCCAGCGTGCTGCAAAGCATTCCGGTGGCTAGCTTGGCGGGTGTGCTGGTGTATACCGGCTGCAAATTGGTGGACCTCAAAGCGTTCCGGGGTCTGGGCCGTTATGGCCGCATGCCCATGTTCACCTATGCGGCGACCGCGTCGGCGATCATCTTCACCGACTTGCTGACGGGCGTTCTGGTGGGCTTTGGTATGACCCTGGTGAAGCTTGCGCTGCAAGCGTCGCGCTTGAAAATCAGCCTGGTACCTCGGGAGACTGAGGGTGAGTTCGAACTGCGCATGGTGGGTTCGGCGACCTTCCTCAAGGTTCCGGCATTGACCAAAGTGCTGGGCACCATACCAGCGGGCAGCACCGTGCATGTGCCGTTGAGCAACCTGAGCTACATCGACCATTCCTGCCTTGAGTTGCTCGAAGAATGGGGCCGCGCCAATGCCGCTCAGGGTTCGCGATTGATCATCGAACCGCGTGGCTTGAAGCGCAGGCTGGAGGGACGGTTGACCACCACGACGGGGGTTGGGTCCGCTGCGGTGTTAGCCGCGAAGTGATCCCTTGTGGGAGCGAATTCATTCGCGAAGAGGCCAGTACATTCGATAAATGTTCATCGGTCTTTACAAAGCCTTCGCGAATGAATTCGCTCCCACGGGTACGCGGCTGGTGATCCTCTGGAGCATCTATCCGCGATCCAGCTCCAACCCGATCCCCAGCTGCCGCGACAGGCATGGCCAGCGTTTCCAGGCCGCTTCGGTGTCCGGGCTGGTCAGGCGGTCGCGGTAGTCTTCGACCGAGTCCAGCGCAAAGCTTTCTTCGTCGAGCAGCTGATCCACCGCATGATGCACGGCTTCATCGAGCTGGTTGGCGAAGGATTCACCAATCAATTGGTGGGCAATCACGCTGGCCACCGTCGTATTGGACGGGATCAGTGGCTGGCCGAAATGCTTGATGTACAGATCGTTGACCTCCTCCACCAACCGGTGCGCCAGATAGGCCTCGTCCAGCAGGCTGTCCAGCCCTTCGTGGCCGTCCATGATGGCCGGTGGTGCGGTGAAAAAATGCTCGGCGATTTTCAACACCGGTTTGATCTGCCCCTCAATGCCCGCCTCTATGGCGACTTGATGGGCGGCGTCGAGCAGGTCGGGGACCAGATCGATATACGCGCTGACAAAACGGCTCAATACGCCTCGGGCATCGACGTCCGGAAGATCAATCGCCGGATGAAGGTGCGGTAACTGGGTTTCAAGTTGACGCAACAATTGACCAGTATCGGCCTCGTGCTGTTGGGCACGCTGAATCTGCTCGCGCAAAGCGGCGGTGTTCATGAAATCTCCTGACGGCGGAAAACCAGGGACGGTTCGGGGAGTTGATACGTTAGCCTGCTTACGCCAATGCCTAAGACATATTTGTCATAACAGGTTCACATTTATGTGCATTGGCTATTAAAACGCTTTTTCAGCCAAATCCGCCGCTTAAATTACGGCGCGAGGGCTTCTGTGTAGCCTGTTTTCGGGATTTTGCCAGTGCGTTGCGCAGCGTGGGTCCGTGTCTATACTCGGTTTTGACGGAAGTTGGCTGATGGCCGCCGAACCACGGACGAAAGTCTGGCGCGGCCACGGGTGGACCTTGTAGTAGTGATCGCCGACTCCCTAGACCGCAGGTATGAGCCTGGGGGATAACAAGAACAAAGGGGAATCCGCAATGATGCGACATCCACATGGCTGGATGACGCTCCTGTTGTGGTCGGTATGGGGTCCGGCGCAGGCTGCCTGGACCACGAACATGTCGCCTGGAGCAACACAGGTCAGTAACGCTGTATTTGATCTGCACATGACCATTTTCTGGATCTGTGTGGTGATCGGCATCGTGGTGTTTGGTGCGATGTTCTGGTCGATGATCGTGCACCGGCGCTCGACCGGGCAGACGGCTGCGCATTTTCATGAGAACACCACCGTTGAAATCCTCTGGACCATCGTGCCGCTGCTGATACTGGTGGCGATGGCCATCCCTGCGACAAAAACCCTGATCGAAATGTACGACAACACTGAGTCGGACCTGGACATCCAGATCACCGGCTATCAGTGGAAGTGGCATTACAAGTATCTGGGGCAGGACGTCGAATTCTTCAGCAACCTGGCGACCACCAGCCAGCAGATCCACAACCGTGACGACAAGGGCGAGCACTATCTGCTGGAGGTTGACCAGCCGCTGGTGGTGCCGGTAGGCGAGAAGATCCGCTTTCTGGTCACTGGCGCCGACGTCATCCATTCCTGGTGGGTGCCAGCCTTCGCGGTCAAACGCGATGCGATTCCGGGCTTTATCAACGAGGCCTGGACACGTATCGAGAAGCCGGGCATTTACCGTGGGCAATGCACCGAGCTGTGCGGCAAGGACCATGGCTTCATGCCGATTGTGGTGGACGCCCGCAGCAAGGCGGACTTCGACACCTGGCTGGCGGGCCGCAAGGAAGAGAGCGCCAGACTCAAGGAGCTGACCAGCAAGGAGTGGACGCTGGATGAGCTAGTGGCCCGTGGTGACAAGGTCTATCACACCACCTGCGTGGCCTGTCATCAGGCTGAAGGCCAAGGCCTGCCGCCACTGTTCCCGGCGCTTAAAGGCTCCAAGATCGCCAACGGGCCGAAGGAAGGCCATCTCAATATCGTCTTCAACGGCAAGCCCGGCACGGCCATGGCGGCGTTCGGCAAGCAGCTGTCGGAAGTCGACATCGCGGCAGTGGTCACTTACGAACGCAACGCCTGGGGCAACAAAACCGGCGACATGGTCACCCCCGCCGAAGTGCTGGCGCTCAAAGAGGTGCAGAAATGAACAGGACTGCGGCGCGATTCATTCCTGTGGGAGCGAATTCATTCGCGAAGGGGCCGGTACAGCCTATAGATATCCATTGTCTGGAATATCCATTCGCGAATGAATTCGCTCCCACAGGGATTGCGTCCACCTCAAAAATGGCAGGAGAAACACCATGAGCACTGTCATCGATGACCCTGGCGTCGCAGGCCATGATCATGCACAGGGTCCGGCCAAAGGCCTTTCGCGCTGGCTGCTGACCACCAATCACAAGGACATCGGCACGTTGTACTTGTGGTTCAGTTTCACCATGTTCCTGCTGGGTGGCTCATTTGCCATGGTGATTCGTGCCGAACTGTTCCAGCCGGGGCTGCAAATCGTCGAGCCAGCGTTTTTCAACCAGATGACCACCATGCACGGCCTGATCATGGTCTTTGGCGCCGTGATGCCTGCCTTCGTCGGCCTGGCGAACTGGATGATCCCGCTGATGATCGGCGCGCCGGACATGGCACTGCCAAGAATGAACAACT
This sequence comes from Paucimonas lemoignei, assembly GCA_900475325.1. GTDB lineage: Bacteria > Pseudomonadota > Gammaproteobacteria > Pseudomonadales > Pseudomonadaceae > Aquipseudomonas. The sequence goes on from LS483371.1 coordinate 72,062, forward strand.
TCAGCTTCTGGCTCTTGCCTGCGGCCTTCGCACTGCTGGTCTCGACCCTTTTCAGCCCCGGCGGCGGCCCCAACTTCGGCTGGACCTTCTACGCTCCACTGTCGACGACTTATGCACCCGAGAGCGTGACGTTTTTCATATTCGCCATCCACATGATGGGCATCAGCTCGATCATGGGCGCGATCAACGTCGTGGCCACGATCCTCAACCTCAGAGCGCCAGGCATGACCCTGATGAAAATGCCGCTGTTTGTCTGGACCTGGCTGATCACCGCCTTCCTGTTGATCGCAGTCATGCCGGTGCTGGCCGGTTGCGTGACCATGATGCTGATGGACATCCATTTCGGCACCAGTTTCTTCAGCGCGGCGGGCGGCGGCGACCCGGTGCTGTTCCAGCACGTGTTCTGGTTTTTCGGCCATCCGGAGGTGTACATCATGATCCTGCCAGCGTTCGGCGCGATCAGCTCGATCATTCCGGCGTTCTCCCGCAAACCGTTGTTTGGCTATACCTCCATGGTCTACGCCACGGCCAGCATCGCTTTCCTGTCATTTCTGGTCTGGGCGCATCACATGTTCGTGGTGGGCATTCCGTTGGTGGGCGAGCTGTTCTTCATGTATGCCACCATGCTGATCGCCGTGCCCACCGGGGTGAAGGTGTTCAATTGGGTCAGCACCATGTGGCAGGGTTCGCTGACCTTTGAGACACCGATGCTGTTTGCCGTGGCGTTCGTGATCCTGTTCAGCATCGGCGGGTTCTCCGGGCTGATGCTGGCCATCGCACCGGCTGACTTTCAGTATCAGGACACCTACTTTGTGGTCGCCCATTTCCATTACGTACTGGTCCCGGGCGCGATTTTCGGGATCTTTGCGTCGGCCTATTACTGGCTGCCCAAGTGGACCGGGCACATGTATGACGAAACCCTGGGCAAGCTGCATTTCTGGCTGTCATTTGTGGGTATGAACATGGCGTTCTTTCCGATGCATTTTGTGGGGCTGGCGGGCATGCCGCGACGCGTGCCGGACTACAACCTGCAATTTGCTGACTTCAACATGGTGTCGTCTATCGGCGCCTTTACCTTTGGGGCGACGCAGATTTTCTTCCTGTTCATCGTGATCAAGACCATTCGCGGCGGCGCCCCGGCCCCGGCCAAACCCTGGGACGGCGCCGAGGGCCTGGAGTGGAGCATCCCTTCGCCGGCGCCATACCACACCTTCACCACACCGCCGGAGGTGAAATGAACATTCCAGAAACCAACACATCATCTGTAGGAGCTGCCGAAGGCTGCGAATGGATGTGTCTGACACATTGCTTCGCAGCCTTCGGCAGCCCCTACAGGTCGCGTATTCCAGTCCGGGAGTTTGAGTAACATGACCAACCCCCGCCCTCTGAAACCCCTGATCACCCGCCTGCTGCTGGTGGTCGTGGCGATGTTCGCCTTCGGTTTCGCTCTGGTCCCGCTGTACGACGTGATGTGCAAGGCGTTCGGCATCAATGGCAAGACGGGCGATGCTTATTCCGGGGAGCAGACGGTTGATGAAAGCCGTCAGGTCCGGGTGCAATTCCTGTCGACCAATGCGGTGGACATGGTTTGGGGCTTTTATCCCAAGGCGGAGCAGCTCGACGTACACCCTGGTGCGGTGAACGAGATGTTGTTCATCGCCCAGAACCCCACTGACCAGCCGATGACCGCGCAGGCGGTGCCGAGCATTTCACCGGGCAGCGCGGCGGCGTATTTCCACAAGACCGAGTGCTTTTGCTTCACCCAACAAGTGCTGCAGCCCGGCCAGCGTATCGAAATGCCGGTGCGCTTCATCGTCGATCGCGATCTGCCCAAGGACGTGAAACACCTGACCCTGGGTTACACGCTGTTCAACATCACGGCTCGCAAACCCGTCGCCAGCAGCGGGGGTTAAAGGAGAACGCCATGGCAGCCCACGAGCATTATTACGTTCCGGCGCAGAGTAAATGGCCGATCATTGCCACGGTCGGCATGCTCGTGACGATGTTCGGCCTGGGCACCTGGTTCAATGATATGAAGGCTGCGCGACCCGATTCCCATGGGCCGTGGATCTTCATGGTCGGTGGGCTGCTGATCGCGTACATGATGTTTGGCTGGTTCAGCACGGTCATCAAGGAAAGCCGCGCCGGGTTGTACAGCCCGCAGATGGACCGCTCGTTTCGCTGGGGCATGAGCTGGTTCATCTTTTCCGAAGTGATGTTCTTCATCGCCTTCTTCGGCACGCTGTTCTACATCCGTTATTGGTCAGGGCCGTGGCTGGGAGGTGAAGGCTCCAAAGGCATCGCCAACATGTTGTGGCCCAACTTTCAGTACAGCTGGCCGATGCTCAACACCCCGGACCCGAAACTGTTCCCCGCGCCCAAAGGCATCATCGACCCTTGGAAGTTGCCGCTGATCAACACGGTGTTGCTGGTCAGCTCCAGCGTGACCATTACCATCGCCCACCATGCCCTGAAGAAAGGCCATCGCGGCGCGTTGAAAATCTGGCTGGGGATCACGGTTCTGCTGGGTTTGAGCTTCTTGACGCTACAGGCCGAAGAGTACGTGCATGCCTATAAGGAGCTGGGCCTGACCCTGGGCTCCGGCATTTATGGCGCAACGTTTTTCATGCTCACCGGCTTTCACGGCGCCCACGTCACCATCGGGACGATCATTCTGTTCGTGATGCTGATGCGTATTGTGCGCGGGCACTTTGATGCCGAGCACCAGTTTGGCTTCGAAGCGGCGAGCTGGTATTGGCATTTTGTCGATGTGGTGTGGGTGGGGTTGTTCATATTTGTGTATGTGGTTTGAGGAAAATGCTTACACCTGGGGGACCGAATTCATTCGGGAAGGCGGCTTGTCAGGCTCCAGATATGTATCGTTCATACAGACGCTTTCCCGAATGAATTCGGTCCCACAAAAGCGAGTCCAGCGTTCGCCAAGCAATCTACGACCCCAACCGGCCGCTGTAAAAACCCCAGGTAATCAGCGCCAGGGTTATCGCCGCCAGGCTGACACGAACAGTGAGAGCTTTGAGCAATCGGGTTGAGTGGCTGTCGTCCTTGACCAGAAAGAACAGCCCGCTGAACAGACTGGCCAGCGTGGCGAAGAACATCAGCACAATCGCTGCTTTGAGCATGTTTCAACTCCGGGAGCCAACGCGATGCAATGGAGTATAGGTCGGGCATATCCCTGCGGGCCGGGGGCGCGATGAAGCGCTTCGCCCCCGGCGTGTTGCCCAGCCTTGTGGTGCTGGCCTTGCTGCCGCTGCTGGTCAGCCTGGGTTTCTGGCAGCTGGGGCGCGGCGAAGAGAAGCGCGTGATGCTTGCCCATTACGCTGAGCGTCGCACCGAGCAGCCATTGTCCATTGATCAAATAGTGAACAGTCATGACCAGGCTTACCGAAGGGTGCAACTGCGTGGCTACTTCGACGCTGAACATACCTTGTTGCTGGACAGCAGCATTCGTGACGGCAAGGCGGGAGTTGAAGTGATCCAGGCGTTTCAGGATCAGGCCAGCGGCGTCTGGGCTTTGGTCAATCGCGGCTGGTTGCCCTGGCCTGATCGCCGGGTCGCGCCGCTGATCAGCACGCCTGCGCAGGCGCTGACCCTTCGGGCGTGGGTGTACGTGCTACCGGCCGCCTTCCAGTTACAGCCGGATGCGGCGAAGGCACCTTGGCCGCGTCTGGTGACGGCTATTAATCCCGCCCCGCTCTGGGCCGAGCTAGGCCGCGAAGGTTTCTTCCAAGAGCTGCGCATGGAGCCGGGGCCGGGGTCGTATCGCGTCGACTGGCCGGTCGTCGCCATGGGGCCGGAAAAGCACCTGGGTTACGCCGTGCAGTGGTTCGCCATGGCCTCGGCACTGCTGGGGCTCTATGTATATCTGGGCTGGCACCAGGCGAAGAACAAGAAACACAAACGGGAGGACTCCCATGGGAACGGTCATCAACCCAAGCCGCATGTCTGAACCGCGCCCCCCGCAGAGCCGCCGCAGGGGCCGCCTGCAGCTGATTCTGGTGCTGCTGGTCGCTATTGGGCCGATGATCCTGGCGACCAGCATGTACAGGTTCAAATTCTGGGTGCCGGACAATCGCAGCTTCCATGGCGAGCTGATCGGCAATGGGCAGAGCCGCGCGGATCTGGGCGTGCAGACGCAGGAGTCGCGCTGGCAGTTGCTGGTGAGTGCGCCCAGCGACTGTTCAGCCGATTGCCAGCAACTGGTGTATCTGGCGCGGCAGATCCAGATCGGTCTGGGCCGGGACGCCGGTCGGGCCAGCCATGCCCTGGCCATCGCGCAGCCATTGAGCGCTGATTACGACACGAAACTGAGCCGTGAATATCCACAGTTGCAGCGCTATTCGCTGGAGCTGGGGCGTTATCAGAAGGCGGCACCCGGCATTGAAACGCCACAACTATGGATCGTCGATCCCCACGGCAATCTGGTGTTGCGCTACGGCGCTGAAGTCAACGGCAAGGGTTTGCTCAAGGACCTGCGGCAACTGCTGAAACTGTCCAACATCGGATAGAGGTTGATCATGACCAGGCCCGGATTGCGTCTTGCTGTGCTTGCCACGCTGCTGGCGTTGTTTGTGGTGTTACTCGGTGCTTACACCCGCCTGACCCACGCCGGTCTGGGTTGCCCTGACTGGCCCGGTTGTTATGGCTTTATCAGCGTGCCGGTCAGTGAGGCGCAGCTGGCGCATGCCGAGCTTCACTTTCCGAACACCCCGGTGCATGTCGCCAAAGGGTGGAGCGAGATGGTCCATCGCTACTTTGCGGGCGGGCTGGCGCTGCTGATTCTGCTGCTGGCGGCCCAGGCGTGGCGGCGACGCAAGCAAGCCGGGCAACCGCTGAAACTGCCCCTGTTGCTGCTGGCTGTAGTGATCGCACAGGCAACCTTCGGCATGTGGACCGTGACTCTCAAACTGTGGCCGCAGGTGGTGACCGCGCATTTGCTGGGCGGGGTTGCGACGCTGAGCCTGTTGTTCCTGCTGACACTGCGTCTGAGTGGCGCCTTCCCCGTGCAACCGCAATTGCCGACGCGGTTGCACCGTCTGGCTGCTATCGGCTTGCTGCTGGTGGTGGTGCAGATCGCGCTGGGTGGCTGGGTCAGCGCCAACTACGCCGCGCTGGCCTGTACCGACGTGCCGTTGTGCCAAGGCCGATGGTGGCCGGAGGCAGACTTTGCCAATGGTTTTCACCTGACCCAGCACATCGGCCCGAATTACTTGGGCGGCAAACTGGACAGCGAAGCCCGCACGGCGATTCACCTGACCCACCGGGTGGGCGCGATGCTGGTGACGGCGTCGCTGCTGGGGCTGGCGTGGCAGCTCAAAATCGCCGGGTTCAAGGACATGGCGATGCTGCTGGTATCGGCCCTCGCCCTGCAAATCGCGCTGGGTGTCAGCAATGTGCTGTTTCATCTGCCGCTGGTCGTAGCCATTGCCCATAACGCAGGCAGTGCGGCGCTGATGTTGAGTGTGGTGATGATTAATTATCTCTTGAGAAGTCCACCTCTCCTGTGGGAGCGAATTCATTCGCGAAGAGGCCAGACAAGCCGACAAAAATTCGTGACTGGAATACCGTATTCGCGAATGAATTCGCTCCCACAGGGGCCGTCTGACAAGAGGTCAATCCCATGACAACTGTTGCGGGCGATCGACCTCTGGTTCCCCTCTGGCGCGACTACCTGGAACTGACCAAACCCAAGGTCGTGCTGCTGATGTTGATCACCTCGCTGGTCGGCATGTTCCTCGCCACCCGCGCGGGCGTACCGTGGGCGGTGCTGCTGTTCGGCAATCTGGGGATCGGGCTGTGCGCTGGCAGTGCCGCTGTGGTTAATCATGTTGTGGATCGGCGTATCGACACTCTGATGGCCCGCACGCAGAAAAGGCCTGTCGCCGAGGGTCGCATCTCACCCGCTGCGGCTTTGAGCTTCGCGCTGATGCTGGCGTTGGTCGGGCAAGGGCTGTTGCTGATCTTTACTAACCCGCTTACAGCCTGGCTGACCGGAGCCTCACTGCTCGGCTATGCGGTGATCTACACCGGCTTGCTCAAACGCGCGACGCCGCAAAACATTGTCATTGGTGGTCTTGCGGGGGCTGCGCCACCTTTGCTGGGCTGGGTGGCGGTAACCGGCGACGTCAGCGCCGAACCGCTGCTCTTGATGCTGATTATCTTCGCCTGGACGCCGCCGCACTTCTGGGCGCTGGCGATCCATCGCAAGGCCGAATACGCCAAGGCAGACATCCCCATGTTGCCGGTCACCCACGGCGAGCATTACACCAAGGTGCACATCGTGCTCTATACGCTGGTGTTGCTGGCAGTCAGCCTGCTGCCCTTTGTGATTCACATGAGCGGCCTGCTGTATTTGCTATGCGCCCTGGCGCTGAGCGGGCGCTTCCTGTTCTGGGCTGTGGTGTTGTACCGTGACGCGCGACCCCACGCCGCGATCAGCACCTTCAAGTACTCGATTTACTACCTGTTCCTGCTGTTCATTGCCCTGCTCGTTGATCACTACCTACTGTTGGCTTTATGACCCGAACCCAGAAAACCGTTTTCATCCTCGTCGCCATTGTCGCCTTGATCCTGGGCGTGACGGTCAACCGTGTGCTGACAGATCGTGGCACGGGCGACCAGGCAGCCTTGCTCGACGCGGGGATTATCCTGTTGCCGAAAAGCCGCACGCTGCCGGACCTGAAAATGCTCGATCAGGATGGTCAGCCGGTTGTGGTCAATGAATTGAAAGGCAAGTGGACGCTGCTCTTTTTCGGCTACACGTTTTGCCCTGACATCTGCCCGACCACCCTCGCCCAGCTGCGCCAGATCAAGAGTGAGCTGCCCAAAGCCACAGTGGACAAGCTGCGTATCGTGTTGATCAGCGTCGACCCCAACCGCGACACGCCGCAACAGCTCAAGCAGTACCTGGGTTACTTCGACAAGGCATTCGTAGGCCTGAGCGCCCCGGTGCAGGACATCCAGAAACTGGCCAATGCGGTGAGTATCCCGTTCATTCCGGCCGATACCAGCAAGCCGAACTACACGGTGGACCACAGCGGCAACCTGGCGCTGCTCGGGCCGGATGGCACCCAGCGCGGTTTCATCCGTGCGCCGTTCAACAGCCAGAAGCTGCTGGCGCAGTTGCCGGGGTTGGTGGAGAGGGAGTGAAGAGGCGGTAGCGCGGATCAACCTGTGGGAGCGAATTCGTTCGCGAAGGGGCAGTTACAAACGACACATCTCTATCGGATGTACCGGCCTCTTCGCGAATGAATTCGCTCCCACGCGTTTTCCATCTACCTCAAGAAATCAAAACGCCGGAACCACAGCGCCTTTGTACTTCTCGGTGATGAAGGCTTTGACTTCCGGGCTGTTCAGGGCGGCAACCAGCTTTTTGATGGCGTCCGAATCCTTGTTGGCCTGGGTGGTGACCAGGATGTTGGCGTAAGGCGATTCAGCACCTTCGATGATCAGCGCGTCCTTGGTTGGGTCCAGCTTGGCGCCCAGCGCGTAGTTGGTATTGATCAGTGCCAGATCAACCTGGGTCAGTACGCGCGGCAGGGTTGCAGCTTCCAGCTCGCGGAACTTGAGGTTTTTCGGGTTCTGCAGCACGTCTTTCGGCGTGGCGAGGATGCTGGTTGGATCTTTCAGGGTGATCAGACCAGCCTTGGCCAACAGCAACAGCGCGCGACCTTCGTTGGTGGCGTCGTTCGGCAGCGCAACGTTGGCACCATCGGGCAGGTCGTTCAGATTTTTGATTTTGTCCGAGTAGGCGCCAAACGGCTCGACGTGAACCTTGGCAACGCTGACCAGATCAGTGCCCTTCCCTTTGTTGAACTCATCCAGGTACGGCTGGTGCTGGAAGAAATTGGCGTCCATGCGCTTTTCTGCAACCTGCACGTTCGGCTGCACGTAGTCAGTGAAGACCTTGATTTTCAGGTCCACGCCTTCTTTGGCCAGGGTCGGCTTAACGAACTCGAGAATCTCCGCATGCGGTACGGCACTGGCCGCAACGGTGAGGGTTTCATCGGCGTGGGCGGACAACGCGGCAACGGCGGCAAATACGGCCAACAGCTTTTTCATGCATCAACTCCATTGAGAGCCCGCCAGCGTGGCGGGCCTGTGCCGGTGGTAGCCGGCCAAACAGTTATCGGTGGGTAAAGTGTGCGACCAGTTTGTCGCCGATGCTTTGCAGAATCTGCACCAGCACCAGCAGCAATACGACCGTCACGAACATCACATCGTTCTGGAAGCGCTGGTAACCATAACGAATCGCCAGGTCGCCCAGCCCGCCAGCGCCCACGGCACCGGCCATGGCGGTGAACGACACCAACGCAATCGCCGTTACGGTAATCGCAGCGAGGATGCCGGGGCGTGCTTCTGGCAGCAGCGCCTTGACGATGATCTGCCGCGTGGTGGCGCCCATGGCCTGGGTCGCTTCGATGATGCCGCGATCCACTTCACGCAGGGCCGTCTCGACCAGACGAGCGAAGAACGGCGTGGCACCGGCAATCAGCGGCGGCAAGGTCCCGAGGATCCCCAGCGTGGTGCCGGTGATGACTTCCGTCACGGGCATCATCACGATCAGCAGGATGATGAACGGCAAGGCGCGCAGCAGGTTGACGACAATCGCCAGCGTTGAATACAGGCCTTTGTTTTCCAGCAACTGGCGTGGCGAGGTCAGGAACAGAATCACGCCCAGCGGCAAGCCCAGCAGGATCGTGAAACCAAGAGACACCACCAGCATATTCAGCGTGTCGAGGGTCGCAACCCAGATTTCTACCCAATCAACGTTGGGGAACAGCGTCAGGAAAGTGTCCATCAGCGCAGCACCTCCATATGAACGTCAGCGGCGGTGAAGCGAGCGAAGGCGGCGTCCATGTCACCGCCGGTGATGGCCAGCGTCAGTTGCCCGTAAGGCGTGTCTTTGATGCGGTCGATGCGTCCGGCCAGGATGCTGTAGTCAACGCCGGTCTCCCGGGCAACGGTGCCCAGCAAAGGCGCATAGGTGGCCTCACCCTGGAACGTCAGGCGCACGATGCGGCCTTCGACGTGGGCGAAGTCATCGCGCTGCTCGTTTTCGTCGATCTGTTCGTGTTCCTGAACGAATCGCTTGGTGGTCGGGTGCTGTGGGTGCAGGAATACATCAGCCACTGCGCCCTGCTCGACGATAACGCCCGCGTCCATGACTGCAACGTGGTCGCAGACTCGGCGGATCACGTCCATTTCATGGGTGATCAGCACGATGGTCAGCTTCAATTCGCGGTTGATCTCGGCCAGCAACTGCAGGACCGACGCCGTGGTTTGCGGGTCCAGGGCGCTGGTGGCTTCGTCGCAGAGCAGGATTTTCGGTTTGGTCGCCAAGGCGCGGGCGATGCCGACGCGCTGCTTCTGCCCGCCGGACAACTGCGATGGATACTTCTTCGCGTGATCGGACAGCCCGACCCGCGCCAGCAACTCGGCTACGCGCTGGTCGATCTGGGCGCGGGACATGTCACCGGCCAGGGTCAGCGGCATGGCGACGTTGTCGGCCACGGTTTTGGAGGACAGCAAATTGAAGTGCTGGAAGATCATCCCGACCTGCTGGCGGAAACGGCGCAGGCCATTGGCATCCAGGGCGGTGACGTCTTCGTCATCGACGATGATCTGCCCGCCGCTCGGGGTTTCCAGGCGGTTAATCAGGCGCAGCAGGGTACTTTTACCCGCGCCGGAATGGCCGATCAGGCCAAACACCTGGCCGTCTTCGACGCGCAGGCTGGTGGGGTGCAGGGCGGGGATTTCCTTGCCTGCGACCCGATAGGTTTTGTGGACGTTATGAAACTCGATCACGTGGCGAACCTTGTGGGGGCGCGGTAAAAATTCAGCGCAGTGGCAGGGCGCACGGCGGCTGATTCGCAGCGGCTGGATAAGCCGGGCGCGCATTTTAGCCTGTCCGCTGGTTGGCATTTAGCATTTATTTCATAACGGACCTATCGAAATGGAATAAGGCGATGGGTGGCTGATATTCAGATCGGGCCTGAACACGGATTAAACCTGTGGGAGCGAATTCATTCGCGAAGAGGCCAGTACATTCGAAGCACATCTTCGTTGCTGAGATTGCCTTCGCGAATGAATTCGCTCCCACAGGTCCGTGGCAACCCATTCAATGGCGTGTGCTCCGGATGCCTCGAAGCTAATGGGCCTACCACCCGCCAGATCTTCACAAAAAACACGGAACGGCTGATTTCTTCGCTAGTCATTCAATAAGCATCGTGATTTTCCCCATGTGCCGTGCAGGGGATTTATCTGCTTACTGAGCCCTGCCAATTCGAGCATATGGGCCGATTAAACCGAGGAGTTTTTGCCTGATGGCTACCAAGAAAACACCCGTAGCACCCGCTGAAAAAAGCGAACTGGCCGGAACCGATACCCTGGATCGCGGCAACACCAACAGCAAACTCGACAGCCTTGAGCAGTTCCGCTCGGACGCCACTGGCCAGGCCTTGCGCACCAATCAGGGTGTCAAAGTCTCCGACAACCAGAACACCCTCAAAGCCGGTGATCGTGGCCCGTCGCTGCTTGAAGACTTCATCATGCGTGAAAAAATCACGCACTTTGACCATGAGCGCATCCCGGAGCGTATCGTTCACGCCCGTGGTACTGCGGCCCATGGCTATTTTCAGACTTACGAAGACCATGCGGAGCTGACCAAGGCTGGCTTCCTGCGTGATCCGGGCAAGAAAACCCCGGTGTTCGTGCGCTTCTCCACCGTGCAGGGGCCGCGTGGTTCTGGCGATACCGTGCGTGACGTGCGTGGCTTCTCGGTGAAGTTCTACACCGACGAAGGCAACTACGACCTGGTCGGCAACAACATGCCGGTGTTCTTCATCCAGGACGCCATCAAGTTCCCGGACTTCGTGCACGCGGTGAAACCTGAGCCGCACAACGAAATCCCAACGGGCGGTTCGGCTCACGATACGTTCTGGGACTTCGTTTCCCTGGTGCCGGAATCCGCGCACATGGTGCTGTGGACCATGTCCGACCGTGCCATTCCAAAAAGCCTGCGCACCATGCAGGGCTTTGGCGTACACACGTTCCGCATGATCAACACCGAAGGCAAGTCCACCTTCGTCAAATTCCACTGGAAGCCCAAGTTCGGCGTGTGCTCGCTGGTCTGGGACGAAGCGCAGAAGCTGGCCGGTAAAGACACCGACTTCCACCGCCGCGACCTGTGGGAATCCATCGAGACCGGTGATTACCCTGAATGGGAGCTGGGCGTGCAGATCGTGGCCGAAGAGGACGAACACAAGTTCGACTTCGACATCCTCGACCCGACCAAAATCATCCCTGAAGAGCTGGTGCCGGTCACGCCGCTGGGCAAGATGGTGCTCAACCGCAACCCGGACAACTTCTTCGCTGAAACCGAGCAGGTCGCGTTCTGCCCTGGGCATGTGGTGCCGGGCATCGACTTCTCTAACGATCCGCTGCTGCAAGGTCGACTGTTTTCCTACACGGATACGCAGATCAGCCGATTGGGCGGGCCGAACTTCCACGAAATTCCGATCAACCGTCCGGTATCGCCTAACCACAGCGGCCAGCGCGATGCGCAACACCGCACCACGATCGACAAGGGTCGCGCTTCCTACGAGCCGAACTCCATTGATGGCGGCTGGCCGAAGGAAACCCCTGCAGGCCCGGTGGATGGTGGTTTCGAAAGCTATCCAGAGCGTATCGAGGCACACAAGGTGCGTCAGCGCAGCGAGTCGTTCTCCGATCACTTCTCTCAAGCCACGCTGTTCTTCAACAGCATGAGTCACGCAGAGAAAGAGCACATCATCGCGGCCTATAGCTTTGAGTTGGGCAAGGTGGAGCGCGAGCATATCCGTGCCCGTCAGGTGAACGAGATTCTGGCTAACATCGATCTGGAACTGGCGAGCCGCGTCGCTGCCAATCTCGGTCTGCCTGCGCCAACCGCTGCGACTGTCACGACCAAGCCGCAATCGCTGAAAGAATCACCATTGCTGAGCCAGATGAACCTGCTGTCCGGGGACATCGTTTCGCGCAAAGTGGCGATCCTGGTGGCCAATGGCGTGGACGACAAGGCGGTTGCCGCCATGAAGGCCGCGCTGGAAGCTGAAGGCGCTCACGCCAAGGTCCTTGGCCCGACTTCCGCGCCGGTGAAAACCGCCAGCGGTCAGAGCCTGCCAGTTGATGCGTCGATGGAAGGCTTGCCTTCTGTGGCGTTCGACGCGGTGTTCATTCCGGGCGGTGCCGATTCTGTCACTGCATTGAGCGGAGACGGCGTGGCGCTGCATTACGTGCTCGAAGCCTACAAGCACCTCAAGGCAATTTCTTTTGGCAGCGATGCCAAGAAGCTCATTGAGTTGCTGCATCTGGACACCGATGCAGGGTTGCTTGAAGTGGGTGATAGCGCGTCGTTCAAGGCGTTCTTCACGGCCATTGCCCAGCACCGCGTCTGGGATCGTGAGCCTAAGGCCAAAGCCATTCCGGCTTGATCCTTGATCAAAGAGGCGTCAGGGATGACGCCTTGCTCCCCCTGTAGGAGCTGCCGAAGGCTGCGAAGGCGTCGTATCTGAAGCACAGCCTTCGCAGCCTTCGGCAGCTCCTACAGGGGAGCGCTTTTAGCTGCTATTGCCGTGCAGGCTTGAGAATGACGGTCGCAGACTCGTTGCGCTCGATCTTGCGTTGCAGATCCAGTTCAAATTCAGAATTGATCTTGTTTACCCGTTTGGTCAGCAATGTGGCCAGCCATGGGTAGTCATCCGTGCGCGGCACGATAAGTAAGACGTCGCAGTTGAATGCCACGGTATCCGATGCAATGGCGTCCAGTTGCCTGCGCAATTGCGCCATGTCGTCGATTTTCAATTTGATGGTGGTGCTTTCTGCACTGGGATCGACAAGCTTTGCGGTGCGCTTTGCTTCGGCAGCGGCCAGTTCGGCTTCTGCCTTGTCCAGCTCTGCTTTACGGGCATGGGCGATGGCGCCATTGACGCCGCTGGTCAGCGCAGGAGCCTTGGGCATCAAGGCGCGGGCGCGACTCAGGGCCGCCGCTGCAGCGTTCACGTCACCTTTTTGCAGCACGATCTGGCTGCGGCTCAAATAAGCTTCGGCCAGGCGGCGCTGGAAAGGCTCCAGGCGAATATCGGTTGGCGCAGCTGCTTGCAGCTTCGCCAGCTGGTCTTCAGCGGTGGCCAGTTCATTGGTGGTAATGCTCTGCTCGAGCTGCGCGAATCCGTCCGGCGGTGTCGCAAGGACGGGGGCGTCGGCTGTCGGGGCGCTTTGGCAGGCTGCCAACAGGACAGAAAATGCGGCAAGCAGCAGATAACGGGATGCGAACGGCTTCATTCCTGCGATTCTCTAATTGCGCAAAAAGCGAGCAAGTCTACACCGCCCGCTTGGGTAGAACAAAACTCAGCAGAAACAATGCCGCTGCTGAAACCACAATTGAAGGCCCTGCCGGAGTGTCCTTGAACCACGACATTGACAGCCCGAGGCACACGGCGACCACGCCCAGCAGGCTCGCGCCCAGCGCCATCTGCTCCGGCGACCGCGCGTGACGCTGCGCGGCTGCTGCGGGGATGATCAGCAGTGACGTAATTAGTAACACTCCAACGATTTTCATTGCCACGGCAATCACCACGGCAATCAGCAGCATCAGCGCCATGCGCAACCCCGCCACCGGCAGACCTTCCACCTTCGCCAGCTCCTCATGCACGGTGATCGCCAGTAAGGGGCGCCACAACGCTACCAGCAAACCGAGTACCGCCATTGAACCGCCCAGAATCCAGGCCAGATCCGTGGGGCTGATCGCCAGCAGATCTCCAAACAGGTACGCCATCAGATCGATGCGCACGTCATGCATGAAGCTCAACACCACCAGCCCGAGGGACAGGGTGCTCGGCGCCAGAATCCCCAGCAGCGTGTCCGACGCCAGGGGTTGGCGCTGTTGCAGTGTCACCAGCAGGATCGCCAACAGTAAACAGCCGACGGTCACTGCGATGGTCGGGCTGACATCCAGCAAAAAACCCATGGCCACGCCCAGCAGTGCAGCGTGAGACAAGGTGTCGCCAAAGTAGGCCATGCGCCGCCAGACCACGAACGAGCCCAACGGTCCAGCCACAAGGGCCAGAGCCAAGCCTGCGAGCAGGGCGTAAAGAAGAAAATCAGCCATGCTTGCAGCTGTCTCCGTGAACATGAGGGTGGGAATGGGCGGCCGAATCGGCGCTACCTTCCACCACTTCGCCATGCAGATCGTGGGCGTGATCGTGGTGGTGGTGATAAATCGCCAGGCTCTGCGCGTTCTTGCCAAATAGCTCGACGAACGCCGGGTCGTTGCTGACCTGTTCCGGGTGCCCGGAGCAGCAGACATGGCGATTGAGGCAGACCACCTGGTCGGTGGTGCTCATGACCAGATGCAAATCGTGGGAAACCATCAGCACGCCGCAGCCGTGACGGTCACGCAGGCGGGTGATCAGGCTGTAAAGCTCAGCCTGCCCTGCTACGTCGACGCCTTGCACCGGTTCGTCCAGCACCAGCAGCTCAGGCTCGCGCAGTAGCGCACGAGCCAGCAGCACGCGCTGCATTTCGCCACCTGAGACGCTTTGCAGCGGGCTGTCGATGACTTTCTCGGCACCCACTTCAACCAGCGCCGCGAGGGCCGTCGCGCGATCGACGCCAGGTACCAGACGCAGAAAGCGCAGCACTGACAGCGGCAGGGTTGGGTCGACGTGCAGCTTTTGCGGCATGTAACCCACGCGCAGCTTCGGCTTGCGCCACACCGAGCCGGTGTCGGGCTTGAGCAGCCCGAGTACTGCGCGCACCAGGGTGGTTTTGCCCGCGCCGTTGGGGCCGATCAGGGTGACGATCTCGCCGGGTTTGACGCTTAGCTGAATGTTTTCCAGCACGTTTTGCCCGGAGAGGGCGACGCCAACGTGCTCAAGTTTGATTAAGGCGTTGCTCATCAAGCCGCCTTGCAGCCGGAACACACCCCGATGATTTCAACGGTCTGGCCTTCCACTGCGAAGCCCACTTCAGCGGCAGCGTTGGTGACGGCATCGCTGATGGACTGGTGTTGCAGCTCGATGGCCGCATGGCACTCACGGCAAATCAGGAACTGGCCCTGATGCGCGTGGGTCGGGTGATTGCAGCCGGTAAAGGCGTTCAGCGAAGCAATGCGATGCACCAGGCCGTTATCCAGCAGGAAGTCCAGCGCCCGATAAACGGTCGGTGGCGCGGCGCGGCGGCCGTCTTCTTCGCTGAGTACGGCGAGGATGTCGTAGGCACCCAATGGCTTGTGGCTCTGCCAGACCAGCTCCAGCACGCGACGACGCAGGGCGGTCAGGCGCAGGCCTTTCTCGGCGCACAGTGCATCGGCTTCCGACAGCGCGGTATGCACGCAGTGAGAGTGGTCATGGGGGCGACTGGCTAACGGTGTAATAGACATGAGCGGCGACGACATTTGCTGGAGACGTTATTATGTTACCCGTTCCTGCCCTGAATGAGTGGTCTACGTGCACCGTCTTTTTGCCCTTTTCGTCGTTTTATCCGCCAGCTTGCTGACAATTTCCTCTGCTCAGGCCGATGTTCGCGTCCTGACCAGCATCAAGCCGTTGCAGCTGATTGCCGCTGCAGTGCAGGACGGCGTCGGTCAGCCCGAGGTGCTTTTGCCACCCGGCGCGTCGCCCCATCATTACGCCTTGCGGCCATCCGACGTACGGCGCGTTCAGAGTGCCGACCTGCTCTACTGGATCGGGCCCGACATGGAGAGCTTCCTACCGCGCGTGCTGAAAAATCGCACGTTGCCAGTGGTCGCTGTGCAATCGCTGCCCGGCATGCACCTTCGCCACTTCGGTGCCGACAGCGCTTCCCATGCGGAAAATCACGAAGACGATCACGACGAGCATGATCACGACCACCGCCCTGGTAGCCTGGACGCGCACTTGTGGTTGTCCTCCGTCAACGCGCGAGTGATTGCGGCAAAAATGGCCGCTGACCTTGGTAAGGCCGATCCTGCCAATGCGGCGCGATACAGCGCTAACGCCAAGGCTTTCAATACGCGGCTGGACGCCATGGATGTGCGGATCAAAAACCGCGTGGCCGGGATCGCTGGCAAGCCGTACTTTGTGTTCCATGAGGCATTCGACTACTTCGAAGACGCTTATGGCCTCAAGCACGCGGGCGTGTTCAGCGTCGCTGCCGAGGTTCAGCCAGGCGCCCAGCACGTCGCCGCCATGCGCGCGCGCCTCACTGAAATGGGCAAGACCTGCGTGTTCAGCGAACCGCCACTGCGCCCACGCCTGGCCGAGACTCTGACGGCTGGCCTTCCCGCCAAGTTGGCAGAGCTGGATGCACTGGGCGGCAACACCCCAGTGAACGCTACGGGGTATGAGCTGCTGCTGAACAAGCTGGGCGATGATCTGGCGGGGTGTTTGGAGTCGCTTTGATTTAAAGGCAAACCACTGACCGTGGGAGCGAGCTTGCTCGCGAAGAGGCGGTTACATTCGATGCATGTCTGTGTTTGAAATGCCGTCTTCGCGAGCAAGCTCGCTCCCACAAGTAGTGCAGCGCTGCTTCAGTTACAACGCAAACGGCAACGGCACGTGAATATCCTGGCGCTGTTCAAGGCGTTGCTGGAATTCCATCGGGTCGTGGATCAGCACGTCTTGCCCGGCATGGGATTCAGCTGCGATCAGGCGGGACAGCCAGAAACGCACGCAACCCACCCGCAGCATGGTCGGCCACAGCTCGGCTTCGGCAGCGGTGAACGGTCGCAAGGCTGCGTAAGCCCCCAGCAATGCCCGAGCGCGTGGCGCGTCGATCTTGCCGTCTTCGTCGGAGCACCAATCGTTCAGCGAAATTGCCAGGTCATAGAGCATCGGCCCGGAGCAGGCATTGTAGAAGTCGATCACGCCCGTCAGGTGCGTCCCTTCAAACAAGGCGTTATCACGGAACAGGTCGCCGTGCAGGTTGGCACGCGGCAGGGCGAGAATCTTGCCCTTTAGCCGTTCGATCTCTTCCAGCGTGGTCTTGAGCAAATCGCTCGGAGCCTGCTCAAGATGAGAAACAAGAATCGCCCCCTCGGCCAGCATCCAGTCCAGGCCACGGTCCGTCTTGCGCTCCAGCAGCTTGTCGCCACGTGTTGCCAGGTGCAGGTGGCCCAATAGCTCGCCGATCTGCACGCAATGCTGAGTGTTGGGCTCGCTGATGTGCTTGCCCGCCAGGCGCGGCTGCAGCAATGCCGGTTTGCCTGCCAGTTCCCGCAGCGCGATGCCGTCGGTGGTCGGCAGGGCATAGGGCACCGGCAACTCGGCGTCATGGAGCACGGCCAGCAGCTCGACGAAGAACGGCATTTCCTGAACCGGCCCGCGCTCGACCAGCGTCAGCACGTATTCCCCCTGCTCCAGACTGATGAAGTAATTGGTGTTTTCACTTCCAGCGGCAATGCCTTGAAAGTCGCGCAGACGGCCTAACCCATAGGGGGCGAGAAAAACTTCCAGCTCGGGCCGAGCCAGGGGGGTGAACACGGACATATCAGGACTGCCAGCTAAAGGGGTGAATGTGGGACGTTACCACTCGAATATCTTCCATGACGGAATCAGCATATCCGGTTGGTCTGAACGAATGAAATTGGCATCTGTACCATCGGCGCGTACCAGAAAGTAAGGCTTACCGCCTTTGGGGGTGATCTTTACCGCGTACAAGAATCCATTCTGGCGATACTCCTGGATGGTCTTGTCGCCGTCGGTACGGATCGTGACATCCGGGTCGGCGGAAGGTGCATCATCGGCAGCAACAGCAATCAGCGGGCAGAGTGTAAACAGGCCAGCCAGCAACAGGCGATTTGTTGTACGCATGATAACCTTGTCCTTTTGTCGTCAATGGTCCTCGCATTCTAGCGCCGACCCCGCCGAAAAGGTTGATTCTGCTCATGAGCCAAGCTCCCCTCGTCCTGGTGGACGGTTCTTCTTACCTGTACCGCGCCTTTCACGCGCTGCCGCCACTCGCCACGTCCAAGGGTTTGCCCACCGGTGCCGTGAAGGGTGTGCTGAATATGCTCAAAAGCCTGCGTCGGCAATACCCGGACAGCCCGTTCGCGGTGGTTTTCGACGCCAAGGGCGGGACTTTCCGCGACGACATGTACGCCGAATACAAAGCTAACCGGCCGAGCATGCCGGACGATCTGCGGGTGCAGATCGACTTGCTGCACGCCTGCGTCAAAGGGCTGGGCTACCCGCTGTTGTGCGTCGATGGCGTTGAAGCCGATGACGTGATCGGCACCCTGGCCCGCAGCAGCGCAGCGGCGGACCGGCCGGTGATCATCTCCACCGGCGACAAGGACATGGCGCAGCTGGTCGATGGGCACATCACGCTGGTCAACACCATGACCGGCAGCGTGCAGGACGTGGCGGGCGTGAAAGAGAAGTTTGGCGTCGGCCCCGAGCACATCATCGATTACCTGGCGCTGATGGGCGACAAGGTCGACAACATTCCCGGCGTACCGGGCGTTGGCGAAAAAACCGCTGTGGGCCTGCTGGTCGGTGTCGGCGGCGGGATAAAAGAACTCTACGAAAACCTTGAAATGGTCGCGACATTGCCAATTCGTGGTGCGAAAACCCTGGCCGCGAAGCTTGAAGAGCATCGCGCCATGGCGTTTCTGTCCTACGAGCTGGCGACCATCAAGATCGACGTGCCGTTGGATATCGAGCTGGACCAGCTGCACTGCGGCGAGCCGGATCGCGAAGCGTTGCTTGAGCTGTATGCCGAGCTGGAATTCAAGAGCTGGATCGAAGACCTGCACCGTGACGCCAAGCGTGTCGGGCTGGAAATCGCTATCGAAGAAGCGCCGGTCCCGAGCGAAACCCGCTACGAAACCATTCTTGAGCAGGCCCAGCTGGACGTCTGGCTGAAAAAGCTCAATGACGCCAAGCTGGTGGCTTTCGTGACCCAGAGCAACGGCCTGGATGCTCAGAAGGCGCAACTGGTGGGCATGTCGTTTGCCGTGCAGACCCACGAAGCGGCCTACATCCCGCTGACCCACTCGTACATGGGCGTGCCGCAACAGCTGGATCGTGACCACGTCCTCAAGCAGCTCAAACCGTTGCTGGAAGACCCGAGCAAGATCAAGGTCGGCCAGCACGCCAAGTTCGACATCAACATCCTGGCCAATTGCGCCATCGACGGTGATCAAGCCCAGGGCATCGACGTGCAGGGTCTGCTGTACGACACCATGCTCGAATCCTATGTGCTGGATTCCACCGCGACACGCCACGACCGCGAAAGCCTGGCGCTTAAATATCTCGGGCATACGGCCACCAATATTCAGGAGATTGCGGGCAAAGGCGTCAAACAGCTGACTTTCGATCAGATCTCCCTTGAACTGGCGGCGCAATACGCGGCCCAGGAAGCTGACCTGACCTTGCGCCTGCACGAAGCGCTGATAGCCAAACTCGATGCCATTCCAAGCCTGGCACCGGTGCTTAACGACATCGAAATGCCGCTTGTGCCGGTGCTGGCCCGCATTGAGCGTCAGGGCGCTTTGGTGGATGCCAAATTGCTGGGCATCCAGAGCGTCGAGCTGGGCGACAAGATGGTTGCGCTTGAGCGCGAGGCGTTCGAAATCGCCGGGGAAGAGTTCAATCTGGGCTCGCCCAAGCAACTGGGCGTGATTCTGTACGAAAAACTCGGCATGCCGGTGCTGAACAAGACCGCCAAGGGTCAGGCTTCGACGGCTGAAGCGGTGC
The DNA here is from genome assembly GCA_900475325.1 of Paucimonas lemoignei. Classification (GTDB taxonomy): domain Bacteria; phylum Pseudomonadota; class Gammaproteobacteria; order Pseudomonadales; family Pseudomonadaceae; genus Aquipseudomonas. Next base: position 91,798 of record LS483371.1, read on the forward strand.
TGGCCGAGTTGGCCGAGCAAGGTTTCCCGCTGCCTAAAGTGCTGATGCAATACCGCTCCATGAGCAAGCTCAAGAGCACGTACACCGATCGTTTGCCGGAGCAGATCAATCCGCGCACCGGCCGGATTCACACGTCCTACCATCAAGCCGTGGCCGTCACCGGGCGTTTGTCGTCCAGTGATCCCAACTTGCAGAACATCCCGATCCGCACCGCTGAAGGCCGACGTATTCGCCAGGCTTTCGTGGCGCCCAAGGGTTACAAGCTGCTGGCCGCGGACTACTCGCAGATCGAACTGCGCATCATGGCTCATCTGGCCAAGGATGAAGGGCTGCTGCACGCGTTCCGTAATGATCTGGACGTGCACCGGGCCACGGCGGCGGAAGTCTTCGGCGTCGAGCTGGCAGACGTCACCACTGACATGCGCCGCAGCGCCAAGGCGATCAACTTCGGTCTGATCTATGGTATGAGCGCCTTTGGCCTGGCCAAACAGATCGGCGTCGACCGCAAGCAATCTCAGGCTTACGTGGATCGCTACTTCGCGCGCTATCCGGGTGTGCTCGACTACATGGAGCGCACCCGTACCCAGGCCGCCGAGCAAGGTTTCGTTGAAACCATCTTTGGTCGGCGCCTGTATTTGCCGGATATCAACGCCAAGAACCAAGCCTTGCGCAAAGGCGCCGAGCGCATGGCGATCAACGCGCCGATGCAAGGCACCGCTGCCGACATCATCAAAAAGGCGATGATCGAGGTGAATAACTGGCTGGAGACCTCAGGCCTGGACGCTCGCGTCATCCTGCAAGTGCACGATGAACTGGTGCTGGAGGTTCGCGAAGATCTGGTAGAGCAGATCAGCCAGGAGATTCGCCCGCACATGAGCGGCGCGGCTCAGCTGGATGTACCGTTGCTGGTTGAAGTGGGCGTAGGCAACAATTGGGATGAGGCGCACTGATTGATGGGCTGATCCATGTGAGAAGTTTCTATGTTTGTCTGCAAGGCTACTGGAAACACACAAAGCCTTGATTGACCTCGGACCTGTGGGAGCGAATTTATTCGCGAAGGCAATACTGAGACCGATAAAGATGTGTCGGATGTACTGGCCCCTTCGCGAATAAATTCGCTCCCACAGGTCCGAGGCACACCTGACCAGAGAATTTCCTGCGGTCAGGAACTTGTCCCGTGAAATGCGAGTCAGAGAACACGATTGGCTGCGAAGCCAGTCATGCTCCTAGTTGTGTTAAGTGTTGGCAGATATCCGGTTTCCCTTCCAGGAAACCAGAAACTTGAACCCCGAACTTCCCCTCCCCACATGAAGTCCGGGGTTTTTTTTGCCTGGGATTTACTCCGCAGGTGCCTTGTCTTCCAGTTCCATCCAGCCGGCCAGTACGGTGTAGGCCTCTTCCAGGCCCATGCGCTTGGGTGCCGAGAACAACTGGATGCTCACCGCATCGCCCCAACCCTTGCGGATTTCTGCCTGAACCTTGAGCAGCGTGTTTTTGGCTGCGCCGTAAGTCAGCTTGTCCGCCTTGGTCAGCAGGATGTGCATCGGCATGTGGCTGGCGATGGACCAGTCCAGCATCAGGATGTCGAAGTCGGTCATCGGGTGACGGATGTCCATCATCAGAATCAGACCTTTCAAGCTTTCCCGGCTGCCCAGATACGCCTCAAGGTGACGCTGCCAGTGCAATTTGAGCGGGATCGGCACTTTCGCGTAGCCGTAGCCGGGCAGGTCGACCAGGCGCCGCTCATCGTCCAGCTGGAAGAAGTTCAACAGCTGGGTGCGGCCAGGCGTCTTCGAAGTACGGGCCAGGCTCGCATGGGTCAGGGTGTTCAGCGCGCTCGATTTGCCAGCGTTGGAACGGCCCGCGAAGGCCACTTCAAAGCCTTCGTCGTCCGGGCATTGGTCGACTTTGGCGGCGCTGAGCATGAAGGTAGCCTGTTGGCACAGACCGAGGATGGGATTCTTGAGTTGCATGTGATTTCCGGTGAGAGCGGTGCCTGCAAGGGGTGCGGCAAGAGGTGTCGTTTCCGTTTCAGTGTTGCCAGTATATAATTACCGCAGATTTTGTGTGTGCTTTGTCCCGATACGGCAAAGCCACATCAGCAAGCGAGAACTATAAGCGCATTAGAACGCAGTCCGCTTTTAACCTGAAAGGGTTGCTGAGTATGAAGGCTTTGGAGATGCCTGTGTTCAGGAGTTCAAAGCAATGCCGTCGCGTGGATTGTGCAGGGACCGCAGTAGCGGGAATTCGTGGACCATCGTCCGTCTGGACGAGCGAATGACCCTCTACATAACTATTCACATTTAGCCGATTGGATTACCCAATGAACAAACTTTTCGTGAGCCTGCTGTTGAGCCTGGCCATCTGCGGTACGGCACAGGCTGCCGACCCAGTGGTGGGCGACGCCGCCGCCGGGCAGGCAAAAACCGCTGTGTGTGGTGCCTGCCACGGTCCTGACGGCAATAGCCTGGCTCCGAACTTTCCCAAACTGGCCGGTCAGGGTCAGCGCTATCTGCTCAAGCAATTGCATGAAATCAAGGACGGCAAACGCGTCGTCCTGGAAATGACTGGCCTGCTGAACAACCTCAACGATCAGGACCTGGCTGACATCGCGGCGTACTACGGCGCTCAGAAAGCCAGCATAGGCGCAGCCGATGAAAAGCTCGTGGCGCGCGGTGAAGCATTATTTCGCGGTGGCAAGCTGGACCAAGGCATGCCCGCCTGCACCGGTTGCCATTCGCCAGATGGGGTGGGCAACGCGCCGGCAGGCTTCCCTCATTTGGGTGGGCAGCATGCTGATTACATCAAGAAACAATTGACTGCCTTCCGCGAAGGCGAGCGCACCAACGACGGCGACACCATGGTCATGCGTTCTATTGCGGCCAAACTGAGCAACAAGGATATCGAGGCGCTGGCTCAGTATATTCAGGGCTTGCACTAACCCCTGTGGGAGCGATGCTGCCCCCGTGGGACCGGCTTTAGCCGGGAAGGCGGTAGTCCTGCCGAAGAATATGTTTGGGCTGATCTGGCCTCTTCCCGGCTAAAGCCGGTCCCACGGAGAAATGCGTCCTCGCTCCCACAGATTCCACCTCAAAAAAGGGTAGCCTCGGCTACCCTTTTTTGGTCTTGCCAGCGTTACACTAGCGAACTCGCCCCTTTGCGATGGGTCAAAACCCGGTCGTTAAAGACGCCTCATATCTGCCTCAGGAGTAAAGCATGCGTAATCTGATCCTCAGCGCCACACTGGTTGCCGCCAGTCTGTTCGGTATCACGGCACACGCTGCCGCGCCTATCGAAGCCGGTAAACAGTATGTAGAGCTGAGCAGCGCCGTCCCTGTTGCCGAGCCTGGCAAAATCGAAGTCGTTGAATTGTTCTGGTACGGCTGCCCGCATTGCTACGCTTTCGAGCCAACCATCAACCCATGGGTTGAGAAACTGCCTGCCGACGTTCACTTCGTCCGCATCCCTGCCATGTTCGGCGGCCCATGGGACGCACACGGCCAGCTGTTCATCACTCTGGACACCATGGGTGTAGAGCACAAGGTTCACGCAGCAGTCTTCGAAGCTATCCAGAAAGGCGGCAAGCGTCTGACGGACAAGAACGACATGGCTGACTTCGTCGCCACCCAGGGCATCAACAAAGATGACTTCCTGAAGACCTTCGACTCCTTCGCAGTGAAGGGCAAGATCGCCCAGTACAAAGAACTGGCCAAGAAGTACGAAGTGACGGGCGTTCCGACCATGATCGTCAACGGCAAATATCGCTTTGACCTCGGCACTTCCGGTGGCCCGGAGCAGACCCTGCAGGTTGCTGATCAGCTGATCGCAAAAGAGCGAGCGGCTGCAGCCAAGTAAGCAGGCGCCTGCCATGCGGCGCTGGAGAGAAGCACGAGTCGTTGGCCTGCATGATCCGCAGGTCAACGAACATCATGTTCAGGCAAGCGGGTTGCCGGCTGACGGTCGGCTACGTTTGCTCAGTTTCAATATTCAGGTCGGCATCAGCACTGAGCGTTACGGCCACTACGTAACGCGGGGCTGGCAGCATTTGCTGCCCCACGGTGGCCGAGCTGGCAACCTGCAGAAGATCGGTGATCTGCTGGGCGACTTCGATCTGGTTGCCTTGCAGGAAGCCGATGGCGGCAGCATGCGGTCCGGCTACGTCAATCAGGTCGAGCACTTGGCGCAGCTCGGGGCCTTCCCCTACTGGTATCAGCAGCTCAATCGCAACCTTGGGCGTTTTGGTCAACACAGCAATGGCGTGCTGAGCCGTCTGCGGCCTGCTGCGATCGAAGATCACCCGTTGCCGGGCCCAGCCGGGCGCGGCGCGATCCTCGTGCGTTTCGGCGAAGGCGAAGACGCGCTGGTGGTGGTCATGATGCACCTGGCCCTCGGCGCCCGTGCCCGCACGCGGCAGTTGGCCTACATTCGTGAGTTGATTGGCGGCTACCGGCATCAGGTGTTGATGGGCGACATGAATACCCACGCTCGTGATCTGCTGGAACACTCGCCCTTGCGCGACCTGGGCTTGCTGGCGCCGCAGATCGAAGCCACCTTCCCGAGCTGGCGGCCGCAACGTTGCCTTGATCATATTTTGCTCAGCCCTACCCTGACGCTTGAGCGGGTGCAGGTGCTGGCGCAACCCATTTCCGATCACCTGCCCGTTGCGGTAGAGATCCGTCTGCCGGCCTCATTGTGTGAGGACTCCCTGCCCGTACCCAGTAATCGTGGATCGCTCGCATGAGTGATGAAGCCGAACGCTGGAAGGAAAAGTACCTCAAGGGCATCGAGCAGCAAGACAAGCTCGAAAAGCGCTGGAATGCCCGGCTCGACTTGCTGCGCCGTGGTCTGGTGCGCAGCAGCCTGGCGGCTGAGGGCTCGGACCGGGCGGTCGACCAATGCATGAAGGAAATGCGTGAAATCGTCCGTAAGGACGACATGGACGCCGGTCTTGCCGCGCTGATCCCCAAGCTGGAAAAGGCCGTGCTGGATTCTGAGCAGCGCCGGGAAGTGCGTGCCGGGCAGATCAGCAGCGCGCTGGTGTCGCTTGTGACGCAATTGCAATCGTTGGACTTGCCCAAGGAAGTGCGCAAACCGCTCAAGCGTTTTGCCAAGGACCTTGAAGAGCGAGCCTCCCAGGCGCGTGAATTGCCGCTCATCCTGGGCGAGCTCAGCGGCCTGCAAGGTCAGGCCCTCACCCAGATAGAAAAGCCTGAAGAACACGCTCGGCCGGGGCTGCTGGCACGCTTGTTCGGGAGCCATGAGGCCGCAGGCGCGGAGCCAGGGCCGACGGGCGCGGAACCTGCAAACCCTGCTGATTCATCATCGACAGCGCCTGCACCGACACCCGCCTCGCGGGAACAGGATGCTGATGACTGGGAAGAAGCCGCCCCACTGGCCGCCGATGCCGTGGCGCCCGATCAGCCTCCTGCAACCACCATCGGGCGCTATGAGCCTCTTCCATTGGTAGAGCCAGACGCACCGGTTCAGCAGGCCCCGATTGCGCAGGCTGCGGTGCCCCCCGTCGAAACGGTTCAAGCCGTTGCGGTTGAGCCAGCGAGCACGATTACTGCTGTCGAGTCCGAGCCTGAGCCGATCGTCGAGCCGCTCGCTGCGTTAACTCCCGAAACTCAATCAGAGCCTGTTGGCATCGCTGATTGGCTTGCACCCACCCCTGCCGTGCCGTTCGATCATTTGCCTGACGTGGTCAGCGACGTCATTGACGAGCAAGTCGAGGAGCAGAGCGAAGAAGCCACACCGTTTTCGCTGCCCAGTTCCCCCGAGCCCAGCTACAGCTCGGTCGCGGCGCATATCGAAGAGACGCTGCTGGGTTTGCTCAATGACCTGACGCTGCCTGAACACCATCGCCCCCAAGCCGAGGCGATGCGTCAACGTCTGGAACATGGGCTCAATTGGTACGAGTTGCTGCCCATCCTCGAAGACCTGGCCGTGCTGATGTTGGCCATCAGCGATGGCGGACAGCAGGATTTCGAGAGTTACCTCAAACAGCTCAATGAGCGACTGGAATCCTTCCAGAGCAATTTGCAGGCGGCCAGTGACGACTACGTTGGTCAGCAGTCGCAATCGCGAGAGCTGAACAATCAGTTGCGCGAACAGGTCGATGGCCTGCAAAGCAGTGTTCAGGAGGCAGCCGACCTGACCAGCCTCAAGAAGGTATTGGAAAACCGCCTCGAAGGCCTGCTGAGCACGATGGACCAGCACCAGAGTGCCCGTGATGAGCGCGAGCAAGATGTGGCTGCACGTTTGCAGAGCCTGGCGAGCCGGGTCGCGACCATGGAGCAAGAAGCGCTGGGCTTCAGGGCAAACCTTGAAGAGCAGCGGCAGAAAGCCCTGATCGACCCGCTGACCGGCCTGCCGAACCGGGCCGCCTGGGAAGAACGCCTGGGGCGCGAGATAGCGCTCTGGCAGCGGGACAAAAACAGCCTGCTGGTGGGTATTCTCGACCTCGACCACTTCAAACGTATCAACGATGGTTACGGGCATCTGGCCGGTGACCGTGTGCTCAAGATCGTGGCCAAGGTATTGAAAAAACACCTGCGCGCTACCGACTTCATTGCCCGCTTTGGTGGCGAAGAGTTCGTCATATTGATGCCCGCCACTCAAGTCACTGCCGGGCTGACTTTGCTGGACCAACTGCGCACCGCCGTGGAGCAGTGCCCGTTCCATTTCAAGAGCGAACCGGTGGTCATTACTGTCTCTGTCGGTGTAACCGCCCTGCGCGCCGGTGAGCGTAGCGATACTGCGCTCAAGCGGGCAGATCAGGCCCTGTACCGTGCCAAGGAAGGCGGTCGCAACCGAGTGGAGCAAGGCTGACCTGCGCAGGGTTGGCCGACTTCACGTTATGCTCTTTTCTTTTATTGCCAAGTTTTCCGGATGCCCATGAAGTTTTTTTTCTCTGCCCTGTTACTCCTGACCCTGACCGCATGCACCAGCGGCCTGCGGCTCGACACCAGCCATCCTTCGGCCAACTTCGACAACCGGATTCAGTTTGTCGTGGTTCATTACACCTCCACGACACTGGAGCATTCCCTGGACTTGCTGACCCACGGCGAGGTGAGCGCCCATTATCTGATTGGCGATACCCCACCCACCGTCTACAAACTGGTCGACGAGAGCGCTCGCGCCTGGCATGCCGGTGAAAGTGAATGGGATGGGCGTACCTGGCTGAATTCTGCGTCGATCGGCATCGAAATCGTCAATCCCGGCTATCGTGACACGCCCACTGGCAGGCTCTGGTATCCCTACACCGAAGGGCAGATTCAGGCGTTGACCGTGCTGCTCAAAGACATCGTCAAACGAAACCATATTGATCCGCGCCATATCATCGGCCACAGCGACATCGCCCCGTCGCGCAAGCTTGATCCCGGGCCGCTATTCCCCTGGAAGCGGCTGGCCCAGGAAGGCCTCGGCGTCTGGCCGGATGAGCGCCTGGTCGCTGAGCAACAGGTCTCGATGCTCAACGCGTTGCCGGATGTGATTTGGTTTCAGCAGCAATTGGCGCAACTGGGCTATGCCACGCCTCAGACGGGCGAGCTGGATGTCGCCACGCGCGGGGTTCTGGCGGCTTTTCAGATGCATTACCGACCCGCACGTTTTGACGGGCAGCCCGACGCCCAGAGTGCTGCGATCCTGAAAGTGCTCAATCGTCGGCGCTAAAAGCTTGAATTACGCCGATAAAGCGGGCGTTTTTCAGGCTTGTTGCTATACATGATGAGGTAATCCTGCGGGTATCCCCTGATGCTTGGCGCTTCATCCTCTTTTCGCATGACTTTCTATCGTCCCTGGCTGATGGCTCTGCTCGCCGCCTTGTTGAGTGCGGCTGTGCTTCTTGCGGGCAGCTTTGCCCTGGCCGTGCATCAGGCGCGGCAGACCGAAAGCGAGCAAATGAAGGCTCAGGGCGAGCGTTTTCTGGTGCGTCTGGAACAGCTGTTCGGGCAGTTGCGCGTGGGGCTGGACCAGCTTGAGACTCAGCCTCTGCGCCGCTGCAGCCCCGAAATGGTGGACCGGTTGCGTCAGGTGATTGCCAGCTACCGCTTCATTTACGAAGCCGCGTTCGTCGGCGACAGCCAGCTGTGCTCAAGCTGGCTGCCCACCAGCAATCTGGGCCAGTCGCGGCCTGCGGATATTCGCGGCCCGACGTATGACTACTGGCTCAACACCTCGGCGCAACCGGACGATAACCTTGCCGCGCTGGTGCTGGGGCGTGGCGGGTTCAGAGTCTCGACCTCGCGGGGCCATTTGACGGATGTGGTGGACCTGCCAGTGGGAGGCAGCTTGCTGGTTGTCCTCAATCACGGCAGCAAGGCGGTGACAGTGTTGGGCCCGGATCAACCCTGGCCACCCACGGTACGGTGGTCCTCGGCGGCCGATGAAACCCTCATGGTGACTGATCGACGGCTGATTTATCGCATGCCGACCCAGAGTCCTGAATACCAACTGGTGATGATCGCGCCCCGGGCCGGGTTGCAGCAGAAAGTCACGGGCGCCTGGTGGTTTCTGGTGCCCGCCAGTCTGATAGTGGCGCTGTGCATTGGCGCGCTGGTGCTGCAGCTGGTGCGGCAGAGGCGTTCGCTGGGCGGTGAGTTGCAGGGCGCGTTGCGACGCAGCGAACTGAAGGTACTGTTTCAGCCGATTTTCGACCTCAATACCCGGCTGTGCGTGGGCGCCGAAGCATTGGTGCGCTGGCGCAGGCCCGATGGCACCCTGACCAGCCCGGACCTGTTTATACCGCTGGCGGAAAACACCGGGCAGATTCGCCAGATCACCGATTTCGTTCTGCAACAATTGCTGGAGCAGTTGGGCCCGCTGCTGCGGGCTAACCCGCATCTGTATATTTCGGTCAACCTGGCGGCGTGTGATGTGATGGCACCGCGTATCGGACGGGTGACAGCCAGGCTGTTGGCGCATCACAGAGTTGCAGCGCGGCAGATTGCCTTTGAGGTCACCGAGCGCGGGCTGATCGATGTGGTGGTTGCCCGCAATCACCTTCAGGCGCTGCGCGACCGAGGCCATCAGGTGTTAATCGACGATTTCGGTACCGGTTATTGCAGCTTGGCGTACTTGCAGACCTTGCCGGTGGATTGCCTGAAGATCGACAAAGCATTCATCGACGCCCTGGGCCATGACGCAGCCAGCAGCGGCGTCGCCCCGCACATCATCCGCATGGCCCACGCGCTGAACCTGCGGGTGATCGCCGAGGGCATCGAGTTCGAGTCACAGGCGCAACTGCTGGCCAGCGAAGGGGTGATCTACGGCCAGGGCTGGCTGTTCGCCCGGCCGTTGAGCGCCAGCAAATTCACCGAGCTGGTCACCGGCGGGCGACGCAGCCAGGGCAGACGAGCCGAGGATGTGGCGTGAGGTCAAAAATTCGCCAGCTCCGGGACTTTGTGGGAGCAAGCTTGCTTGCGAAGATGGCGGTACATCCACTGCATATTCATGGCACATAAATAGCCTTCGCGAGCAAGCTCGCTCCCACAGGTTTCTTCGGTGCTGCTACAACGGCAAGGCCATATAAAACTGCGTGCCCTGCCCTGGTCGTGAGTACACGCCCATGCGCCCGCCGTGCAGCTGCACGATTTCTTTGCACAGCGCCAGGCCCAGGCCGGCGCCGCCTTTTTTGCGGCCCACTTGAACGAAGGGCTCGAAAATCCGCCCCTGCTGCCCGTACGCGATGCCCTCGCCGTTGTCCTCGACACTGATGATCACCCGCTCGCCATGCCGCCGCGCCTGGAGACGAATCAGGCCTTTTTCCGGCGTGTGGCGCAGGGCGTTGTCCAGCAGGTTATCCAGCACGCGTTCGAGTTGTGCCCGGTCTGCATGCAGGCGCGGCAGCGGTTCCTGCGCCTCGATCAACAACACGATTTCCTGTTCATTAGCCTGATCCTGGAAGCGCAGCCGCGCATGCTCCAGCAATTCGTCGATGGAGCACGGCGCCAGGGTGAGTTTTTGCAGGCCGTTCTGATAGCGTGAAAAATTCAGCAGGTCGTTGATCAGCTGCATCAAGCGCTGCATTTCTTCGTTGACCGTATCCAGCAGGTCCGCTTCTCGGGAATCTTCCGGAAATTTCGCCCGTTCACGGAACAGGCCGAACGCCATGTGCATGCCGGTAACCGGCGTGCGCAACTCATGGGAGGCGCGCAGGACGAACTCGCTGCGCACCCGCTCGAACGCCCGTTGTTCGGTGACATCGTGCAGCACCATCACCGCGCCAAGGATATGGCCTTTGGTGTGGCTTACAGGAGTCAGGCTGTAGGTCAGCAGTCGCGACTCTCCATCGACCTCGATTTCCAGGTCTTCCGGCGCGCGCTCAAGGGTCCCGCCGCGCAGGGTCAGGTAGAGCTGCTCGTCCAGCTCAGGGCGCTGCAAGGCCTCGCCCAGCCCTTGGCCAATGCGCGGCTCATCCCAACCCAATTGCCGCTGAGCCACGGGGTTGAGGTGCTCAAGACGACCCTGGCGGTCAATCATCAACAGCCCGTCATCGATGCTGTCCAGCACGGCCTGCAGGCGCTGTTGCCCGGCCAGCAGCTCGTCGACATTGGTCACCTGATGCTGGCGCAGGGATTCAGCCATGATGCCGAAGCGCCGTGTCAGCTGATTCATCTCGGCGGCTGATGAAATAGGCAGGGTGACTTCGAAGTTGCCCTGGCCGATCTTGTCAGCCGCTTTTGCCAAAGCTTCGATAGGCGCGCCAAAGCGATTGGCAATGCCATGGGCGGTGATAAAGCCGATGCACAGCACTGCCAGTCCAACCAGCCCCAGCAAACCCGCCACCCACAAGGCCCGCGACCTGGCCTGGCTTTCGACGTCACTGATGTTGCTCAGCGCCTGGCGGTGCGCCGACACCAGATTGTTGCGCAAGGTGTTGAAGCGTTCGCTCAGCTCGGTGTTGTCCCGTAATGCACGAGGGGTATCCCTGGATTTGGCGTAAGCCTCGAGAAACTTCTCGTAGTCGCTGCGCACGCCGCGAAAACCGTTGTCGACATTGCTTTCTTCGTCGTGTGCAACGCCTTGGGCGAGAAGTTCGCGAAACTGGTCCTGCAGGTTTTCCAGCGGCCCAGGCGCAGGCGTCTCGTTGAGCATCATGACCAATTGATCACCCAGGTTCTGCCGAAGCTTGAGCCCGGTATCCAGAGAAACAAAGTTCTCATGAATCAGCGCTTCCTGGGATTTGGCCATCTGCATGACGCTCACAAGGCCCAGCGCCAGCCCCAATAACGCGACGGTTATAAGGGCCGAGATGCTAAAGAACAGCCGTGTGCGTAGCTTGATTGCCCATTTCATGCGCAATGATTCATAGGTTGTACTGCTTGCGTTTGCGATACAGCGTGGAAGCGTCAATCCCCAAGGTCTTGGCGGCCTGATCCAGCGTCTCGCTGGTGGCCAGGACGGCGCCGATGTGGGCTTTTTCCAACTGGTCCAGGCTCAAGGCTGCGCCAACGCGAGGTGCATTGTTGGTCGGCTGCTCGGCCATGCCCAAATGCGCGACCTCGACCCGCTCTTGCGGGCAAATGATGCTGGCCCGTTCAATCACGTTACGCAGCTCGCGGATGTTGCCGGGCCAGCGGTAATTGAGCAGCGCGGTCTTCGCTTCCTCGCTGAACCCCCGTGCCGGGCGGGCGTAATCCTTGACGAAACGCGCCAGGAAGCGGTCCGCCAGGGTCAGGATGTCTTCGGTGCGTTCACGCAGGGCAGGCAAATTCAAGGTGATGACGTTCAGGCGATAGAGCAAGTCTTCGCGGAAACGCCCGTTACGCACCATGTCTTCAAGATTGAGGTTGGTGGCGGCGAGAATCCGCACGTCTGCGCGACGGGTGACCGGGTCGCCTACACGCTCGTATTCCTTGTCCTGGATGAAACGCAACAACTTGGGCTGCAACGTGAGGGGAAAGTCGCCGATCTCGTCGAGAAACAGCGTGCCGCCATCGGCCTGGTTCACCCGGCCCAGAGTGCTCTCACTGGCGCCGGTAAATGCACCGCGGCTGTGACCGAACAGCTCGCTTTCCATCAACTCAGCTGTCAGCGACGGGCAGTTAATGGTGATGCACGACTTCTTGGCGCGCTTGCTCCAGCCATGAATCGCACGGGCCAGCTCGCCTTTACCGGTGCCGGACTCGCCGAGGATCAGGATGTTGGCGTCTGTGCCAGCCACTTGGCGGGCCGTTTCCAGAATCGCCATCATCGACGGGCTGTGGGAGTCCAGGCCGTCTTTAGGCTTGCGAATCTCACCTTCAAGGGCCTCGAGACGCGCCGACAGTTGGCGTACTTCCAGTTGTTTCGCGGTAGCCAGGCGTAGCTGGTCCGGGCTGCAAGGCTTGACCAGATAGTCAGCGGCGCCTGCCTGAATGGCATCTACAGCGGTGTCCACAGCCGAATGTGCCGTCACGATCACGACGCGCATCCACGGCGCCTGAACGCGCATTTGCGCCAGTACGTCCAGGCCATTGTCTTCGCCCAGGCGCAGATCCAGAAAGCACAGGTCGAAGACCTGGCGTTGCAGCAACGTATCCGCCTGGGCTGCGCTGTTGGCGGTAGCGACGCTATAGCCTTCGTCTTCCAGGCAATAACGGAACGTGCGAAGGATCGCGGATTCGTCATCCACAAGCAGAATACGGCCCTGATTCTCAGTGGCTGCTTCCATTTTTCCTACGCTCCTAAATGAATTGTCTTGGCTTAGTGTCGGAATAATCGGGCAAGTTGCATGGTCAATTCTGATTGATTATGCGTGCTGCATGGTAGCTATCTGGCTTAAATGTAGCTAATTGATTGATTTAAAAGAGCATTTGCCCTGAAAAACGCTTGGCACATGACTTGCGGCTTTCTTTTGCTTTTAGATTTAGCAAATCGCTCAACCCCGATTCACAGCCCTGGAAGGAGAAATGCCCATGCATCCGCTGAAAAAGCTCGCCCTGGCCACCGCAACTGTCACCGCACTAAGCCTCAATCCGCTGATGGCCAGCGCCGCTCAAGGCGATCTGCCCACCCAGTTGAATGAAGCGCGTCAGGAAGGCTCCATCTGGACGGCCTTCGCCCTGAATAAACATTTGAGCCCGTTCAAGATCGACGTCAGCGTCGAAAAAGGCACCGCTGTCTTGAAGGGCAAGGTCGAGAACGAGGTGGATCGCGAACTGGCCGAGCGCATCGCGATGGATATCAAAGGCATCGACAAGGTCGACAACCAGCTGGAGATTGACGCCAATGTGGCCGCCGAGCCCGGTACCAAGGCCAATGTGGCGCAACGCTTTGAGGACGCCACGCTGACTGCGACGGTGAAATCCAAGCTGCTATGGAGCAGCGTGACGCAAGCGTTGAATATTGATGTCGACAGCAAAGACGGCGTGGTCACCCTCAAAGGCCGCGCGCAGAGCCCTGAAGCCAAAGAGGTTGCCGGTAACCTCGCAACCAACACCGATGGCGTGACCACCGTAAATAACCTGATCAGCATCAGCGCCGCCGACTCCATCAATTCGCGCACTGATCCGCAGGTGAACAGCCCGGTGGAGGAGATGAGCGATGCCTGGATCACCAGCAAGGTCAAATCCAGCCTTATCTACAGCCGCAACCTCGACGGGATGAACATCAAGGTCGAGACCAAGAGTGGCCTGGTGAGCCTGAACGGCATCGTTGCCAACTTCGCCGAGAAGGAGCTGGCCGTTGAAATCGCCAAAAATATACGCGGTGTGAAGGGCGTCAATGCAGACGCGTTGAAAGTGATGGCGCGTACGGCGGGCTGATCCTACAGGTCATCGGGATCATGTCTGTCGTGCAACCTGCACGGTCATTAGGGTGTGATCGTGCAGGTTGCTCGCAGAAGGATTTGTTAAATCGTCATAAGTTGCTGATTTTAAAGGTTTTATGTGGAGGCAAAAAAACTGGCATGCAGTCTGCAATATACCTTTCATAGAAGCCGTGACTTAACCGGCAACAAGATCAGGATCGAGCCTCCCGCGGGAGCTCAGGAGCAATCAGATGAACAGCAAGCGTTTGGCCCAAATGCGCATTTCGCCACTGCATATCCAGCAGATGTTGTTTGCCACTTTGGCCGTGCTGGTCACCCTGATTGCGGTCCAACAGTTTCAGCGCTGGGAGAACGCCCGCGCAGTAGCGGTACAAGCTACGCAGATTCAACAGCAGTTCACTCACAGGCAGTCCTTCACCACGGCGAGTGTGTCGGTGGCTAAAGACACTGCGCTGAGCTTCACGCCAGTTGACGGCACAGTGCCTGTCAGTGAAATGCCACACCCGCAAACCTGGGTTTTCTAACCCGTCTTGCAGTGAAAGCAGCATCCATTAAAAGTAGTAATCAAGGAGAATCACCATGTTGAGTTGGGCAATCACGTTTCTGATCATCGCCATTGTCGCTGCAGTACTTGGCTTCGGTGGTATCGCAGGCACCGCGACCGGTATTGCGAAGATTTTGTTCGTCGTATTCCTGGTCATGTTCGTAGTCTCCTTCTTCTTTGGCCGTCGCGGCCGAGGCTGAATATGCGCACTTGCTTCCACTCATTCGCCGCCGCCCTGTTGATGGGCGGCAGCGCAATGGTCATGGCTGCCAACGATGGACAGGCCCGGGTCAACGAGCTGCTTAGCTCGTCACCCGAGTACCGGCAGACCTGGACGAGCGTCGTCAAGAAAGAAGAGCGGTTGCCCGATTGGGTGATCAATCTTTCTGGCGCATCCGAGCAGCAGATGATGGCTGTCACGGAAGAGGGCAAGCCCTACATCGTCGGCCCATTGTGTGAAACCGCTGATAGCTGCAAAAGCAAACGTCTGATCGTGGCTTTCAGCCTCGATAAAGATGATGCCTATGCCATGTTGGTCGAAGTGCCTGCAGGCTTGCCTGCGGATAAGTCTCCGTCACGCCATGTGAATAAACGCTATCTCGGCGATCCGGATGATGGAATGAAGAAGCTGCTGGACGAAGAGTTACGCAAAGATCCGAATTGGTATTGATTACCTCTTTAAGAACAGGCAGCACTCTTGTTCGGAGTGCTTCCTGAGTTGCGCCCCTCGAAGACGGCGGGCGCATGACCAGGGGGCCGGGACGCTTTGGTTGTTTGGATCGAAGTGACCTAGGGGTACAGGGAGTACCTCCGCTGAGGGCCGGGTCAGGTAGAACCGCGACGCAAGTCCGACTTGTGTCGCGCTTACTTTTTTCTGGCAGTTTTGCCAGCGTTACATCGCCGCACATCCGGCAAATCTTGTAAGAAATTTCCATCCTTCGTTCGCATTCCTCCTCTCCATAATCCCTTCCTTTGAATACCTGAACCTTCTCCAGGCGGCGTTTTAGCCACCTTTGCGCCGAAACGCGGTACTCGTGTGTCGTTTTCAGATATGTTTTTCGTCGTAAACATTATGCCGATTCGGCATGGGGTAGTCGTTTTCGGCATTAGACGCTGACTCTTCACGTGGGAATAGTTGCGCCTTTTTTCGCCAGCTACAGAGCCAGGACGCTCGCTTGCGGCACCTACTCTGGACGGCTCTGACAGTCACTGCGTTGGTTTGCTGTGGATAAGCAATGTTGCGCAGGTGTGTCGAGCAACGTTCGAGCCACTTGAAAAAAGGTAACGACATGAAGAAGGCAAAGCTGAGCCTGGCCTGGCAGATCCTCATCGGTCTGGTACTGGGGATCGCGCTGGGTGCGCTGCTCGATCATTTCAGCGCCGACAAGGGCTGGTGGATCAGTAACATCCTTCAGCCTGCGGGCGATATTTTCATCCGCTTGATCAAGATGATCGTCGTACCCATCGTAGTGGCTTCGCTGGTAGTCGGCATCGCCGGTGTGGGTGATGCCAAGAAGCTGGGGCGTATCGGTCTTAAAACCATCCTTTATTTCGAGATCGTCACCACCATCGCGATTGTGGTCGGGCTGGTGCTGGCCAACGTGTTCCAGCCGGGTGCCGGCATCGACATGAGCAGCCTGGGCACGGCCGATATCTCCAAATACATGGCAACGACCGCCGAAGTGCAGCATGACCATGCCTTCATTGCCACGATCCTCAACCTGATTCCGTCCAACATCTTCGCGGCCCTTGCCCGTGGCGACATGTTGCCGATCATTTTCTTCTCGGTCATGTTCGGCCTGGGGCTCGCCAGTCTGGATGCCGAGGTTCGTGACCCGGTGTTGAAGGTGTTCCAGGGCGTTTCGGAAACCATGTTCAAGGTCACTCACATGATCATGAACTACGCGCCCATCGGTGTATTTGCACTGATCGCCGTCACCGTCGCGAAATTCGGCTTCACCTCGCTGCTGCCGTTGGCCAAGCTGGTGATTCTGGTTTACGTCGCCATTGCCTTCTTCGCCTTTGTGGTGCTTGGCCTGATTGCTCGCCTGTTCGGCTTTTCGGTGATCAAGCTGATGCGCATCTTCAAGGACGAGCTGATCCTGGCCTACTCCACCGCCAGCTCCGAAACCGCCCTGCCGAACGTGATCAGGAAGATGGAAGCGTACGGCGCGCCGAAAGCCATTTGCAGCTTCGTAGTGCCCACCGGTTACTCATTCAACCTCGATGGCTCGACGCTGTATCAAAGCATCGCGGCGATCTTCATCGCTCAGCTTTATGGGATCGATTTGTCCCTGGGCCAGCAACTGATGCTGGTAATGACCCTGATGGTTACGTCCAAGGGTATTGCCGGGGTGCCGGGAGTGTCCTTCGTGGTGTTGCTGGCGACGCTGGGCAGTGTCGGTATTCCGCTGGAAGGCCTGGCGTTCATCGCCGGTGTCGACCGCATCATGGACATGGCCCGCACCGCGCTGAACGTGATCGGCAACGCTTTGGCGGTATTGGTCATCTCCCGATGGGAAGGCATGTACGACGACGCCAAGGGCGAGGCCTACTGGAACTCCCTGCCGCACTGGCGCAGCAAAGAGCCGCTGCCAGGGGTTGAGCCATCAAGTAACAACGCATGACTGATGCTGTGTCCCTGACACAGCGTGTCATCGTTCTTCGCAGGCAAGCCGCGCTCCCACAGGCATGCGCTCAAACCTGATCGATACCGGTATTTGTAGGAGCTGCCGAAGGCTGCGAAAGCGGTGTTTCTGGTAGATCGCGATTCGCAGCCTTCGGCAGCTCCTACAAAACCCAGCGAGTCAGGCGCACCGCGTCGTCCTTATCGCAGGCGTTCCTACAGAAGATCACCGAACCTGTGGGAGCGAATTCATTCGCGAAAGCGTAGTGTCAGTCACCACAACCTGGCCTGCTGAACCGCATTCGCGAATGAATTCGCTCCCACAAAGATCCAGCGAGCCAGATGCACCGCGTCGTCTTTATCGCAGGCGTTCCTACAGAAGATCACCGAACCTGTGGGAGCGAATTCATTCGCGAAAGCGTAGTGTCAGTCACCACAACCTGGCCTGCTGAACCGCATTCGCGAATGAATTCGCTCCCACAAAATATCCAGCGAGCCAGATGCACCGCGTCATCGTTCTTCGCGGGCATGCGCTCAAACCTGAGCGATGGCGTCATTCAGGGATTTTTCCAGGTGGGCCTTGTAGCGCAGATAAAGAATGCTCTGGCCCCTTGAGTCGCCCAGCAGGCCTGAAAGGTCCAGGTCGGTGATGTAACAGCGGTAGTGCTCAGGCTCCTTGCGTTGCTCAAGGATCTGCCGCGCCACGACGCTGAACAGCTGGTCACCGTGCTCCAGTTCGGAAAACTCAGTGTTGTCGCAGTACAGCGTGACGCTCACCTGGCCTGGTGAGGCTTCTTCGACAATCGCCTGCACATCGTAAAACGGTTTATCCATCGCCACGGGCGCATTGCGCGGTTCAACGCGCCTGGCGCGTCCTGCGCCTGACGGCAGCACCTGGTGATAAAGGATGTCCAGCCGTGTCGGTTCAATTGGGTTATCCAGCGGCAAGCTGGCCCCGCGTCGATAGATCATCGAGCGGAAGAAGCGCTGCAGCGGCATCAGCAAGCTGGTGTCGTCGTGATAAGGCAGGCTCTGATGCCACAACGCGTTGTGTTCATCGAGCACGTAAAGCTGCGCGCTGGTTTCATTGATCCGGTAAAACACCTGAATGCACTCGGGCTGGCCCAAAGGCAGGATCAGCGCCAGATCGTGCTCGGCCAGCGCGTGAGGGTCCAGATGCAACGGGCTGTAGCGCGGCAGTTCCTCGCCCAGGTATTCGAACAGGCCCCCAAGACTGTTGATCACCACATGCGTGACGGCCTGGTCCGGGACCATCTCCAGCACGTGATACTGCTGCTGAACCTGAACCAGGTAGCGATGATTCAAGCGTCGGGCGTGGAGCGACTGCGCGGTGGCGACCAGCTCTTCGACGCGCTGTGCGATGGCGGGCGCCCGGTTATGGCAGAAACACCGCACGCGGACCGTCGGCTGCGCCGCGCCTGCAGGCAGATTGCTGAGCAACTCGCTGAGGCAGTCGAGCAAGGCGTGTGGGCCGTCATGACGGCTGACCAGGATTTCATTCCAGCTGTTGAGCGTGATCTGATCCAGGGTCAGCACAAGGTTTTCCCGAACGCCTGCGTAGCTCAGCGAGTCCGTGCGCTCGGTGGTCATCAGGATGTTGAGTTCGCGATGGTGCTTGAGTGGATCAACACCGACGTTGACCAATAGCAGGATCTCACTCGGCACGCTGGTGCTGAGCAAGCGCTCCTCACTGACCGCTTCAAGCGGCATCGGGATCTGCTGTTGCAGCGCGCCCAGCAGGTTGAACAGCTCGAACTCACTCAAGTCACTGCTGCCTGGGTGCAGCGCAAGCCGGGTGGTGGTGTCGATGATGTTATTGCGATGACACCAGGTCAGCAGCTCCAACAGTTCCCGGCTGCGCTTAATCGGCGAGAAGTTGAGCCAGTCCTGTGGCCCGAGGCTGCCGTTGTACAGCGCCCACTGGGTTTTCCCCGGTTCGCGACGGTTGGCCGACTGCACCAGGGTCAGGGTGTCTTCAGCCAGGTCCGGGGCAATGCCGGGGTTGATGTGCTCGACCTTGCCGGCCTTGCGCTCGAACGCCGCGTACAGCCTGCGGCCCAGCACGCTGAGGTCACGCGCGTTGGCTGAGCTGCCCGCGTTCTGGCTGCGCGCAAACTGGGTGAGGAAGCGATAGCTGTAATTGAGTTCGTTAACCAGTGCCCGGCGCTCATGGGTCACCTGGCGAACCTTCCATTGATTGCGGCTGTCGAGCAACGATAACTGGCGCTCGTCCCAGCCCCACTCCTGAGTCAGGCGCTCCAGCAACTGGCGCTGCCAGCCGCTGCTGCGCAGTCGTTGGCCGCCAGTGAGTTTCTTGTTCACTTTCAGATACAGGGCACGGCGCACCAGCTCCAGACGCTCCGACTCGCCACGCTGCATCAGGTATTCCTCGATGCGGCGATACACCACCATGTACGGGTCCAGCTCATCCAGATCCAGCTGGTTGGCGAACACCGCCTCCTTGAATCGCAGGCTCAGACACTGCACTTGGGGATGTTCACTGGCATAGACCTCGATCAGCAGCAACTTAAGCACTGACTTGTAGGGTGACTCGATGCCCTTGAAGAGTTGCCACAGTCCTGCCCCGAGAAACTCCCCGGGGGGTATGTGCGAAAGATGGCCCAGGTCCAGCACCTCGTCCGCGCGAATGAAGCGCTTGGAAAGCAGGGTGTGGATGTAATCGGCGTAGCGCCGCTCTTCATACGTCGGCACCAGCCACCACATGGGGGTGCGCCCCGCGAGCCAGATGGCGGTTCGATAGAACTCATCCAGTAGCAAATAGTGCTGCGTGGTGCCGCAGTCGTCCGAGCTCAGCTGCGCATCGCGCTCCCCCGCGACAAAGCGCTGGGGGTCGATCAGAAAGAAATGCGCCTCGGCGCCTTGAGTGGTCGCCCAAGCTTCCAGTGCCTGGCATTTTTTGCGCAACTCTTCGATTTCGCTGCCCGTCAGATCGGAATCGTGACAAACCCAGACGTCCAAGTCGCTTTCCTCTGCCTGCGCCAACGTCCCCAGGCTGCCCATGAGAAACAGGCCCTGTATCGGCAGTCGTGCGGTGCCCAGTTGTGCCTTGTAGGAAAACGATCGGGTCAGCCGTTGGGCTTCGGCCAATGCAAGTGCACTGGGCTGGTAACTGGACACCCCCGCAGGTGTGCCGCCTGACACATATCCGGGCAACAGCGGGTGGTTGACGTGGAAAAACAGCGGCAGCAGGTTCAGCACGCTTTGCTGGCGAGTCGACAGCCCTTCGAGGGCACGGCTCAGCCGCCCGTTGCTCAATGTCATGAAGCGGGTGCGCAGTCGGGCAAGCACCTCGCGGTCGATGCCTTGATCCAGATCGGGACGAATTTCGGAGTTACGCGTCATTACGACTCAAACCGGCTGCCTGTCCATTAAAAAGGCAGCGTTGAAGGGTGAGCGAGACGGCGGGCAGGTACGCGTTGAGGGCGATTATTATTCTGGCGCCAATTTCCTATCGGCGCGGTTTTGCAGAAATGAAGGGTCCGCTTGACCTTTTTTGGCGACGGACCCTTGCAGCGTTCAGGCAGCTTGTTTAGCGAAGTTGAGGATGGTCAGTAATGATTGGGCGTGTTCAGCGGCTTCCAGTCCGAGACTGGTCAGGTAACCGCCATCGACCTGAGTTGTCAGGCCTTTATCGAAGAGTCTTTGCGCAGCAGCAACAGCGGTCGGGGCCGCAACATGATGGACTTTGAGTCCTTCAAGGGTATTGCCCAGATTGAAGAGTGCGAGGATTTCCAGTTCGGCAACCAGCTCAGGGGTATACGACATAGGTGCTCCAGACTTTTTCTAGTGGTACGCCTCACTGACTGGCGGCTCCTGGAATCAACGTGTCTGTGCTGCGCTCGTCGGTTCTGGGTGACCGTTAAAGCCTGCTCGGCGTGACAGCCTCGTTTGGATAGTGGCAGCGAGGCATTTGCAGTGTAGTCATGGTTTTGCTTTTTTGTGGAGCGTGATTTTTTGGGAGGAAGCCGCCAATCGTCCGATTGGCGTTACTGCGATGTCTCATGCCTCGGGTGGCAGTGTCGGCAAGGCGCGCAGGGCCGCTTCGTACCATTCGGTATTGAAAGCACGATCTTCTTCGAGCAGCCCGTCGATTTCGACAGCGAGCACGTGGGCCATCAATTGCAGAATCTCTTCACGCTCATAACCCACCAGCGTGAGCTTGTTGTAGGTGGCTTTGGCGGCAGGCGGGTTGTCGCTTTCGATCTGATTCTCGATCGCCTGGATCAGGGTCGATTCAGCGAACTCTTCTTCTTCGTTGTCGATTTTGTCGGTCATGGGGGTGTTCTCGAATGGGGCGTGTAGGTGGATTCCTGTGGGACCGGCTTTAGCCGGGAAGGCGGCATTTCTGACAACACACATGCGTCGTCTGTAGCGGCCTCTTCCCGGCTAAAGCCGGTCCCACGTCACATCAGCGCGCAGCCAATAGCGCCTGACCACGAGCCGCAGCAGCTTTGACCTGTGCAGGCGCAGTGCCGCCGACGTGGTCGCGGGCGTTGACCGAGCCTTCCAGGGTCAGCACGGCAAATACATCCTGCTCGATCTGATCACTGAACTTGCGCAGTTCTTCCAGGCTCATTTCAGCCAGGTCCTTGCCGCTCTCGACGCCGTACTTCACCGCATGCCCCACGATCTCGTGGCAATCACGGAATGGCAGGCCACGACGCACCAGGTAGTCGGCCAGATCGGTGGCGGTGGAGAAACCACGCAGCGCCGCTTCACGCATGATCGCGTGCTTGGGCTTGATGGCAGGAATCATGTCGGCAAAGGCGCGCAACGAATCACGCAGCGTATCGGCAGCGTCGAACAGCGGCTCTTTGTCTTCCTGATTGTCCTTGTTGTAGGCCAGCGGCTGGCCTTTCATCAAGGTCAGAAGGCCCATCAAGGCGCCGAAGACGCGACCGCTCTTGCCGCGTACCAATTCTGGAACGTCCGGGTTTTTCTTCTGAGGCATGATCGAGCTGCCGGTGCAGAAGCGGTCAGGCAGATCAATGAACTGGAACTGGGCGCTGGTCCACAGCACCAGCTCCTCCGAGAAGCGCGACAAGTGCATCATCGCGATGCTGGCCGCCGAGCAGAATTCAATGGCGAAGTCACGATCCGACACGCTGTCCAGAGAGTTGCCGCCCACCACATCGAAGCCCAGGAGTTTGCAGGTCAATTCGCGATCGATCGGGTAAGTGGTGCCCGCCAGTGCCGCGCTGCCCAATGGCATGCGATTCAGGCGTTTGCGGCAATCCACGAGGCGCTCGTAATCGCGGCTCAGCATTTCGAACCACGCCAGCATGTGGTGACCGAACGTCACTGGCTGTGCGGTCTGCAAATGCGTGAAGCCCGGCATGATGGTTTCGGCTTCGCGCTCGGCCTGACCCAGCAAGCCCTGTTGCAGGCGAGAGATTTCGGACAGGATCAGGTCGATCTCGTCACGCAGCCACAGGCGAATATCGGTGGCCACCTGGTCGTTACGGCTACGCCCGGTGTGCAGTTTTTTACCGGTAACGCCGATGCGGTCGGTCAGGCGCGCTTCGATGTTCATGTGCACGTCTTCCAGATCGACGCGCCAGTCGAATTGACCGGCTTCGATTTCGGTCTGGATCGTTTTCAGGCCATCGATGATGGTGTCGCGCTCAGCGTCGGTCAAAACGCCAACGTGGGCCAGCATCGTCGCGTGGGCAATGGAACCCATGATGTCGTGGCGATAGAGGCGTTGGTCAAAGGTGACGGAGGCCGTGAAGCGCGCGACGAAAGCGTCGACGGGTTCACTGAAGCGGCCGCCCCAGGACTGGTTGGTCTTGTCGGTGCTCATGGATTCGCTCGTGATCGGCTGGAAATGGCATGCCCGCGTTAAACGCAAGGCGCCCGCGATAATAACAGGTTGAGATTTTTTTATTCTCGGGCGGCTTGCCGCATCTGCAGACAGAGTCGAGACTGGGTTGATGCAAAAGAGCCCGACGAACCCACGGCCGCCCTCCGAACCGGGCAAAGAATTTTTCCTCCCCGAACTGTGCCTGCCGCAAGCGTTGCTGGTACTGGTGCTGCTCGCCGAATTATTAGTGTTGGTACTGGTATTGGTGGAGCCGATGCGCCCGACATTCGACTGGGTGCGCCTGGCCCTCATGTCGCTGTTCGTGCAGTGGATCGTGCTGCTGTCGGCGGCGTTGTTGTGCAGCCTGCGGCCTTGGCTGGCGCGTCTGCCTGCGGGGCTTGCGGGGTTGATCGGCTGTTTGCTGGTGGTCGCGCTGACACTGCTGTGCACCGCCGTCACGGACATCTGCCAGCTGACCGGGCATTTGAGCCTGGGCAGCATGGTCGAGCGCTATATCCGCTACGGCGTGATTGCACTGATCATGTCCGCCCTGATGCTGCGTTATTTCTATCTGCAGAGTCAGTGGCGTAAACAGCAGCAAGGCGAGTTGCGTGCGCGCATCGAATCGCTGCAGGCCCGCATCCGCCCGCATTTTTTATTCAACACGCTGAACAGCATTGCCAGCCTCGTGGCCAGCAATCCGGCCAAAGCCGAGCAGGCCGTGCTGGACCTTTCCGACCTGTTTCGCGCCAGCCTGGCCAAGCCCGGCAGCCTGGTGACCTGGGGTGACGAGGTTGAATTGGCGAAACGATATTTATCAATTGAGCAATATCGTCTCGGCGAGCGTCTACAGTTGGACTGGGTGATCAGTGGAATTCCCGACGATCTGCCAATTCCCCAGCTAACCTTGCAGCCATTACTGGAAAACGCTTTGCTTTATGGCATTGCACCTCGCATCGAAGGTGGTGTCGTAAAGGTAGAAGCAGACTATGAAGGAGGGGAGTTCATATTGTGCGTAAGCAATCCCTATGACGAAGTTGCCAGTCGGCAGACTTCCAACGGCACTCAGCAGGCCCTGGTAAATATCGGTGCACGCATTACGGCACTTTTTGGTCCGCACGCCAGTCTGAGCGTGGAGCGCCGTGACGGTCGTCACTACACCTGTCTACGCTATCCTTGTGCGAGACTCACGCAGGAAGCCAGAGCTATATGAATGTCCTGATCGTTGATGACGAACCCCTGGCCCGCGAACGGCTGAGCCGAATGGTCAGTGAAATCGAGGGCTATCGGGTTTTGGAACCCAGTGCGTCCAATGGCGAAGAAGCCTTGGCCCTGATCGAAACCCATAAGCCGGATATCGTGTTGCTGGATATCCGCATGCCGGGCCTGGATGGCCTGCAGGTTGCTGCCAAACTGTGTGAGCGTGAAACGCCGCCTGCCGTGGTTTTCTGCACGGCGCATGACGAATTCGCCCTTGAAGCCTTTCAGGTCAGCGCCGTTGGCTACCTGGTCAAGCCGGTGCGTCCGGAACACCTGAGTGAGGCTTTGAGAAAGGCCGAGCGCCCCAACCGCGTACAGCTGGCGGCCATGACGCGCCCGGCAGCGGAAAGCGGTAACGGGCCGCGCAGCCACATCAGTGCCCGCACCCGCAAAGGCATCGAATTGATCCCGCTGGATCAGGTGATTTTCTTCATCGCCGATCACAAGTACGTGACCCTGCGCCATGAAGGGGGCGAGGTCTTGCTGGATGAGCCACTCAAGGCGCTGGAGGATGAGTTCGGGGATCGTTTCGTGCGTATCCACCGCAATGCGCTGGTGGCCCGCGAACGCATCGAGCGTTTGCAGCGCACACCGCTGGGGCATTTTCAGCTATTCCTGCGCGGCCTCAATGGCGATGCGCTGATCGTCAGCCGTCGCCATGTGGCGGGTGTACGCAAGATGATGCAGCAGCTTTGAGTTCCCGGATCTAAAGAGCGCTCCCGCGGATTGAAGAGCGACACAATATTCGTGGGAGCAAGCTTGCTTGCGAAGAGGCCGGTACATTCACCGTTTCTTCTTGGCCGACAGAACGCATTCACGAGCAAGCTAGCTCCCACAAGTTCTCGGCGCATTCGCGGATTTGAACTGAAATCCTGCCAGTGCGAGCAAGCTTGCTTGCGAAGACGCCGATACATCCACCGTTTCTTCTTGGCCGACAGATCGTCTTCGCGAGCAAGCTAGCTCCTAAGGGTTACATTCATTGATCAGGATCACCGTCTACTCAACTCCCGCCACACAGCGCTGAGCGGTTTTGCCTGAGCTGTTATTATCCGTCGCAACTATTTAAGTCAGTACGGATTGATCCATGTCCTCTCGCGAGATTCGCATCGCCACGCGTAAAAGTGCGCTGGCCCTATGGCAGGCCGAGTACGTCAAGGGCCGTCTGAAGCAGGCCCATCCGGGCCTGGTCGTGACGCTGGTGCCCATGGTGAGTCGCGGTGACAAACTGCTCGACTCGCCACTGTCGAAAATCGGCGGCAAGGGGCTGTTCGTCAAAGAGCTGGAAACTGCCTTGCTCGAAGACCGCGCCGACATCGCCGTGCATTCCATGAAAGACGTACCCATGGACTTCCCTCAGGGGCTGGGTCTGTTCTGCATCTGTGAGCGCGAAGATCCCCGGGACGCCTTCGTGTCCAACACCTTCGCCAGCCTTGAAGCCCTGCCTGCTGGCAGTGTGGTCGGCACCTCAAGCCTGCGTCGCCAGGCGCAGTTGCTGGCTCGCCGCCCTGATCTGAAAATCCAGTTTCTGCGCGGCAACGTCAACACGCGTCTGGCCAAGCTCGACGCAGGGGAATACGACGCGATCATTCTCGCGGCCGCTGGCCTGATCCGTCTGGGTTTCGAAGAGCGCATCACGGCTAGCATCAGCGTCGACGACAGCCTGCCAGCGGGTGGTCAGGGCGCGGTGGGTATCGAGTGCCGCAGTGTCGATGCGGAAATTCACGCGCTGCTTGCCCCGCTGCATCACGACGACACCGCCACCCGCGTCACGGCCGAGCGCTCACTGAACAAACACCTCAATGGCGGCTGCCAAGTGCCTATCGCCTGCTACGCCGTGCTTGAAGGCGAACAGATCTGGCTGCGTGGGCTGGTCGGCGATCCGTCCGGCGCCGTGTTGTTGCATGCCGATGCCCGAGCGCCGTTGGCCGATGCGCAGGCGCTGGGCGTGCAGGTGGCAGAGTCGCTGCTGGATCAGGGCGCTGCTGCGATTCTCAAGGCGGTTTATGGCGAGGCCGAGCGGGAATGAACACCTGGCGGCTGCTGCTGACCCGCCCCGCTGAGGAGTCGGCGCTGCTGGCGTCGACCCTGGCCGACGCGGGAGTGTTCAGCAGCAGCCTGCCCTTGCTTGAAATCGAGCCGTTGCCTGCCAACGAATCACAGCGCTCGATACTCGCTGATCTTGATCACTACGCGGCGGTCATTGTGGTCAGCAAACCGGCCGCGCGGCTGGGTCTCAAGCGAGTCAGCGAGCTCTGGCCGCAAGCGATCCAGCCCTGGTTTACCGTCGGCGCGGGTACGGCGCAAATCCTCCAGGACCATGGCCTGGATGTCAGCTGGCCCGAGCACGGCGATGACAGCGAAGCCCTACTTGATCTCCCCCGCCTGCAACAAGCCATCGCCTTGCCCGGTGCCCGCGTGTTAATCATGCGCGGTGAGGGCGGCCGCGAGTTGTTGGCCGAGCGTTTGAGCAGCCAGGGTGCTAGTGTCGACTACCTAGAACTGTACGAGCGCAAGTTGCCCCACTACCCGGCCTCGACGCTGCTACAGCGCATCGAAGCGGAACGCCTGAACGCGCTGGTGGTCAGCAGTGGGCAGGGTTTTGAACACTTGCGTCAGTTGGCGGGCGATGCCTGGCCGCAACTGGCGCGTTTGGTTTTATTCGTGCCGAGCCCGCGCGTTGCCCAATTGGCCCGCGAGGCCGGAGCACGAACAGTTGTGAATTGCCGTGGCGCCAGCGCTACGGCTTTGCTGGCAGCGTTACGGGAACAACCCGGGCCTGCCCTTCAGGCGTATTGATGGACTGACTGTCTTTCACTGATAACGCCCAAATGCAAAGGATCGATACGTGAGCGAAACAGCCTTGCCAAAAGATGATTCCGACGCCGTGCTGACGGCCCCGACACCTGATCCGTTGCGGCCTGAGCGTCCAGCGAGCCGCAGCAACGGGCTGGTCATACTGGCCCTGTTGTTCGGCGTGGCGGGCATCGGTGTTGCCGGTTGGGGTGTGTGGCAGTTGCGAGCGGTACAGGCCAGCCATCTGCAACAGCGCACGCAGATGCAGGACATCGCCGCGCAGACGCTGACGTTGCAGCACAACGAAAAACAACTCTCCGAGCGGTTGGCGCAATTGCCTCCTGCCGATGAACTGGAAGATCGCCGCCGTCTGGTCGCGCAGCTGCAGGGCGATCAGCAGCGTCTGAGCCAGCGCCTCGAAACCGTACTGGGTTCCAGTCGCAAGGACTGGAGGCTGGCCGAGGCCGAGCATCTGCTGCGTCTGGCAAGCCTGCGGTTGTCGGCGTTGCAGGACATCAACAGTGCCCAGGCGTTGGTGCAGGGCGCTGATGAAATCCTCCGCGAACAGGATGATCCTGGCTCTTTCGCCGCCCGCGATCAGTTGGCCAAGAGCCTCGCGTCGCTGCGCAGCGTTGATCAACCGGACCGCACCGGCCTGTTTCTGCAGCTTGCAGCGATGCGCGACCAGGTCGCGCAATTGAACGAGCTGGCCCCGGAATACAAGGACAAAGGCGAGTCGCTGCTCGGCCTGACGACCGGCGCCAACGAAGACAGCCACTGGGCGAAGTGGTGGAACGAGGTGTCGCACTACATCCGCATCGACTTCAACGCCGACAAGAATATCAAGCCATTGCTCGCCGGACAGAGCCTGACTCAGGTGCGTCTGGCGCTGAGTCTGGCACTGGAGCAGGCACAGTGGGCGGCCTTGAACGGTCAGCCACAGGTCTATGCTGCGGCCCTGGCAGAGGCTAAAAACGTCCTGCACAACAACTTCAATCAAGACAACTCACAGAGCAAGATGCTCAGCGAGCGTCTTGATGCGCTGTCGCAACAGCCCGTGTCCGTCATGACCCCGGATCTGGCCCAGAGCCTGAGTGCGGTGCAGGCTTATCTGGAGCGTCGTCATGCGCTGCCTGATGCGCCCGGCAAAGCTGGCCAACCTGCCGAAGCGCAACAGGGGACCAGCCCATGAAGCGTATTTACCTGCTGCTGTTGGTCGCCATTGCAGTGGCGGCGGTGATTGGCGTGGCGATTGCCGAGCATTCCGGCTACGTGCTGATCGCCTACAAAAACTTCCGCTACGAGTCCGGGTTGTGGGCTGCGCTGGGTGTGTTGTTTGCGATCTGGTTGGTGATTTTCCTGGTGCGCATGCTGATCAATCTGCTGACCGCGTCCAGTGGCGTGGTCAATCCATGGTCGCGTCGCAATCGCAGCCGTCGTGTTCAGGTCGCCATCGAACAGGGGCAAATGGATCTGGCCGAAGGGCGTTGGTCCAGCGCGCAACGCCACCTGCACCGCGCTGCAGAATCCGAACCTCAGCCACTGCTGTATTACCTTGGTGCCGCGCGCGCCGCCAATGAACAAGGCCGCTACGAAGAAAGCGACACGCTGTTGGAGCGCGCCCTGGAGCGCCAGCCCCAGGCCGAACTGGCCATCGCGCTGAGCCATGCGCAGTTGCAGCAGGATCGCGGCGACAATGATGGTGCGCTGAGCACCTTGCAAGCCATGCAGGCACGTCATCCGCATAACGCGCAGATCCTTCGTCAGCTGCAGCGCTTGTATCGGCAGCGAGGCGATTGGTCGGCATTGATCAAACTCATGCCTGAATTGCGCAAGGATAAGGTCCTGCCGCCGCAGGAGCTGGCTGAACTTGAGCGTCGCGCCTGGGGAGAGAACCTCACGCTGGCCGCCTACCGCGGGCAGGACGGCGAAGAGACCGCAGGTGGTTTGCCTGCGCTGGAATTGACCTGGGGCGGCCTGTCTTCGGCCCAGCGTCAAGAGCCACAGCTGGTGCTGGCCTACGCCGAACAACTGCGCCGCCTGGGGGCTGATGCCAAAGCCGAAGAGGCGCTGCGTCAGGCGCAGAAGCGCGAATACAACAGCCACCTGGCACGCCTTTACGGGCTGGTGCGTGGCAGCGATCCGGCCAAGCAATTGCAGACCGCCGAGGGCTGGCTCAAGCATCACCCTGAAGACCCGAGCTTGCTGTTGACCCTGGGTCGGCTCTGTCTGCAAAGCAGTTTGTGGGGCAAGGCGCGGGACTATCTGGAAAGCAGCCTGCGCTTTCAACGTAATCCTGAAACCTGCGCGGAGCTTGCACGTTTGCTTTCGCAGCTGGGCGAGACCGAGCGCAGCAATCAGCTGTTCCAGGAAGGCCTGGGCTTGCTCGACGAGCGCCTGCTGGCGCGTCCGCTGCCAGCGCTGGCGGGTTGAGGTTCGGGCCATTTTCCTGAGTCGGAAATGGGAGTTTTCTGAAGGAAGTTGCGCTCCTTCTTCGATGCCGCGCTGTCGCGCAGCAAACACGGGACCGGTGGGAGCGAGCTTGCTCGCGAAGGTTGATCAGCCGACGAATATGCGGCGGATAGGTGGCCATCTTCGCGAGCAAGCTCGCTCCCACAAATTTGAGGTTCGGCGCTTGCTGAAGACGTAAACTTCGAGTGATTTGTAGGACATTTCCTGCGGATTTGGTTTCTGTCATTTTTTTCGCTCAAGCGAAGCGCTAAAACCCCTGCGATAAGCGGAAATATCCTCACCGCTGCGCCTTGTAAGGGCTGTGGCCTTTCCTCTACCGTAACCTCCTTCGTTTCTTGTTACGGAATTTCCATGCATCTGGCCCGCACGCGCTCCTTGTTTTTCCTGGTGTTTATCGCCTGCGCATCGATCATCGGCTCAGTCGTTTATTTGCAACGTGTAATAGGTCTGTCGCCCTGCTTGCTGTGCTGGTTGCAGCGCGGCGTAATGGTCGCGACAGGGGCTTTGAGCCTGATTGCGGCGGTGCATGCACCGAGCCGAAGTGGCATAAGCTGCTACAGCATCCTGATCCTTTTGACCGCGCTGGTCGGTGCGGCGATGGCAGGCGGGCAGGTCTGGTTGCAGACTGCGGCAGCTGACGATTTGATTCCCGTCATTGCATGGTTCGAGCGGGTTCTGGACATGCTGGCGATGTCCGGTTTTGTTGATCGCCTGCTTGGGGATGCAGCTTTCTGCGCCGAGGTGACCTGGTCATTGTTTGGCATCAGCCTGCCGGAATGGAGCCTGTTGGCATTCGTGGGTTTGGCTATGATCGCGCTATACGTGCTTCTCAGAGCCACTTTCCTCTCGCCGACCGCCGAAAGTCGGGCCGGGGATTAAACACTTGTATGAACTTTCTCTCCTGCGTACCTTGATGGCCTAGTCCTGCGGGCATAATCTGGCCCGTAAGCGTTATTGGAAATATGCATCATTTGCCGTTCAAGCCTGCGTCGCTTAGGTAGACGGATTTTCCCAGGCATTGGCAGGCTGCATACCCTTAAGGGAAGAGAGACCATCATGTTGGAAAGTTGTCAGAATGCTCAGGAACGCTGGGGCGGGGTCAATAAGCTGATTGACCGCTGGTTGCAGGACCGTCTTGAACTGGTTCGCGTCTACGATGCGCTGGGCGACACGCCCGAAGCATTGGCCGCTGACCGCGAAGGCCTGCAGAATTTTTGTGAGGTTCTGGTCGATTACGTTTCGGCTGGTCACTTTGAAATTTACGAACAGCTCAACAGCGAAGCCAAGGCGTTCAACGATGAGCGTGGTCTTGAGCTGGCGGATACCATCTACCCGCGCTTGAAAGTCATCACCGAATCGGCGCTGGCCTTCAACGACCGTTGTGACAAAGGCGATTGTTCTGACTGCACGGTGGTTGCTGCTGAATTCAAGAAGCTCGGTGGCTTGCTGCATGAGCGCTTCGAACTCGAGGACTGCCTCATCGAGGTGCTGCACAACTCGCATAAAGAAGATGTTGCTGTTCAGGCTTGATAACTCAGCAATGAAAAAAGGGCGCATTTTCGCGCCCTTTTTTGTTTTCGCAGCTTGAGATGATGCTGGCCTGTGGGAGCGAATTCATTCGCGAATGCGGAGGTACAGCCGATGCATCTCTATCGAATGTACCGACCTCTTCGCGAATGAATTCGCTCCCACAGGGTTCAACGCAGACCTGTGCTTACTGCCCAACCCCTACCAATTCAATCTCAAAAACCAGCGGCGTAAACGGGTCAATCAGATCCCCTGCGCCTTCTGCGCCGTAGGCTTCTGCCGAAGGAATGACCAGTCGCCATTTCGCACCGACCGGCATGTTCTGCAAGGCCGTGGTCCAGCCGCTGATCACGCTGTCCAGTCGGAACCACTGCGGTTGCGCGCTCTGATCGAAAACCGTGCCGTCGGGCAAACGACCGACATAACGGACCTGAACTCGACCATCCACGTTGGGCTTTGGACCCGTGCCGGGCTTGAGCTCAGTCATCAGGATGCCGTCAGCCAGCTCGGTCACTCCGGGTTTGGCCTTTTCACTGGCCATGAACCGGTGCTCCACTTCCAGTGCCGCTTCGCTTTGCGGGGCGATGGTGCCTGACGCCTCGGCCTGGGCGATTTCGGCATCGTGCTCGCTGAGGATCTGCTCCATGCGATCTTTCTTGATCGCCAGCGGCTCACCTTTGTAAGCCTGCTGAAGACCTTCCATCAATGCCTTCAGATCGAGATCCGGGACTTCCTGATGCAGACGCTCACCCAGGCTGGCGCCCAGACTGTAAGCAAGATCGTGGGACTCGCTCGAGGGAGCGGCGTGCGCGACCTGAACGACCGGTAACAAGAGGAACAGCGACGTTAACAGGTAGCGCGACATGAATGCTCTCCGGCCTGGGAAGGCAGCGATTATGCCAGTGCAATCGGTCTGTGTGTGGGGGGTATTTGCCAGGAATTCTGCAGCAGCTTGCGAACCCTTGCGATAAGCATTTTGTCGACCATGCAACAGGGCGCTTTTTGTAGTGTCAAGATGCCCTAGCGGCGGTGCGGGCAGAGGTCTAGTATGAGCCGCAATTCAGTCAGTCAGGAGGTAAGTCATGTCGGCCAAAAAGAAGCCAGTAAGTACCCCGTTGCATTTGCTTGAACAACTGTCGAGCAGCCTGCTTGAGCATCTCGAAAATGCATGCTCGCAAGCGTTGGCTGATGCTGAAAAACTGCTCGCCAAGCTCGAAAAGCAACGCGGCAAGGCTCAGGAAAAGCTGCACAAGTCGCGCACCAAACTGCAAGACGCCGCCACCGTTGGCAAAGCCAAGGCACAGGCCAAGGCCAAGACTGCCGTTGCTGAGCTGGAAGAATTGCTCGATGCGCTCAAAGCGCGCCAGACCGAAACCCGTGGCTACATTCTGCAGCTCAAGCGTGACGCTCAGGAAAGCCTGAAACTTGCTCAAGGCGTGGGTCGTGTTAAAGAAGCGGTCAGCAAATCGCTGAGCGCTCGCGCTGCTAAACCGGCTCCTGCCAAAGCGTCCCCAACCAAAGTAGCGCCTGCCAAGGCAACGCCATCCAAAGCAGTAGCCACCAAGGCCGCAGCGCCAGCCGCCAAAACTGCTGCCGCGAAAGCTCCGGCCAAGGCGCCAGCCAAAGCCCCGGCCAAAGTTGTCGCGGCCAAGCCAGCGGCTAAACCAGCTGCCAAGCCGGCCACCAAGGCTGCTGCTGCCAAGGCACCTGCGAAAGCGCCCGCCAGCAAACCTGCTACAGCCGCTGCCAAGCCCGCCGCCAAGGCCCCGGTCAAGACTGCGGCGGCAAAAGCGCCCGCTAAAACCGCAGCCGCCAAACCTGCTGCCGCGAAAGCGCCTGCCAAGCCAGCTGCGAAGCCAACTGCCGCTAAACCAGCCGCAGCAAAGGCACCGGTTAAAGCTGCCGCCAAGCCTGTGGCCAAAGCACCGGCCAAGGCACCAGCCAAGCCTGCAGCCAAACCAGCCACTAAGCCTGCTGCTGCCAAGCCCGCAACCCCGGCGACACCTGTGGCCAACGCGCCCGTAGCGACCCCTGCTACCCCTGCTACCCCTGCTGCACCGGTAACAGGCAACAACACGCCAACCAGCGCTTCCTAAGGTCGGTTAGTCGCGACGCGCAGCATCTGCAGCGCGTCGCGATTTTGCCTGGCAGCGTCGCCTGCCAGTTCAGTCAGCCAGTCAGGTTGATCCGCTGATTTTTCTGCGGTCCCCCAGTTCTGGCACACAGCTTCCAGTCGTGAAATCAGTTCTTGTTCCGCAGCCAGCTCCAGCGCTTTGACTTGCTCACGCAGCAATGCCAAAGGCCGGTCCAGTTGAGCGGCGTCGCGCCAGTGCGTGCGCAATTGCCGAAGCGGGCTGACCACGGCCTCATCCCATGGCCTGGCCAACTGTCCGATTTCCAGCAAGCGATGCGAACTGCATTCAACGCCTCGCTGCATCAGCCAGGCACCGCATAACAGCATGCAGACGTTGGCCCCGTTGGCTTGCAGCGCCAGGCACGCCTGCTCGACACCCGGCCTGGCGTACACATCCAGGGTGAAACTCCAAAGGTCAGAAGGCATAGTTGAGCTACCTGTTTGAGACGAAGCTGGTAGACTCCGCCGCCATTATGATTCGACTTCAGAGCCTTACCTTACAGCGTGGCCCGCAACGTCTGCTAGAAGACGCCGAGCTGACCCTGCACGCCGGTCAAAAAGCCGGCCTGATCGGTGCCAATGGCGCCGGCAAATCCAGCCTGTTCGCGTTGCTTCTGGGTGAGTTGACCCCGGATTCGGGCGACTGTCTGCTACCCGCTGATTGGCGCATCGCACACATGCGCCAGGAGATCGATACCCTCGATCGAATCGCCGTGGACTATGTGCTCGATGGCGACCTGCGTTTGCGCGAGGTGCAGCGCCTGTTGGCCAAAGCCGAAGCGGATCAGGACGGCGCCGCGCAAGCGCGTATGCATTCGGAGCTCGACAGCGCCGACGGTTATACCGCCGATGCACGCGCGCGCAAGCTGCTGGCCGGGCTGGGTTTCACCAACGAGCAAATGGACAAGCCGGTTGCCGACTTCTCGGGTGGCTGGCGGATGCGTCTGAACCTGGCACAGGCCCTGATGTGCCCATCAGACCTGCTGCTGCTCGACGAACCCACCAACCACTTGGACCTCGACGCGATCCTCTGGCTTGAGGACTGGCTCAAAAGCTATCCGGGTACGTTGCTGCTGATTTCCCACGACCGGGATTTCCTCGATGCCGTGGTCGATCATGTGGCCCATGTCGAACAGCGCAAGATCACCCTCTATCGCGGTGGCTACAGCGCTTTCGAACGCGCCCGTGCCGAGCGTCTGGCACAGCAGCAACAGGCTTACGACAAGCAGCAAGCCCAGCGCGCGCACATGGAGAAATTCATCACGCGCTTCAAGGCCCAGGCCACCAAGGCCAAGCAGGCCCAGAGCCGGATCAAAGCCCTGGAGCGGATGGAAGAGCTGTCGGCGGCCCACGTGGATTCGCCGTTCGACTTCACTTTCCGCGAGTCGACCAAGATTTCCAGCCCGCTGCTCGATATGGCTGACGCGCGCTTGGGCTATGGCGACCGAGCCGTGCTGGAGAAGGTCAAGCTGCAGCTGACGCCGGGTGCACGCATCGGTCTGCTGGGGCCGAACGGCGCGGGTAAATCCACGCTGATCAAAAACCTCTGCGGTGAGCTTGAGCCACTGAGCGGCCGTCTGGTGCGTGGCGAAAACACCGTGGTCGGTTACTTCGCCCAGCATCAACTGGATTCCCTGGACTCCAAAGCCAGCCCGCTGCTGCACTTGCAACGTATCGCGCCGACCGAGCGTGAGCAGACGTTGCGCGATTTCCTCGGCGGTTTTGACTTCCGTGGTGCACGTCTGGATGAGCCGGTACTGAATTTTTCCGGTGGTGAAAAAGCCCGTCTGGCGCTTTCCCTGATCGCCTGGGACCGCCCCAACCTGCTGCTGCTCGACGAACCCACCAACCACCTGGATCTGGAGATGCGCCTGGCCTTGACCATGGCCCTTCAAGAGTTCAGTGGTGCGGTGTTGGTGGTCTCTCACGATCGGCATTTGCTGAAGAGCACCACCGATGAATTCCTGCTCGTGGCCGATGGCCGGGTGCAGGAGTTCGACGGCGACCTTGAGGATTACGCCCGCTGGCTGGCGGAGTACCGCTTGCGCAATGCGCCGGTCAGCAACGCCCCGCTGAACGTCGACAAGACCGACAAGAAGGCCCAGCGCCAACAGGCTGCGGCACTGCGTCAACAACTGGCGCCGCACAAGAAACAGGCCGACAAGCTTGAGCGCGATCTTGGCCTGCTGCACGAAAAACTCGCCAAGGTT
Organism: Paucimonas lemoignei; assembly: GCA_900475325.1. Classification (GTDB taxonomy): domain Bacteria; phylum Pseudomonadota; class Gammaproteobacteria; order Pseudomonadales; family Pseudomonadaceae; genus Aquipseudomonas. The sequence continues at coordinate 126,962 of LS483371.1, forward strand.
GAGGCTGCATTGGCCGACAGCGCCAATTACGAAGCGGCCAACAAAGACAAATTGCGCGATCTGCTGGCCGAACAGGCCAAGTTGAAAGTCAGTGAGTCCGAGCTGGAAGAAGCCTGGATGGAATCTCTGGAATTGCTGGAGTCCATGCAGGCCGAGCTGGAAGCATTGTCGTAATGAGGTCCAGGGGCTGATGGAAGCGTTAGGTTTGCCGGTCCCCCCAGCGTGGGTCGAACCGATCTTTCTCGGTGTGCAGATCCTGCTGATCCTGTTGGCGGGTTACGTCGCGCAACGGCTGGTGGGGCGTTTTCTGACCCGCCTTGGCGAGCGCTATCCTCTGCCGCCTGAACTGCTGATGCCTCTGCGCGGCGGGTTGCGCTGGTTCATCATGGGCAGCGCGTTCGTGATTGTCCTGGGTCGGCTCGGGGTGTCCGCAACCGTGCTGTGGACCGCCCTTTCAGGCTTTGTGGCCGTGGCGGCGGTGGCGTTCTTCGCCATGTGGAGCGTGCTGTCCAATCTGCTGTGTGCCGTGCTGATCTACACCATCGGCCCGTTTCGCATCGGTGACGTGGTCGAGCTGGTCGATACCCTCGACAAGCCGGGCGTCAAAGGGCGCGTGGTGGAGATCAACCTGATGTTCACCACCCTGATCGAACCGCCTGAAATAGGCGGAGCCTTGGTGCAAGTGCCCAATAGCCAGTTCTTCCAGAAGTCGGTTCGTCGCTGGCGCGGTACCGATGGTTTCCCGACGATCGCCGTCGAGAAAACGGCGGATCAGTAGTATTTCTCTGCGCCAACCCCCGCAGCCTCTAGTCAATCGCCCGAGAAGCTACTAGCTTATCGGGCATCGGTGTTTGTTCGAGGTGTGTAATGTCTTTGGAAACGTGGCTGGCATTTTTCGCGGCGTGTTGGGTGATCAGCCTTTCGCCGGGCGCAGGCGCCATTGCGTCGATGTCCAGCGGGTTGCGCTACGGCTTCTGGCGCGGTTACTGGAACGCCCTGGGCCTGCAAGTGGCGCTGGTGGTGCAGATTGCGATTGTCGCCGCAGGCCTGGGCGCAGTACTCGCCGCGTCGGATATGGCTTTCACCCTGATCAAGTGGTTTGGCGTGGGTTATCTGGTTTATCTGGGCATCAAGCAATGGCGCGCGCTGCCTGCCGACCTGTCCGAGGACTCGGCCATTCGCCCTATTGGCAAGCCTCTGGCACTGATCGCCCGCGGCTTTCTGGTCAACATCAGCAACCCCAAGGCGATGGTCTTCATCCTCGCGATCCTGCCGCAATTCATTGACCCGCAGGCACCGCTGTTCACCCAGTACGTGATCATCGCCGCCACCATGGTGGTCGTCGACATGATCGTCATGGCGGGCTACACGGGCCTGGCTTCACGCGTGCTCCGCGCCTTGAAAACCCCGAAGCAGCAACGCCGTATGAACCGCACTTTTGCTGGACTGTTCGTCGGCGCAGCAGGTTTTCTGGCGACGTTGCACAGGGCCTGATTCGGCGCTGACCCGGCCATGCACAGGCAAGCTTGCCTACCCCCGTTCGTGGGAGCGAGCTTGCTCGCGAAGGCGGTCTTTCAGTCAGGTAGATGCTGTGGTCGTACCGGCCTCTTCGCAAGCAAGCTTGCTCCCACAAGGATCGCGACCTGGCCACGGGATCCCTGTAGGAGCTGCCGAAGGCTGCGAAGCATTGTGTCAGGCAGGTTGCTTTCGCAGCCTTCGGCAGCTCCTACAGAGGCCAGTTTTACTGATACTCCCCCGCCGCCTCTGGCTGATATTCCACCGCCAACAACGTGAGTTTCAGGGTTTTGCCGCCCGGCGCGGGCCAGTCGATGTGCTGGCCGACCTGCAGGCCCAGCAAGGCCGAGCCTACCGGCGCAAGGATGGACACCGTGCCTTCGGCCCCGGCGTCTTTCGGATAAACCAGCTTGAGGTGGTAATCCTTGCCACTGACTTCTTCGCGGCAGTGCACGCGCGAGTTCATGGTCACCACACCGGCAGGCACTTCATCGTGGCCGACGACTTGTTCAGCGCGGTCCAGTTCGGCCTGCAGGGCCAGAACGCCGGGGGTGGTTTCATCCAGGCTTTCGATCAGTTGCTCAAGACGCTGCACGTCCAGGCGGGTGAGGATGATGGAAGGTGCAGTAGTCATGATCAGACTCCTTTTTTCTGCGCGGCATAAAGCAAAACCCCGCCGATGTGGGCGGGGTTTTGGAAGGCTTCATTCGTGGAAGCATGTCTGGACACTAACACAGCCCAGACAATACACAACCCGGCGGGCGTGCTAAGCGTCGCCCGGCTGATCCAGGTCAGCTGCGGCGCGGCGGGCATCGGCGTTGGCCCGGATCTGGCGGCGTCGGTCGTCGTCGGCCGAGCGCCATTCGCGGATGTCTTCCACGTGGCGGAAGCAGCCAAGGCAGACTTTTTGCTCGTCCAGCCGACAGGTGCTGATGCAGGGCGAAGGCACAGCTGGGCTGACGTTGCTGAACAGCGGCTTGGGTGCCCGGACAGGTGCAGAGGTAGCGGTCAAAATCAGATCTCGTCGAAGTCGAGCTCAACGCCCGCCTGTTCCTGGGTGATGCGCGCGAGCATTTCGCTCAGCAGCTCATCGCTTGAATCACAGACCCAGCGTTTCTCTTCTTCGTCATAGTCGAAATGGAAGCCGCCGGAGCGCGCCGCCAGCCACAGCTGGCGCAGGGGTTCCTGGCGGCTGAAGATGAGTTGCGTACCGTTTTCGAACTTGACGGTCAGCACGCCAGCCGAGTTTTCCAGATCCAGATCCAGATCACTCTCGTCGAAAATGTCTTCCAGCGCTTGCTGGGTGGCATCGACCAGATCGTGAAAGCGGGCTTCGGTCAGACTCATTACAAAAACCTCAAAAAGTGTCTACTGGTGGCACAGCGACGTAAGATACGGTCGCTTAAACGCAAATGCAAAGCTTACCCGCCGAGCGAGCACCCGATGAGCCGTGCAGACGCCAATAATCCGCACCGCCTGCGCCAAATCCACGATGCTGCGTCAAACCCCCGCCGGACGGGAACCGCGCCACGTAGGCAAGGCGCCGGGTGGCCGGTATACTCGGGCGCAATTAATGCTTTTACAAAGGATTTCGCCATGAAGCGCCTGATCTCTTCGCTTGCTGCGCTTGTCGCGGTCGCTTGTCTTGTTACTGCCTGTGGTCAAAAGGGTCCGCTGTACCTGCCTGACGACACCAAAACTCCGGAAGAACAAGCCAAGTCGCAATCGCACAAGCATCTTTAAGGGAATTACATGGACGCCTTCAACTACCGCGACGGTGAGCTGTTCGCGGAGGGAGTAGCGTTGTCTGCCATTGCCGAGCGTTTCGGCACGCCGACCTACGTTTATTCCCGTGCTCATATCGAAGCCCAGTATCGCGCCTACGCTGACGCCCTCAGCGGCACGCCGCACCTGGTCTGCTTCGCGGTCAAAGCCAACTCCAACCTGGGTGTGCTCAATGTGCTGGCGCGTCTGGGTTCGGGTTTCGACATCGTTTCGCGTGGCGAGCTGGAGCGTGTGCTCGCCGCTGGCGGTCAGGCTGACAAGATCGTGTTCTCTGGTGTAGGTAAGACTCGCGACGACATGCGTCGTGCGCTGGAAGTCGGCGTGCACTGTTTCAACGTCGAATCCACCGACGAGCTTGAGCGCCTGCAGATTGTCGCCGCCGAAATGGGCGTTCGCGCGCCGATCTCGCTGCGCGTCAACCCGGACGTCGATGCTGGTACTCACCCGTACATCTCCACCGGCCTCAAGGAAAACAAGTTCGGCATCGCCATTGCTGACGCCGAAGACGTTTACGTGCGCGCCGCGCAGTTGCAGAACCTGGAGATTGTCGGCGTCGACTGCCATATCGGTTCGCAGCTGACCACGCTGGAGCCTTTCATCGATGCACTGGATCGCCTGCTCGCCCTGGTCGACCGCCTCGGTGATTGCGGCATCTACCTGCGCCACATCGATCTGGGTGGTGGGCTGGGCGTGCGTTATCGCGATGAAGAGCCCCCGCTCGCTGCTGATTACATCAAGGCTGTACGTGAACGTCTGGAGGGTCGCGACCTGTCGCTGGTCTTCGAACCGGGCCGTTTCATCGTCGCCAACGCAGGCGTGCTGCTGACTCAGGTCGAATACCTCAAGCACACCGAGCACAAGGATTTCGCGATTGTCGATGCGGCCATGAACGATCTGATCCGCCCGGCGCTGTATCAAGCCTGGATGGATGTGACGGCCGTGCGCCCGCGTGACAGCGCCACTCGCGCCTACGACATCGTCGGCCCGATCTGTGAAACCGGTGATTTCCTGGCCAAAGGTCGCGACCTGGCATTGGCCGAGGGCGATCTGCTGGCCGTACATTCCGCCGGCGCCTACGGTTTTGTGATGAGTTCCAACTACAACACCCGCGGCCGGACGGCTGAAGTGCTGGTTGATGGCTCGCAGGCTTTCGAAGTGCGTCGCCGCGAAACTGTGGCCGAGCTGTTTGCTGGCGAAAGCCTGCTGCCGGAGTAAGCCATGCTGCTGCGTTTTACGAAGATGCACGGCCTGGGCAACGATTTCATGGTTCTGGACCTGGTCAGCCAACACGCGCACATATTGCCCAAGCACGCCAAGCAATGGGGTGATCGGCACACGGGTGTCGGGTTTGATCAACTGTTGCTGGTGGAAACCCCGACCAACCCGGACGTTGATTTCCGTTACCGGATCTTCAACTCCGATGGTTCGGAAGTGGAGCAGTGCGGCAATGGTGCGCGCTGTTTTGCCCGTTTCGTGCTGGACAAGCGCCTGACGGCCAAGCGGCAAATCAAGGTCGAGACCAAGAGCGGCATCATCGAACTCGATATCCGTAACGACGGCCAGATCAGCGTCGATATGGGGCCGCCACGGCTGGTGCCTGCCGATATTCCATTCCAGGCCACCGAGCAGGCGCTGAGCTACAGCCTGGATGTGGACGGGCAAGCGATCGAGCTGGCTGCGGTGTCCATGGGCAATCCGCATGCGGTGCTGCGCGTGGATGACATCAACAGCGCACCGGTGCATGCTCTTGGCCCGAAAATCGAAAACCACCCGCGCTTTCCGGCGCGGGTCAACGTCGGCTTTCTCTACGTCGTTGATCGTCAGCGGGCGCAGTTGCGCGTCTGGGAGCGCGGAGCCGGGGAAACCCAGGCCTGCGGGACCGGCGCGTGTGCCGCGGCGGTCGCCGCTATCAGCCAGGGCTGGATGGATTCGCCACTGCTGATCGATCTGCCGGGCGGGCGCTTGTCCATCGAGTGGGCAGGCCCCGGTCATCCGGTGCTGATGACAGGGCCCGCTGTGCGGGTTTTTGAAGGCCAAGTTCGTCTATGAGTGAGCAGAAGCAATGACCGACACGCCTCAGACTTCAACCGACAAGCCCAGCGAATCGCCTGCCGATAGCGCGGTGGCCAACCCTGAAGCAGAGGCGGTCATCGCTTACCTGCTCGACCATCCGGATTTCTTCGCCGAACACGACGAGTTGCTGGTGTCGATGCGAGTCCCGCATCAACGTGGCGACACGGTCTCGCTGGTCGAGCGCCAGCTCAAGCTGTTGCGAGAGCGCAATATCGAGATGCGTCATCGTCTGTCGCAGCTGATGGATGTGGCGCGCGACAACGATCGCCTGTTCGACAAGACCCGCCGCCTGAACCTCGCGCTGATGGATGCCAGTAGCCTGGAAGAAATCGTGATTGCCGTGGAAGACAGCCTTCGTCAGGACTTCCAGGTGCCCTTCGTCAGCCTGATTCTGTTCAGCGACAACGCCATGCCGGTAGGCCGTTGGGTCAGCAGCGCCGAAGCGCAAAAGGCCATCGGCGGGCTGATCGGCGATAAGACGATCTGTGGCGCCCTGCGTGAGCATGAGCTGAACTTCCTGTTCGGCGCCGAGCAAGGCAAGGAAGTCGGTTCCACGGCCATCGTGACCCTCAACCACTTGGGGTTGCATGGGGTTCTTGCCATTGGCAGCCGCGATCCGCAGCATTACAAAAGCTCGGTGGGCACCCTGTTCCTCAATTACATTGCCGATGTTCTGGGGCGTCTGCTACCGCGCTTCACCCATTCGCTACGCTCGGTTCGCTAGGCATGGAACGGCAGCTGGACGCCTACTGCACTCATCTGCGCAGTGAGCGCCAGGTTTCGCCGCATACGCTTGAGGCCTATCGCCGGGATCTGAACAAGGTCCTGGCTTATTGCGAGAAGCAGCAAATAACCAGCTGGGCGGCGCTGGACATCCAGCACCTGCGCAGCCTGGTTGCTCGTCAGCATCAGCAAGGGCAGTCTTCGCGCAGCCTTGCGCGGCTGCTGTCCGCCGTGCGCGGGCTCTATCACTACCTCAACCGCGAAGGCATCTGCGAGCACGATCCGGCCAATGGCCTGTCGCCCCCCAAAGGTGAGCGTCGCCTGCCCAAGACCCTCGATACCGACCGCGCCTTGCAGCTGCTGGACGGCGCTGTCGAGGACGATTTTCTTGCCCATCGCGATCAGGCGATTCTGGAGCTGTTTTATTCCTCAGGGCTGCGCCTGTCGGAGCTGACCGGTCTGAACATGGAGCAACTGGATCTGAGCGAAGGTCTGGTGCAAGTGCTCGGCAAAGGCAGCAAGACGCGTGTCCTGCCCGTCGGCAGCAAGGCCCGTGAGGCGTTGCAGGCGTGGATTGCACTGCGCGCCCTGGCCAACCCTGAGGACGACGCGGTATTCATCAGCCAGCAAGGCCGACGCCTTGGGCCGCGAGCGATTCAGAAGCGAGTCAAGGCCGTGGGTGAGCGTGAGCTGGGGCAGAACCTGCATCCACACATGCTGCGACACTCCTTCGCCAGCCATCTGCTGGAGTCGTCCCAAGACCTGCGCGCCGTGCAAGAGCTGCTTGGCCATGCCGATATAAAGACCACGCAGATTTATACGCACCTGGATTTCCAGCATCTGGCGACGGTCTACGACAGTGCCCACCCGCGGGCCAAACGCAAAGGTTCTGACCATGATTAAGTTGATCACCTTCGACCTCGACGACACGCTGTGGCACACCGCGCCCGCCATTGTCGGCGCCGAAGCCCTGTTGCGAGACTGGCTGACCAATAACGCGCCAAAACTCGGACCGGTGCCGGTCGAGCATCTCTGGGAAATTCGTTCGCGGCTGGTCGAGGCTAATCCGACGTTCAAGCACCGTATCAGCGCGTTGCGGCGCCAGGTGCTGTTCCATGCCTTGCAGGACGCCGGTTATCCGTCTGCCGAGGCGCAGGAGCTGGCTGATCAGGCTTTTGAAGTCTTTTTGCACGGGCGCCATCAAGTCGAGATTTTCCCCGAGGTCGTCCCGACGCTGGAAATCCTCGCGAAGACCTTCACGTTGGGCGTGATCACCAATGGCAATGCCGACGTGCGTCGTCTGGGTCTGGCCGATTACTTCGCCTTTGCCTTGTGTGCCGAGGATTTGGGCATCGGCAAGCCGGACCCTGCACCCTTTCTTGAAGCGCTCAAGCGCGGCGGCGTGGCACCTGGCGCGGCCGTGCACATCGGCGATCACCCGGGCGACGACATCGCGGGCGCCCAGAAGGCCGGCATGCGCGCGATCTGGTACAACCCGGCGGGCAACCCCTGGGAAGCAGACCGGCTACCGGACGCAGAGATCAGCAGCCTGATGCAGTTGCCTGGTGTGTTAAGCCGGTGGGCATAGTGAAATTCCTGTGGGAGCGAATTCATTCGCGAAGACGGTTTTTCAAACGACAAAGATAGGTTGAATGTACTGGCCTCTTCGCGAATGAATTCGCTCCCACAGTAGATGGTGTCCATTGCGGGCTCTACCTAAAACCCACCCAAAAAAAAGCCCGCAGCGACAGCGGGCTTTTCTTCGTGCGGCATCTCACACCCTTAGATAGGGCGGCTGCCGTACTTGTTGTCAGGCTTCTTGGGCGGGTCGGCAACCACGTTGGCTTCCACTTCCTGCACCTTGCCACCACGGGCGAGGAACTCTTCCATGGCTCGAGCCAGAGCATCACGCTCTTTGTTTTTGGCTTCTACGCTAGGCAGTTCATCAACCGAGACCGCAGCCTTGGCTTTGCCTTTGGCCGGGGTTACCGAAGCTTCGGCACCCTCATCGGCTTCAGAACCATCCTCTTCGGGAGCAGCTGCAAGCTCCTCACCGTCTTCTTCACCTTCCAGATCATCAACCAGATCGTCGTTGTCGTCGTCGCTCATGTTCTACCTCATGACTTGCGAAAGCACGTTAGTTATAGCCCAGCTGCGCCCGTTTTCGAATGCAGCCGGAAAAAATTCAACAACCGCTGCAAAACAGCGGTCATGCCTGCTCACCCTGAAGGGTGGCCAGGACATTGCGAGCACCGCCAGCATCGCGATGCTCACCTAAATAAACACCCTGCCATGTCCCCAGCGCCAAGCGGCCCGCCGTCACCGGCAAAACCAACTGGCAGCCTAGCAAACTGGCCTTGAAGTGCGCTGGCAGGTCGTCGGGGCCTTCGTCGTCATGCTCAAACCCCTTTACGCCTTGCGGCACCAGGCGGTTGAAGAAGCGTTCGAAATCACGACGCACAGCCGGATCGGCGTTCTCGTTGATGGTCAACGAAGCCGAGGTATGCTGCAGCCACAGATGCAACAGGCCGACTCGGCAACTGCGCAGCTCGGGCAAGCCTGCGACAATTTCGTCGGTTACCAGATGGAACCCGCGTGGCCTGGCCCGCAGGGTAATTCTGGTCTGTTGCCACATACAGTTCTCCGCACGTTCGGCGCGCATTCTAACGCGCTGGTAGAAAAAGCAAAGCGCGCAATAATCCGTCTTTTTTGTAAGCCATTGTCGTTGTATGGCGCCGCGCTCACGGCGCCACCATGAATCGGTGGACATTGCGGGCACAAGACTCGGTCAGTCGCTCCCTATCGACAAACGCCAGACAAAAAAATGCCCGGCGAACCGGGCATTTTTTGCAATGGCTTACAAGTTGTAGCCACGCTCGTTGTGTTGCGCAAGGTCGAGGCCGACAGCTTCTTCCTCTTCGGTGACACGCAGACCCATGACAGCGTCCAGCACCTTGAGGATGATGAAGGTCACGATCGCGGTGTACACGACGGTGAAGGCAACGCCCTTGAACTGAATCCAGACCTGAGCCGGGATGTCAGTCACAGTGCCGAAGCCGCCCAGTGCCGGTGCTGCAAACACGCCGGTCAGGATCGCGCCGATGATGCCGCCGATACCGTGAACACCGAAGGCGTCCAGGGAGTCGTCGTAGCCCATTTTGCGTTTCAGGCTGGTGGCGCAGAAGAAGCAGATCACGCCTGCAGCCAGACCGATGATCAGAGCGCCCATCGGGCCCACAGTACCGGCGGCTGGAGTGATGGCAACCAGACCGGCAACTACGCCCGATGCGATACCCAGTGCGCTTGGCTTACCGTGGGTCAGCCACTCGGCGAACATCCAGCCCAGTGCGGCAGCGGCAGTTGCGATCTGAGTGACCAGCATCGCCATGCCTGCAGTGCCGTTGGCCGCAGCAGCGGAACCGGCGTTGAAGCCGAACCAGCCGATCCACAGCATTGCCGCGCCGATCAGGGTGTAACCCAGGTTGTGCGGTGCCATTGGGGTGGTCGGGAAACCTTTACGTTTGCCCAGTACCAGACAGGCAACCAGACCCGCCACACCCGCGTTGATGTGAACCACGGTGCCGCCTGCGAAGTCCAGAACGCCCCAGTCCCACATCAGGCCGCCGACGCCGCCCCAGACCATGTGCGCGATTGGCGCGTAGACCAGGGTGAACCAGATGGCCATGAAGATCAGCATCGCGGAGAACTTCATGCGTTCTGCGAAAGCACCGACGATCAGGGCTGGAGTTATGATGGCGAACGTCATCTGGAAGGTGATGAACACCGCCTCAGGGAACAGGGCCGCTGCGCCGGTGATGCTCGCCGGTGTCACGCCTGCCAGGAAGGCTTTGCCCATCCCGCCGAAAAAGGAGTTGAAGTTGACGACGCCAGCTTCCATACCAGTGGTGTCGAACGCAATGCTGTAGCCGTAAACGACCCACAGGATGCTGATCAGACCAGTGATCGCGAAGCATTGCATCATCACGGAAAGAATGTTTTTCGAGCGGACCATGCCACCGTAGAACAGGGCCAGACCAGGAATGGTCATGAACAGCACAAGGGCTGTTGCGGTCAGCATCCAGGCGGTGTCGCCTGAGTTCAGTACGGGGGCTGCCACTTCGTCTGCCGCCATGGCCAAGCCAGGGGTTACGAGGGACAACAGGGCTCCTAGCCCTGCGAATTGACGCAGAGTCATATTGTTTTCTCCTGGGGCGTTGGGGTTGGCGGCTTAAATGGCGTCGGTATCGGTTTCGCCGGTACGGATGCGGATAGCCTGTTCCAGATTGACTACAAAAATCTTGCCGTCACCGATTTTGCCGGTGTTGGCCGCTTTGGTGATCGCCTCGATAACTCGATCCAGATCCTTGTCATCAATCGCAACGTCGATCTTCACCTTTGGAAGGAAGTCGACTACGTATTCCGCACCGCGATACAGCTCGGTGTGGCCTTTCTGACGACCGAAGCCTTTGACTTCAGTAACGGTGATGCCCTGCACGCCGATTTCCGACAACGACTCGCGCACGTCGTCCAGCTTGAACGGCTTGATGATGGCAGTGACTAGCTTCATGAAACTTTCTCCCGAATTGGTGGACTTGCCCCAGGAAAACAAACCCGACTCAAGTCTAAGCGCAGTACCTGGCTTTGTAACGTGTCGGTCGCCTGATGGAGGCCCGACCAACTCCAGAAAACCGCTTATGACGAAACAATCCCCGCTCCGCCTGCCGCACTGCATTCGTCACAGCGACTGCATCAGTGCATGGGTCTATTGCGACTAAGCAGAAACCTTGCCATCTCCTGATTTTTCATTGAATACAGGCTCTTGACCCGGTATTGCGCCGCCGCGGACCCCTCGCAAGGCGAGTGGGCGCACAACAAAAGTGCGTGCGTGCACAGAGTTGTGCTCGATTTTCGTGCACGATCATGTGCGTGAATTGACTATAGACGCTGCGTGCTACACTGCCGCCCATCTGAATCTGGAGGTTTGCCATGCTCGCGCCCAAAGCTTTTCTCGATGCCCTGAGCGGCCACGCCTCGCGCTTGTTCAACGGCGAGACGCCAATCCCGCGCAACGAATTTGAAACCCAGTTCAAAGCCCTGCTGCAAAGCGGCTTCAGCAAACTGGATCTGGTCAGTCGGGAAGAGTTCGACAGCCAGATGGCGGTCCTGGCCCGCACCCGCGCTCGCCTTGAAGCGCTGGAGGCCAAAGTGGCCGAGATGGAAGCGAAGTCGAGCCCGCCTGCGGCTGAAGATACACAGGCATAAGCCGTAGAAGCTGCCGAAGGCTGCGAAGGGGATTTGTCTGAGATACCGCTTTCGCAGCCTGCGGCAGCTCCTACAGGTTCAAATTGGTGCAAGCAGGCCTGCCGCCAGTCTTCGCGGTGCTGTCAGGTTTTCGGGCCACCCTTTGGTGCAGGCAGCCCTTTTTCGGTCCTGACTAGAACTCGTAGCTGACCGTCGCGCTCACATTGCGCTCTTCGCCCATGTAGCAAAAGCTCAGGCTGGCGCAGGTGGCGACATAGGATTCGTTGGTCAGGTTGTTGGCGTTCACTCGCACATCCACGCCTTTGATGCCCACTTTGCTCAAGTCATAGCCCACCGAGGCATCGAACAAGGTGTACGACGGCACCTTCATGGTGTTTTCCGCATCTGCCCAGCTGTAGCCCACGTAGCGAACCCCGGCCCCAAGGCGTAGCCCGTCCAGCGCGCCTTCTTTGAAGGCATAGTCACCCCAGAGCGACGCCATGTGCTTCGGTGCCTGGGTGGGTGAGTTGCCCTTGTTTTCGATGGGGTTGGTGGCGGTGCTCAAGGTGCTGACCATCGACTTCGAATATTCGATATCGGTCAGCGTGTAACTGCCCAGCAGCTTGAAGTTGTCGGTCAACTGCATGTGCGCCTCAAGCTCCAGGCCCTGGGAGCGTACGGCGCCGATGGGGCGATAGAAATTCTCCTGGGGCAGCTTGGATGCCAGGTTTTCCTGATCAATGCGGAACACTGACGCGGTGAACAGATTGTCAGTCCCCGGCGGCTGATATTTGATCCCGGCTTCCCACTGCGTGCCATCGGTAGGCGCCAGGGGATTGCCTGCGCTGTCGGAGTAGGAGTTCGGGTTGAATGACTCGGAATAGCTCAGGTAAGGCGCGATCCCGTTATCGAAGAGATAGAGAGCCCCGGCTCGGCCTGTGAGTTTGGTGCGTCGGTCGCTGATTTCTGTGCCCGCAGGACGCCCGGTTTCAGCCAGGCGATTCTCGTCGGAGGTTTCTACCCAGTCCTGGCGCAAGCCCAGAGAGAAGCGCCACTTGTCCAGCTCGATCAAGTCCTGGACATACACACCTGTCTGCTCCAGACGGCGCAGGTAACTGGTCGGGCTGTAATAGCTGATCGCTGAGTTGCCATACGACGGATTGAAACCGTTGAGTGGCGCTACGGAGCCGCTGGTCCAGTCCACCACCGTCTTGCGTCGCTGGTAGTCGACGCCCAACAGCGTCGTATGTTTGGCCGCTCCGGTAAAGAACTCTGCCTGCAGCATGTTATCGACGATGAACGCGTGGAGGCGCTCGTCGCCGCCGGAGTAGTAGCGAGTCAACTCATTGCTGGTCGGGGTCGTCCAGTCATAGGCGTAAACCTGATCCATGCTGACCTTCGAATCCAGGTAGCGGAAGTTCTGCCTGGCGGTGAAGACGTCATTGAAGCGGTGTTCGAACTGATAGCCGAAGGATTGTTGATTGCGGCTGTAACCGTCCACGCCGGGCTCGCCATCGAAGAAGTGCTCGGAAATGCGTTGCCCGTTGCGCGTGTGCAGCGTGCCACTGGCCGGTACGCCGCCGTGATAACCGCCTTCGGGATCATGCTGCAAATAGGCCTGAAGGGTCAGCGAGGTGTCTTCGCTGAAATCGATGCTGACGGTCGGCGCCAAGGCGTAGCGTTTCTCTTTGACGTGATCGAATTGCGTGTCGGATTTGTCAGTCAGCCCCGTGAGCCGGTAGGCAATGCGCTTGTCATCATCAAGCGGCCCGCTGAAATCGAAACCGAGCCCGCGCTGGCCCTGAGTGCCGACAGTGGCCTGAATCTCATGATAAGGCTCGTACAGCGGTTTCTTGCTGGTCAGTGCCACCAGGCCGCCCGGCGAACTGCGCCCGTAAAGTACCGAAGAGGGACCTTTGAGAATATCGACGCGCTCCAGGAAATACGGATCGATCTGCATGGTGCTGTAGGTGCCGCTATCGCCCATGGACTTGAGGCCGTCCAGGTAGATGTTATCCACAGAGCCGTCGTTGAAGCCACGCATGGCGACGTAATCGTAGCGATGGGTTGCGCCGTACGGATTGGTCAGCACGCCGGGTGTGTAGCGCATGGCCTGGGAAACCGTTTGCGAACCTTGATCATCCATCTGCTGGCGGGTCACTACCGAGACAGACTGGGAGGTTTCCAGCAAGGCAGTACTGGTTTTGGTCGCGATCTGGCTATGGGTGGCGTTGTAGCCATCCATGCTGCCCAGTGCGTTACCCAGCGCGAAGCCGCGAATATCGGTGGAAGGCAACGACATCGCCTCGCCAGCAGACGCGCGCAGCACATAGTTGCTGCCATCTTGCGATACCGCTTGCAGGCCGCTGCTGCCGAGCAGAATGGCCAAGGCCTGATCTACGGAATAGCTCCCCTGCAAGCCAGGGGATTGAGAGCCCTGCGTTTGTGCCGGAGTCGCTGCCAGTGTGATACCGGCCTGCCGGGCGAACTGGTTCAACGCTTCGCCCAATGGGCCGGCCGCAATGGCGTAACTGCGGACTGCGCCGACTGTCTCTGCCGCTTCCTGAGCCTGAAGCTGAACAGGCAACGCTATTGCGCCCAAAGCCACGCACATCATGGCGGTGCGAATGGCTGTGGTGAGGCGGGTCACCCCTGAAAAGTCGGAGTCATTCACATTGCTTGATTGCGATAAAGCTCGAAGCCGGGTCATGGGCAGTTCCGTGAAAGTCAGTGAGTGGGGCAAAGGGACTGTTCTCTAAGCCGAACCCACGAGCGAAACCCGCCAAAAAAAAGAACATGTCAGGCCTGACGCTGCAAAGTCACCCACCAGCGTGTGCGGTACTGGAGCCGCACAGGCAAGGTCTGGGTCACCACCGCGAGCAGTTTGTCGGTGTCTTCCAGGCGGAACACACCGGAAAGCCTCAGGTCGGCAATGTCGTCTGCGCAGCCAAGATGACCATGACGATAACTGCCTACCTCGGTGAGGAAATCTTTCAGGCGCATGTCACGGGTCACGATCAGGCCTTCAGCCCAGGCGCCAGCGTCCATATTCAGCGTCGGCAAGCGCAAGGCCTGCTGTCTCGACACCTGATAATGCTGCCCGGCGCTCACACTGATGGGCGATGCGGCGGGTGAACGGATGATCGATTGGCCTTCCAGTACGCTGAGGAGGGTGTGGTCCTGATATTGCCTGACCACGAAACGTCCGTTGATACCCTCGAACAGCCCATGTTGACTTTGCACCAGCAGCGGGCGTCGCGCAGTGCTCTGGGGGTCGGCGCCGCACGCCACAAGGATTTCGCCGCGATTGAGGGTGATCAGCCGATGCTCTGCGTTGAAGTCATGGTCCACTGCGCTGTCGGTGTTCAACTGCAAGGCGGTGCCGTCCGGCAGTTGATAGCGACCGCGCTGCCCAACCTGAGTCGCGTAGTCTGCGCGCCACTGCTGCCAAGGCATGACCTCGCGAGCCACCCATGCACTGGAACCGACAATCATGAAGCCGGACAGCAGTTTCAGCGCCTGTCTGCGTCCCAGGCGGTGCGCGCTGTTTTCCAGCGCTTCGAGGGCCGCGCCTGAATTCGGCAGGGTCTGAAAGCGGCTATTGAGCTCGCCGTTCAGGGTCTGAATGCGTTGCCAGGCACATTCGTGATCAGCGTGTTCGGTGCGCCATTGTTCGCATTGCTGGTGCAGCCTGGGGTTGTAGCCCTGACTGTTGAGGCGCATCGACCATTGGATCGCCTGTTTCACGATCTGCGCAGAGGGTTGACCCTCATGAGCCTGTGCCGAAGCCCGGCTCATGGCGCATACCGAAGCAGATAACAGTGATACAGCGCATCGGCGATATAGCGCTCAACCGAACGCAATGAGACACCCATTTGCTCGGCGATCTGTTTATAGGGCACGCCTTCGCACTGGGCGAGCAAAAACGCCTGACGAACCTTGGGTTTCAAGCCGTCGAGCATTTTGGCGATGCTTTCCAGCAGCTCGAAAACCAGCTCCCTGGACTCTGGCGAAGGCGTTTCATGACAGGGCTGATGGGCGATGGCTTCGAGGTAGGCGCGCTCCAGTTCTTCGCGGCGCCAGTGGTCGATGACGATCCCTCTGGCGACGGTGCGCAGGAAGGCTCGCGGCGCCTTCAGCTCCAGCAACTCGTGCCGATTGAGCAGGCGGACAAAGGTGTCTTGCGCCAGATCCGCCGCATCGGCGGCATTCCCCAACCGGCTACGCAGCCAGGCATTGAGCCAGCCGTGATGATCGATATAGAGCGTACGCATGTTGCTGTGATGAGAGGGCATTGCAACGCGCCATCCCCGCGCGATGTAAATGATAATAAGTCGCATTGTGTAAAGGCATTGCGGAATTTGCAACCGCTCAGGGGATTTGCCTTGGTATGGGGTATCAGGGCGTCACGCCTTTAGATAATCCCGAACCGTCTGGATACTTGTCAGCGATGGCGCTAAAGCCAGTTGTTGATCTGAACACCACGGATAACTGACCTGCTGCAACCAGTCCATCACCGTTAGAAGCTCTGCCTCAGGGCGCACCAGCATGTGTTCGATGGTGATACTCAACTGCGTGGCCAGCCCTGTGTCGAACTGCCAATCGTAGTGTCCGCAACCGAATCGCAGCTCTCCGGTGGCTTTATCCGACATCCCCACCAGCCATTTGCAGTGGTGTGCGATGGCGTCGTCTGACGGCTTCTCGCCCAGGCACAAGGTGTAAACGTTTTCATAGGTCTGCCCGAAGCGCCGCACCAGCACTTCGGCAATACCGTCACGGCCTTCGACTTTCGGTGGAAATGAAATGGTGCCGGTACGCACAATCATCTCCAGCGAGGCATCGCCGGTGAACGCCTGACGCAATAGGTGTGGGCGGTTGCCGTCTTTGGCCAGGATGTAGTTTTCGATGGACTGGGCTGGAGTGGGCATTGTGGGCTCTTTTTGTAGGGGCAAGAAAGCCACTGTAGGAGCTGCCGAAGGCTGCGAACAGCGGATTTTCACGCAAATCGTTTTCGCAGCCTTTGGTAGCGCCTGTAGTGGAATGTGCCACCTGTTAACACCCTGTATCCATTCCTTCCTTCAAAGCCTCGCCCAATCGCGCAGGATGCGGGTGTCGTTTTTTCAAGGAAGAATCAATGTCTCTCGCCATCGTTCACAGCCGCGCCCAGGTGGGTGTGGAAGCGCCTGCGGTTACTGTCGAAGCTCATCTGGCCAACGGCCTGCCTGCCCTGACGCTGGTGGGTTTGCCCGAAGGTGCTGTGCGCGAAAGCAAGGATCGGGTGCGCAGTGCGATTCTCAATTCAGGCCTGCGGTTTCCTGATCGGCGTATCACGCTTAACCTCGCGCCTGCCGACCTACCCAAGGATGGCGGGCGTTTTGATCTGGCCATTGCCCTGGGCCTGCTGGCGGCTAACGGGCAGATCCCGCTGGTGGCGTTGCAGGACGTGGAGTGCCTGGGCGAGCTGGCGTTGTCCGGTGCCATTCGCCCGATCCAGGGCGTGTTGCCTGCTGCGCTGGCGGCGCGGGAAGCCGGTCGCACGCTGATCATCCCGGCGGTCAATGCCGAGGAGGCCAGCCTGGCGTCGGGCTTGCGGGTGATCGCGGTGAACCACTTGCTAGAGCTGATCGCCCATTTCAACGGCCAGACGCCGATCACACCCTATCAGGCCAGCGGGCTTTTGCATCAGCCCAAACCTTACCCGGACCTCAGCGAAGTTCAGGGCCAGACCGCGGCCAAACGCGCGTTGATCGTCGCTGCTGCGGGGGCTCACAACCTGTTGTTCAGCGGGCCGCCGGGCACCGGCAAGACTCTGCTCGCCAGCCGATTGCCCGGGCTGTTGCCGCCGCTGGATGAATACGAAGCGCTGGAGGTCGCGGCGATTCAATCGGTCGCCAGCCAGGTACCGCTCACCAGCTGGCCACAGAGACCCTTTCGCCAACCCCATCACTCGGCTTCAGGGCCTGCGCTGGTGGGTGGAGGCTGTGACATCTGGATATAGATGCAAATATCGAGCAATAGATGCAAATACCATGTTGTAATTTTGACGACTGATTTTTGCTCAGGGCCTTGGAAATAAGGGTTCCGCAGGTCCAAGCGGCCATAGCAAGAATTCGATTGGCAAAAACACTCGCAGAATCCAGTAGGTAGCTTCGGCTGTCCTCGTGATCTCGAAGATCCTATTTTAGAAAATGATTTTCGCCCTCCGGTAGTATTAACATGGCATTACACAGCGTTAGGGTCGTACGCCATTTTCGACTGCCTAGCCAGAGTACCATCGGAGTCAGTTCATTGAGCAAGGCCATCAGGCGTAAGTCGCGTCGTCAATACCTGTGCGGCACAGATACAGACATAGGCAATGAAATCCGGCATATCAAGGATAGGTTGGTGGTTGTATGGTGGTACGCTCGCTGCCATAAAAATGATGACGCTCAAAGCATCCCTTACGTGGACGTTGTTTTCCGCTATCTGGGCAAGCACGATGTCCCCGCTGGTTTTACTGTCGCGAAAATTGCGGTCAGTCATCTGGGCAGTTTTCGGGTGGGCACGATGTGGCTAAATGGCGAATGTGTTGGAGAAACTAATTTCGGGAAAAAGGAAAAACTCTCCGTTGATTTCAGCGATGGCTCTTGGAAATACGTCTATTTGACAGATCATCCGTCAACTGAGTATGAGCTCGCGAAATTCCAACATGATGCTCCAGTTGATAGGAGCTATACCCCCAAAGCTTTATCTCACCTGATGAGCTTCAAGCTGTCAGATACAAAAAACCTGCTCATTCCATGTGCAGAATTTTTGGCCCGGTGTTACGGCAGTACGTCCGACATGGCGAGGATACTAGCTACGTATGCTTGGGATGATGTGATGACCAAGCTTTACGCGGCCAAACCCAAGTCCGAACCTGAATCCGAAACAGGCATCTGGGTGGTCAGACCGCATCCGTCAGTCCCTGACGACGACGCGCTGTTTCTGGCTTCGTTGCAACACGATCCTTATGCAGCGGCGTCGGCCAGGTCAATTTATTCACAGCTGGATGTTGCACGAGAAAAGAATATTAAACGCGTGAGTTTGAAGGTCAGACCCTGGTTTCAGGGCTCTGCAAAAGTTGAATGCATTGGCCGATGGATAAACAATAACACGACATTTCTATGTCTTGAAGTCACTGGCATGAGCGAACCACGCGATCATATTTATGAAATCATTCGTCAAAAGTACACGGAGAAAGATGTAGAGAACGGCGTCCTGCTCACAATCCCAGTACAGCCAGTTCGCCAGATATCTGATGAACAGAACTCCCTTGTGGTTACTTCGGAGGAGGAACCTGATAAAGACGCAACTGTCCGGAAAAAACGCAACCCAGGATTCCGGATTCTAGGCGAACGGTGTTCGTTCATCCAGACTACTGAGGAGTTGTCATTTAGAGATAAGAAAATCGTCACGGTTCGTCGTCGCGAACATGCTAGGTATGCTACGGGCGACGGACATGGCAGTGGAAAAGAAATTGGGGGGATCAGATTTACATCAGAACGCTTTACTGGCAGTGGAGGCATCCTTCAGCAAGTTTGGGATGAGCTAACCCGAATAAAAAATATGCGGCCGGATTTCTCGGACCTCGCTTGGTATGGAGAATCCACGGGTTTCAAAAGCGATGATTGCGAGTTCCAGCTTCAATCGCTTAGGCCTTTCGACCCTGCGAGCCCTCCTTCCGACCGAGACCGCCGTTGGCTTAGATTTCCTGATAACAAACCCGCTGTACGTGCGGCTCTCATACTGCGAATAATCGTAGCTGAGCGAAGCTTTTATCTCTTAGAGCTCCAGCGCAAATTAATCCGCAAAGGTGGAGTCAGTCAGGAAGAGCAGGTTTCAGGGCTACTGATAGAAATCAGTAGCCCTGAAGAGGTCGTGCCGGCAATCGAAGCAATCTGCGACAAAATCCGGTTTCGTAAGGGAAAGTTTAGTGGGTTAAACACCTTAGCCCCCTACTCTCACTACATTTTCAGGCATTACAGAAAGGAGAATATATTTTTGGCAAATACAACACTCACCGCCGCTTTCCGCGAGCTCAACCTGACGTTGTAATAATGAGTCCAGTCACCTTCGTTGCGCATCCCTATAGAGATTTGGTCACCAGAAACTACGCAGCGGAGTTTACCCAGACCATTGCGCTTTCAGATGAGGCATAGAGAGTGCTTATGGCCTTTGCGGCGTGCTTGGCTCATTTTACCACGCGGGCAGAGCGCATACTGCAGCCCTAGTCCATTGATGCGAAGCTCTGGGACAAAGTCGGCTAAATCGCGAGCAATTATCAACATCGTTCGATGAAGCGAAGCGCAGAGTACGCTGGTTGGGCCGAAATGACGGATCGAATCAAGCCGGTACTCTAAGAGCAAGGAGGTCAATCCCTTCTCCTTCCTAGCTCGGATCAGGTTGAACCCCCACAGCTGAGGACTCCGTCGGAGCCTAGCCGGGCATGATGGAATCGACTTGTTCATGAGCCGCTGCCACCACCTTGTCGAATTCTTGATGTAGGGTATCTTCAGGCCGTTTGCCCCCAAGGAAATTGTTAGGGGATCTAAACCAAAAAGCCATTCCCCAATCATCGTTCTTTGGGGAAAGGATTTCGATTATCTCTACCAGTCCAGGGAGCAGATTACCCTCCTGATTATCCGAGAACGCATAGTCCGGATAGAGTACTTGGCCTTGATGCACTATCGAAAAGATCTCCCGCTTTACCTCTGCTTGCTCAAGCGACCGGATGAGCCCGTCGAGCTCCCTATCAAGAAGCAATGCTAGGTACTCCGGGGTACGGAAATGCTCTCCTGCTAGGACTTCAGCTTTAGCACGGACCAGCATGTCCTTAAGCCTTTGCTCCTTCCTAGCCATGCTGTGTAGCCTCTGAAATGGGACGGTGATGTTTAGGATAGCCCGTAATGCGTGAAAGCAATCGAATTCCTGTGCCCGTCCTAGTGATTTGCCGCGACCGGGATGATCTCTTCTGGCCAATTCAGCAGTTTCGCCTGCTATGGGGGACCAACTCTGGTCAATGCGCAGCTTTAAAATCACCATAGTCCACAGGCTACAAACTAGCCGCCGTCACCTTCCTTATCAGTCAAAATCTCGGATATATCATGCGTTAGCTTGAGCGTGGATGTGGACTTTCGCGCTTCAAAAACTTTCTTGTGGCATAGGCGTCCGCTCAAAAAAGCTGAAAATGGTGTCCACTTGAATTTAGGTGGACACCATCGCCTCAACCGACGGTGTATGGAAGGTGTGTTGCCCGGGCGGTTACACATCTGAGATCCTCCATTTCATTTATCGGCTGAAGGCAGGGCTTTCCAGTGACCGATTTTGGCGCTTTGCTACTCTTTGCTATAGACGGAGAACGGCCAAAAGCGGTATGTCAGCAAAATCGATATCACAGACTCTCTGGCCTCCAGACGATTAGACACACTACAAGCTGTCTTGAAAAACAGGGTGTGTCCCGTGCCATAGCGGACGCTATGAATGGTTATCTCGCTTAGGCCGGAACCCACGGAAAACCCAAACCATGATCCAGCCAATGGCATACGCCCCAAAGGTTAAGAATGCCCAAACACGTATAGCTTCCCAATAGCGTCTGGGCATTTGCTCCTCGTCACTTCTTTTTAGGGATTCAACGCTCTCCTTGGCCTTAGCGATCTCCCGTTCAAGAATGTCCTGATACCTTGACTCGATAGCGTCTCGACTTGGCCCCGCTGGTGCACCAGCCATTGCGCGATTAGCTTCCTCCGTGACGCTAAGCGTCAAAGTGATTTCATTTTGGCGCTGCATTACCCAAGCCTCTTGCTCAGAGAACCGAGACGCTGAGACCTTCATAGTCAGTACGATTGCAGTGATCCCGCCTGCCACTACCCACAACCTAAACCATCCGTTTTTGTGAAAGCTCATTCTTGATACCACGGCTCATCAAACCAAGGGTTCGGATTGGTCGGAAGCGCCTTACCGTTGGTGATGAACATGTGGTACTGACGTTCACCGGTGTAACCACCGAACTCATTCTTGGCGTTCACGCTCACATCGACCATATACCCGAACACCATCGGCTTCCCGCCAGTGATTGGAATATCCCGCCAGTACGCTTTATAGGGTTGCTTGATCCACCGGTACTGTGCTGACATGGTGTCTTTCAATGCCGCTTGAAAATACCCCTTACCGTCTCTTGATAGCCAGTCGGATAGGGACCGTACTCAGCCTGTGCAATCGTGACTGGATCGACAGGTGATGATGAGCACCCAGTTAGGAATAACGAGGCGGTGAGCATTGCAGTAGCGGTAAGCATCCTGAACATCAGTAGCCATCCTTAGAAAATGAATTCATGTGATGGCCTCATGCCTCCAGAGTTCCAATGGTTTACCCCCGCGCTTGATCAAGAAACTCATGCAGCGTCGTCCATGGGTGTTGCGTATCGTCGTCGTTATGCTTTCACCCCGGTGAATGCGCAAACTGCTTGTCAGTATCCGCCAAGGGCTGAGCAGCCATGCACCCGCTGCATACGACACCGCCGCCCATCAATACGAAAATCGAGTTCCATTCGCGAATATGCATGCGTCACCTGCCTGACCAAAATGTCACAGAATATCCCTGCGTTAACTCATCGATGTTGGTGCTGACGCCGAATTGACCCAGCGGCCGATACCACACTGATCCAACACCAATTGGCAAAAATCCAGTAATGGTAATGGTTCACAAGGTAGGAGCCTGGGTCAATGAAATATCGGTAACTGGGTCAATCCTGCGCTGGCGATAACAGGCAACGCACTTCCTGACTCGAAAACTGAACGGGGTGAGCGCAGAAATGAGCTTGAATGCGCTCGCCTATAACTTGAAGCGGGTGATGAAAATCATCGGCACCGAAGGCTTATTGAAGGCGATGGAGGCGTAAAAGCCCGGCTTTTACTGCCCCAAAGAGCTGTCAAAGCGCTTCATACGCGCTCTGAAGCGTTACCGGCGCTGATCCTGGTAAATAGTCGGGAAATCGCCACGCCAACCAGCAATGGGCTGAAGCACGCACGATAAGAAAGAGTTTTTACACGCTCTGGGCCAGTAGCTGCCGGTCACGAAGGGCCGTAATCGACCCAAAGCTGCCGTTCGCTACCGGCAGAAATCGGCCATAAGCAGACCTTCGCCCGCATATTTACGATGCCCTACCGTTCTAATTGGCGCTGCCTCAGAATATCGGTCCACTAGCGGCTGGATGGAACCACCATGCGCATCGTCACAGACTCCCGGCCAAACGAAATCCTCAGGCTGGCGTTACGGGAATACGTCCAAGGTGTACCGTACCTCGGCCCCATTTTTCGTTGAAATGATCCATCAAAGATTTATGAGGCGCGGCGGCTGTATGTTGGCGAAAATATCAGGTGTGTATTCTTCTGGTTTGCGCCACTGACAAAGCCAGTGGCGTAAGCCAGCCTATTAATTATTTGACGTTACGGCTTGGCAACGTGCCAGACTTGGTTGACGCCGTCACCGGTTGTATCCCCTGGCTTGGTATCTTTGACCCAGCTGTAAAGTGGCATGCCTTTGTATGCCCATTGTTTTGTGCCATCGTCTCGAGTGATGACAGAGTAATCATGACCCGCTTTCGCGTCTGCGGATACCGGTAGAGGTGGCCAGTTTGAAGCGCATGGCCCATTGCAGACCGACTTGCCCGAGGTGTCCTTACCGAAGGTATAAAGAGTCATACCTTTTGCGTCTACGAGTACTTTTCCCTTGTCCGTTTCAGCAAGCTTGACTGGCGCATCGGCGAGCGCCAAACCCGACATGCAGCTGGCGGCAACAGCGACGGTGAGAATCATCTTTTTGAACATATGTATTTCCTTTGGTCATTTTTAATTTTTAGAAGACCCACCTGCCTCTGAAACGGCAAGCGATCAGACAATAGACGAGCCACAAACAGGTTAATTCGACTCCATAGAAAAAACGTCCCGATATCATTTTTTGCTGGAATGCTGGGCTCTCCCCCCCCCCGGACCCTGTGCCTTCCTCAATTGAGCAAAGCGACGCTCACGGTCAAGCATCATTGGCTCATCTCAATGAGCGACGGCGATCCATCATCCAGGACTCATCATTTTCACTCATTATTATTCACTTGGTCGTGGAGTATCAGCAGGCCCCCATGAAGGCCTGCGCTGTTCAATCAGTCGGCCTTGAGCGTCGACACCACCTTGTTGCTGGCGAGATCGACTGTGGAGATACTCAAGTCCTCATTGAGGACATACGCCTTCGACTTGTCTTTGGTGAAGACAATGGCCTGGCGGGGTGCCTTCAAACCGGTCACAGTGGTGGTCACTTTCAGCGTTTTGGTGTCGATCACTGAAAGGCTGTTGTCACCGAGGTTACCCGAGTAGACGTGCAGCCCGTCTGGAGTGAGGGCTGCGCCGTAGGGGTCTTTGCCAACAATGACGGTGGTTGTGATGGCGCGTTTTTGAGTGTCGACAACTGCGATGCTGTTACTGCCGCTGTTAGCCGCGTACAGCGTATTGCCGTCCGCCGATATGGAGATGGCGCGCAACTTGTTGAAGCCAGTGATCTCACCTTCAATCGTATTGGTCTTGCTGTCGACCAAGGTAATTTTGTCCCCAAGAAAGTTGGTGACATAGACGGTTTTGCCGTCAGGACTTACTCGGATGCCCTGGCGCGGTTGGGAGAAGCCAGGTACCACAGCTACTGGCCGCTGGTGATCAAGGTCAATGACCGACAGCGTGCTGGCCGCTTCATTGTTGACGTAGAGCAGGCTTCCGTCCTTGCTGAGTGTGGTACCAAAAGCACCTGCGCCCAACGGAATATCTGCGATCACTTTTAAAGTCTTGGTGTCAATCTTGCGCACGACCCCCAAACTGCTGTCGGAGAGGTAGAACACATCGCCAGTTGGCGAAAACACAATATTTCGCGGCGTGACGTAGCCGGTGAGAACCTGGCGAACCTTACCGGTTTTCAAATCATAAACCACTACATCTGGACGCTGACTGTAAGAGACCACCGCCGTCGTTTCATCAGGGCTGACGGCCAGCGAGTTGTTGTGAATATCGCCGTCAAACGTCCAGCGATCTTGCGCGGCCCACGCGCTCATCGATGCGGCCAACGCAACACCCAACGTCAGGGCTGTGACGGTTTTCTTTATCACATTCATCAGAATTTCCTCATAGGGTAAGCAAGGCACCCAGTCGCGCCTTGGCATATACAACTCGTTCATCGCTGCAGGGCAATGAGTTGACTTTATGCGTCGTTGATAAATTCCGGAAACAACTTGTTTTGGTAGCTCTTACCTGTTTTATAAATAGGTCTAGCTACTCCTGGCTCACGAATTGACTGCATTTTTCCCAGAATCGCTCAAGCCCAGGCGAGATGTATTTGTCCCGGTGACGGATCAGAAAAAAACGTCGGGTCAGTGCAGGCAACGCGTGCGGCAGTTCAACCAAGACTTCAGAGGCCAGTAGATCCCGAACGACCCAGCGGGACAGGCAACTGATGCCGATGCCTTGTGCGAGGGTATGCTTGATGGCCTCTGAACTGCCGATCTGGCGCGTTTCGGCGAGATCGTGCAAATGACGCAGCAGCAATTGTTCGACTTCTTCACGGGTACCAGAACCTGGCTCGCGCAGTAGCCATTCAGCGGTACGAAGATCATCAAGTGTGACCTGCTGCTTTAGTGCCAAGGGGTGCCGTTGGCCTGCGGCAATAAGCAACTCATCAATTAGCCAAGGCTCGGCACTGAGTTCGGGCAGGTGGCAAGGCCCCTCGATCAGGCCCATATCAATCTCGAAATCAGCGACTCTTCTTGCGATAGCCATGCTGTTGGCCATGTCGACATCGACCCTCAAATGTGGTGTTGATTGACGTAGCTCACCGAGAATCAATGGCAGAACATAATTGCCTATCGTGGTACTGCATCCTACCCGCAAGCGTGTCTTCAGCCCGGCATGGCCGGGTAAGAAACTGGCCTCTATCTGTTGTGCATTCTCAAGCATCCTTCTGGCTTGAGGCAGTAAGGCATGGCCGTTATCGTTCAGCACTAAACGCTTGCCTACACGGTCGAACAGCCTGGTATCCAAGGCGCTTTCCAACTCGTTCAGTGCGGCGCTGGTTGCAGATTGGGACAGTGACACCGAAATGGCGGCGCTGGTGGTGCTACCGTGCTGCGCGACGGCGCAGAAAATTTGTAGCTGGCGTAGGCTTAGCTTCATGTAATCTACCTTCTTTATAGGTCATATAAACCTATACTATCCGTTTTTACCGCTATTCCCATCAAGCTATACTTCAACCATGTCATATCGAAGGCACACTGAAGCGGGAGCGCGAAAATGAGTGAGACACGACTCGCAGCTATAATGGGCGGCAGCCATCCACTGGCGGCTTTGTCCAATCCACGAGAAGCGATCCGGCAGTTCACACCCAACTGGTTCGCCGCCACGATGGGCACCGGGATTCTGGCGCTGGCTCTGGGCCAACTGCCCTTTGTTGCGCAGTGGCCCAAAGCGTTAGGGGAAGCCTTGTGGTTTTTTAATATCGTGCTGTTTTGCCTGTTTACGCTGATGTACGCGAGCCGTTGGGTATTGTTCTTCGATGAGGCCAAACAGATCTTCGGCCACTCCACTGTATCGATGTTTTTTGGAACTATCCCCATGGGATTGGCGACCATCATCAACGGTTTTCTCCTTTATGGTTTGCCACGCTGGGGGGGTGGGGTAGTCGCTTTAGCCGAAGTGTTGTGGTGGATCGATGTCACCATGGCATTGGCCTGCGGGGTGCTGATCCCGTATATGATGTTTACTCGCCAGCAGCACAGCATTGATCAGATGACAGCGGTATGGCTGCTGCCAGTAGTTGCGGCTGAGGTGGCTGCCGCCAGTGGCGGTCTATTGGCTCCGCACCTCGCTGATGCGAGCGCACAGTTCACCATGCTCATCACCAGCTACGTGCTGTGGGCCTACTCGGTGCCCGTCGCCTTGAGCATACTGGTGATCCTGTTACTGCGCATGGCTCTGCACAAACTACCTCATGAAAGCATGGCAGCATCGAGCTGGCTGTCTTTAGGGCCGATCGGTACCGGGGCTTTGGGGATGTTGCTGCTGGGCAACGATGCTCCAGCAATCTTTGCTGCCCATGGAATGGCAAGCATCGGCGGCGTAGCCGAGGGCATTGGCTTGATCGGTGGTGTGCTGTTCTGGGGGCTGGGATTGTGGTGGATGGTATTGGCGCTGCTAATTACCGGGCGCTACTTCAGGGAGGGCATTCCCTTCAACCTCGGCTGGTGGGGCTTCACCTTTCCGCTGGGAGTGTACGCCGTAACAACCCTCAAATTGGGCTCTATGCTGCACCTCACGTTCTTTAGCTTCTTTGGCGTGGTGCTGGTGTTGATGCTGACTGTCATGTGGATGATCGTCGCGGCTAAAACCCTGGCTGGTGCCTATCGCGGCAACTTGTTCGTCTCGCCGTGTATCCACTCGCTGAGCAAGGCGAGCAAAACCTGAGCCTTTGGCTACTTGATCGACTGTTTGGCGTGACGCAGTGTGGACAAAATGCGCTGCCTAACATTCGGGTGAGTGCAAACGGAAAGGGGGCTTGGGTGTGGCATTTCCAGCAATGAAAAATTAGGGAAGGCGAGCCGAACACGCGGTATGGCTTTCTGGGCAACACGTCCGGCAAACACGATAGTGACGAGATCAGGGAAAAGCGTCAGTAGCGTGATCAGCATCTCGATACCTTCCTCAATTTGCGCTCTGCGGAGCGGACCCTTGGGCTTATCGAGATCTGGTAACCAAGGGTACAAATTCCAAAGGACGGTTTTGTGACGTGCCAGTCCAACCTGCTCAATGAAACCTTTCAGGTTGCGTTGTGCAGGCCCCGGATTGTCTCTTGAGACATACCGTGGAAGACTGACCGTTCGAGCGGGCGATTCCAACAAGATCAATACCCTTGCGAAGACGCCGCCATCCAGTGGATCGAAATACGGTAATGTTCTTTCGCCCGTGGACTGGGCCATTACCCAGCGCGTCAATTCAGCAGTTTTCGGCAGCAGCAAAAAGTCTTCTCTTACCTTAAGAGAAATTTCCTGCTCTGCGCTTTTCTGATTGAGTAACACTACTTGGAAGCCTCCTTCTTCAGGTTATAGGCCGCTACCGATTTACGAATATCTTCCCGCGCTTCGTCTGCGCTCCCCCAGCGGCCCATTTTCACCCACTTACCCGGCTCTAACGCTTTGTAGTTTTCGAAGAAGTGCTGAATCTGTGCGAGGAGTAACGCAGGGAGGTCAGAGCATTCCTTTACATTGCTGTACATAGAGCTGAGTTTTTCATGAGGCACTGCGATTACCTTGGCATCCGCACCAGCTTCGTCCGTCATGTACATCACACCTACTGGGCGACTGCGGATGACAACGCCAGGTGATACCGGGTAAGGGCAAATCACGAGGACGTCCAAAGGATCGCCGTCATCGCTCAAGGTATTTGGAATGAACCCGTAGTTAGCCGGGTAGAACATCGGCGTGCTGAGGAAGCGATCAACGAAGATCTGTCCACTTGGCTTGTCCACCTCGTACTTGATCGGCGAGTGGTTTGCAGGAATCTCGATAACGGTGAAGAAGTCATCGGGGATCGCGTTACCAGCTGGAATATCCGTGTAGCTCATGCTCATATCTCCAAGCGTCTAGGAAAGGCCAATGCCACTGACGTTTTTGCCAACAGCTATACGTGGTTCGTTTTTTTACGGTAACCAGTCCAACAGGTTTACCGGCGATAGGCCGTCAGCGCACGAATGCATCATGTCCTGCATAAAACGCACGGCTGCCAAGATCCTCTTCTATTCGCAGAAACTGATTGTATTTCTCGACCCGCTCCCCCCGGCATGGAGCTCCTGTCTTGAGATGGCCAGTCCCCATCGCGACAGTCAGATCAGCGATGGAGCTGTCCACCGTCTCCCCGCTACGATGAGAAACCATCGCCCCCCAATTTGCCCCATAGGCCATTTCGATGGCGGCTTTGGTCTCAGTCAGCGTTCCGATTTGATTAGGTTTGATCAATACGGCATTGGCGACGTTTTCTGTGATGCCTCGCTGAATCCGTTCGACATTGGTGACAAATAGGTCATCTCCAACCAACTCGATCCGGTCACCCAGAGCTGCATTCAATAGCTTCCAGCCTGACCAATCGTCTTCCGCGAGTCCATCTTCCAGTACCGCAATCGGATACTTGTCGACCCAGGAGGAATAGAGATTAATCAGCTCTTGAGCATCGACCTTACGACCCTCAGAGCGCAGATGGTAAAGGCCGTTTTCATAGAAGCCGCTGGATGCTGGATCGATAGCGATCTCGATCTGAGATCCAGGGGTGTAACCAGCCCTCTCGATTGCCTTGATGATCAGCTCAATGGCGTCTGAGTTTTTCTTGAGTGCCGGCGCAAAGCCGCCCTCATCTCCGACCGCTGTTGAATAGCCGGCGTCCTTAAGCACCGCTTTCAGCTCGTGGTACACCTCGGAGCCCCATCGCAAGGCTTCCTTGAAACTGCCAGCCCCTGTAGGTGCAATCATGAATTCCTGAAAGTCAGGGCCTTGCCAGTTGGCGTGAACACCGCCATTGAGAATATTGAACATCGGGACGGGCATTCTTGCTGCTTGCTCGCCGCCCAGATATTGGAACAAGGGCAAGTTCAGCGCAGAAGCCGCCGCTCTGGCAACGGCGAGGCTCACGCCCAAGATCGCGTTTCCTCCAAGCCTGGATTTATCAGAGGTTCCATCCAGCTTAATCATCAAATGATCAATTTGTTCCTGGTCAATCGCATTCATGCCCCTCAGAGACTCAAGTATTTCGGTATTCACATTGCTAACGGCCTTTAACACTCCCTTGCCGGAGTACCGCTGTGTATCTTTGTCACGCAACTCAACTGCTTCGTGAGCGCCTGTAGAGGCACCGGACGGTACTGAAGCCCGGCCCATGGCGCCGCACTCCAAGGTGACGTCGACTTCAACGGTAGGGTTACCGCGTGAATCGAGAATTTCACGTGCATGAATGGCCTGGATTTGCGTTTTCATTGATCTTCTCCAAGTAACGATTCGGGAGCGTCATTAACCATTTGAATCCGTTGAGAGGCCTCTATGTCGGACGTCAGCTCTCCATGAGTATCCTGAACAGCTGCACTGCCGACACCGCAATTGCGGGAACCAAGAAGCCTCCAATAATTAGTTCAGGAATCTCTCCCACCAAGGGCATGAACTGCCCTCTTTTTGCCATCTGGAAAAGCTCCATCATTTGGTTTGAAGCAACCATTACAGAGCAGCAATACGCCGTCTGGGCTTGTAGCCTGACGCGCCTTTGATTTAGCAGATGAAAGGTCAGCAAGGACACTCCAACGCTTACGATGAAAAGCGCGGCGAACTCATAGACGGATCCTGTGAAAAACCTGCCCATCACAAGCCCGAATACGATGCTCAGCGTCACTGCGCTCATGTGGTCTCCCAATTCTCTAAAATGATTTTGATGAGCCGACGTCGGTGAGCTCCATTTCGCGATCTCATCTTTGGATTGCCAACCGCCATCGCGCTCAATGTTGCTGTGCTCTCAGCTCGTAGCCCGGTACGCAGGTTTGGGCTACGTCGGCCTTGCAGGACTTTTCACTGGGCATACGCATCGTGACTAATGCGCCTTCGAGCGGGGTGACGACGTACCACCCCTCGCTCGAAATCTTTTGATTGTCTGCGATGCCCGCCAGAAAAAGCGACCAAAAAACCAGTCCTACGAGGAGCTGCCTGTTGTCATGAGCCCAGTTAGCGGGGGCTGGCTGTGGACGTAGGTTATAAACTCGGTACATGGCGTTTATCCTTTTTATCGGTTGTCCAACAAGGTGCGTTTTTTAGTTTTTCGCCTGGCCCACTCGACCGTATTCGATGGGCAATTTGATATAGCTCAGTGAAAACGACTCCTTGGCCAATGCCTCCAGCAACCTGTCGCA
The DNA here is from genome assembly GCA_900475325.1 of Paucimonas lemoignei. Taxonomy (GTDB): domain Bacteria; phylum Pseudomonadota; class Gammaproteobacteria; order Pseudomonadales; family Pseudomonadaceae; genus Aquipseudomonas. Next base: position 157,280 of record LS483371.1, read on the forward strand.
CCCAATTTCATCAGTGGATATAGTCACCGTGACGGGATGGTCGGCACCGCCGAGGAAATGCGCCGTATGCAAATGCCCCAAATGATCTAGCCCCTCTGTACCGCTCACCAACGTCGCACCCAACGCGCCCTCTCGCTTGGCGAACTCGACCAACCACTCTCCCAGTGGAAGGTGCTGGTAGTTGGTACTCTGTTCGGTGAAAAACGTCAGTTGAAAGCCGTTCATAGCTACATCCTCTAATGTCGCGAGTGACCGACGCTTCGGTCGGCCTTACCTCTTCATTTCCGAGCTGTTTTCAAACTGAATTACGACGCGTCAGTGAGCGGTAACTCACATAAGAGAAGAACTGCTCGCACCTTGCGTAACTCGTCAGCGTGGTCGCGCAGGTATGCGCGCAGCTTGTCCTCTGTATCTAGCAATTCCAGACACTGGGGATGACGCATATCGCCAAGCTCCGGGTGATGATGGGAGATGCGATGGCCTGGCAAATAACCTGCAGAAATCGTCTTGAGCATGACCTGCTCAATTCTTGCTTTTTGAGCAACTTTAAGGAGGTGCTGGGCTAGTGCAGGTGCGCTTAGGTGGTGCCAGAAGCTGGTCACGCGAGCCCGGCTAGCGCCAGGAAAATAGAGTTGCAAAGCTGTCAGGCGATCTTGGTGATGTTCAATCATTTCTCTTCCCCCGCAAGAGTCACTTTCCGCTCGCTGGCGGATTCACTTTGAGCATGAAATTGCTTGATATCAGAGAGCCGGATTTCCTCCGGAAGAGGACGGTGATGCTTGCTGTGGCCGACGCGCTGGGCGTGATAGATCCCGGTGTGTCCGGATACGAGGTAACTTGCGATACAGGCAATGGCTGCAAGCGGAGCAATTTCGGGCCCGAAGAGCTCCATGGCCATAACGATGGTTGCCAGTGGCGTATTAGCTGCACCGGCAAAGACGGCGACAAAGCCGATACCAGCCAGCATGCCGAAGGGAAGGTGCAAGAGGGGAGCCAGCGCATTCCCCAAGGTGGCACCGATGTAAAACAGCGGTGTGACTTCGCCGCCCTTGAATCCAGTCCCCAGGGAGACAACGGTGAACACCATCTTTCCAAGCCAGTCCCAAGGGGCCATTGGCATTTGAAAGGATTGGACGATGCTCGGAATGCCTAGCCCGATGTACTTATCAACGTCGATGTAATGGTTACTACCGAGCGCCCACACTGCGACTGCGATCAGCAGGCCGCCGGCGAAGGGTCTTAATGGTGAATAGGTGATAAGCCGCTTAACGAAGGCTCCGAGCTTGTGGGTCGCAGTCGCGAATAGCAGGCCGGTAAGGCCAAAGACAATCCCAGCTGCCACCACAGCCATGACGCTCCACAGCTGCACCGGAACCACTTCGCCAATGACGTAATGCGTGTGAACCACGCCCCAGGCTTGCCCCACCTGGTCAGCAACGATTGCCGCAACCACGCAAGGGAAAAGCGCGTCGTAACGCATACGTCCAATGGCCAATACTTCAAGTCCGAATAAAGCCCCGGCAAGAGGGGTGCCGAAGACGGACGCAAAGCCAGCACTGATACCGGCCATGAGAATCACCCGACGGTCTTCGCGGCGCAGACGGAAGACATGCGTCAGTTGATCGGCAAGGGCACCGCCCATTTGCACCGCCGTCCCCTCACGTCCCACAGATGCACCAAAAAGGTGGGAAACCACGGTTCCGATCAGCACCATCGGCACCATGCGCAAAGGCACGATCTTCTTAGGATCATGGATCTCATCGATGATCAGGTTGTTTCCGGCATCAACGGGTTTGCCTATCAAGTGATATGCAAGTCCCACAGCAAAGCCGGCCACTGGCAGGAGCCAGATTACCCAGGGATGGGTTTCTCGCCACTGGGTGGCATGATCCAAAGAAAGCAGGAATAACGCAGAAGCAGAGCCTGCCAAAAGAGCTACAAGACCAGCAAGCGCAAGCCATTTCGCTATATAGGGCAGTAAGTCGAGTTGTTCAGGTCGTCGAAATTTAGACATTTGGCCAGCCACAAAAAATAAGTGGGCCTGACCAAAGAAGGGATTCTAAGCGCGAACGCCTACAGACCTGGTTTGATCAGGTTTCTGTAGGCATCATCAGCTGCTACGGGCGCAGCGGTTTGTTAATGGAGGAATGCCATCTCCAATGCGCCGATCTTAGCTAGGTCTGTCCAAAATGTAAAATCGTGTTTCGGAGTACGAGGCAAGCGAAGGCGTCTTCGAGTCACCGCTTACGAAAGAGGGCCAAACTAGGTGACCTCTGTTCCGACGAAGCCCAGCTCAACTGGGGTTTTTATGTAAAACAACGAGATATCTTCAAGCTCCAATCGCTTGAATAACTGTTCAGATTCGTCCTCGGTAATGGCCATACGAATTTCGGTAGGCTGATCCGCTAGTTCAAAAAAATGCGAGGAATGCAGCCGGCCGGTATGCCCAAAGCCTTCGATACCTGTGGACAGAGTCGCACCCCGCAGTCCCATTTCTTTCGCCAAATCAACGACCCAGTCGCCGAGCATCTTTCCCTGATAGCGACGATTCTGTTGAGTAAAGAAGGTCACCAGAAAAGCTTTCATGTTCCTCTCCTCAGCGCGTGTTGATTATTTGATAGGACAGAAGCCCGGCAGCCGTCATTACCAGCGAGCCCACGACGTGTAGTGAAACTGAGCCTAGCGCCCAGGGCAGCCTACCCATCACGACCAATACAGCCGCCATAGCCGGTACAGGCATCCAGGCCCATGCGTTGTTCCAGCTTTCAACGATGCGTGATCTCTTTGCCCCGGCAGCTGTTGCTACCGCTAAGACCAAAGGCAAAGCGATCAGCATCACAAAGGCCTCAACAAATGGGCCTATAGAAATGACCACTGTTGAGTCGTTACCCAGCATGAAGGTCAGGTACACCGGCAGCAGTACAAGCTGCATCAAAAGAAGCAATGGGGTGGCCGCCAGAGTGAGTTTGGAGTCGCCTTTACCGATATGGGTAAAAACCACCACATAGTCGATACAAGGCGTCAGCAAGACCAACAGGGCACCCACCAAAATCGCCGGGTGATTGGTTATCCCCATCGTCAATGCCCAAACCAGCAAGGGGATGGCCACGAAGTTGGCTGTGAGCAGCGCCGCCATGAAACGCTTATTTGCGAGGCTATTACGGAGATCCAAGAACGGGATCTGTAGAAACATGGCGTACATCAGCACTGCGATGGTGGGTGTCACCGTCGACCCTAATGCTTCAGACGCATTGGGGGCGAGCAGGCCTCCGAGGGCCGCGACAATGACCGCGACGAAGTAAATGGGAATCTGGTTAGTCTCTAGCTGTTCTCTGTCCACAAAATGCCCTTCAAGCGCGTGAAATTATTTTCTGAAGACAGGTTAATATCTGTAGCTGCTACAGGTTCAAGAAAATGCTTGGGGAGTTTGCATGTCAGGAATCGGGGCGCTGTCGAAATCAACGGGTTGCCACATTGAAACGATTCGCTACTACGAGAAAATAGGCCTTTTACCTCCCGCCCTGCGGTCGACTGGGCGTCATCGAATCTATACTGAAAAGCATCGATCAAGACTCGTCTTCATCCGGCAGAATCGTGAATTGGGTTTCCCGCTCGAAGATATCCGAGAACTCATCGCGCTCGCAGCAGATGCTGATCGTCCGTGCGCTGACGCGCTTTCGGTGGTCAAGAAGCACCTAGCGGAAGTAGAGTCGAAGGTAGCAAAGCTTCAGCAAATCCGGGTAGAGCTGCTCTCAATGGCAGGTATGTGTGAGTCAACATGCTTAGGTTCGAACACTCCAGACTGCACGATTGTTGAGTCACTTTTTGAACCTGCTGCTGGGGTTCGCTCTGGTTGCTGCTCCTAGACGAGTCAAGAGCATAGGGGGAGCAAGCTGCCATCGAAACCGAATAGCGCGATAGCCTCGACAGGGTGTTTCGAGCGTCCGTCTACACCAAACGGGCTGGTACAAGATGTGTTCGGCAGACGCTTACGACCTGATCAATTCCTGGTGGAATGAAAGGCGTGACGCTGGCCCGGGAAGCCAAGCGCTTTTACCCCACTCCAAAGGTGTCGCTGAAAACTGGTTATTCCGAAAACTCGCTAGAGCCTACGGATGCGGGGGGATTTTGATGTTATCCAAATCTTACGTGCCCATCGATCTGGCTAAGAAGGTGAGGCAAGTGCTGGAGGGGCCCAACGGGGTCAGATGACTATTCGTTCTTGTTCAGTGCAGCCGTCAAAGCCCGCCAGCTTGCTCTAATGGTGCATTGATACACCATGCGAGACTGAGCTGACTACTAAGCGTGCGACCACTGCACCTGGACAATACCGTGCCGCTTGGCGAGTGGCTTGCTAACGATCTGGACCCTGTCTCGGCGATATTTCGGGATCTGCGCTACCCCCGAATCCACTGCAGCCCAGTGCCAGGCCTCAGCATTGCTCATGATTTCCGCGCTGACGTAAAAGCTCTTGTCGGCACCATTGTGCACGTACTCGATTCGATAATGAGCGGAGTGTGGCATGGGCAATTCCTTTCCCGGAATGTGACGAAGTTCCCTTATTCGGAAAATCCCCAAGTTCCTAAGTTCCGTCTCTTTGAATCACCTCACCAGCTCCGGCAATGGCGGCATAGTGTTTAGTCCACACTGAGGCCTAAAGGCAAGTGGCGAATCCCCGATCTGTTATCAACCAATCTTCAGGCCATGAAGCTCAATTGCTGTGGAGTCACTCAGATTGCTGACCGGGTGGAGCGACTGGCTCATACCCATGGCAAGACGTGGCACACCTGGCACACCGATCAAGACAAAACACTTCCCCTAGGTGTTCCACAACTGATGATGGGGTTCACAGCTGACGGCCAGGCTGATCCCGCAATGCAGCAACAACGCAACCAACGCTTGGGAATCGTCAAGTCGGCAATCAAAGCTCAACGAGCCGATATTCAGATCCCCAAAGCAGATCCAGGTGCGGATGGATGGCAGCATGGGAAGACAATTCAGATCAACGATCCTACGGGACATCTTCACGGGCCCGCAACGTCACCCACCCCACAAAACACAAACAGCCGATCAACCCAATAGCCAATAGACTGTGCAATCCCTGCAGGCTCACGCTCAGGGAGGACGGTATATCGCCAAGGCACAGTCGACAGTCTAGGTCCGATATCCAAGGACATCGGACGAGTCCGCTGACGTACGTGAATACCTTAAACCTTGAAACGATTGACCAGCTGATTCAGACTAACCGCAAGCTTCGACATCTCGTTGCAAGCGCTTGCAGTCTGGCTTGCACCTGCAGAACTTTGGGAGGCCAGCTCGCGAATGCTAACCAGATTGCGATCGACTTCCCGGGCGACGTGCGCCTGTTCTTCCGAAGCGGTGGCGATGAGAATGTTACGCTCGTTGATGCCCGTAATAGCTGTCGCGATCTGGTCAAGCGAACTGCTGGCATCGCCTGCGACGCTTAGGGATTCTGCAGCCAGTTCTCTGCTGGTGGCCATCGCCTTCACGGCCTGGTCAGAATCGTTCTGAATGGCCTGAATCATCTGCTCAATTTCTTGCGTAGACACTTGCGTGCGGTGAGCGAGGGCTCGAACTTCGTCAGCAACGACTGCGAAGCCTCGGCCTTGTTCACCCGCCCTAGCGGCCTCGATCGCGGCATTGAGCGCAAGCAGATTGGTCTGCTCAGCAATGGCTCTGATCACCTCAACCACTTTGGAAATGTTCTGTGCACGATTGGACAAGCCAGTGATCTGCTCGCTGGTGTCGCGCACGTTGCTCGACAGCTTTTCGATGGACTTAAGCGTCTGCGATACACGCTCCAAACCAACCTCCGTATAGCCCTGACCTTTCCTGGACTCTTCGGAAGCTGATTCGGCATTGCGTGCTACCTCGTCCACTGCAGCGCTCATCTCGGTGACAGCAGTTGCAGCCTGATTTACTTCATCATTCTGCGACACCAGGCCAAGGCTGGATTGCTCAGTCACCGCGGTCATTTCTTCCGAGGCGGCAGCCAGTTGGGATGAGGAGTCAGCGATCTGCATGATCGTGCTTCGAAGGTTCTGCTGCATCGTGGCCAACGCGCTCAAAAGCCTGCCTGCCTCGTCGGTACCGCTTACCTCAACCTCCTTCGTCAGATCGCTTGAGGCAATGCGTTCGGCGACGCTAAGGGCGCTCCCGATGGGCGACGTAATCGTTTTGGTTAGAAGAGTTGCCAAACAAAGAGTCAGGAGCGCGACGAAGATAATCAGGCCGATGACGATGTAAAGACCTGAATCATAAACTTGCGTCGCTTGAACACCGGCAAGCGCAGCGCCTTTGTTATTGAATTGTGTTAATTCCTCGACCTGAGTTTCCATTTGGTTCGTGAGGGGACGTATACCGGTAGCGACGAGTTTGACAATCGAAGCGGTGTCGCCTGCCTTCAACAAAGGTTCCAGCAGATCCAGTTGGCTTGCGTAATCGTCGTAGGACTTTTTCACGGCCAAGAACAACTGTCGCTCCTGGTCACTCGCAATGAGGGTCTCATAGTTATAGACCGCATCCTTCATGGCTTTCCGGTAGGCAGGAAATTTGACGATGGTCTGCTGAACGGTTTGAGGATCGGCAACGGCCCGCTGGGTCTCCAACCGGACGCGAAGGACGGTGGAGTTCATCATCGCGGTTTGCCGAATACTGGGTAGCCAATTCAGTTCGACATCCTTTTCCGTATCGCGAAGCTTGCCCATCTGCAGTATGGCGATGACGCCCAAGACCACGACCAGCAAAATGATGGCCGAAAAAAACAAGGTGGCGCGTGGAGCGAGGTTTATATTTCTGAGCCGCATAGGACTTCCCACTGCAAGATGGCCAGAGGCCTGGTCTTGAAGCTATCGGCTAGAAATCGTGAAGGATTATGGCTGTTCGTCAGCTCGTTGACACCACGTCCCCCGGCGGCGCATGCGTACCATTGTCGGTTATGGCCGTTACTTACCAATGTAAGAAATACGTTATCACCAATAATTGGCCTACCAAGGTATGAGACAGGTTTTGCAGATCTCGGAAGGAGATGCATAAACAAGGTTCATTATTTACCCGTTGAAAATGACCACTGCTTGGCTGCGGTTTTGCTCCAGAGCCTCGGGGGTGAACCGTCCCTCCGTGTGGAACGGCAGCTACCGGCCAAAAGCGGCATTCGATCCACTGCCGTCCAGCAGAAAAGCGAAAACCTCTCGACCTTTGAAAGCTAGCCTCTAAGGGTACGCATTATTTCCTCGACCACCGGCTTCGTGTATTTATTGCTGGGGTCAGTCTCCGGTGGATCGTTACTGCGGAGCCATTCACTTTGATCGAATGCTTGGTAAAGCGAGAAAGCGGGCTGAGGCATGTCGTTAGTCATGCCTACTTCAACAACAGCATTTATGATCCCGTTCATAACGCCGTCGCAAAAATCATAGAGCAGAGATCCTTGTAGATAGCCTTCCGCAACCGCGACGGACAACTCGTTCAGCACATCATGCGGTGCAACGCCGAAGCGTTCGCAAATGGGGATAAGACCACCCAGCGTTAAACCGTCTGCATCCGCTTTCACCGACAGTTCCCTGAGTTCGATCTTCGGTAACACCATGATCATGAGCTTCTTCCGATTAGGTGCGAAGATAGCACTTACAGATTGGCCGCACAGCGCTGCCACACGTCAATTCCATGCTGCAATACGAATTCATGGTCAGTCAACTTCAGGTACAGGCAAATGTCCACCATGGGGCGGTATCGGCCGCTGCTCACCAAGTCGTCTCCTAATTGTACGAAAACGATCCTTCCGACACTCCACACACGGCGTATTGAGCAGGAGCGGGTCGGCTAGGAGCCATAATTGCGATGATTCAAGACGATGGACGATAACCCGGTATCGGCCTTTAGCTGACCGGTTACGTTCAAACACGAGGATTGAGACATGGAATATCGGATTCAGATTGCTTCGGACGTGATCCGTGATGGCCTGGGACTCGAGCTTATTAACGCCACCAATCAAGTATGCGCCGAGGTCTTCAGGTGTGATTCTGATAACACATTGAAAATTTCGCTATTCGCTGAGGATCTGCCATTCGTACAGGTTGAAAATTTAGTGCTGATCGCCCGAACAGAATTGGTTCGCTACGAGGACGGCACACCCTTGCCCTCTGCTATCCCTCTCCAAAGCTCATAGAAAGAAGCCTTCAGACAGTCCCTCCCCGACGAACACTCCCAACCATTGCCGGCCTTGAGGTGCCGAAAGGGATCCCTTTCGACATCAGATGGTCTGCAACGGGCTGGAGGGATCGCCGGGGAGGGGCTGCTATCGACCCAAAGCTGCCATTCCCGTAGTACAGCAATCGGCCAGGAGCAGTCCTCCAGTGCACTTTAGGCGGTAAGGCGCAAGTTTCGCGGTGGCTGCTCTGCAGCAGATCAGTCCTGGACAGGACAAAGGGCTCCGCCGCGCCACCACCCACCTTGAGCATCTAGGTGTAGATCATTGTCATAGCCGAGTTTGTGCACTGCGCTCAGATGTGCGCTGACAGTCGGACAAGGTATGCCCTAGGACGAATGACTCGATGACATCGATAGTCTGCAGAACCAGAGAGTAAGAAAATTCTCAGCCAGACTTTACCAAGACGAAAAGTAATCGAAAACGCGAAAAGACCATCACGGATTGATTTTTATTATTGGCTTAACAAGCCTCTACAATCAAACTTTTAATGCAATACCTACAGCTCCATGCTGAAACGCCCTACTTTGAAAAGTAGGGCGTTTCAAAAATTGTTACAGTGGTACGTTAGGGACCTGAACGAAATTCCAACTAGAGGCGATTATAGAATCCACCTCATTCTGTTGCTGTCCAGTGAGCTGTATTCTCCCAGACACCGGGCTGCCGTAGACAGCCATACTGCTAACTAGATTTTCCACAGATGTTGCATCAAGTTTTGCACCAGATGCAGTAAATGTGTCGATCTGTGCGCTTGAAGAACCATACCAGTCCTGAACAGTCACAGAGTTCGAAGAGTTCAATGCAGTGATCAACAGATCATCGCCAGTCTTCGAAAACCATAAATTTTTAGCGCTTACCTGGAAAAACAACGAATCAGTATCATTCGACGTACCCGAGATATTGTTTATAACGTCATTACCAAAATCGGATACCATATAGTAAGTATCGTTGCCATTACCACCTATTATGTAATCATCGCCTTTGCCAGATACGATAAAATCAGAACCTGCTCCGGCATCAATAAAATCAGAGAAAGACGAACTATATATATTATCATCACCGTCCGTCCCACTGATTTTAACGTGAAACAAACGATCCTCAGGCAAGTACCCGTAGTCGGGTGTAAAACTTCCAGAAGAAGTAAGACCTAAGGATGAAAATATTTGCTCACCCGTAACTTGCCCATCCTCGAACGTGATCCTGTCTACGTAACTATCACCGCCTAAAAACCAATCGACTACGGTAATAGATTCACTGCCACCCGCTACATTGAAGGTTAAATCATTGCCTGTTTTCTGAAGCCCACCATTTACTTGAGAAATAGTTAGTCCAGAAAAATGAAGAGTATCATATCCACCTCCCTTATTAATGATACGATCAACACCGTCACCTAGAGCGAACAAATACAAGTCATCACCTCGCCCACCTACCAACGTGTCATTGCCTTCACCACCAAACAATGAGTCGTTGCCATTGCCACCTTCAAGACGGTCATTTCCTCCGCCTCCAAACAGAATGTCATTCCCATTAAAACCTTGTATAAGATCGTTGGCAAATGTACCAGTAAGGTTGCTATTAATATTCGGCGAGTCGACTACAGAATTTGAAAACTGGCTGAGCGGTGCATTGAATGACGTGCTCAAAAGCTCCAGAACTAAGTCCGGGGTTAACAATTCTCCACCACTAAAGCGGATAGCTTCTACGATATTTTCACCTCCGAGAAAGTAATCTTTGACTATTACTTGGTTGACTGTATCACCATCAAGGTTGAATACTAAATCATTATCCCAGCGAGCCACACCTTGAGATACTCTTGCCCACGAAACACCATAAAATGTAAGAACGTCTAGCTCGCCGCCTCCCTCGCTTATTTCCATTTTTCCTTGGATATATAAATAATGGTCATTCCCAGCGCCACCTGAAATTCGATCTGTGCCACTGCCGCCAAAAAATTCATTACCAGGTCCGCCGGCTACAATGTCATCACCAACTGTTCCCAGAATAACCATATCCTCAGCATATCCAGCCCATGGTAATCCAGAACCTTGATCTGGTTGTGGATAAGGCTCTGAAAGGCCTTCTACATCCGACCCTAAGATAATTTGACCATCGATGTACGTAATATCCGCAAATTTCTTACCATGACTGGAAAAAAAGCCAGGCACAAATATTTGTTTGTCAGCAGAGTTACTGAAGACCATGTATAGATCGTCTTCCAAGCGATAGAAATTAGTCGAATCACGAGTAATTCCCGCACCTAAAATCAACTTATCAGTCGATCCATCCAACCTAATGGTGTCGACACCATCTCCGAAAGCGTAGTGGTAAGTATTATTACCTTCGCCACCAGAGAGCGTATCATCGCCAGTTCCTCCTGAAATTATGTCATCTCCAGCAAGGCCATTGATTACATCATTACCACCCAAACCATTTAAAACATCGTTAAGAGAAGTGCCCTCTATATGATCACTATTTTCAGTACCTACTGGTAAAACTGCGATTATATCATCACGACTATATGTAATCTCTAAAAAATCATTGAATAATGTGAACCCGGTACCAACATAAGAGGCAAAGAAATAAGAAATTATGAGCTGCGCATTGTTGCCAGAGCCTAAAGATATAACCAAATCTTTCCCGGCGCTGTCCTTTCCAAAGGTCACTTCAGTAAGATCACCATCGACTTTTATTCTAGGATTGGTGTCGTTAAGATATACGATAGTGTCAGTACCGGAATTATCATACAAATAATAGGTATTTAAACCGCTAGAGTCTTCGTATCGATCATTCCCATAACCGCCATCGAGATCGTCGTCGCCGGCGCCATCTTGAAGCCAGTCATCCCCTGCTCCCCCCCGAAGGATATCATTACCGGAGTCGCCGACAATCTGATCATTCCCATCCCCACCATGCAAAATATCATCGCCACCGCGGCCAACCAATACGTCATTACCAGCCTGGCCATAAAAGACATTATCTTCATCGCCACCATAAATTACATCATTGTAGCTACTTCCGCCTTGAAGCATCTGCAGGACTTTATCAACGTCCCACGTGGTGCCATCGGCAAATTGAAATAATCCGACAGTATTAATTAATGAAGTACTGTCCTGTTCTCTATATAGGAACCCAGTGATCTGTAGAGAATCAGTTGTGCCAATACTTTCAACAATCAGATCTTCTCTATAACTAGTCAAATGAATGTCGGCAGGGGTTATATCACTATGAAATTTAATGACGTTTTGCTCACCAGACACCCCTCGCTCCCAAATTTCATCGTTACCGTAGCCGAGACCGAACCAATAAGTATCTGAACCAACTCCTCCTATTAAACTGTCGTTCCCGGTGCCGCCGTCTAGAACATCATCACCACCGTTGCCCCAGAGAAGATCTCGTCCGCCTTTTCCAAGCAGAATTTCATCCCAACTAGCACCATGAATTTCATCATCCCCTTCAGTCGTATGGGAGGCCTGCCTGTATATCTCGAGGAGATCCCAAGTTTCACCAGACTGAAAGAGCAGATTATCAATCTTATAGTTCCCTAACAGCTCCTCGTAAAAAAAGTTAAACACAACGAGTTTCGACGTGGAGAAATCGGACGAAATTTCAAGATTCAATCCCGAACGTGTTATTTTTGTGTTAGCAGTGGTATAGTCGCCGGAGAGTGCTACGCTATCGACTCTATTGGGAGTACTATCAAAGTTAATTAAATGATCCGTGCCGCCATTAGAGCTGAAATGATATATATCATTTCCTTTCCCCATATCTATTTTTTCGTCTGCACTCGTCCCTTCCAAAATATCATCACCAGATGTACCACGGATGCCGGTGGGTATTTCATGACTCATCACATATTGCGAAATATCAAAGGCAGTATAAAAAGTTCCGTCGGAAAACTTAACTAAGTCGATCGCTGACTTTTCGTTATACCATGAGCCAGGTTCAAAAAAACTATAGACCTGAATAGTATCAATACCATTGCCCACGGAGATTATTAAATCGTAATTATCCCTAGAAAAGACCACCTCACCGCTTAATACACTTGAACCAAAAATAATGGTATCGAGATTCGTACCTACTACATCAGTGTCATAATTAACAATATGGTCCTGCCCATTTCCGGCTTCAAACATATATGTCGTTTCACCGTTACTTCCTACAAACTGCTCATTGCCGGACACACCAAATAAAACCGATACTCCTTCAGGCGCGACCTTCAATATATTTCCATTATAAGAATCGCTGAAGTTAACGTCCCGCTTTCCTATATTTTCAAACGCTTCCTGCAGCTCAGCATGAGAACTTGGGGTAACCTTGAACTGGTTTAAAATATCAACGCCAAAACTACCCGCCGCATTCAGACCAGATCCTAGATCATTAATTTCGCTCAAAGCCTTACCAGGGTCGGCTTGAAATTTCGCTTCAAACGACGATACAAGATTTGAAATATCCCAACTCACAGTACCATCGACCGGTGATATTACGATAACCAGGTTACTCAGATCATCACCAAGGTGTGTTTGAAGCAACAATTGCCCCTTAATCGCTTCATGAACAATATCGTAAAGCTGTAATAGTTTGACTGCGGCAGGAAGATGAGGGTTTGGGCTTTTTTCTCCCCAGCACCAAGTACCTACGTAGTCTTCACCCAGGAGTTTTTCCAAGGCAGCTAATATTCTGGCATCACCAATTGCGTTGCCGTACATGTAATCCGCCGCGCGACTATCCTTAGCGACGCCATCTACACCGCTCCACTTCAATATTATTTGGTCTACCAATACATCTCTGCGGTTAGCAAGGCCCTCACTCTTAAAATCCGAGACAAGTTGTCGAAGGACGCCGCTTTCGTCTCTCATCATTGCTTGACTTAGGTCGTAGACATTACCCATGCCCTTGACCTCCGGAAGCAAAGCAACTTGCTCTGTAATGCTTACTAAATCCTTATCAACGGTCCTTGCGTTATTTACGTCAAACCAAACGTCATGCATTTCTCTAACAGAACCATCGACTGTAACATACGAACCTAGTTGCTTATGGTGATTGCCCTGAGCGTCAACTTTATCACTCTGGGCATATGATAAACTTAAAGACCCTACGCCCACTGCCGATAGAGATTTTAGCTCTCCTGCTTGGACGATCCCATCTCCATTTCCATCTTTCCAAACCCCTAACGAGTTAAACTCAGCATCGAAACTATCGATGGAGCTATCGTTATTTGAATCCATTTCTGATAGAGCTTGAAACCCGTTCTCCGCTGAAACACCTGTGGTCAACAGTGTATGATTACCAAATAATTCCGTACCATCGTCAATCAAACCATTGCCATTCAAATCGCGGACCAAAAGTCCGTCATCATGACCAACCCATCCAGTCAACTCAGCAAACCTATTAGCATCATGATCGAAAAATGATTTGCCATTCGAAGCCGTGGTTTCGACCCCATCACCATCCAAATCCAATACAATAGGGCTTGTGAGCAGCTCAATATTATGGTAAGCCTCTTGAGTTTCCTTAATGACTTCCTCGGCGACATCTGGATCGAAGAGGTCAAATAGTTGCGCTAAGAAACTACCAATCGTTTCAGCGGTAAAATCTCCAATTGAGTCTAAGAGGCTTTCCCCGCCATCTTCAAGTCCATCCAAGTACTGTTGAATTGCCTCGTTTGAAATAGTTTGTTTTGTTACGTCTGCGTGCAATGCAGCAACCCCGAAGCCAATTGAAGTCAGGCTCAGTACCGCTGCAGCTAATGCACCAAGAGGACCAGCTGACGCTGTCAGATTCGAACCTAATGCTGTTACGTCGCCCCCAAAACTATAAACATCGTTAAGCTTTACATCCTTACCTGCGCTATAATCAACCGCAATTTTTCTTCCATCCAACACAGCTTTCGCAAAGTTTACAGAACCAGTGACCGGACCTGGAATGTTTCGACCTGCCATCTCGGCAATCTTCAGTCCGTAGTCAAGTGCTGTGACTCCAACTTTGGCTGCGTCATAACCATCTTGGGGGCCGTCGGTTCCGTTTAATGTTTTCAAAACACCAAATCCATCGGCTCCTTTTGTAACCATATGGTCGCCAACAAGCTGATTTATAACTTTTATAGAGTTAGTTACTGACTCAACTGATGCCATTAGATTCCTTCCTTATTGAGTACGATTGCCGTTCGGATAGATAAACTTGCCGTGACTAAAACTACACAAATCAAAAACCAGAAGCTGATTGTTTTTTTCAGCTCTAGCGAGCTTAATGTCGTTTCAAGGCTACACGTAAATCTAGCGCTGGTTGGTTTCAGCGTTTGCCCCTTAGAGTTCTCAATTTGATATACAACGTCTTCCTTCATCCAAGCAGTAATTTCTTCACCACTCTTGATATTTGACTTCTGAGGATCTAAGGTTGAACACATACCTAGCACCATTGTGCGCTTCGCCCCCTGCACAAGTTCCACACGTTGGATTTCTTTTGACCTATCCAAAGGCTCGGTTATTAGTACAGCTTTATTAATGACCAACTCAGCTTCGCTAGGAGTTGATATAACATCGTAAATATGTATCGCCGACGATATAGGAATCAAGAGAGCAAACATTACTAGCAGGCTTAGCATCAACCTATGCCGCTCTGGTTTTTTATAAAGCAAAGAAAATAAAAGCCACTTATTTTTTTTTAGATCTATGAGCTTTACGTCCATTTACGGCTGGATTCCTTTTTTAATTTTTCCTGTGCATCTAACAAATGAGCACAGCATCAAAAATCCTTAGAATTTTTATGCGTGCTCCGCCTTAAAAACGTATCTATTTTGTATCAAGCTTTTAGCAAATTATTCTGAAAAATGGGACTCCCAAAATCGTAACTTGATGTTACAGAGGCTGAACTTTTTTAAAGTGGCTGGGTATATCGACCGGCACTTGCGACTTTAGTGGGGTGGCGTGACCGGAGTTCAGTTGCGGCCGCTGGGCGATGCGCTGCGCGAAGTAGTACTTGGCCAACAAGTCATCGACGCAGATGAAACACCGGTGCAGATGCTCATGCGCGGCGCAAGTTCTTCGAATTGCATGCCCCCAACAAGAGCCAGCTCTCCGAGCAGACTTCGCGCTACATCCAGTCGCTTTACGAAATCGAGAGCGAAGTCCAGGACCTGGTACCGGCTTTATAGCGCCGGATACGGCAACGAAAAGCCGTACCGGTGATGTCCATGCTGCATGCTTGGATGATCGCCCAGCGCGATCTCGTGCCGAAGGCTTGGCTAGCCGGCCTGATAGTGGAGGATAAGGCGTCGAGTAATTCCCCATCTTGGCTAGAGCCGTTGGCGCGTGACTCCGTTGCGCATAGAGAAAGCCTCCGAGTGTCGACAAAGGAGACCTACGATCAGAAGGTCAATCGCCGTTTCGCCGCGATATCTGATCTCGTTGTTCGGCTCGAAGAGATACTTTCCAGCGATAACCCAGACGCCGTTATCAACGGTCACGCGAAGGCCTCTACCGTGAACATTATTACGGATAGCCCCCCACGGACAGGACGCCTCAAGTGAATCGCCAATTACTCACCGCCCTCATCGCCACCTCGCTGGCCTGGTCCAGCGCACACGCTGGCTACTGGAAAGACGCAAACGGCAACCCCACCCCCGATACTGAATCACGAAAAACCGTTGATGAGTTTGGTGGGTCGCTGTTGCTCACTGCCGATCTGGATTGGGAAAAAAGTGGAATACATCACCTGAAACGGTGCCCCACTTTCAGGAGACGAGCGTTGTAACTCAGGGGCAAACACTGTTCACGTTGATTTTCCTGGCCAATCCGAAGTCGAACGCAAATCAGGAAGCCAACGTAACCTGCCATTTGAAGGTGACCAAGCCGGACGGTTCGCTGGTGATGGATCAGAAAGCGGTGGTCTGTCTTCAACAGCGGCCGGCGGGCAAGCCCAGGAACCTTTATCTCGCAGCTCCAATGATCGCGTTCAGTAGGGAACCCGACGGCCCTAGAGGGGTTTGGAAGGTGGAAGTGAGAGTTAAGGATAATGTTCGCAATGTTGTGCTGCCATTGAATGCTGCGTTTACGCTGAAGTAGCGGCCTGCGGGAGTTGAAAGTGGCGTGATGGTGAAGACGCAGGCTTGATTGCACTGCGGGACGATATCACCGTGATTGACCGAGATGGGGCGAGAGCAATCTGTTGGAACGGGCCGCTTTTGGCCGAAAGCGGACCTTTCTGATATCAGTCACTAGCATCTAATCGAACATGGGTAGCCGAGTGTCCCGGAACCCAGTAATCAACCGTCTCAAGCTTTACATTGAAGCCCTCTTTACCAAGCACTGTAAAAGGGACGTACACCAATTTCTTTTTGTTCACTCGGCGCACACCATGGAAGTGCATCAGCGCTGTTTTGATCCAGGTGCGTTCAAATGCCTTCCCATCCCCGCCGCTAGCGATCATCGCGCTCAACTCGTTCTCTAGCCTCTGCGTTCTAGCATGCGCCTTAGCCCGATCACTTACCGTTAATTCGAGACCCAAATTATGAGTTCGATTCAGGTAGCTCACGAATCCCTGCGCCGCCGCTTTTTGGCCCGGCACCAGTGTCATATATCTCGTGAAAGTTTTTTGTGTTGGAACTGCATCAAAGGTTGCAGATGCAGTTTTAAGCACTCCTTTGGCTGCTCGGAGCGCGAGTCGAATTGATCGGAAAGTCGTGCTGCCTTCACCTTGCTTTGATAGCAGATAAGACCGGTAGCCCAGCAGCATTTTTGACGCGGTGCCGTCAGGCAGCGAATTAATCAACTCATCAATCCTCCGCTTTTCAGAATGCTCTTCCCGTAGCGCGTCATCGGCCACCACCCCATAACGCTCTTCTAGCCAGAGCATTGGCGTTTGCATCCGACGCAAGCCGTCAGCTTGGAAGTGGCCGAGTAGAGAGACATAGGGAGGAATCCCAGTGCTTTGGGTTTCCAGAAATCTGAAGAATGGGAGATAGCTTTTTAGCTTTAGGAAGGCTTTGTGCGCGCCCATATGCTGGTCGAGCCATATGCAAAACTTGTCGAATAAGTTTCGCGTGTGTGCTTGATCTAACAGCTCTCTACACACCCTAGCTCGGCGATGAAAAGCGGCTTTCCAGGCGCAGGATTCACAATCCTTCTTTCGACCTGCAGGCATTGATTCGCCACAGGAAGCACAACTGATACTTCCTTGCTCTACGCAGGCTTTGCAACGCATATGCCCATCAGGTCCACATAGAAGCTTTCGGTGACGTCGGCAGCAGGGACAGGTCGCTGAACTTTTTCTCACACATTTGGGGCAGCATCGGGCACTCGCGTCGATGCTAAGCACACGTGTCAGCCGGGTAGAAAGTGTTCCGCATTGGTCGCATGGTTCAGGCGCCCGAAAGTGGTGAGCGCAACTGTTACATGCCGGCCCATCGGGCGTGATCATACCCACGGGCCGTCCGGTCCGATTACAACGTACGCAGGCTACGGATAGCTCACATTGACGGCATTTGGCGCTTTCATGGAACACCGGCAATCTTGCGAAATTACCACAACCTGAACAAAGTAAGCGCTTGAATAGTTTCGGGTAGCAGGTCCCACAAAAACGTCGTCCACCATGAGTCCTTTTGGCTTTGGCCATGGGCCTCTGGCATTCATCACACCGCATCGGTGTCGGCTGGGCGACCGTCATCGTTGTAGCTTCCTAAGCAATCTGTGCCATCTCATCATTACATTCTTGTGGGATCGTGGCGCGTCGTCCTGATGCCGCTCTTTCTCCACAGGCTGTCGACTTCTAAGAGCAGTCTCCAGGTCCTCGAGAGGCCCTGGAGACTCCTCCCAAGGCGATAGCAGTAATGACGGGGCAACAGAATTGTGAGCTGCCGCCTCTACAAACCGTTCCGGCCCTGCTTGTAATATAAGCCAGACACTGGATAGGAGGTGAGCACGTTCTTTCGGAGTTAGGTATTCAAATGGAAGTCCTGTGGCAGGAGCGGTGAAGTCATCAAGATTTATGCCCAAGCAGTTGAAGAACCTTTTTGTACCAGAACTACGTGCTCTTGCGGCCGAGCGCAGTGCTCCCAGCATCCATTTGCTGAGGTGGAACCAGTCGGATATTGAAAGGACATCATGCCCGTAATATTGAGGTTTTCCCGCGAACAATCCGTCAGCGGCGTTTTGAAAGACCAGAGCGTCACAAACAGACGCTTCACTCGATGCCAGTTTGAGTTCAAATTTGCAGCGATGACATCGGGCGAGATCAATCTCTGGCGGCATGATCAAGTGGGGGCATAGCGGAGCGTCACAACATTCGCAACGATCAACCAATGTCGTGTGGTGAATCGTACACGCTGTGTGCCACGCCAGTCGGCTTTCTATTGGGTAGTAGGGAACACTGTCTGAAAAGCATTTTGGGCAGTACTGCAAACCTCCACACCGCCGTCGGCTACGATTTCCCAAGCAGAGGATCCATGGCGCAATCGCCTTGGGAAACCCTTGGGCGCCACTCAACGCGCTATAAATTGGACCAAGAGTAGATTCTTCGAGTTGGCAGGCAGCTAGGCCTGATGACATCGCTAAAAGCGTCAGCTCCTCGTTGTTCAACGTCCTGTCGAGGTCGCGACACCATGGCCGCTTGCCAGGCCATAATTCATTGGTAAGCGTAGTTGGATCACATCCCAAAACCAGCGCGCTCCTCACTAACCAGGATGAGATGATCTCATCCTGCAGGAGTGGCGGGACGATAGGCCAAGCGGGTGCTAGAGGACTCGCACTCGGGTGCCATCTGTGCCTGTTGGGCGCATCCATTGGTTTTTCTCGAGCAGGCGCCGATCAATTACTTCAGAGCCTGACTGGATAGCTTCTTTTGCGCACTCTCGTAGCAAATACTCAATGTTGCCAGTGATGCCGTCGGAGATTGCGCATATTAAAGTCGTCAGCTCTGGCGAATATAGCTTCGAAGGATGTTTTAGAGGTAGTGCGGACTCAAAGCTCTTCAAAAAGCCTTGAAACTCTGCGTTCGCTGTCCAGTTAGGGAGCGACACGACTTCAAACCTGCTCGCATACTGGGGGTCAAGTGTCAGCAAGCTCAACGCATTCCGTGTGCCTACGAGAACCAAGGGTATCCGAAGTGTATTTGCGAGCATCTTCAACTCGTTCATCAAATCCATTCGCCTTGCATTCGACCCGTTATTCACCGTGTGGATCTCGTCGATGATGAGCATTCGCGTGCGCGCATCGCGGATCAGGTGCATGGCTTGATGTCGAAGCTTGGCAAGCGGGGCACCAGGGTTATGAGGCGCCCAAAACTGAGTCAGGATAGCGTTGTAGAGCTCTCTTTCATCAGGCTTATGGACTTCCGCGCAGAGGATCGGGCGAATGCTTATACCCTCATCACTAACGTAAGACTCTCCTGCTATGTCTTTGAAACGACTTATAACCGTGGTCTTCCCCGAGTTAGACGCGCCTACCACCATTAGATTTGGCATTCTCGGACGCTCCGGTTTTCTCATAAGACCACCGAGAATATCCATGAGCTTGCTGGCTGCCCTATAGTCAACCCAGCGTGGTTCGTCCAAGAATTCGATACGCTGGATATCTGTCATTTTCATGACATCTCTGAATGCCGGCGCTACATGAGTATAGTCAGTCACCAGACATCTCCGAATGTACCAACGTCATCGATGGACAATAGCCCTGAGGGAGCAGGAATTGCGGGCGAATTTGGTTTTGGAGTAGCTCTAGGCTCAGGCCTGGCTGGCGTCGTCTGTTTCGAGTTGTTCTTACGTTTCTGAACGCTCCTGCGTGCCGATTTCGTACTCGCAGCAGCCTGGATTTCCTGTTGCCTGTTTTCATCCATAAGCCGTTCGATCACCGCCTCGTTGACAGCGTCTAACCCCTCTTTCCTAGCTTTCCTTTTGGCGTTCACGTATTCAGCAACAGTTGCGCCTGGGTAGTGGGCACGAATAATTGGTACCTCGAAGTATTCCTTCAGCGATGGGTCATAAAACCAAATTCTATTGATGTCTCGGGGATCCCGACGGAATAAGAATGTGCGGGCCTTTCCAGTCTTCTGATCTTTAGCGCCCACCCATGGACGCAGAGCCTCGGCAAAATACATAGCGTCCATCTCTACCCCATATGGATTTATGGTCCGGCGCGACACTGGGAGGAAGTCGAGCTGGAACGTCCAGGGGTTGGCGACCCGCGGCGGGAGAGGCAGTATCGCCGTCGATTCGCGATCGCCAAAGAACGCTACATTCCACTTTCTGATTGGCGCCATACCAATCTCTTGGTGGTATTCATTGTTGTATTTGATGATATTTCTAACAAGTCGGGTTTCATACTCGTCAAATGTGTAGATAGCCTTTTTCTCGGAGTCGTACCCCTGCCGCTCAGTCGTATTGCTAAACGTTGTGCCTTTGTCCAGCTTGTTTATGCCCGAAAACGTGCCCATTAAGCGCTCGATTTTTGCCCCCCAGTGAGGAGTCTTGCGAGGGCGAAACTCACGCTTGATATCATGATTAGAGCAAGACTGAATAAGGTTGTGCGCTTTGAAATCAGAGCCATTGTCGGTGTGCACAGTCACAGGCTTCCCCCAGACGGGCCATTCGGTATCCACGCCATGAAGGGCGAGCCAGTTTTCCTTTGGCAGTATGGAGTGCACCAAGCACATTGCGACTGACACGGCCGAAGGCGCGCTCATCGACAGGAAGTATCCAGTGATCATTCTTGAGTAGACGCAGATAGCAAGGGTCAGCCAAGGTCTGCCTATGGGTCTCCTGTGAACGTCATCCACGATGATCATATCTGCGGGGGTATGGTCGATCTGCACGATCTCGAGTGGATACTCGGTGTGAAGTCCGCCGGGGCGGGGATCATATTTGTTCCCAGCGAGCTCTTTGTATCCTCGTGCTCGTAAGACTTCCCTATCCGGTAGTTTCTTGATTCGTGCGCGAACGGTGTCGCTGTTGGGAGGGGCCAGCTTCTTAGCTTTACACAGCCTCTTAATCTCTTTAACCGTAGCCGCCACTGAATAGCGCTGATCGGTTAAGTAAAATGTATCGATCCCTTCTTTCATGACTTCTTCGACATCGTCAGAAATTCGCTGACGCCCCTTTGCCCATCCGCGTTTGAAGGGGATAAGCGCAGTGACTTCGCCATACTCCTTGTACCTGTTCAGCCACCTGTAAACGGTCACAAAGTTGACGCCAGCCTCTCTCGCTCTTTGCTCGACAGCCGCTTTGGTTTGGCCGTTGAGCGTTAGAAGCGGAGATATTATCGACAAACGCTTTTGGGCCTCGGCCCACTCTTCGGTGCCTATATCCTCTAGGTCGTGATTTATGTAGAGCCCTTTCACCTTTTCGGCGAGTACTGGTTTGAGTTCAGCAATGCGTAAAACCTTCGCCCGCCCACTCTCCACGTTCATCCCCAAGACCGTCTGATAGTCGAGCACTTGGGTGATCCGATAAATTTCCTTTTGGTAGCAAACCATCTCCCCCACCGCGAGGCGGATGAATGAGCGATCTACCTTGATGCCCTTCGGGATTTCATCAGTAGCGTCCATTAGAGAGTCACCGACACTTCAAGAAAATCATCAATTTTCCTGCTTATGTCACAGTCGAGTTGGCGGTTGGCGATGAGGTGAAAAATGTGCGACGTGCCCAGCGCCTCAGATCCTGTGAAATGCAAAGCCACGAGATAGTGGATCGGTGCTGCTCCCATGAACTCGACCGTTTGAATCACTGCGTCCAAATCCTCTTTGGCGTAATCCGCACGCTTGAAGCGTTCAAGGAACTGTATGTTCTTCAGCGACTGCCCTCTGATTCTAGACTCGTCGTAGATATGAAAACGCCACCCTTGTGCCCTGGCATAGCTCCACGCCGCTTTCCACTTAGGCAAGTACTCGCGCCAGCTTTCCCGCCAGTTTTCTTCCGGTTTGACCTCTACCAGCATGGGGGGGATTTCCGCTCGGCCTTTGAAGCGGACCAAGAAGTCAGGGGTGTACGTGTATGAACGGCCATTCCGGGCAACGAAGTCTAGAGTCACTGGCTGAGATACCACGGACACGACTTCCCTGCTGAAATCCATTCGCGCAATGAAGTCGCGCTCAAGCGCCGACTCGAATGCAACGCCTTCTCCGCGAAAAGCGTACACGCCTGAGAGGCTGCGATGCGTAGATTTAATACGCCTAGCAACAGAGAATTTAGGCTGTTTGCAGCTATTTGTGTCCATATTTCGGCCGTTTGCGCCTATTAATCGTATTTGGTTGCATATTTGACTCAAAAATAATACGACGGAATGCGGCCTGCAAGCCAAACTGGTTGCATTAATTACCGAATGTCACAGAGGCAGCCGTCCACAGCCTGGCGAAATCACCCTTGCTCACCATGGGGTGTTGTTTCTGGATGAGCTGCCGGAGTTTGATCGCCGGGTGCTGGAAGTCCTTCGCGAGCCCATGGAATCAGGGCATATCGTGATTTCCCGTGCGCGGGATCGGGTACGGTTTCCGGCGCGCTTTCAGCTGGTCGCGGCGATGAACCCCTGCCCTTGCGGCTATCTGGGTGAGCCCACCGGGCGCTGCCGTTGTTCTACCGAGCAGATTCAGCGCTATCGCAACAAACTGTCCGGGCCGCTGCTGGACCGCATCGACCTGCACCTGACGGTGGCGCGGGAGGCCACCGCCTTGAACCCTGGCACACAGACAGGCGACAGCACCGCCAGCGCTGCCGTTGTCGTCGCCCAAGCCCGAGATATTCAGAATCAGCGCCAGGGTTGCGCCAACGCCTTTCTCGATTTGCCTGCCTTGCGTAAGCATTGCGCCTTGTCCAGCGCCGATGAAGCCTGGCTGGAAACCGCTTGCGAGCGTTTGACCCTGTCCCTGCGCTCGGCCCATCGCCTGCTTAAAGTGGCCCGCACCCTGGCCGACCTGGAACGTGCCGAAGCCATCAGCAGAAGCCATGTGGCCGAAGCGCTGCAGTATCGGCCGGCGACTGCTTAACGTCATAGCAAACCGAGTTCAGGACTTGGCCTTCTCGTCGGACGCAGGCGGGGAGGCCAGGTCAGAAGAGCTGCTTTGGGGGGTGTTGTTTTTTATATATGTCAGCCTCATTCGATCTAGCCTATCAAGGACTGTTTTCGGCAGCCTCTTGTTGTTTTTATTTTTATTATGTTCGGCTCTTTCTCTTCTCACAATTTCGATTTGTTTGTAAGACGCGTAGGACATCATTAACCAGATGAGCCCGGTCAGCAAAAATACCCACTTCCCTGATCCGACTACGTTCTGCAAATTCCAGTCGTTAAGTAGATGATCCAGTTCATAAAAGAACTCGAACTGGATCAAGAAATTAACCAGGAATGCTGAAAAATAGAAGATGAAAAATGGGGCTGTCACCTTTTTGAATGCTCGCACAGTAAAAAGTACGAGCACCCAGTTACGCTGTTTATAAGCTATCGCGAATAAAATGCCAAAAAATCCCAGCAGTAAGGAAGGAAGAAGCAACTCGATGCTCTCGGCTACCCATCGTATTACCTTGGTAATTAGTTCATTCAACCAGATCCAATTGAATCCCGTAAATTCCCAAGGAAAACCCAGCGTTTTCTTGATGAATCTGGATAGCATGTCCCATGCGACGATCATTGCAATGGGCGTGATAGCAAGCGCTATTGAAAATAGCGTAGCAGAAAAGGCCCGGCGGCTAGGCGGATGGTCATAGGTTTTTAGATGTTGGATCAGGAGTTTTTTTAACAATTTCCCTTCCTTGATTGATTTCCAGATCATGATGACTTGTTGCTCGTGAGAATTGAATCCCGAAACTATGCATCGGCAGGTCATCCGTGATCTTGACTATGGACTTATCCCAGCAGTCGTTGGTTGCTCTCCTCATCTCGCGCTTTGGATTGCGAGAAGCGGCGCGCCGGCCGACCTGGAACGTGCCGGATCCATCAGCAGAAGCCATGTGGCCCAAGCGCTGCAGTATCGGCCGGCGAGTAATTGAACATGGCTTGACGCTGTCCTGTAGGAGCGAACTTGTTCGCGAGGCGTATCGTCTGACACACCGCCTCGCCAACAAGTTGGCTCCTACAGAATTGGGCCGAACTGTATCTTGCGAGGCGTACACCATCTGCCTAAAGTGGCGCGCATTCATCACGACGCTACGGAAACCATCAAATGGAATTCAACAACGGCTTCCTGCTCAGCCTGTCGCTGTGCCTGGAGATTGGGCTGGCCAACATGGCGATGATCAACATCGCCATGCAGCGTGGCTTTGCCGAAGGCGTGTGGCTGGGGTTGGGGACCTGTATCGGCGACCTGATTTATGCCGTGCTGGCGATGTTGGGTATGGCCGTGTTGCTTCAGTTTGAAGCGGTGCGCTGGGTCTTGTGGATCGGTGGCTCGCTGGTGCTCTGCTATCTGAGCGTGAAGATGCTGCTCAGTGCATTCAGGCCCGCCGGGGACATGCAGCAGGCGAGTGAGCAGTGGGGCAAAACCAAGCTTGCGCTGTTCTCCCGAGGCATCATGCTGGCGATGTCTTCTCCGAGTGCGATTTTGTGGTTTGCTGCGGTGGGCGGTGCAATCATCGCGCGACAAGGCAATGACCTGGCGACTGCCGGGCTGTTTCTGTCGGGTTTCTTCGCGGCAGGGGTGCTGTGGTCGATTTCCCTGTGCGCAGTGGCGTATCAGGGCGGACGATTGATTGGCGAACGCTTGATGAAATACACCTACATCGCGTCGGCGCTGATCTTTGCCTACTTCGCGGTGTACGTGGTGGTCAGCGGCTATGTGGAGTTTGTGGGCGGCTCAAGCGCGTTTCCACATTGATGCCTGGCGCTCCCGCGAACCATCACCGAACCCTGTGGGAGCGAATTCATTCGCGAAGAGGCCAGTACGTCCGACGCATCTTTATGGGTCTTGATATCGCCTTCGCGAATAAATTCGCTCCCACAGGAACAGGTCAGCCAAGGCTTCTATGTGTGATCAGAAGCCTTGGCGGCAGACATGGAATCTCCCGCAATCACTCAACGAAACCGGTCAACCTCATTGCGCAGCTCAGCCGCCAGTGAGTTCAGCTCTTCGGCCGTCACGGCCAGGTGCGAGACCACTTCGCGCTGCTCGCTGTTGGCCATGGCGATGCTTTGCAGGTTGCTGCTGAGCAAGGTCGCGGTGCTGCTTTGTTCCTGGGTCGCGGTGGTGATGGCGGCGAACTGCTGACCAGCCGAGCGGCTCTGCTCATCGATCTGTGCCAGTGCTGCAGCGACTTTGGCGTTACGTGCCAAGCCTTCCTGCATCTGCGCATTACCTTGTTGCATGGTGGTAATGGCGTTGCCGGTTTCCTGCTGGATGCTGGTGATCATCCCGGAGATTTCGTTGGTGGCGTCCCGTGTGCGGGTTGCCAGGCTGCGAACCTCGTCGGCGACTACCGCAAAACCACGACCTTGCTCGCCCGCACGGGCGGCTTCGATGGCGGCGTTGAGGGCCAGCAGGTTGGTCTGATCGGCAATCGACGTAATCACGCCGACGATGCTGCCGATTTCCTGCGAACGCTGACCCAGGGTGTTGATGACCGTCGCGGTGCTGCTGATGGACACCGCGATTTGCTCCAGCGACGAGGACGCCTCTTGCATCGATGCGCGACCGATCCGGGTTTGCTGGGCGTTTTCTTGCGCCAGACGCTCGGTGTTGCCCATGTTGTCAGCGATGTTCAGCGAGGTGGCGCTGAACTCTTCAACTGCACCGGCCATGCTGACGATCTCGCCCGACTGCTGTTCCATGCCGCGATACGCACCGCCGGACAACCCGGACAGCTCATTGGCACGGCTGCTCACTTGCTGGGCTGCGGTACGGATGTGCGAAACCATGGTCGACAGCGCTTCACCCATCTTGTTGAAGCTGGTTGCCAACTGGCCAATCTCGTCATTGCTGGTGATGTTCAGACGCACGCTCAGATCGCCTGCGCCCAGTGCTTCGGCCTGATTGACCAGGTCCGACAGCGGACGCAATTTGCTGCGCAACAGCCAGATCGCCGACGCCACCGCGATCAGCATCGCCAGCAGGCTACCAATTGCCAGCTGGGTCCCTACGTCCCAGGTCACGGCGCTGATTTCAACCTGAGGCATGCTGGCCAGCACGGTCCATGGACCGTCTTTGAACGGTTGGGCAACGCTGTAGAAGTCCTGCTTGCCATCGTTCCAGGTCTGACCCTTGCCCGGCTGTTTGACGAACTCGGACACTGACTTGCCTGCCTGTTCCAGCGCCTGCACGCCTGCTGGCGGCACCAGCCAGCGATTCTGATCGTCGAGCAGCGACAGCGAACCGGTTTTGCCAATGCGGAAATTTTTCAGGTTTTCGAACTGTGCGTTTTGCGCATCGGTGTAATCGAAGCCCACGAACAGAACGGCGATGACCTTGCCGCCGCTGTCACGCACCGGGGTGTACTGAGTCATGTAGTAGCGATCAAACAGCACGGCCTTGCCGACATAGTTCTGACCGGCGATAAGGCGGTCATAGGCCGGGTGCTTGCGATCGAGCAGAGTACCAATGGCGCGCGAACCATCCTGCTTGGTCAGCGAGGTACTGATGCGGATGAACTCGTCGCCGCTGCGGACAAATACCGTGGCCACACCTGCGGTGAGCTGGCGGAACTCGTCGACTTCCTTGAAGTTGTTATTCAGGGCGTTGCCAGCCAGGACCAGGCTGGGTGTCTGCACACCGGCTACCGCGACGGGCTGATCCGCTTGTACGGTCAGGCCGCTGGAGAAACGTTTTTCAAACAGCCCGCTCAGGCGCTGG
Organism: Paucimonas lemoignei; assembly: GCA_900475325.1. GTDB lineage: Bacteria > Pseudomonadota > Gammaproteobacteria > Pseudomonadales > Pseudomonadaceae > Aquipseudomonas. Next base: position 184,260 of record LS483371.1, read on the forward strand.
GTGCTGTCGCGCAGGGTGCTGTGGAACGTATTGAGCTGGTCCGCCAGCAGTCGTGCCTCGCTCGCCATGTGTTCTTCGCGGATGACGAGGTTGGATGAGTCCAGAGAGCGCAGGGCAAAAACGGTACTACCCGATATGACGACCGCCAGAATGACGGCCAGGGCAATACCGAGTTGCGAAGCAATTCGGGCACGAGGCTTGGACATGACGACTCCTGGCCGAACGGAGGGTCTTCAATGACCTCTAATAACCGTTCAGCTGCATTTTGATTAAGGTTGGGTGGGCAGCTTTCTGACAAAAATGTCAGAAAGGGGCTTCAGCGTTAACATCGGCTTGATGATCTAGAACTTGAGTACAAGGTTGATAAATCGCAAACGATTGCGGACATTTTGTCGCAGGGCAATTTACCTAATGATCTCTACTGAGGGCAGGTCCATTGCCTTGACCTCGCTTTGGAGAAACTCCCCTAACCTGCGCAACCGCTCTGTTCCGGGCCTTGTGCGCGGGCCAACCAGGTAATAGTCCTCGCCGCTGTACACCGCCGTTCGCCACGGCAGGCTTAAACGACCCTGCGCAACGTCTTCGGCAACCATCAGCAAATCACCCATGGAAACCCCGTAACCCCGGGCGGCAGCGATCATGCCCAGCTCCAGGGTATCGAACACCTGACCTCCTTTGAGCGACACCTGATCTGACAGGCCGGTGCGCTCCAGCCAGTTGCGCCAGTCCCGGCGGTCCGGGGTCGGATGCAGCAATTCGGCGGCCGCAAGACGCTGAATATCCCAGGGCTCGTCCATCAAGGTAGGCGCGCCGACGGGTATCAGTAATTCGGGGAACAGGTAGATGGCCTCCCAATCCGCCGGGAAGTGGCCACGGCTGAGCAACACAGCGCAATCGAACGGTTCGTGGCTGAAGTCCACGACATCGATTTCCATCCACGCGCTGGTCAGCTGGACTTCATTACCCATCTGCAGGTGACGAAAACGACTGAGCCGAGCCAGCAGCCAGCGCATGGTAAGGGTCGGCGGGGCTTTCATGCGCAGCACTCCTTCCTCGATAGACAGCGAGTTGCACGCCCGCTCCAGGGACGAAAAACCATCACGCACGCCGGGCAGCAAGGTGCGTGCGGCCTCCGTGAGCTGGATCGTCCTGCCGATGCGCTGAAACAACCGGCAGGCGAAGTGTTCCTCAAGGGTTTTGATATGGCGGCTGACCGCGCTCTGGGTGATCGACAGCTCTTGCGCCGCACGGGTGAACGAGCTGTGTCGCGCGGCGGCTTCAAATGCGCGTAGTGCATAAAGGGGAGGAAGACCACGAGGCATTCAGAACGCTCCTGCTGCGGGAGAAGCAACTCTAGCTGAAAAACTTATGGATGAGTTTTACTCATGCTACTGATCTGATTTATCCCTTTGTGCCTGGGCGCCAAAATGCCGAGAATGGGCCGCTCATAACTACCTAAGCGTCGAGCGTCGTCCCATGCAACAACCTGCCCTTAAAGAACTCTGGATCATTCTGCGCCTGGCCGGGCCGCTGATTGCCTCGCAGATGGCGCACATGCTCATGGTGTTCACCGACACGGTGATGATGGGGCGCATTGGCCCCGAGGCCTTGGCGGGCGGTGGTTTGGGTGCGGCCAGTTACAGCTTCATCTCGTTTTTCTGCGTGGGCGTGATGGCGGCGGTGGGTACGCTGGTTGCCATCCGCCACGGCGCGGGCGACAGCAAAGGCGCGACGCAACTGGTGCAAGCCGGTATCTGGCTGGCATGGGGCATGGCGCTGATTGCCATGCTGCTGCTGTGGAACCTCGAGCCTATTTTGCTGCATCTCGGGCAGGCTCCCGTTAACGTCCACATGGCGGGTCAATTTTTGATCACTTTGCCCTTGGCGTTACCCGGCCTGCTGACCTTCATGGCGTTGCGTGGCTTTACCAGTGCGCTGGGGCGTGCGGGGCCGGTCATGACCATCAGCCTGGGCGGCGCGGCGGCCAACTTCCTGCTCAATTACGCGATGATTCACCAGATGTTCGGCTTGCCCAATCTGGGCCTGATGGGCATTGGGCTGGTAACGGCGTTGGTCACCAATGCCATGGCGCTGATCCTTGCCCTGCATATTCGCCGTAACCCGGCCTACGCCGCCTACCCGATTCGCGAGGGTTTCTGGCAGCTGTCGCGCAGCCATCTCAAAGAGCTGTGGCGCCTGGGCTTGCCGATTGGCGGGACCTACGCGGTGGAAGTCGGGCTGTTCACCTTTGCCGCGTTTTGCATGGGGGCCATGGGCAGTACCCAGATGGCGGCGCATCAGATCGCGCTGCAGACGGTGTCCATGGCGTTCATGATTCCGGTGGGGATTTCCTATGCCGTGACCATGCGCATCGGTCAGCACTACGGCGCGGGTAATCTGCTGCTGGCGCGCACGGCGGGGCGCGCGGGGATAGCCTTTGGCGGCGCAGTGATGCTGGCGTTCGGTCTGCTGTTCTGGCTCGCCCCACACGTGATCATTGGCTTGTTCCTCGATATCCGCGACCCCAAATTCGCCGAAATCGTCGAGCTGGCCGTCAAGCTGCTGGCCATCGCGGCCTGGTTTGAACTGCTCGATGGCACGCAGACCATCGCCATGGGCGCAATTCGCGGTTTCAGGGATGCGCGCACCACTTTCCTGATCGGCCTGGCCAGTTACTGGTTGGTCGCGGCCCCTGCTGCGTGGATCTTTGGCTTTTATACAAACCACGGCGCAGTGGGCGTCTGGTGGGGCCTGGCGCTGGGGCTGTTGTGTTCGGCGGTCGCGCTGACCTGGGCCTTCGAGCGCAAGACTGCGCGGTTGTTGCGCCAAGAGGCGGCCGTCCCGGTGATGGGGTAATCAGCCCCTGACGGGATATTGTAGGCGCTGCCGAAGGCTGCGAATGGCAGTGTGTCAGAAGGACTGCGTTCGCAGCCTTCGGCAGCTCCTACAGGTCAATTGCCGCTCAATACCCCCGGCGCATGCCGGTCGAACGTCAGGTAATTCACTAGCTCGGGCATGGGCAGCGGTTTGCTGATCAGATAGCCCTGCACCTGATCGCAGCCGTAGCTGCGCAGCAAGGCCAGTTGCTCGGCGGTTTCCACGCCTTCGGCCACCACTTCAAGGCTCAGGTTGTGGGCCAGGTTGATCATGGCGTGGACCAGTTTGCGGTTTTCCTCGCGCTGCTCCATCTCGCCCACAAAGCTCTTGTCGATTTTCAGCAAGGCGATGGGCAGGCTGTTGAGGTGTACGAACGATGAGAATCCGGTGCCGAAATCGTCCAGCGAGAAACGCACGCCCAGTCGGCCCAGAGCGTCCATGGTCTGTTTGACCAGATCGCTTCTGCGCATGACAGCGGTTTCGGTCAGTTCGAATTCCAGCCACTGCGCATCAATCCCGCGCTCGTCGATCAGCCTGCCCAGTGTCGCCAGCAGTTGATTGTCCTGAAATTGCCGAAACGACAGATTGATTGCCATGTGTAACGCCGGCAGGCCGCGTTCGCGCAGTGCCTGCATGTCGCGCAGCGCACGGGAAATCACCCAGTAGCCCAGGGGCACGATCAGCCCGCTTTGTTCGGCCAAGGGCACGAATTCGTTGGGCGGCAACAGCCCCCGCTCCTGATGACGCCAGCGCACCAGCGCTTCGAGGCCGACAATCTTGCCGCTGGTCAGGCACAGCCGGGGCTGATAATGCAGCTCCAGTTCATCCCGACGCAGAGCGCGACGTAATTCGGCTTCCAGGTCAGCCAGGCTGCGGGCATTGCGGTTGATGCGTTCGTTGAACAGGTGATATGTGCAGCCCTGCACGCCCTTGGCCTGTTGCATGGCGATATGCGCATGCCACATCAGCGGGTCGGCGCCTGATTCGGAGCGCGAATGGGCAATACCCAGGCTGCAGCCGATCAGCAGGCTTTCGCCATCAATCCAGTAAGGCTCGGACAACGCTTGGGTAATGCGCTCAGCCATCCATTCGGCCCTGTGGGGCGCGCGGCGGGTGTCGATCAGCAGGGCAAATTCGTCGCTGCCCAGACGTGCGATCTGATCGCCTGCTTCAAGCTGACCTTTGAGTCGGGCAACCACCTGCAGAATCAGACGATCCCCGGCTTGATGGCCAAGGGCGTCGTTGGCGCGGCGAAAGTTATCCATATCCAAGTGACCCAGCGCCATGCCCCGGCCGTTATTGTCCAGCAGGCGTGCCGCCAGCAACGTCTGGAAGCCCTGGCGATTGGCGATGCCGGTCAGCGGGTCCTGTTCGGCAAGGCTCTGCAAGGTATTTTCCAGCAACGCCCGTTCGCGCAGATGGCGCAGGCAGCGGCGCAGGATGGCGGGCGTCAGTTCGTCGCGAACCAGCCAGTCGACTGCACCCATGGGGGCAGTCGAGGGTTCTTCATCCAGCAGCAGGATGACGGGCTGTTTCCAGCGCCCCGGTGCAGGTTGCAAAGCCGGCGTGGTCAACAGCACCGTGTCGTCGTCGACGAAAAGCTCGCAGCCAGCGTCCCATTGGGTGGCGCAGAGCAATACCGTTTCAGTTGCTGGCGGGGCGAGGCACTCACGCAGCAGTGCCGGCCATTCTGGCTCTTGGGCCAGTAACAGCAACCTTAAAGGTTGGACAGGCGTAGGCAAGTTGGCTCCAAAGACTCGAAAAAGAGACAGAACATACAGCCCTTCAATAGGGATCAGCCGACGCTCACACAGCGTTTAGGTGCGCAAATGTAACAAAACCAAAAAAATTAGATAGCCGTGTCATACATAAGTAGGCACCCATTGGCAGACGGTCGCTGCACAATCGCCACAGCCTGTTAAAATGCCCGCCCATTTCGTAAGCGACTCTCTTCCTGATGTCCCGACTCAATCCTCGGCAACAAGAAGCCGTGAACTACGTCGGCGGCCCTCTTTTGGTGCTCGCCGGCGCAGGCTCCGGCAAAACCAGCGTGATCACGCGCAAGATCGCCCACCTGATCCAGAACTGTGGCATCCGCGCCCAGTACATCGTCGCCATGACCTTTACCAACAAGGCTGCCCGCGAGATGAAGGAGCGGGTCGGCTCGCTGCTGCGTGCTGGCGAAGGTCGCGGCCTGACCGTGTCCACCTTCCACAACCTGGGCCTGAACGTGATCCGCAAGGAGCACGCCCGGCTGGGCTACAAGCCGGGCTTCTCGATCTTTGACGAAACCGATGTCAAAGCGCTGATGACCGATATCATGCAGAAAGAGTATTCCGGCGACGACGGTGTCGACGAAATCAAGAACATGATCGGCTCCTGGAAAAACGACCTGATCCTGCCGCCCCAGGCGCTGGAAAACGCCCGAAACCCAAAGGAACAGACGGCCGCCATCGTCTACACCCACTACCAGCGAACGCTCAAGGCGTATAACGCAGTGGATTTCGACGACCTGATCCTGTTACCGGTGAAGCTGTTCCAGGAGCACGCCGACATTCTGGAGAAGTGGCAGAACAAGGTGCGTTACCTGCTGGTGGATGAATACCAGGACACCAACGCCAGCCAGTATCTGCTGGTGAAGCTGCTGATCGGCATGCGCAACCAGTTCACCGTGGTTGGCGATGACGACCAGTCGATTTACGCCTGGCGCGGCGCACGGCCGGAAAACCTCATGCTGCTCAAGGACGACTATCCGTCCCTGAAAGTGGTCATGCTGGAGCAGAACTACCGCTCTACCAGCCGGATTCTGCGCTGCGCCAACGTGCTGATCTCCAACAACCCCCACGAATTCGAGAAGCAATTGTGGAGTGAGATGGGCCACGGCGATGAGATCCGGGTGATCCGTTGCCGCAACGAAGACGCCGAAGCCGAGCGCGTGGCCGTCGAGATTCTCAGCCTGCACTTGCGCACCGACCGGCCGTACAGCGATTTCGCGATCCTGTATCGCGGCAACTATCAGGCGAAGCTGATCGAGCTGAAGTTGCAGCACCATCAGGTGCCGTATCGTCTGTCTGGCGGGAACAGCTTCTTCGGGCGTCAGGAAGTGAAAGACCTGATGGCCTATTTCCGTTTGCTGGTAAACCCCGACGATGACAACGCCTTCCTGCGCGTGATCAACGTGCCGCGTCGCGAGATCGGCTCCACGACCCTGGAAAAACTCGGCAATTACGCCACCGAGCGCAAGATCTCGATGTACGCCGCCACTGACGAGATCGGTCTGGGCACGCATCTGGACAGCCGCTACACCGACCGCTTGCAGCGCTTCAAGCGCTGGATGGACGGCGTTCGCCAGCAATGCGCGCAGAACGACCCCATCGCCGCGCTACGCAGCATGGTCATGGACATCGATTACGAAAACTGGCTGCGCCAGAACAGCTCCAGCGACAAGGCGGCCGACTATCGCATGAGTAACGTCTGGTTCTTGATCGAGGCATTGAAAAACACCCTCGAAAAAGACGAAGAAGGCGAAATGACCATCGAGGAAGCCATCGGCAAGCTGGTGCTGCGCGACATGCTTGAGCGTCAGCAGGAAGAAGAGGACGGCGCCGAGGGCGTGCAGATGATGACCCTGCATGCATCCAAGGGCCTGGAATTCCCCTACGTGTTCATCATGGGCATGGAAGAGGAGATCCTCCCTCACCGCTCCAGCATCGAGGCCGATACCATTGAGGAAGAGCGCCGCCTGGCCTACGTGGGCATCACCCGCGCGCGGCAGACGCTGGCCTTCACCTTTGCAGCCAAGCGCAAGCAGTATGGCGAAATCATTGATTGCTCACCAAGCCGGTTCCTTGATGAGCTACCACCGGACGATCTGGCCTGGGAAGGCAACGACGACACACCGACCGAAGTCAAAGCCGTGCGCGGCAATACAGCATTGGCGGACATCCGCGCCATGCTCAAACGCTAAGACTGACCATTTATTGCGCCGATTCGCGCACCCGAGGAAGCACCGTGGAAGCATTGCATCAGAAAATTCGCGACGAAGGCATCGTCCTTTCCGACCAGGTCTTGAAGGTCGATGCGTTTCTCAATCATCAGATCGACCCGGTGTTGATGCAGCAGATCGGCCAGGAATTCGCCGCACTGTTTGCGGATTCGGGCGTGACCAAGATCGTCACCATTGAAGCCTCGGGCATCGCGCCAGCGGTCATGACCGGCCTGCTGCTGGGTGTGCCGGTCATTTTTGCCCGCAAGCACCAATCGCTTACCCTGACCGAGAACCTGCTGCTGGCGACGGTCTATTCGTTCACCAAGCAGACCGAAAGCACCGTCGCCATTTCGCCAAGGCATTTGAGCAGCAGCGACAACGTGCTGATCATCGATGACTTCCTGGCCAACGGTAAGGCGTCCCAGGCGCTGATTTCGATTATCAAGCAGGCTGGCGCAACGGTTGCCGGGCTGGGCATCGTGATCGAGAAGTCTTTTCAAGGCGGCCGTGCCGAGCTGGATGCACAGGGTTACCGCGTCGAGTCCCTCGCCCGGGTGAAATCCCTGGCGGATGGGGTTGTGACGTTTATCGATTGATCGCTGAACCTTTGGGGGGGATTCTAATTCTGCTTGCAAGGCTTCTGAAAACACACAGAAGTCTTGGCTGACCTCGGACCTGTGGGAGCGAATTTATTCGCGAAGGCAATATCAAGACCTATAAAGATGCGTCGGATGTACTGGCCTCTTCGCGAATAATTTCGCTCCCACAGGGAACCCCATTGGCCTTGACTCTGCCTACATCAACCCACACTCCATCATCGACAGCGGGTCACCATCGCCGATGATCACGTGGTCGAGCACCTTTACGTCGATCAGCCATAACGCATCGCGCAGGCGCTTGGTCAGGTCGATGTCTGCCTGGCTGGCTTCAGTCACGCCAGAAGGATGGTTGTGACAGAGGATCAGGCTCGCCGAGTTATGCGCCATGGCGCGTTTGACCACTTGGCGTGGGTGGACGTGGGCGCTGTTGATCGAGCCATGAAACAGCACTTCAAACGCCTGAACGCGATGTTTGTTGTCCAGAAACAGGCAGCCAAACACCTCGTGAGGCTCATGGCGCAGCAAGGCTTTGAGGTATGAGCGCACCTGGTCCGGGCTTTCCAGGGCTGATTCGCGTTTGAGGGACTCGGCCATGTGCCGCCGGGCCATCTCCATGACCGCCTGCAACTGCGCAAACTTTGCCGGACCCAGCCCCAAATGTGAGCTGAAAGTGCTCAAGTCTGCTTCGAGTAATTCACGCAGCCCGCCGAATTGATTCAACAGGTAACGAGCCAGATCTACAGCGCTTTTTCCGGCCACGCCGGTGCGTAAAAAAATCGCCAACAGCTCGGCATCGGACAGACTCCCCGAACCCAGCTCCAGCAGCCGCTCGCGCGGGCGTTCGGCCTCAGGCCAGTTGCGAATACTCATACCACCTCCCTGTGTATTGGCACCGCTGTTGCGGTGCGGTCGCTGTGCTATCTTAGCCCATCTTTTTTGCGCGGTGATCGGTGCTCCGGCACGCTCGCTTTGAGACGGCAAAGCCCCCTGGGAGGCGTCATCGCCGTCGCGCATCACTCGACTAAATAAGGCAGGCCTATGCAGCGGCTGTATCGGAAACGCATTGTTCTCGGCGTCGGCGGTGGCATCGCGGCCTACAAGAGCGCAGAACTGGTTCGACGCTTGCGCGATCTCGGCGCTGAAGTGCGTGTCGTCATGACCCGAGGTGGTGCTGAGTTCATCACCCCGCTGACCATGCAGGCCCTGTCTGGGCACCCGGTTCACCTGGATTTGCTCGACCCGGCGGCTGAAGCGGCCATGGGGCATATCGAACTGGCCAAGTGGGCCGATCTGATCCTGATCGCGCCCGGCACCGCCGACCTGATTGCCCGGCTGGCGCAAGGCATCGCCAATGACCTGCTGACCACCATCGTGCTGGCCACGGATGCCATTGTGGCGCTCGCCCCGGCGATGAATCAGGCCATGTGGCGCGACGCTTCGGTGCAAGCCAACATCCGTCTGCTTGAAACACGTGACTTCCGTATTTTTGGCCCTGCCAGTGGTAGCCAGGCCTGCGGTGATGTCGGTTTCGGTCGCATGCTCGAACCGGACGATCTGGCCCAGTCTGCCGCCGATTGCTTCCAGCGTCTGTCCTTGACCGGCAAGCACGTGCTGATCACCGCTGGCCCCACTCAGGAAAACATTGACCCGGTGCGCTACATCACCAACCACAGCTCCGGGAAAATGGGTTTTGCCCTGGCCGAAGCCGCGGTTGAAGCAGGCGCACGTGTCACCTTGATCACCGGGCCAGTCAACCTGCCGACTCCGGATCGTGTGTCGCGCGTCGATGTCGTCAGCGCCCGGGATATGCTCGCCGCCTGCGAAGCCGCGATCCCCTGCGACCTATTCATCGCGTCCGCCGCGGTTGCCGACTATCGTCCTGAAGTGGTTGCCCCGCACAAACTCAAGAAGGACCCGTCCACGGGTGACGGCCTGCTGCTGCAAATGGTGCGCAACCCGGACATCCTGGCGACCATCGCGACGCGCCCGGATCGCCCGTTCAGCGTGGGTTTTGCCGCTGAAACCGAACACCTGCTCGACTATGCCGCGCGCAAGCTCAAGGACAAGAACCTTGACCTGATCGTGGCCAACGATGTTGCCAACCCCAGCATCGGTTTCAACAGCGAAGAGAACGCCTGCAGCGTGATTGACCGCGCGTTGCACGCGACCCTCTTCGCCCAGACCAGCAAGGGCAAGATTGCCCGTCAGCTGATCACTTTTATCGCCGAACGAATGAACCAGGTTTAATCACGAATGCACGCTCTACAAGCCAAAATCCTCGACCCTCGCATTGGCAGCGAATTCCCATTGCCGGCGTACGCCACTGTCGGTTCCGCCGGCCTTGATCTGCGCGCCATGCTCAAGGAAGACACCGTTCTTGAGCCGGGCCAGACCTTGCTGATCCCCACTGGCCTGTCGATCTACATCGGCGATCCGGGCCTGGCGGCGCTGATCCTGCCGCGCTCCGGGCTGGGTCATAAGCACGGCATCGTGCTGGGCAATCTGGTGGGGTTGATCGACTCCGATTATCAGGGCGAACTGATGGTGTCCTGCTGGAACCGTGGGCAAACAGCGTTCAAAATCGCAATTGGCGAGCGCATGGCCCAACTGGTGCTGGTGCCGGTGGTGCAGGCGCACTTTGAGCTCGTTGAAGAGTTCGACGAAAGCCAGCGTGGCGCCGGTGGCTTTGGTCATTCGGGTAGCCACTGATCGGCTGATGGATGTGCAGGTTCGCTGCCGATAGGCCTTTGGCTCATCGCAGATCGAGTGGGTAGCTGCAGCGGTGCAGAGTGAATTACCGGAGAGCGGTCAGGTGAAAGGCAGTCAGCATCATGAAGTGTTCGATTACCAGCCTCCTGCTGCGGGCCTGCACGCGTTCTTTCCTGGGGCTTTCGCGGTCCTGATCGGCCTGATTGCGTCGAGCATGCTGGTGTACCTGGCATTGAGCGGCAACGCTCAAGGGCCGTCGGCTGAGCAGATACTGGCCCGCAGTCAGGCCGCGTCGGTGGGGCTGGCCCTCAAACAGATCAATGCCGAGACCCGGGCTGCGGCTCAGGATTCCGGTTTGGTTCAGGCGCTGAAAAGCGGTGATCCGGCCGCCATCGCTCAGGCTCAAGGCCAGCTGCACGCCCGTGACGGCCTGCTCGGTGCACGCCTGAGCCCATTGGGTATCGACATCGACACCCAAGGCTCGCTGCCCGTCAGCTTCACCACGCTGGATATGCTCAACAAAGCCGCGCAAGGCGAAGACGCACTGCCCGAAGCGCGCAAGGTAGGCGAGCGCTGGATGCTCTACAGCGCTGCACCTGTGCGGGTAACGCCAACTGCGCCGGTGAGCGGCACGTTACTGTTCGCGTTCGATCCGCAACGCCTCGTCAACGCCGTGCCACCCATGCCCGAGGCGATGGGGCGCGTGCGTCTGATCCAGCAATTCGGCAGCGGTCCGGAGCAGGTGTTTCTGGACCGTGGGCAGTCAGCGGGTGGCAAGCCGCAGAGCCTGGATACCGGTTTTGCCAGCTGGAAACTCGAGTTTTCTGCGGGCCCGGCATTGAATAGCCCCACCCCATGGTTGTTTTTGGCACTCGCTGCACTGGTCGCTCTAGCCGGTGCCCTACTGGGCCTGTACCTCAATGAGAGGGCTTTGCAGCGACGGATTTGCGCGGATGTCCGACAGCTGGATCAGCTGCTCGAAGAACTCTCCAGCGGAAAAGCCGTCAAACCCTTCGGTTTGGGCCTGCCCGTCCTCGACAGGCTGGCTCAGCAACTCGCGCGTTTCTCGCCTACCACTAAACAACCTGCTAGCGCAGACGTTGATGTAGCAGTGCAGTCACGTAGTACACCTAGTATCGATACGGCCGGTCTTGAGACCGGTGTTGAAACAAGTCGTGCGTCAGCATCGGCCACGCGTGCCGCCTCCGGCGCCGTATGGACCGATCCGCTGTTCCTCGATACCGACATTCTCGATATCGACATCCTCGACGACAACCAGGACTTCCTGAGATCGGAGCACCCCCCAGTTATGAGCAGTCCAGCATCTGTTGCACCAAAATTCCCTGATGATATTTTCCGTGCCTACGACATCCGTGGCGTGGTCGGGGACACCCTCAGCGCTGAAACCGCGTATTGGATTGGCCGTGCCGTGGGCTCCGAAAGCCTGGCCCAGAATGAGCCGAACGTCAGCGTAGGTCGCGATGGGCGCCTTTCCGGCCCTGAACTGGTGCAACAGCTTATTCAAGGTCTGCACGACAGCGGTTGCCACGTCAGCGATGTGGGCCTGGTGCCAACGCCTGCGCTGTATTACGCAGCCAACGTGCTGGCGGGCAAGACTGGCGTCATGCTTACCGGCAGCCACAACCCGAAAGACTACAACGGCTTCAAGATCGTCATCGCGGGTGACACCCTGGCCAACGAGCAGATCCAGGCCCTGCACGATCGCATCAAGACCGGCAACCTGACGTCCGCCAAAGGCAGCATCACCAAAGTCGACATCCTGGATCGCTACTTCAAGCAGATCAAAGACGACATCGTCATGGCCCGCAAGATGAAAGTGGTCGTGGATTGCGGCAACGGCGCAGCCGGCGTTATCGCGCCTCAGTTGATCGAAGCGCTGGGTTGCGAAGTGATTTCGCTGTTCGCTGAAGTGGACGGCAACTTCCCGAACCACCACCCGGATCCGGGCAAGCTGGAAAACCTGCAAGACCTGATCGCCAAGGTCAAAGAGACCGGCGCCGACCTGGGCCTGGCGTTTGACGGCGACGGCGACCGTGTCGGCGTAGTCACCAACGAAGGTAACGTGGTCTATCCGGACCGTCTGCTGATGCTGTTCGCCCTGGACGTGCTCAAGCGTAATCCGGGCGCCGACATCATTTTCGACGTCAAATGCACCCGTCGCCTGACGCCTCTGATTCAGGAGCATGGCGGTCGTCCGGTCATGTGGAAAACCGGTCACTCGCTGATCAAGAAGCAGATGAAGAAAAGCGGCGCGCTGCTGGCTGGCGAAATGAGCGGCCACATCTTCTTCAAAGAGCGCTGGTTCGGTTTTGACGACGGCATCTACAGCGCCGCACGCCTGCTGGAGATTCTCAGCCAGGAGTCGATGAGCGCCGAAGAGCTGTTCGAAACCTTCCCGAATGATGTTTCGACCCCTGAAATCAACATCAAAGTGACTGATACCACCAAGTTCAGCATCATAGAAGCGCTGGAAAAAGATGCTCAGTGGGGCGATGCCAAACTGACCAGCATTGACGGTGTGCGTGTGGATTACCCACACGGCTGGGGTCTGGTGCGTGCTTCCAACACAACACCAGTCCTGGTGCTGCGTTTTGAAGCCGAAACCGAAGCCGAGCTGCAGCGCATCAAAGATGTGTTCCATGCCGAGCTGAAAAAAGTTGCACCGGATCTCCAACTTCCGTTCTGATTGTTTTTTCCTTTGACTGGAGCCCTGAATGACCCTCGAACGTGATGCCGCTAGCAATGTCGCCAAGGTTCTGTCCGAAGCGCTGCCTTACATCCGCCGCTTCGTCGGCAAGACGCTGGTGATCAAATACGGCGGCAACGCCATGGAGAGCGACGAGCTGAAAACCGGCTTTGCGCGCGACATCGTGTTGATGAAGGCAGTGGGCATCAACCCGGTAGTGGTGCACGGCGGGGGGCCACAAATCGGTGACCTGCTCAAGCGTCTGTCCATCGAGAGCCACTTCATCGACGGTATGCGCGTGACCGATTCCGAAACCATGGACGTTGTGGAAATGGTTCTGGGCGGCCAGGTCAACAAAGACATCGTTAACCTGATCAACCGTCATGGCGGCAGCGCCATCGGCCTGACCGGTAAGGATGCTGAACTGATCCGCGCGCGTAAGCTGACCGTTAGCCGTCAGACGCCGGAAATGACCAAGCCTGAAATCATTGATATCGGCCATGTTGGCGAAGTGGTCGGGATCAACACCGACTTGCTGAACATGCTGGTCAAAGGTGATTTCATCCCGGTTATCGCGCCCATTGGCGTGGGTGCGAACGGCGAGTCTTACAACATCAACGCCGATCTGGTGGCGGGCAAAGTCGCTGAAGCCCTCAAGGCCGAGAAACTGATGCTGCTCACCAACATCGCGGGCTTGATGGACAAGCAAGGCAATGTCCTGACGGGCCTGACCACCGAGCAGGTCAGCGAGCTGATCGCCGACGGCACGATCTACGGCGGCATGCTGCCCAAGATCAAATGCGCGCTGGAAGCGGTCCAAGGTGGCGTGACCACGTCGCACATCATCGATGGCCGGGTTCCAAACGCTGTATTGCTGGAAATCTTCACCGATACCGGTGTGGGTACGCTGATCAGCAATCGTAGACGTCACGTTTGATCTGACGGCTGCCTGATTACCTGTGGGAGCGAATTCATTCGCGAATACGGTCGTACAGACGATGAATCTCTATCGGATGTACCGGCCATTTCGCGAATGAATTCGCTCCCACAGTTTCGGTGATCGTCTTCGGTCACAAAAAAGGCCCTGCCGGAAATCTTCCGTCAGGGCCTTTTTTGATCGGCGTAGAAATTACTGCGCCATCAGCCTCTGAATCCGCACACGATCCTGATCGAATGCCGACTCGGCCTGTTCGCGGGTCGCCTGGTAGCGCTTGATGTCTTGATCAAGGCGCTGCTGCTGATCGCGCAAGTCGTCGAGCTTATCGATCAGCGCTTTCGATACCGGCCTGCCCGCCCGCTCCTGATCCGCAGCTTGCCCCTGAAAAGTGGCCTGTTGCGCCAATACAGCGGTCAGATTGCCTTGGGTCAGGCCGATCAGCGTATCCAGCTCTGAAAGCTTGCGCGCCTTGGTTCGGTCCACGTCTTCGACACTGCTGTACAGGCTCATGAGTTGCGCGTCGGCGCTGGCTTGAGCCTTTTTGGCCTGTGCCTGCTGAACCTGCTCGGCGGTCAGAGCGGGCGCAACGGTCTGCACCACCCGGCCTCGGGCATTGAGGACTTCATAGCCCTTGGCGACGTATTCCGGAGGCACGCCCTGACGATCCAGGACGGTCACGCCTCGGCTGTCGACGTAGCGATAAAGCAGTATTTCGGGCGTGTCAGCGGCCTGCACAGCTGCAATCGGACCAATGCCCAGGGATAAAAGCGCACAAACAAACCCCAGCACTTTAAGGCTGAACCTCGTTTGATACCCCTGCGCAACCCGATCAAGAGCGGACATCAAGGGTTAGATCCCGAACTGCGCGCGATAAGCTTCGACCGCAGGCAGATGCTGCTTGAGCTGTGGGTCATCGGCCAGGAACTGCAGGACCTGATTAAGCGAAACAATGCTGACCACCGGGATGCCGAAGTCGCGTTCGACTTCCTGGATCGCCGAAAGCTCGCCGTTGCCACGCTCCTGACGATTGAGCGCAATCAGCACACCGGCTGCGGTGGCTTCCTGGCCTTTGATGATCTGCATGACTTCGCGAATCGCAGTGCCCGCAGTGATCACGTCGTCGATGATCAGCACATTGCCGGTCAACGGTGCGCCGACCAGGCTGCCGCCTTCGCCATGAGCCTTGGCTTCCTTGCGGTTGAAGCACCACGGCAAATCAAGGTCGTGATGTTCAGCCAACGCCACGGCGGTAGCCGCCGCCAGGGGGATGCCCTTGTAGGCTGGGCCGAACAGCACATCGAAGGAAATACCGCTTTCAACGATGGCAGCTGCATAGAACCGGCCTAGCTGCGCCAGGGCAGAGCCACTGTTGAAAAGGCCGGCATTGAAGAAGTACGGACTGGTGCGCCCGGACTTGAGAGTGAACTCACCGAAACGCAAAACCCCACGATCGATGGCAAAACGAATGAAATCGCGCTGATACGCCTGCATGAAAAAAGCCCCGAATACCACGGATTTAGCTAATTAGGTAGAGCTCGGGTATCATACACGCACGTGATTTTTGGGGCCATTTATGCGGATCATCAGTGTGAACGTTAATGGCATTCAGGCTGCGGTCGAGCGTGGTTTGCTCAGCTGGCTGCAAGCTCAGAATGCTGACGTCATCTGCCTTCAGGACACCCGCGCCTCTGCCTTCGAATTGGACGACCCAGCCTATCAGCTGGATGGCTATTTCCTTTATGCCTGCGAAGCTGAAGTTCCAGCCCAAGGTGGTGTGGCGCTTTATTCGCGGTTGCAGCCGAAAGCAGTGATCAGCGGCCTTGGCTTTGAAACAGCCGACCGTTACGGGCGTTACCTGCAAGCAGATTTCGACAAAGTCAGTATTGCTACCTTGCTGCTCCCTTCGGGGATGAATGGCGACGAGGACTTGAATCAGAAATTCAAGCTCATGGATGATTTCGGCAAATACCTGGACAAGCAGCGCCGCAAGCGCCGCGAGTACATTTATTGTGGCTCGCTGTATGTGGCGCAGCAGAAGCTGGACATCAAGAACTGGCGTGACAGCCAGCAATCTCCGGGCTTTCTGGCACCCGAGCGTGCATGGATGGACGAGATTGTCGGCACCATGGGTTATGTCGATGCCCTGCGTGAAGTCAGCCGTGAAGGCGATCAGTACAGCTGGTGGCCGGACAGCGAACAAGCCGAGATGCTGAATCTGGGCTGGCGCTTTGACTATCAGTTGTTGACCCCAGGCTTGCGCCGCTTCGTGCGTAGCGCCCGCCTGCCGCGTCAGCCGCGCTTCTCGCAGCATGCGCCGCTGGTGGTGGATTACGACTGGACGCTGACCATCTAGCGTTCAAGCGCCCACAAAAAAGCCGACCTAGTGTCGGCTTTTTTGTTTGTCGATTTTGTAGGAGCTGCCGAAGGCTGCGAAGGCGATATGCCTGACAGACCGCCTTCGCAGCCTTCGGCAGCTTCTACAGGGATTCGAGGCGCCGCTCAAACCCCCGTGAGAGCGAGCTTGCTCGCGAAGGGGCCGGGACATCAGCATATATTTCTGAAGGCAGGAACATTGTCTTCGCGAGCAAGGTGGAGCGCCACCCCGGTCGTCCCACAGGTCCTGTATTTGCTGCGCGACAGCGCTGCGTCTGGACGACGCGGGATCTCCCACAGGTAATCAGCTGTCCCGCACCCAAACCGCGCGTTATTTAATCAGCCGCCACGTAAACGGATACCGATACGCCACGCCATCGTTTGCCTTGATGCCGGCAATGATCGTCAGCACCAGCGCACCGATGCACACCAGGCCGATCAGCGCGAAGCCAATGATCAGCAGCATCAGGAAGAAGCAGGCGACCATGGCCAGAGCCACAGTGATCTGGAAATTCAGCGCTTCCTTGCCTTGCGCATCGATAAACGGATCGGTTTCTTTCTTGAGCTGCCAGATAATCAGCGGCCCGAGCAAGTTGCCGAACGGGAAGATAAGCCCGAGAAACGCCGCAAAGTGACAGAACATCGCCCACTGGCGAACCTGAGCGCTTGGCGTCGGAAGCGGAAGCTGGCTGTCACTCATGTGCGTTTCCCTTAGTCCGGTAGATCAGTCGGCTAATGCGGCGGTTTGCAGCTCGAACAGCTCTGTCATGCCTTTCTGGGCCAGGGCCAGCATCGCGTTCAGCTCTTCAGGCTGGAACGGCGCGCCTTCGGCAGTGCCCTGAACTTCGATAAAGCCGCCAGCGCTGGTCATCACCACGTTGAGGTCGGTCTCGGCGGCCGAATCTTCAAGATAGTCCAGATCCAGCACAGGCTCGCCCTGATACATGCCAACCGATACGGCTGCAATCATCTGCTTGAGCGGGTCGCCGCCCTTGAGGCCGCCACGTTTCTTGATCACTTTCAGCGCATCGGCCAAGGCGACCATGGCGCCGGTGATGGACGCTGTGCGGGTGCCGCCATCGGCCTGGATCACGTCGCAGTCGACGTACAGGGTGACGTCGCCCAGCTTGGACATGTCCAGCGCAGCGCGCAGGGAGCGACCGATCAAGCGCTGGATTTCCAGGGTGCGGCCACCTTGTTTGCCACGGCTGGCTTCGCGCTGGTTACGCTCGCCGGTAGCACGGGGCAGCATGCCGTATTCAGCGGTCAGCCAGCCCTGGCCCTGGCCTTTAAGGAAGCGCGGCACGCCGTTCTCGACACTCACGGTGCAGATCACTTTGGTGTCACCAAACTCGACCAGCACAGAACCCTCGGCGTGTTTGGTGTAGTTGCGGGTGATGCGGATCGAGCGGAGCTGATCGGCGGCGCGACCACTTGGACGTTTCATCTGGGATACCTGTACTGAGACGGAAAACTGCCGAGCATTATAGAGGCGCAAGCCTGTGCTGGGCACTTCTAAAACCAGTGGATGACAATCGGTGGGCAAAGAGGCCTCTGAAACGGGGCTTTGCGGCGACGTTCAAAAACCATGCATCGCTTGTCGCATTCGTGGATTGGGCGCATCCCCTGCACTGCGCTACAATCCTGCGCCTTTACAGACTGTCGTTTTTTCATGACATCCAGGCGTCGCAAAGCGCTGGGTTGCACGGCAGCCTCTGTTCCACGGATTAAAGTCACTTGATTGACTTAATGAGGTAATTCCCATGGTCCACAGCATGACGGCTTTTGCCCGGGTCGAACGGGCCAGCACTCAGGGCACCCTGAGCTGGGAGCTACGCTCGGTCAATCATCGCTATCTGGAACCACACCTGCGTTTGCCGGAATCTTTCCGCGACCTGGAAAGCGCGGTGCGCGAAGCACTGCGCCAAGGCCTGTCTCGGGGCAAGGTTGAATGCACCTTGCGCTTCGTCGAAGAAACCGCCGGCAAGCCGTTGCAGGTTGATCGCGAACGCGCCGCCCAACTGGTCGCCGCCGCTGAACTGGTGGCCGGCCTGATCAAGCAACCTGCGCCCCTGAACCCTCTGGAAGTACTGGCCTGGCCTGGCGTGCTCGTCGCTGATGCCAGCGATCCACAGGCGCTGAATAAAGAGGCGCTCGCGTTGTTCAATGACGCGCTGACCGAGTTGAAGAACGGCCGTGGCCGTGAAGGCGCCGATCTTGCCAAGCTGCTCGATGACCGTTTGACCTCCATCACCGTTGAGGTAGCGACCCTCAAGACCCTGGTGCCGCAGATGCTCGCCACCCAGCGCCAGAAGGTGCTCGATCGCTTCGCCGACATGAAGGCCGAGCTTGATCCGCAGCGACTGGAGCAGGAAATGGTGCTGTTGGCGCAGAAAAGCGATGTCGCCGAAGAGCTTGACCGGCTCAGCACCCACGTGACGGAAGTGCGTCGCGTGCTCAAGGCGGGTGGTCAGGCCGGGCGGCGTCTGGATTTTCTGATGCAAGAGCTAAACCGCGAAGCCAATACCCTGGGCTCCAAAGCATTCGACCCGCGCAGCACGCAAGCGGCGGTCAACCTTAAAGTGTTGATCGAGCAGATGCGTGAACAAGTGCAGAATATTGAGTAAGGCTAACCCTGACATGACCCATAGCACCGGCACCCTGTACATCGTTTCCGCCCCGTCCGGCGCGGGCAAGACCAGCCTGGTCAACGCTCTGGTCGACGCCCAGCCGTCGATCCGCGTTTCCGTATCGCACACCACCCGCGCCATGCGTGCAGGTGAAGTCGACGGCGTGAATTACCACTTTGTCGATCGCGCCGAATTCGTGCGCATGATCGAGCACGGTGATTTTCTTGAGCAGGCGGAAGTCTTCGGCAATCTGTACGGCACTTCCCAGAGTCACCTGCAGCAAACCCTGGATGAAGGCCATGACCTGATTCTGGAGATCGACTGGCAAGGTGCCGAGCAGGTCCGCAAGGTCATGCCGGACGCGCGTTCGATCTTCATTCTGCCGCCGTCTCAGGAGGCCTTGCGCCACCGCTTGACTGGCCGTGGCACCGACAGCGATGAAATCATCGAAGGCCGGATGCGCGAAGCGGTCAGCGAGATGAGCCACTACGGCGAGTACGATTACATCGTCATCAACGACGACTTCAACGTCGCGCTGGAAGACCTGAAAGCGATTTTCCGCTCCAATCTGCTGACTCAGACGCATCAGCAGCAGCGTTTCAGTCACCTGCTTGCGCAGTTGCTGGCCTGAATCCAGCGGGTTGCGGGCAGCGGCTGGTCAGTTAAATCCGACCACTGGCGGCTTGCCGCTTGAAGCTTACAGCGTGCAGCTAGTAAACTCCGCAGTCCGCTCGCCCATCCGGGCATCGCGCATCCGCATTTGCTACGAGGAATACCCATGGCCCGCGTAACCGTTGAAGACTGCCTAGAACACGTGGATAACCGCTTTGAGCTGGTCATGCTCTCCACAAAGCGTGCTCGTCAACTGGCAACCGGCGGCAAAGAACCAAAGCTGGCCTGGGAAAATGACAAGCCTACCGTTATGGCTCTGCGCGAAATCGCAGCGGGCCTGATGGATTACGCTGTAATCGCAGAAGCTGAAATCGTTGAAGATGAGCCGCTTTTCGCCGCTTTCGAGGACGAGTCCAACGAGGCCGTCTAAGCCTATGCCGGGTCGACGTAGTACGGCGCAGGGAAAAAGCCATCGGCAAGGGGTAATACCATGCCGAGCATAGACGCCCTCGCCGATCGCATTTCGACCTACCTCGGCAAGGACCAGGTAAATCTGGTCCGCCGCGCGTATTTCTACGCTGAGCAAGCCCACGATGGCCAACGCCGTCGCAGCGGTGAAGCTTACGTCACGCATCCTCTTGCCGTGGCCAACATCCTTGCCGACATGCACATGGACCATCAAAGCCTGATGGCCGCGATGCTGCATGACGTGATCGAAGACACCGGTATTGCCAAAGAAGCGCTCTGCGCCCAGTTTGGTGAAACCGTGGCCGAACTGGTCGATGGGGTCAGCAAACTGACCCAGATGAACTTCGAGACCAAGGCCGAAGCCCAGGCGGAAAACTTCCAGAAAATGGCCATGGCCATGGCGCGTGACATCCGCGTGATTCTGGTCAAGCTCGCCGACCGCCTGCACAACATGCGCACCCTTGAAGTGCTGTCTGGCGAAAAGCGCCGACGGATCGCCAAGGAAACCCTTGAGATCTATGCGCCCATTGCCAACCGGCTGGGCATGCACAGCATCCGCATCGAATTTGAAGACCTGGGCTTCAAGGCGATGTACCCGATGCGGTCCTCGCGTATTGGTCAGGCGGTCAAGCGCGCCAGGGGCAATCGCAAGGAACTGGTCAACAAGATCGAAGAGTCGCTGAGCCACTGCCTGTCGGTCGACGGCATCGAAGGCGAAGTCAGCGGGCGGCAGAAACACCTCTACGGCATCTACAAGAAGATGCGCGGCAAGCGTCGCGCCTTCAATGAAATCATGGATGTCTACGCGTTCCGCATCATCGTCGACAAGGTTGACACCTGCTACCGGGTGCTCGGCGCTGTACATAATTTGTACAAACCGCTGCCCGGCCGCTTCAAGGATTACATCGCAATTCCCAAGGCCAACGGCTACCAGTCCCTGCACACGACCCTGTTCGGCATGCATGGCGTACCGATTGAAATCCAGATTCGCACCCGCGAAATGGAAGAAATGGCCAATAACGGAATTGCCGCGCACTGGCTCTACAAATCGTCCGACGACGAAGTGCCAAAAGGCACCCACGCCCGTGCGCGTCAGTGGGTCAAAGGCGTGCTGGAAATGCAGCAGCGCGCCGGTAACTCGCTGGAATTCATCGAGAGCGTGAAGATTGACCTGTTCCCGGACGAGGTCTACGTCTTCACGCCCAAAGGCCGGATCATGGAGCTGCCCAAAGGCTCCACGGCGGTCGACTTCGCTTATGCCGTGCACACAGATGTGGGCAACAGCTGCATCGCCTGTCGGATCAATCGCCGTCTGGCGCCGCTGTCCGAGCCGTTGCAGAGCGGCTCGACGGTTGAAATCGTCAGTGCGCCGGGCGCGCGGCCGAATCCTGCCTGGCTGAACTTTGTCGTCACCGGCAAGGCTCGCACCCACATCCGCCACGCCCTCAAGCTGCAACGCCGCTCTGAGTCCATCAGCCTTGGGGAGCGTCTGCTCAACAAGGTGTTGAACGGTTTCGACAGCAGCCTGGACAAGATCAACGCCGAACGGGTGCAGCTGGTGCTGGCCGAATATCGAGTCGAGGTCATCGAAGATCTCCTCGAAGACATCGGCCTGGGCAATCGCATGGCTTACGTGGTTGCGCGCCGCTTGCTTGGTGAGGGTGAGCAATTGCCCGGCACCGAAGGTCCGTTGGCGATTCGCGGTACCGAAGGTTTGGTGCTCAGTTATGCCAAATGCTGCACACCGATTCCGGGCGACCCTATCGTGGGCCACCTGTCTGCGGGCAAAGGCATGGTTGTGCACCTGGACAACTGCCGCAACATCAGCGAAATCCGCCACAACCCGGAAAAATGCATCCAGCTGTCCTGGGCCAAGGACGTTACGGGCGAATTCAACGTCGAATTGCGTGTCGAGCTGGAACATCAGCGCGGCCTGATTGCCTTGCTGGCCAGCAGCGTCAACGCGGCTGACGGCAACATCGAAAAAATCAGCATGGACGAGCGCGATGGTCGCATCAGCGTGGTCCAACTGGTGGTCAGCGTGCACGACCGCGTGCATCTGGCCCGTGTCATCAGAAAACTTCGTGCCTTGACCGGGGTCATTCGTATCACCCGCATGCGTGCGTAGCCAACTACCCATCAGGAGTTCTTCATGACCAAGACCGTTATCACCAGCGACAAAGCCCCTGCGGCCATCGGCCCTTACTCCCAGGCGATCAAAGCTGGCAATACTGTCTATATGTCCGGGCAGATTCCCCTCGATCCGAAAACCATGGAACTGGTCGACGGCATCGAAGCCCAGGTCGTTCAGGTCTTCGAGAACCTCAAGTCGGTGGCTGAAGCGGCAGGCGGTTCGTTCCGTGACATCGTCAAACTGAACATCTTCCTGACGGACCTGGGCAACTTCGCCAAGGTCAATGAAATCATGGGCAAATACTTCGAGCAGCCGTACCCGGCGCGTGCCGCCATCGGCGTTGCTGCGTTGCCACGTGGTGCTCAGGTCGAGATGGACGCGATTCTCGTCATCGAATAAATCAACGGCGGGGTGTGTTTCCCGCCGTCTCTGATCTAGAAGGATTCAGTTATGCGCTTTGCGCTCGCCCTCTCCCTGACGGCCTTGTTTCTGACAGGCTGTGCCAGCCATGCCGACCGTAACCCGGACGGCACATGGATCAATCAGGCTGCCATCGATGCGGCTGTCAAAGGCGACAATCTGCGCCAGGCGCTGCTCGCCAATGGGCCGAACCTGGAATGGCAGATCAACACCAAAGCTGGTCAGGCGCTGTATTCCAATGGCTTTGAGGTCGGTGAAGGCAAAATCGCCAGCGCCGACAAGGGCAAGTTGCGGATCGACTACTACAACTTCGTCGAAGACCTGCAGGTTAAAGGCGATGAGCTTGTCCAGGCCGCCAGCGAGTCAGGCCCGGAACAGCGCTTTGTGCAGCCCAAAACCCCGGCCGCTGACGGCGCGCCTACCGGTAGCAGTTTCGAAGCGGCACTTTATAGCGCCTACATGGGCGGCAAGTGGACCATCGTCAGCGGTGACGGCCAGGGCGGCAAAGTCGAGTTCCTGCCTAACGGCAGCATTCAGGGCCTGCCGGAGAACGATCGCTACGCGCTGTGCCTGGCCGGTGATTGCGCAGCCATGAGCGGCGAGTACGACAGCATGTGGCTGGAGAAGGCCGAGCAGGGCAACGCCTGGATCTTCTCGCGCAAAGGCAATCAGCTGGAAATCTTCCAGGCCGTCAACGCCGCCCAGGCCAACGACATGCCTGAACTGCGCCCAGGCCCGCGCCGTTGGTTGCTTGAGAAGTAATTAGCAGAAACCCCCGCAACCCCGTGGGAGCGAATTTATTCGCGAAGGCAATGTTCAGGTCGATGAAGATGCATCGAATGTACTGGCCTCTTCGCGAATGAATTCGCTCCCACAGGTTATGTGGCTGAGGCGTCCAAAACTTTCACTCCTCAGCCAGTAACGCCGCATACCCTTCTTTGTACGTCGCATAGCTCGGCACCCAGCCCAGCGCTTTGGCGCGCGCGTTGCTGCAGCGTTTGCTGCCGGAGCGGCGCAGGCTTGAGTTTTCAGCCCACTGGGTGACGTTCAGGTATTCGCGCATCCATTGGACCACCTCTGCCAGCGGGGCCGGGGCGTCGTCCACGCCGATATAGCAATCATCCAGAGGGATGCCGCGTGCGTCTGCGTCGAGCAGATACGCCAGTAACCCTGCTGCATCATCCGCATGAATCCGGTTGCCATATAAAGGCGGGTCGATGGCCACGCTGTAGCCTTCGCGAACCCTGTTGGACAAATCGCTGCGACCAGGCCCGTAAATCCCCGTCAGGCGCACGATGGTGGCGGGCAAGCCGCTGTTCAGCGCCAATTGCTCCGCTTCCAGCATGACTTTGCCAGAGAAGGCGCTGGCATCGGTGGGCGAGGTCTCATCGACCCACTCCCCGTGCTGCTGCCCATAGACGCTACTGCTGGATACAAAAATGATGCGCTTGGGGTGCTGTTGATGCTCGGCCATCCAGCCCAGTACTTTGCGTAACCCTTCGACATACGCCGCTCGATAGCCTGCCTCGTCGCGGTCAGTGGGTGTCGCGCAGTACACCAGGTAATCGAGGGGAACCCGCGGCCAGGCGGCCGGTGTTGCAGGATCGAACAAGTCGCCGGCGACGCCGATCACGTCGGCTGGCAAGCGGGAAATCGTGCGGCGCAGGCCGTAAACGGTCCAACCCTGCGGGGTCAATTGATTGGCCAGTCGGCTGCCGACATCGCCGCAACCGGCAATCAAAACAGTGGGGGCGGACATGTCTTGTCTCCATGGAAATGGCAGTTCACAGCGGTCGTAACAAGAGTGATTCTTAATCACCTGACCCCTGCTGATAGAAAAAAAGATACATTATTACTTTTGTTAACAAGAATTACTTGCAATAATACCGGCCCGTTTGTTCTCTTCACGCCTCGAGCGCAACTGCTCGAACCAGCAGAACGACCCAAATTTTTCTTCTCTCAGGTCCGGCCAGCATGACACGTACTACCTCTTCCGCTTCGCCAACCCAGCTACCCAGCCTGTCCCGTGCGTGGCGCGGTATCGCAGCTCTGTTGTTGAGCCTGATGCTTGCACCTGTCGCACTGGCTGACCAGACTGCCCCAACGACTCCAGCTGCGAGCCCTGCTCCGGTAACGGCGCCAGCCACCACGGCGGCACCGACCACTGAGACCACCGCGCCGGTGGTTCAGCCGGGTGTAGCGCCTGTCGAAGGCCCGGCCATGGTCGAAGAGGATAACAGCCTGGGCATGGCCCACGACCTGTCGCCATGGGGCATGTACCAGAATGCCGACATCATCGTTAAGGCCGTGATGATCGGCCTGGCGATTGCGTCGATCATTACCTGGACCATCTGGATCGCCAAGGGTTTCGAGCTGCTGGGCGCCAAGCGTCGTCTGCGCACCGAAATCGTTAACCTGAAGAAGGCTCGCACTCTGTCCGAGGCGAGCGAGACTGCCGCCAAAGAAGGCACCCTCGCCAATCTGCTGGTGCACGACGCGATGGAAGAAATGCGCTTGTCGGTCAACAGCCGCGAACGTGAAGGCATCAAGGAGCGCGTCAGCTTCCGTCTTGAGCGTCTGGTTGCCGCATGCGGCCGCAACATGAGCATGGGCACCGGCGTGCTGGCGACCATTGGTTCGACGGCGCCGTTTGTGGGCCTGTTCGGTACCGTATGGGGCATCATGAACAGCTTTATCGGCATCGCCAAAACCCAGACCACCAACCTCGCGGTTGTGGCGCCCGGTATCGCCGAGGCATTGCTGGCCACTGCATTGGGTCTGGTTGCGGCGATTCCTGCGGTCGTTATCTACAACGTCTTCGCGCGCTCCATCGCGGGCTACAAGGCACAGGTTTCCGACGCCTCGGCGCAGGTTCTGTTGCTGGTCAGCCGTGATCTGGATCACCAGCCGAACGAACGCTCCCATTCTGCGCACATGGTCAAGGTGGGCTAAACCTTGGGCATGCATCTGAAAGAAGGCGACGACGATCTCGCCGAAAACCACGAAATCAACGTCACGCCGTTCATCGACGTCATGTTGGTACTGCTGATCATCTTCATGGTGGCGGCGCCGTTGGCGACCGTCGACATCAAGGTTGATCTGCCCGCCTCCACCGCCAAGCCACAGCCTAGACCCGAGAAGCCGATCTTCCTCAGCGTCAAGGCTGACCAGAGCGTTTACCTGGGTGATGACAAGGTTGCCCGTGAGCAGCTGGGTCAGATCCTCGATGCCAGGACGAAAGGCAAGAAGGACACCACGATCTTCTTCCAGGCTGACAAAGGCGTCGATTATGGCGACCTGATGGAAGTCATGAATGCCCTGCGCGGTGCGGGTTATCTGAAAGTGGGTCTGGTCGGTCTCGAGACGGTTGGTAAGAAATGATCAGTACGCGCCAAAAACTGACTCGCTATAGCGGTAGTCTGTTGTTGGTGCTGGCCGTGCACGCCATTGCGATCGTGGTCGCACTTCGCTGGCCTGCATCCCAGGCCATCGAGCTGCCACCGGCAGCGATGATGGTCGAGCTGGCTCCAGAGCCGGAGCCTGCGCCGCCGCCACCACCGAAAGTCGTGCAACCGCCTCAGCCGCCCGCACCTGTGGAAGAAATTCCCGTGCCTAAAGTGGCTGAAGTCGAGAAGGCAGAAATCGCGGTGCCCAAGCCCGTGGTCAAGCCCAAGCCTAAACCGCAGCCGCCAAAGCCGGTGAAAAAGCCTGAGCCTCCGCAGGAAAAGCCCGCTGACGAAAAGCCGGTTGATACGCCACCGACCAACGCACCTGTGCAAAAGTCCGCTGCGCCGACACCACCTGCGCCGCCTTCGCCGCCGAGTACCGCGCTGCCAAGCTGGCAAAGTGATCTGTTGCGCCATCTGGCCAAGTACAAGAAGTATCCGGAAGATGCTCGTCGTCGCGGTATGCAAGGCGTCAGCCGTCTGCGCTTCGTCGTGGATGCCGAAGGCAACGTCCTGTCGTACTCGATTGCCAGCAGTTCAGGCAGCCCGTCACTGGACCGAGCCACCATGGAGATGATCCGTCGTGCTCAGCCGCTGCCTAAACCTCCGGCCGAAACGCTGAACAACGGCACCATTGAGATCCTTGCACCATTTGTTTACTCGCTGGATAAGCGTTAAATCGCAATTTTGATACAACGCGGTAGCTTGATAACGTGCGTCTATCGATTGCAGCCGCTATGCTGGGGCCGCAACTTCATGGACGCACGTTATGACTCTCACAGAATTGCGCTACATCGTAACCCTCGCTCAAGAACAGCACTTCGGCCATGCCGCCGAGCGTTGTCACGTCAGCCAGCCGACATTGTCGGTCGGCGTGAAAAAGCTTGAAGATGAACTTGGTGTGCTTATCTTCGAGCGCAGCAAGAGTGCCGTGCGTCTGACGCCCGTCGGTGAAGGCATCGTCGCCCAGGCACAGAAGGTTCTGGAGCAGGCTCAAGGCATTCGCGAACTGGCTCAGGCTGGCAAGAACCAACTGACCGCCCCTCTTAAAGTCGGCGCGATCTACACCGTTGGCCCTTACCTGTTTCCCCATCTGATTCCGCAACTGCACCGGGTCGCCCCGCAGATGCCGTTGTACATCGAAGAAAACTTCACTCACGTGCTGCGCGACAAACTGCGTAACGGTGAGCTGGACGCGATCATCATTGCGTTGCCGTTCAATGAAGCCGATGTGCTGACCATGCAGCTTTATGACGAGCCGTTCTACGTCCTGATGCCTGCCGATCACCCATGGACCCAGAAAGCGACCATCGACGCCTCGGCGCTCAACGACAAGAGCCTGTTGCTGTTAGGTGAAGGTCATTGCTTCCGCGATCAGGTGCTCGAAGCCTGTCCAACCCTGACCAAGGGCAGCGAAGGCGCGAAACACACGACGGTGGAATCCAGCTCGCTGGAAACCATCCGCCATATGGTGGCGTCCGGGTTGGGTATTTCGATCCTGCCGATGTCAGCCGTAGACAGCCATCACTACGCCCCTGGCGTTATTGAAGTGCGTCCGCTGACTGCGCCGGTTCCGTTCCGGACCGTGGCAATTGCCTGGCGCGCCAGCTTCCCACGGCCCAAGGCGATCGAGATTCTCGCTGACTCCGTGCGTCTGTGTTCCGTGGCCCGTCCGAAAACCGAAGCGAGCTGAGTGCAGGCATGAGCGAGTTGTCCCACGTCTCGGTCACGGCGCTCAAGGGCGTCGGCGAGGCCATGGCTGAAAAGCTCGCGAAGGTCGGCCTGGAAAACCTCCAGGACGTACTGTTCCATCTTCCGCTGCGTTATCAGGATCGCACCCGCGTGGTGCCCATCGGCCAGTTGCGTCCCGGTCAGGACGCGGTGATCGAAGGCACTGTCAGCGGCGCCGATGTGGTCATGGGCAAACGTCGCAGCTTGCTGGTGCGTCTGAACGACGGCACCGGCAGTTTGAGCCTGCGCTTCTACCATTTCAGCAATGCCCAGAAAGACGGCCTCAAGCGTGGCACGCATATCCGCTGTTTTGGTGAGGCCCGCCCTGGTGCGTCCGGCCTGGAAATCTACCATCCGGAATACCGTGCGCTGACCGGCAGTGAGTCACCTCCCGTAGAGCAGACCCTGACGCCGATCTACCCGACCACCGAAGGCCTGACCCAGCAACGCTTGCGCCAGTTGAGCCAGCAGACCCTGGCCATGCTGGGTCCGAAAAGCCTGCCCGACTGGCTGCCGGAAGAGCTCGCCCGGGACTATCAGCTCGCTCCGCTGGACGAAGCGATTCGCTACCTGCATCACCCACCTGCGGACGCCGACGTTGAAGAATTGGCGTTGGGACATCACTGGGCGCAGCATCGCTTGGCGTTCGAAGAGCTGCTGACTCACCAGTTGTCCCAGCAAAGGCTGCGTGAAAGCCTGCGCTCGCAGCGGGCTCCGGCCTTGCCGTTGGCGAAAAAACTGCCGAAGCAATTTCTCGCCAACCTGGGCTTCCCGCCCACTGGCGCTCAGCAGCGGGTCGGCAACGAGGTCGCCTACGACCTCAGCCAGCCGGAGCCCATGCTGCGTTTGATTCAAGGCGATGTGGGCGCGGGCAAAACAGTTGTCGCTGCGCTGGCGGCTCTGCAGGCGCTGGAAGCTGGGTATCAGGTGGCGCTGATGGCTCCGACGGAGATTCTCGCCGAGCAGCATTACATCAACTTCAAACGCTGGCTTGAGCCGCTGGGCATCGAAGTGGCGTGGCTGGCGGGCAAGCTCAAGGGCAAGGCGCGGGTCACTTCACTGGAGCAGATTGCGACCGGCACACCCATGGTGGTCGGCACCCATGCGTTGTTTCAGGACGAAGTGCAGTTCAAGAACCTCGCCCTGGTGATCATTGACGAACAGCATCGATTCGGCGTGCAACAACGTCTGGCCCTGCGCAAAAAAGGCGTCGGTGGTCTGATGTGCCCGCATCAACTGATCATGACTGCCACGCCGATCCCGCGAACCCTGGCCATGAGCGCCTACGCGGACCTCGACACGTCGATCCTCGACGAACTTCCACCGGGCCGCACGCCGGTCAATACGGTGCTGGTGGTCGACACCCGGCGCATCGAGGTCATCGAGCGGGTGCGTGCTGCCTGCGCGGAAGGCCGTCAGGCGTATTGGGTATGCACGCTGATCGAAGAGTCCGAAGAGCTCACCTGCCAGGCGGCGGAGACCTCGTTTGAAGAGCTGACCAGTGCGCTTGGCGAGTTCCGGGTTGGTTTGATCCATGGCCGGATGAAGCCAGCGGAAAAGGCCGCCGTCATGGCCGAATTCAAACAGGGCGCCTTGCAGTTGCTGGTGGCAACGACCGTGATTGAAGTCGGCGTCGATGTGCCCAATGCCAGCCTGATGATCATCGAAAACCCTGAGCGGCTGGGCCTGGCCCAACTGCACCAATTACGGGGTCGCGTCGGGCGCGGCAGTGCGGTCAGCCATTGCGTGCTGCTGTACCACCCGCCGTTGTCGCAAATCGGTCGTCAGCGCCTGGGTATCATGCGCGAGACCAACGACGGCTTCGTGATCGCCGAGAAGGACCTCGAACTGCGCGGCCCCGGCGAAATGCTGGGCACTCGCCAGACCGGGCTTTTGCAGTTCAAGGTGGCCGATCTGATGCGCGACGCCGACCTGCTGCCCGCCGTGCGCGACGCCGCCCAGGCGCTGCTGGAGCGCTGGCCGCAACACGTCAGCCCGCTGCTGGAGCGTTGGTTGCGTCACGGCCAGCAATATGGTCAGGTGTGATGCAGGTCATCGCTTTGACGATCCCATCACACCGTTAACAGCCAAGCTGGTTATACTTCAGCGACTGTAAGAAATCGGATACTGACCATGACAGAAGTTGCCCACGTCGATGAAGCTCCTCATACGCCGTCCGTCATTCGGCAATTGCTCGGCAAACTAGCGATCAACTACAGCGAGGTCCCTGAGGGCTCGCAACTGCCTGATGAACGAAAGGTCCAGGCAGTGTTGGTCGAGGACGCCGTTGGCGCACTTCTGATCCTGTTCCCTCAAAGCCAGCTGCTGGACCTCAGCCGCATCACTGAGTTGACCGGCCGCAAGCTGGTGGCCGTGCCTCATGCACGCCTGCTCAAAATGCTCAACAAGCACAGCCTGCAAGTGTTGCCAGGCGTGCCTGCGCTGACCAGTTCGCCTTGCCTGTATGACGAGCGTTTGTTGCAAGAGCCGTCTGTATTGATTGGCTCGGGCGAGCCGGGTGTCTTGCTGGAAGTCAGCAGCGACGATTTCAAGACCATGCTCAGCAAGGCCAGTGCTGCGCGTTTCGGCGAACTGCTGAGCACTATCAAGCCCAATCTTGATCGCCCGGATGATGACCGCGAGGAAATCACCCAGGCCATGCAAGCCTTCACCGCGCGTCGCATTCAGCAACGCCTGGAAGCCACGCTGGAAATCCCGCCGCTGGCCGAGACGGCGCAGAAAATCATTAAATTGCGGGTCGACCCCGACGCGACTATCGACGACATCACCGGCGTGGTCGAGACCGATCCTGCGCTGGCCGCCCAAGTGGTGAGCTGGGCGGCTTCGCCGTACTACGCCTCGACTGGCAAGATCCGTTCGGTCGAAGATGCCATTGTTCGGGTCCTTGGGTTCGATCTGGTGATCAACCTGGCGTTGGGCCTGGCGTTGGGTAAAACCCTGAGCCTGCCCAAGGATCACCCGCAGCAGACCACGCCTTACTGGCAGCAGTCGATCTACACGGCGGCCGTTATCGAAGGTCTGACCCGCGCGATTCCCCGTGCCCAGCGCCCGGAAGCTGGCCTGACGTACCTGGCCGGATTGCTGCACAACTTTGGCTACCTGCTGCTGGCGCATGTATTCCCGCCGCACTTCTCGCTGATCTGCCGCCAGTTGGAGGTCAATCCGCACCTGCATCACAGCTATGTCGAGCAGCACCTGCTGGGTATCAGCCGCGAGCAGATGGGCTCCTGGTTGATGCGCTACTGGGACATGCCGGACGAACTGTGTACCGCCCTGCGCTTCCAGCATGATCCGACCTACGACGGCGAACATTGCGAGTACGCCAATCTGGTTTACCTCGCCGTGCGCCTGTTGCGCCAGAACGGCATCGGCTCCGGCCCGGCGGAAGTGATCCCTGACGAGATCTACACTCGCCTGAACCTGTCCCGCGACAAGGCAGAAGATTCAGTGCGCAAAGTGCTTGAAGCCGAAGTGCTGCTGCGCGAACTGGCTTCGCAGTTTTCTTCCTGACGCTGACGTCCCTGTGGGAGATTCCCTGTCTTTCCGCACGGCCTACTGGAAGCACATAAAGGTCTTGGCAGACCTCGGACCTGTGGGAGCGAATTCATTCGCGAAAAGGCCGGTACAGTCGGTGCATCTTCATCGGTCTTGACGCAGCCTTCGCGAATGAATTCGCTCCCACAGGGGTATGCGGTGTGCCTGATGCACCGCGTTCTCGCTTCAAACTGTTTCTTCTGCCTCCCCCGGCAATTGCTCATCCAGATGCAGCCAAGGCAGGCGGTTGTCGGTCCAGATATGGCGGTTGGCAGGCGCAAGCTCCGGGTGGTCGAATGTGGCCACGGTCACGTCGATCAGCTCGGGGCTGTTGCGCGACAACAAGGCCAGTTGCGCTCCACAGTTATTGCAGAAATAGCGCACGCAAGTCGGGCCTGAGTCGTAAGGGGTCGGGCTGCCTTCGGTCCATTGAAATGAAGCGATGGGCACCGAAATCCAGGTCATGACAATCCCGCCCGACGTCCGGCGGCAGATCGAGCAGTGGCAATGAGCGATGTCCTGCAAGGGCGCATCGAACTGGTAACGCAAGCTGCCGCAATGGCAGCCGCCGTGGGTGACCTGGTCCATTTTCCTTTTCCTGTCTCGCTGAAAGTCGATAAAGCGTCTGACCCCTCGATCGCGCATTCGTCTTGAGCAACTAACGCTCAAAGGTTTCAGCAACGAAAGGTGGATGAAAGCTTGGGCGATTAGGATCCGTTCACCGCCGGCAAAAGACCGGTCAGCCACAGGTGCGTTTCACAACGCCCAAAGGCCCAGTTAACAACAACAAATGGTGACCCTGATGTGCTCTAGTGCCCTGCTCCATTCCTCGCTTTCGCCCCAACTCCACGCGCCGCTCTCTTTGAGCTGATTCGCCCTTCGCCTTTACCCAATCGCGTACCGCCTGGAGTATTTCTATGTTGACCTTCCTCGGCTTTGCCATGGTTGTTGCTTTCATGTACTTGATCATGAGCAAGCGCATGTCCGCGCTGATTGCCTTGATCCTGGTACCCATCATTTTTGCCCTGTTCGGCGGCTTTGGCCCCACCATCGGCCCGATGATGCTGGCGGGTATCACCAAGCTGGCGCCGACTGGCGTGATGTTGATGTTCGCCATTCTGTACTTCGCCTTGATGATCGACTCCGGCCTGTTCGACCCGGCCGTGCGTCAGATTCTGAGATGGGTCAAAGGTGACCCGATGAAAGTCTCGGTCGGCACTGCGGTGCTGGCGCTGGTGGTTTCCCTGGACGGTGATGGCGCAACGACTTACATGATCTGCGTTGCCGCCATGCTGCCGCTGTACAGCCGCATTGGCATGAGCCCGCGCATCATGGCCGGTCTGATCATCCTGGCGGGCGGCATCATGAACATGACGCCATGGGGCGGGCCGACCGCTCGCGCAGCCAGTGCCTTGCATGTTGATGCGTCCGATATTTTCGTGCCGATGATCCCGGCCATGTGCGCCGGTGTGGTCGCGCTTCTGCTGATTGCGTACTTCTACGGCAAACGTGAGCGCGCTCGTCTGGGCGAGCTGCACCTGCATGGCGACGACGCTGACCACAGCGAAATCAGTGTTTCGCAGTTCCCGGATGCCCGCCGTCCGAAGCTGATCTGGTTCAACGGTGGCCTGACACTGCTGCTGATGGTCGCTCTGATCATGGGGCTGTTGCCGCTGCCAGTGCTGTTCATGATCGCGTTCAGTATCGCCATGATCATCAACTATCCGAACCTGCAGGATCAGAAAGACCGTATCGCCGCTCACTCCGGCAGCGTACTGGCAGTCGTCGGCCTTATCTTCGCGGCAGGTATTTTCACCGGTATCCTGACCGGCACCGGCATGGTCGATGCGATGTCCAAAAGCCTGCTGGCGGTCATCCCGGAAGCCATGGGCCCTTACCTGGCGGTGATTACTGCACTGGTGAGCATGCCGTTCACGTTCTTCATGTCCAACGACGCGTTCTACTACGGCGTGTTGCCGGTGTTGACCGAAGCCGCTTCCCACTACGGTATCAGCGCAGTCGAGATGGCTCGCGCATCGATCGTGGGTCAACCGGTTCACTTGCTCAGCCCGCTGGTTCCATCGACCTATCTGTTGGTAGCTCTGGCCGGTATCGAGTTCGGCGATCACCAGCGCTTCACCTTGAAGTGGGCAGTACTGATTTGCCTGTGCATAATGGTTGCCGCTTTGCTGATGGGCATTTTCCCGCTGTACAGCAGTCTGTAACCCAAGACTCAATTGTTGCGCGGCTCAAGCCCGGCGTTAATGCCGGGCTTGTGCCGTTAAAGTTAAACGCTCAAAGGATCACGTAATGGAATGGTTCACCAGTCCTGAAATCTGGATTGCTTTCTTCACCCTGACTGCCCTGGAGATCGTTCTGGGCATCGACAACATCATCATGATCTCGATCCTGGTCAGCCGCATGCCCAAGCATATGCAGGCGCGCACCCGGATCTTCGGTCTGGCGCTGGCCATGGTCACGCGCATCCTGTTGCTGTTGTCGATTACCTGGATCATGCGCCTGACCGCCGATCTGTTTGTGGTCATGGGGCAGGGCATCTCCGGGCGGGACATGATCCTGTTCTTCGGTGGTCTGTTCCTGCTGTGGAAAAGCTCGCAAGAGATCTACCACGGCCTGGAAGGTGAAGAAGAAACGGTCGATGGGCCTAAAGGCGCGGGTGGCAAGTTCATCTACACCATCATCCAGATCGCGATCATCGACATCGTGTTCTCGCTGGACTCGGTCATCACCGCCGTGGGCATGGTGTCCCACGTGCCGGTCATGGTTGCCGCCATCGTCGTTGCGGTCCTGGTCATGATGCTGTGCGCGGGCACCATCAGCGACTTCATCGAGAAGCATCCTTCGTTGAAGATGCTGGCGCTGTCGTTCCTGATCGTGGTCGGTACCGTGCTGATTGCCGATGCATTCGACGTCCATGTGCCTAAAGGCTACGTGTACTTCGCCATGGCGTTCTCCCTGGCCGTTGAAGCCATCAACATCAAGATGCGTATCGCAATGGCCAAGAAGAAAGCTCAGAGCGAGCCGGTCAAGCTGCGCAAGGATGTTCCGGGTCAGTAAGCTGGTTGGCTGCTTGAAGAAAAACGGGGCCATCACAGGCCCCGTTTTTTTTTGCCGCTGCCGACTCAATGTGTCTGATACGGCGCAAACCCTGTGGGAGCGAATTCATTCGCGAAAGGGCATTTACAGACGATGAATCTCTATCGGATGTACCGACGTCTTCGCGAATGAATTCGCTCCCACGGGATTTGAGTGAACCTGCAGGGCTGTAACCACAGAATCCATCTGGCTGATTTGTTACAGATTTGTTTCAATGGGCATCAATGTTGGCCACTGCTGGCATTTAAGGCAAAGGCCGACTAAAGGTTAGTGACACCCTTCGTCGCCGCCATCTGCTGCCACTTTATTTCGCTGCCCTGTATGGGGCACACCTCAGGGGGCTTTTTGTATGCTGACCCTGCTCGATTTGCTATCGGCTGTCGCCTTGCTGATCTGGGGCACCCACATTGTTCGTACCGGCATCCTGCGGGTGTACGGCTCGCAACTGCGCCAGGTCATCAGCCAGAACATGTCCAGGCGGCCGCTGGCGTTTATCGCCGGGATTCTGGTGACTGCGGTGGTGCAAAGCAGCAACGCCACGGCCATGCTGGTCACCTCATTCGTGGGCCAGGGCCTGATGGCGCTGACGCCTGCGCTGGCGATCATGCTCGGCGCCGATGTCGGTACCGCGTTGATGTCGCGGATCCTGACCTTCGATCTGTCGTGGCTGTCGCCGCTGCTGATATTTCTGGGTGTGATCTTCTTCCTGTCCCGCAAGCAGACCCGCATCGGTCAGCTAGGGCGGGTCGCCATCGGGCTGGGGCTGATCGTGCTGGCGTTGCAACTGATCGTGACTGCTGCGGCGCCGATCACCCAGAACGCGGGCGTCAAAGTACTGTTCGCGTCACTGACCGGCGACCTGTTGCTCGATGCTCTGGTCGGTGCACTGTTCGCGATGATTTCCTATTCCAGCCTGGCAGCGGTATTGCTGACCGCGACCCTGGCTGGTGCGGAAATCATCAGCCTGCCGGTAGCGATAGGTCTCGTCATCGGCGCCAACATTGGCAGCGGCATGCTGGCTTTTCTGAGCACCAGCATGCAGAACGTCGCCGGGCGGCAAGTGGCGCTGGGCAGCCTGCTGTACAAACTGTTCGGTCTGCTGCTGGTCATCCCGGTGCTCGACCCGCTGGTGCACTGGATCGACAGCCTGGGCTTCAGCCCTCAGGACCTGGTCATTGGTTTCCATCTGGTCTACAACACCTCGCGCTGCCTGATCATGCTGCCCACCGTGGGCTGGATGGCGCGGCTGTGCGCGTTTTTGCTGCCGGAACGGCCCGAAGTCAACGGCCTGGCCAAGCCTCGCCATCTGGATTTGACCGCGCTGTCCACGCCTAGCCTGGCGCTGGCCAACGCGGTGCGCGAAACCTTGCGCATGGGCGACCTGATCGAAGGCATGCTCGGCTCGATGCTCGAAGTGCTGCGCGGCACGCAGACGGCGGTGACCCAGGAAATTCGCCGTCTCAACGACGATGTCGAAGCGCTGTACAGCGCCATCAAGCTGTACCTGGCGCAGATGCCGCGGGAAGACCTCGGCGAGCAGGACAACCGGCGCTGGGCAGAAATCATCGAGCTGACCATCAATCTGGAGCTGGCCGCCGGCCTGATCGAGCGCATGTTGCGTAAGGTTCAGCAGCAGAAGACATCCCAGCGCCGCTCGTTCTCCGACGTGGGGCTCGAAGAGCTCGCTGGTCTGCACTCGCAATTGCTGTCGAACCTGCGTCTTGGCTTGTCGGTGTTTCTCAGCGGCGACCCGGAAAGCGCTCGCCAGTTGCTGCGTGAGAAGCGTCGCTTCCGCGCTCAGGAAAGACGCCTGGCTCACGCGCACGTCAGCCGTCTGCAGCGCAAAGTGGTGCAAAGCATCGAAACCAGCTCGCTGCACCTGGAGCTGATTTCCGACATGAAGCGCCTGAACTCACTGTTTTGCAGTAGCGCCTATGTGGTGCTCGAAACCGCCGACACCGGGGCGCTGTCCAGCGAAAGCCAGCCGGACCAGCCCGCATAATCAGCCCGCATAAAAAGACTCGATGTGAACGTACAGGGCACATCGAAGTCTGTTAAACATACTGGCCCGCAAGGAAGCATGTTTTATGCGTTGCCTGCTGTTCGCTTGTCTGTTTCTGATATCACTGCCTTCATCTGCGCTCGACCGTTTTCAGGTTGAGGGCTATCTGTTGCCTAACGGTTTGCAACTGTTGCTCAAGCCCGGCTATGAAAAAGGCCATGTGTCGATTCGCCTGGTGGTAGGCATTGGCTTCGATGATTTTGCGTGCGAAGACAAGGAATTGCCGCACCTGCTGGAACACTTGCTGTTCAGTGGTGTGGATGAATCCGGCGAAGGCGGGCTTGAAGAGCGCATGCAGGCGCTGGGTGGCGACTGGAATGCGTTCACCAGCAACACCGACACCACATTCGTAATCGAGGCCCCCGCGCAGAATCAGCGCAAGGTGTTGGACCTGCTGCTGGAAGTCTTGACCAAAACCCATTTCGAGCAGTCATCACTCGATACCGTCAAACGCATCGTCGAGCGTGAAGACGGCGGTCACTATTCGCACCTGCAACGCTGGCTGGACCGCAAGGACCTGGGCCACAGCGCCAGCAGCCAGTTGGCCGTCGAAATGGGCCTCAAGTGCGCCGAGCGCCCGCAAGTGGGCCACATCGAACTGGATCGCATCGAAGACATTTTCAAAGCCTGGTACGCGCCCAACAACATGACGCTGATCGTCGTCGGCGACCTGGATCGGCTCTTGCCCAGCTACCTGGAGCGCACGTACGGCGAGCTGGACGCCGTCGATCCGACTGAGCACCGGCCTTTGCCCGAGGCCAGTGGCAACGCTGACACCGAGCGCACCCTGATCCGTGGCGGGCTGGGCGACGGCGCGCGGCTGCATCTGATCTACACCGAGCCGCTGCTGGATGAGCAGCCAGATGAAACCCTGCAACTGCTCGATGACTATTTCGAATGGGCGTTATACAGCGATCTGCGCCTCAAGCGCGGCTTGTCCTATGGGCCCTGGGTGGATCGCGAAGTGTTTGGAGGCAGCGGCTTCATGAGCCTCAATGCCGACGTGGACGGTGACGACGTCGAGCAGGCCAAGGACGCTATGCGCGAAGTGCTCAAGCACCTGCAGACAGACGGCCTCGATCCGGCGACCTTCGCGCGCATCAAGCAGGCCGCGATTGCCAAACAGGCCTGGGCAGTGCAGGGCAACAGCGCGCTGGCGGACTATTATTGGGGCGCCCTCAATGACTATGAAAAGGGTCGTTTCGCTGACCCGGTCAAACGTTTCAAAGCCGTCAGCCTGGACGGCGCCAACCGCGCGATGCGAGAGCTGCTGGCGCAACAGGGTTACTGGCGAGTGGAACAACCGCTGCTGAGCTACAACCAGTTGTATTGGCTGGCGGTGGGGGCGATTGCACTCCTGGTGTTGCTGATCGGATGGCGTATAAGCGTGTATCGCCGCAGGCGGTAGAAGAGCCTGGATCCGGACGGAAACCTGTGGGAGCGAATTCATTCGCGAAGGGGCCATTACATGCGACGAATCTGCGTCGAATGTACTGATGTCTTCGCGAATGAATTCGCTCCCACAGGTCCGAGGCCTGACCAGATTGCCGTGTTTTTTCGAAATACCGATCGCACTGTTATCCTGCGCCCCTTTTTCCCCTGACCACCAAGTGAATCGCCGAAATGCCTGAATGGAAATCCCTGCTCAACCGCGTAATCGGCCTGATGAAACGCTATCCGGGGCTGATTGCGGCGGGTGGTTTCATTTCCGGGATTGCCAGCTTCATTCTGGTGGATCGTCAGGAAGGGCTGGCGACCTGGATCGCCGTGGTGATGCTGGTCAGCTGGCTGTGGCTGATGGTCGAAAGCAGCGCCATGGTGCTGTTCACCAAAGTCTTCAAACGTGAGATTCCCGAGGGTCTGCTGCGTTACGGCACGCAGATGATTCACCAGGAAAGCCTGTTTTTCGTCCTGCCATTCTTCTTCATCACCACCACCTGGAACAGCGCCCAGGCCGTGTTTACCGGGCTGCTCGGCGCGGCAGGGCTGATTTCCATCATTGATCCGCTGTACTACAAATGGCTCGCGCGTAGGCGTTGGCTGTTCATGGCGCTGCACACCCTGACGTTGTTCGCTGCCTTGCTGACCGCTTTGCCGATCATCCTGCACCTGACCACGGCCGAGAGTTACAAGCTGTCGCTGGGCATTGCCATGCTGTTGTCGTTCCCGAGCCTGGCGTCGAGCTTCCCGATGAACACCTTCAAGCGCGGGCTCGGCGTGGTGGTGGCGATTCTGGTGATCGGCGGCGCAGGCTGGCTGCTGCGTTCCTGGGTGCCGCCCGCGACCTTGTGGCTGACTGAAGTCGCGGTCAGTACCGACTTCGACAACAAGAACCGCAAGCCCGGCGAGAGCATCACCGAAATCAGCGTGAACCAGCTGCGCGCGGGTGGGCTTTACGCCTACACCTCGATCAACGCGCCTCGCGGCCTGGAAGAGCGTATCTATCATGTGTGGCGCCACAACGGCGAAGAGGGCGAGCGCATCGCGCTGGATATTC
This sequence comes from Paucimonas lemoignei, assembly GCA_900475325.1. Classification (GTDB taxonomy): domain Bacteria; phylum Pseudomonadota; class Gammaproteobacteria; order Pseudomonadales; family Pseudomonadaceae; genus Aquipseudomonas. Next base: position 223,122 of record LS483371.1, read on the forward strand.
ATGGCGGGCGTAAAGAAGGCTATCGTGCCTGGACCCACAAACAGAATTTCCCTCAAGACGCCGTCGGCAACTGGCAGGTGAGGGTGCTGACTGAAGATGGGCAGATGATCGGAGTGCTGCGCTTCAAAGTCACGGAGAGCGATCAGCCAGCGGTTACGCGTCAGTCGGGCAGGCTGAACCGTCTCAAGCCGGGTGGCGATGACAGCCGCTCTCAAGGCGCTCAGCCCGACTCGAAAGACAAAGACGCGAAGTCTGCCACTGACGAGCCTGCTGCCAAGGAACCTGCAGCAGATGCACCTGCCGCCGAGAAACCTGAGGCTGCGGCCCCCGACGGACAATAACAGGCACATCCATGACCACGCCTCCGCTCACCGCATCTGCCCAAGAGGTTCACGTCAATGCCAGCGGGCGCCCGGGCAGCGCGGTGCTGGACGCGACCAGCCAGCCTGCGCAGTTGCGCATTGCGGGCGACTGGACCCTGGCGCATTACTCGGCGCTCAAGCGCCAGACCGACGGCCTGGGCGGCAACTACGACGCGAATGTCCCGGTGGACCTTAGCGGGTTGCACGCGCTGGACACCGCTGGCGCTTCGTTACTGGTCGAGCTGCTGGGCACACAGCGCCTGGCCCGGCTGGCGGTGCAGGCGCCCGACTTGCCGGTCTCCAGCCGCGCCCTGCTGCAAACCATTCAGGCGGCTTTGTGCGATTACTGCGCGCCGGTCAAAGAGCCGGAAACCGCGGTAGGCCTGCAACTGCTGGCGCGCATTGGCGGGGCGGTGTACACGCTGTGGAGCGACACCCTGCAGTTGCTGGGCTTCATCGGCCTGATCATCGAAACCCTGCTGCGCAACTTTTTGCGTCCACGTCGCTGGCGCCTGACTTCAGTGTTTGTGCACATTGAGCAGACCGGCCTGGACGCTGCGCCTATCGTGGCGCTGCTGACCTTTCTGGTGGGCGCAGTGGTCGCCTTTCTCGGCGCAACGATACTCAAGACTTTCGGCGCTACGATCTTCACCGTGAATCTGGTCGCGTTTTCATTCCTGCGAGAGTTCGGCGTGCTGCTGACCGCGATTCTCATGGCCGGACGTACGGCCAGCGCCTTCACCGCGCAGATCGGTTCGATGAAAGCCAATGAAGAAATCGACGCCGTGCGCACCCTGGGCCTGAGCCCCGTTGAACTGCTGGTGCTGCCACGGGTTCTGGCGCTGCTGGTGTCGTTGCCGCTGCTGACGTTTCTGGCAATGATTTGCGGGATTATCGGCGGTGGTGTGGTCTGCGCCGTGTCGCTGGATATTTCCCCGGCCATGTTCCTGGCGCTGCTGCAAAAAGACATCGGCGTCGAGCACTTCCTGGTAGGCATGGTCAAGGCGCCGGTCTTCGCTTTCCTGATCGCGGCCATTGGTTGCCTTGAGGGCTTCAAGGTCAGTGGCAGCGCCGAGTCAGTGGGCGCGCATACCACGTCCAGTGTGGTGCAATCGATTTTCGTGGTGATCGTGCTCGACGCCATGGCGGCGTTGTTTTTCATGGAGATGGGCTGGTGAGCAAGGTGCCGAAACGCGGTGATGCGGTGATTGAAGTGCGCGGGCTGTGCAATCGGTTCGGGTCGCAGAGCGTGCACGAGAATCTCGACCTGGATGTGTACAAAGGCGAAATCCTGGCCGTGGTGGGCGGCTCGGGGAGCGGGAAATCCGTGCTGTTGCGCAGCATCGTTGGCTTGCGCCGCCCCGATGAGGGCAGTGTTCAGGTGTTCGGGCAAGATATGCAGACTCTGTCAGAGCAGGCGCGCTCGCAGGTTGAGCGGCGCTTCGGCGTGCTGTTTCAGAAGGGCGCCCTGTTCTCGTCGCTGACCCTGACCGAGAATGTCGCGCTGCCGCTGATCGAGCACGCCGGGCTCAGCCGCGATGAGGCTGAGCATCTGGCCGGGGTGAAACTGGCGCTGGCCGGGCTGCCGCTGTCATCTGCGCATAAATACCCGGCGTCGTTGTCCGGCGGCATGATCAAGCGCGCTGCACTGGCTCGAGCGCTCGCCCTGGATCCGGACATCCTGTTCCTCGACGAGCCCACGGCAGGGCTTGATCCCATTGGCGCGGCGGCGTTCGATCAACTGATTCTGACCTTGCGCGACGCGCTGGGCCTGAGTGTGTTTCTCGTAACGCACGATCTGGACACGCTCTACACCATCACCGACCGGGTGGCGGTGCTGTCGCAAAAACGGGTGCTGGTCGCCGACCGGATAGACAAGGTCTCGGCCACCCCCGACGCCTGGATTCACGAATACTTCCATGGCCCGCGTGGCCGGGCGGCATACTCCGCATCTATGCAAAAGGAGGTCTGAGGATGGAAACCCGCGCCCATCATGTGTTGATCGGCCTGTTCACGGTGCTTGTGGTGGCGGCTGCGCTGCTGTTCGGCCTGTGGCTGGCCAAGTCCAGCGTGGATACAGCGTTCAAGGATTACGAAGTGGTGTTCAACGAGGCGGTGACCGGCCTGTCCCGTGGCAGCGCTGTGCAGTACAGCGGGATCCGGATCGGTGACGTCATCAAGTTGCGGCTGGACCCCAAGGACCCGCGTCGAGTACTGGCGCAGATTCGTATCGTCGGTAACACGCCCATCAAGCAGGACACCCAGGCCAAGCTGGCACTGACCGGCATTACCGGCGGCTCGATTATCCAGCTCAGCGGCGGCACGCCCCAAAGCCCTGAGCTGACCGGCAAGGATGGCAGCCTGCCGACTATCATTGCTTCGCCTTCGCCTATCGCGCGGCTGCTCAATGACAGCAACGACATGATGAGCAGCATCAGCCAGCTCATGCATAACGCAAATACGATGTTTTCCCCGGAGAACGTGCGCAACCTTAGCCGCACCCTGGCCCATCTGGAACAGACCACCGGGGCGATTGCCGATCAGCGCGATGACATCCGCCAAAGTCTCAAACAGCTGGCGCAGGTGGGTAAACAGGCCAGTGCCACCCTAGACCAGACCGCCGCGCTGATGCGCAATGCCAATGGCTTGCTCAACAGCGATGGCAAGCAGATGTTCAGCAGCGCCGAGCGGGCGATGAAGTCGCTGGAGCAAAGCAGTGCAACCATCAACAGCGTGCTCAACGACAACCAGCGTTCGCTGGACACCGGCCTGCAAGGCTTGAGCGAGCTGGGCCCTGCGGTTCGCGAGCTGCGCGATACGCTGTCCTCGCTACGCGCCATATCCCGCCGCCTGGAAGCCAACCCCAGCGGTTACCTGCTGGGCAGCGACAAGAACAAGGAGTTTGAGCCATGAGAGCAATCATGCTGTTGGGTAGGCGCGAACGTGTTCGCGAAGCATCGCGTCTGCCACAGCGCCTCGCCAACACGTTGGCTCCTGCAGGGTCATCGATCGCCAGCGGATTGCTGCTGTGCTGCCTTGCGCTGACCAGCGCCTGCTCCATCCTGCCCAAATCCGAACCGTCCGACGTCTACCGTTTGCCCGTCAACGCAGCATCAGCCAGTGCGGCGCAACCGGTGAAGTGGTCGCTTCGGCTGGCCCGTCCCAAAGCCAGCGAAACCCTGGACAGCCCACGCATCGCCGTTGTGCCCCAGGGAGATGTCATCAGCAGCTACAAGGGCGTGCGCTGGACAGATCCGGCGCCCGTGCTGTGGCGTAATCGGTTACTCGATGGGTTTGCCAGTGACGGCCGCGTGCAGCTATTGAGCACGGACGACAGCAACTTGCAGGCGGATTTTGAGCTGGGTGGGGAGTTGCAGGCCTTTCAAAGTGAATACCGCGGGCAGGCCATTGAAGTGCTGATCCGCCTGGACGCGCGGCTTGTCAGTGATGACCAGAGGATCATCGCCACCCGCCGCTTTGAAGTGCGCCAGCCGGTCAGCGACAAACAGGTGCCTGCTGTGGTGGCGGCCTTTGGCAAGGCCAGTGATGGATTGACGGCCCAGGTGCTGCGCTGGACCGTCGAGCAAGGCGAGAAACACTACATCGCTGTAGCGCCGAAGAACCAGTAGCAGACGAAGATTGCCGCGATCACACCAGCCAGTTCCGCCAGCAGCGCGCAACCTACTGCATGGCGGGCACGCTGGATGCCCACTGCGCCGAAGTACACGGCCAGTACATAGAACGTGGTTTCGGTACTGCCCTGAATGGTCGCCGCCGCAAGGGCCGCAAAGCTGTCCACGCCTTGGGTCTGCATGGTCTCGATCAGCATTGCCCGGGCGGCACTGCCCGAGAAGGGTTTGACCATCGCCGTAGGCAGCGCGTCCACGAAGCGGGTATCCAGACCCAGCCATTGCACCAGATGGCGAATACCTTCCAGGCCCAGATCCAGCGCACCCGAGGCACGCAGCACGCCGACCGCGCAGAGCATGGCCACCAGATACGGCAACAGACCTTTGGCGACGTCGAAACCTTCTTTAGCGCCCTCAACGAACGCTTCGTAAACCTGCACCTTGCGCAACGCACCGATCACCAGGAACAGGATGATCAGGCCGAACAGTGTCAGGTTGCCAAGGATCGAGGACAGGCCGGCCAGGGCAGCGGCTGACATCGTCGCCAGCAACGCCATGAAACCACCCAGGATCAACGCGCCGGGGATCAGATACGCCAGCACCACCGGGTCCCATAGACGCAGGCGTTGCATGAAGGCCACAGACAGCAGGCCAACGAGAGTCGAGGCGCTGGTTGCCAGCAGAATGGGGAGGAACACCAGGGTGGGATCGACCGCGCCTTGTTGCGCGCGGTACATGAAGATCGAGACCGGCAACAGCGTTAGTGACGAAGCGTTGAGTACCAGAAACAGAATCTGCGCGTTACTGGCAGAGGTCGGGCTGGGGTTGAGCTCTTGCAGCGAGCGCATGGCCTTGAGGCCGATGGGCGTTGCAGCGTTGTCCAGGCCCAGGGCGTTGGCCGCGAAGTTGAGCGTGATCAGCCCCAGCGCCGGGTGCCCGGCTGGCACTTCTGGCATCAGGCGCAAAAACAAGGGCCCGAGGACTTTGGCGAGCCAGTCGACGATGCCGGCCTTTTCCGCAATCCGAAGAAAACCGAGCCACAGCGTCAGGGTGCCGAACAGCAGGACCATGACTTCGACAGACAGCTTGGCCATGGCAAAGATGCTCTCCACCATGGCGGCAAAGATGCCCGCATTACCGCCAATCAGCCATTGCCCGAATGCGGACACCGCCGCAATGAGAAAAAAACCGAGCCATAAGCCGTTGAGCATTCAAAAGTCCCCCGCAAGATGCCGCGATGATAACGGGGGTGGGGCAAACAACAAACCCTGGAAATGACGGATTGGTGTGTAGGAAAGGCCTCTTCACGCAGGCCATGCCCTTGTGGGAGCGAATTCATTCGCGAATGGGCAATTGCAGGCGACGGATTTGTCTCGAATGTACCGACGCCTTCGCGAATGAATTCGCTCCCACAGGTTCGGTGATTTTCTGTAGGAATGCGCTTGCCCGCGATAAGGACGATGCGGTGTGTCTGGCTCACTGGTTTTTTGTAGGAGCTGCCGAAGGCTGCGAATCGCGATTTACCAGAAACACCGCTTTCGCAGCCTGCGGCAGCTCCTACAAGTATCGGTATCGCTCAGGTTTGAGCGCATCCTGTGGGAGTGAATTCATTCGCGAATAGGTAGTCGCAGGCGACGGATCTGTATCGAATGTACCGACGCCTTCGCGAATGAATTCGCTCCCACAGGTTCGGTGATTTTCTGTAGGAATGCGCTTGCCCGCGATAAGGACGATGCGGTGTGTCTGGCTCACTGGTTTTTTGTAGGAGCTGCCGAAGGCTGCTAATCGCGATTTACCAGAAACACCGCTTTCGCAGCCTGCGGCAGCTCCTACAAGTATCGGTATCGCTCAGGTTTGAGCGCATCCTGTGGGAGCGAATTCATTCGCGAATGCGGTTCAGCAGGCCAGGTTGTGGTGACTGACCTTACGCTTTCGCGAATGAATTCGCTCCCACAGGATTGGGGGTTCCTACTCCTGGCGGCCTAACGCAAAATCTTCGGCGCTTCGTCACGCGGCAGGTTGTTGTTCAACATCGGTTGCTCGGTGTATTCGATTTCACCGCGCAGTTGCTCACGCAATTGACGGGCGACGTCCATGCCAATGGATTTGGATACGTCACGCACCACGCGGCCACGGTTGAGGGATACCTTGATGTCCCGGCCATTGACCAGCTTGGTGTCCTGGCCTTCGCCCATGGCGGTGAACGCCGAAGTGATTTCGAAGGTGCGGGTGTTGATCAGGCTGAAATCACCCACCAGGGTCAGACCCAGGATCGCCGAGTGGCTGTCGGTGTTGGCGAGTTCGCCGACGTCCTGGCGGAAGTCGATGTCCGAAACGGTTCCGAACAGCACGTAATCCGCGCCCTTGAAGTGGCCGTTCTTGATCCGCTTGATGACGTCGTAAACGTCCTCCGTGGACTTGGCGGTATAAGGCGTGCCTTGAACCAGCTGGAACATGCCGGACTTGAGAATCTCGCCCTTGATGTCGCCACTGAATTTACGCAGCTCGCCCTGTTCGATGTAGCTATAGCGCTCTTCGTACTCGTTGTAACTGGCCGAACCGCTGGCGCTGTGGGCATTGGCGCGGATGTTACTTTGCGCCGACACCGTGTGGATGTAGTGCTCCACACGTTGCTGGAACGCCATGTCGGTGACTGCGATTTTCGGCGCGGCCTGAACGCCAAAGGCGCACATCAGGCCGAAGATGCCAATCCATGCACGCATTGCTTAGCGCTCCGTGGTCTTGCGAATTTCTTTCTCGTCCATCCACTCGGCCAGACCGCTTTCAACATCGATCAGTTGCAGGCTGAATTTGTAGAAGACGTCCTTGTAATCACTGCTGCGCTTGACGATGGAACTGATCGAGCCTTCCAGACGGTATTTGGCGGCGATCATGTTACCGGTCTTGCTGACGGTTGATTGCTTGTACAGACCGCTCTGGTTTTGCAGCTTGAGCTGATCGACCTGGCTTTGCATCTGAGTGTTGTCGCTGGCGAAACGAGCCGTTCCGCTTTTCATCAGTTGGGTCTTGATCGAGGTGGTGATTTCGCGGGTATCGATGTACTCGCTGGTCTTGTTTTTCACGTCGTAGACCTGAACCACCGGGCGGCCTTGCAGGATGCCGGATTGCGCCAGGGAGCGGGTCATGGACTCGGCGATCATCTGCAGATCGGTAGAGCCGAATTCGTTGGTTACGGTTTCAACAGCTTTGGTGTCGCCGTAGCTGATGTTCTTGCTGCCCAGGGACGGCGAGTTGTTGGCGCAGCCAGTGGCCAGCAGGGCGACGGCGGCGATGGAGCAGAGGCGGATCGACAACATGGGGACGTTCTCTTCAACTGAACAAAATAGGGTGCGAATCAAGGCGTCTTCACTTCAAGGCGAAAGTCAGTGGCTTTCGGCACAGGTGCAATAGCGGGCAAGTAGCTGGTCTGCGAGCCGCACAGGGTTACGCTTTTCCAGGCTTCTGCGTCGGCTACCGGGAAACCGTCGTTACCCAGCCAGGCGAAGCGGTAGTACATCTGCTTGTTGTAGCTGCTGGTGTTGTTGAGCTGAACATTGACAGTGAGAAAACCGTTTTCGCGGGCGACGCGCATCGCGCCCACTTCAATGTTTTTCATGTCGCCCAGGGCGACCACTTTGCTCGCGGCGCTGCCGGGAGCCGGTGGTGGGGTCGCGCAACCGGCGAGCACGGCCAGCGCCAGTACGCCGAGAATCTTGATACGCATGGAAGATCTCCGTTCAGGGTTGTTTGGTAGTGGCGACGGCTTGCTGCACAGCCGATGGCGTTACGTGCGCGGCGAGGCCGTCGGTGTAGACCTGATTGCCAATCGCTCGCAGCGCGACGACCTGATAACGCTGGTCGACTTTGACGTCCACTTTGGTGCCACCGGTGGAAGAAGGCAGGACCACCTGATGCGTGCCCTGTGGCAGGCGCAGGCGCGCGACCAGTGTGTTATCTGGCAAGGTGCGCCAGGTGCGGGTGTCAGCACCTTCGGTAATCGCCGATGCGATTCCCACCGCCAATCCAGCCAGTGGGTTCACGTCATTGAGCTGCTTCTGGGCAACGCCGCGGGTGATGGCCCGGACCGTGGTGCGCAGAATGATCCCCGGCATATCGTCACGCAGTGCACGGCGGGACATGTCGGTAGTGCTGTTGAGTTTGGTCAGGTTGATCTGTTGGCCATCGAGGCCGATCTGCGTGAAGGCAGCCGTGGTGGTGTCGGGCTTGATCACCGGGAACGACAGTGGAGTGATCACCAGATTGCCGCTGATGGGCAGTGGCAGCGGGATGCGCACTGAGTCGCGGGCAGGCGCAAAGCCGCTTTGAACCACGATCAGGACTTCGCTGTAACCGTCCTTGCTTTCAGCGCTGTCGAGTTTGAGCAGCGCTTCATCAAGCAGCGGCGTGTTGGGGCGCAACTCTGCGGCCTTTCGATAACCCGGTGCGGCGAGGCCTTTTTCACCCATGGCTTCGTAGACGAAACCGGACAGGTAATGGCTGAATGCGCTCTGATAGCTGTTCTTCAAGCCAACCACTTCTGGAGCATCCAGTGACGCGACCGGGTAACCCTGCAAATCCTTGAACTGGGTTTTGACGCCCTTGCTCTCGGCTTCTTCTTCGCTCTTGGCGTATTCCTTGTCGCGCAACTCGGCGATCACGGCTTCGCGTTCGTGGGTTTTCTTGATCTCGACGCGGGCGCCTTCGAAGTCGTTCTTGGCCAGCAGGTTGAGGGCCATCTGGGTCGTCAGCATGACTTTTTCATAGTCATAACCTTCGTAGCGACGAACCTTGTCGTTGACCAGAAAACTGCCGAACTGCGACAGGTACTTATCGGTGTCGAGCTTGACCGACTCTTCCCATGTGTAGACCACCAGATCGGCTGCACGCCAGGCAGTCTGACTGCCCTCGAGGTCGCCCTTGGCGCGCAGCAGTTCACCTTTCTCGAAGTAGTAGAGGAGGTCCTTGTCGGCGCCGGTGTTGTTTTTCTCAAGGATGCCCAGCGCGCCATCGACATTGCCGGTGGTGAGTTGCTGGTTGGTTTCCTTGAGTTCGGAGTCGTAGCTACGGAATGCGGAGCAGCCTGCGAGTTGCACAGCCGCAACCAACGCGAGCGCAGTAAAGGCACGAGAAGACATGAAACTTCGTTCCTTGAAAATCGATAGCAGGGCAAAGGCCAGCCGCTATGCAAGTCCGTTTGATCAAGCAGCCCGGCTGCTCGGTGAACCCGTTTCGTTACCAATTGTGAGGTCGTAACGCCAGGGCGCGGGATTATAAGCCGCATGTCAGAGCTGACAACGGCTTTTTGGCTGCCTACAGGTATTACAGATTTTTCCTACTGCGTAGTAGAGAACTGCCTCACAAAATGTTGGCCAGAAGGATCGTTTTTAGTGGCCGAACGGGTTTCGGCATGAGCGCAAGCTGTGCAAATATTCGCGACGATCCACGGCCGTTCGATCAGAAAGGAGCATGTGTTTTGCCCACCTCAGCAGCCTACCCCATCCAGATTCTGCCCTTTGATCCCGCTGACCGGCAGGGCGTGATTGACGTCATTGTGCCGATCCAGCGCGAAGAGTTCGGCATCGCCATCACCGCGGAAGATCAGCCGGATCTGCAGGCGATTCCTGAGTTCTATCAAGTCGGCATCGGGGGCTTCTGGGTGGCCAAAAAAGATGGACAGATCGTCGGCACCGTCGGCCTCAAAGACATCGGGAATCAGCAGGCGGCGCTGCGCAAAATGTTCGTCTCGGCACCTTGTCGAGGCCGAGAACTTAGCGTCGCAGCGCTGCTGCTCAACACCTTGTTGCAAGAAGCTGGCAAGCGCGGGGTGAAAGACATCTACCTGGGCACCACCGACAAATTCCTCGCCGCGCATCGCTTCTATGAGAAGCATGGTTTTGTGGAAGTGGCGAAGGCAGAGCTGCCGCGGAGCTTTCCGGTGATGAAGGTGGATAGTAAGTTTTACCTGTTGCATCGGGATGTGTAGGAGCTGCCGAAGGCTGCGAAAGCGGTGGTTCAGAAAAATTGCTTTTGCAGCCTCCGGCAGCTCCTGCAGGGACGTGCGTGACTACTTACTCTCCACCGCATGCGCCCAGCGGTAATCAAGACGCGGCGCGCGGATGCGGACTTTGCGCTGGGTCTTGGTCAGGGTCGGTTCGAATACCGGCTCGGGGTCTTTGAGGAAGGCGGTCATCACGGCGCTCAATGCATAAAGGCCGGTGAATGCCCAGACCACGCCTTCGAGGCCGAAACTGTCCTGGAAGATCGCCACCACGGCGGGGCCTACCCAGGTTGATGCGCCAGCGCCGAGGCTCAATACCGACAAGGCAGCCGCTTTGTTATGCGGAGCGAGCGCCGGGGCCAGTGCCGACAGCGGTACGAAGCAGGCCAGAGTCAGGCCGTAGAAGGCGCCGAACACCGAGGCAATCAGGAAGTCGTTCGGGAAGGCCTGCGGCATGAAGAAGAACAGCGGCGTGCTGATGGTGCTGCCAACCGCGCCCAGCCACAGAATGGTGTTGCGGTAGCCGATCCGCGTGCTGATGATGCTCGACGCCAGGTTGCCGATGATGTTGAACACGAAAACGATGGTCAGCAGGCGCAGCCATTCTTCCAGGCTGAAGCCCACGGTGTGCATGAAGAAACCGGGCATGATCACCAGGAAGCCGAACATCGATGAGGTGTTGATCACCCGCACCAGGCCGGCCAGGGACACCTTGGGAATCTTCCACATGATGGTGACGTTTTTCGCCATCGACACCATGGGTTTTTCGCCCTCCGGCGCCAGACGTTGCATGCCATGTGCTTCGCGCATGCCCACCAGACCGATCACGCCGCCGACCACGACCAATGCGAACGACAACCAGAAGGTCGCCATGGCGCCAATCATCGGGATGCTGATGCTGGCAACCAGTGAGCCCAGGGTCGGCAGGCCGGCGGCATAAGCCACCCAGAACCAGCCAACCGCCATGCCCATTTTGCGCGACGGCGTGGCGGCTGCGATCCACACCAGAAAGCCATAGGCGAACAGCGGATAGCCCAGGCCGCGCAAGCCATAGGTCAACAGGATCATGGAGTAGCTGAGGGTCGAGAGGCCGTAGATCAGGAACACCACCTCAAACGCGCTCCAGATGAGCAGGCCCAGAATCATGACCCGCTTGGGGCCCCAGATATTGGACAGGGCGCCCGCCAGCCATGAGGAGATGCCGACCGTTACGCCGTAAATGGTGAACACCATGGCGATTTCATCGGCAGGCATGCCGCGTTCACTGAGGAAGGGGGAGAGGTAACCAAGCTCGACGCCATCGCCGATCATGAAGATCAACAGGCCGACAAAGCCCCAGAACATGGGATAGGGAATACCGGTTTTCTCGCAGAATCTGGCGAGTGCAGTGTTCGGAGTGGATTGATCGCTCAATTTTCCGGTCCTTCTTTTTAGGTGCAGCACGACGTTTGGTGACGCCGTATGAATGGCCTCGATGAGGTTGAAAGGCAGGATTGACCAGCACGCTGTGAGCCAATGCGCGAACACAAAACGTCTGGACTTTTATCTGATACAGGATCGCCGGTGAACGACTTCAATGACCCATGAATCTATGTTTTTTATAGATTTTCGAGCCCGTTTGCCTTTTTGTTATCCCATCTGAGGTCGATGATGGCAACCGCTTGAAATCTGGCCAGCTGTGGCGTGATGTCGCACTCATACGGGGTTGGCCCCCTGTTTTTGGGGGGTTGCCCGTTACAAAACATTTCGAAAAAAAAGCTGAAGAAAGTGCCTGTGTGCCGATATTGCTAGCAATCCGAAAGGCTTAGGAGCCTTCTCCGGCGCGGTTTTCAAGGTTCAACCGAGTGGATTGAAGCCATCACCCGCCGAGCAGAAGCGTCGCTCGATTGCCTTGCTTGAGTCGCTGCGGTCGTTGCTCCAGCGTTTGCCCCATTCCCGGCACTTTTCCCGGAAATAGACTTTCGCGCCTTTGCGGCACTCGCGGTATTCGATTGAGCCGCGTCGATAGTTGGTGCAGACGCTGCTGCCTTCGATACGGTTATCGGTGATCACCCATTCGGCGGCATAGGTCCGTTTGCCGTCCCACTGCCAGACGGTTGCGGTTTCGACGTTGTAGGCCGTTACGCGCTTGGTGCGCGCGGGCAATTGCTCGGCTTTGTACTGCGCCAGGTAGGACGCTGACACCATGCCTTGTGCGTTCGAATTGTCGCTTGCACGCGGAAACTGCCCGTACCTACAGGTGGCAACAGCTTCGTCGATGATGTTGTCCGGCTTGATACAGTCAGCCAGAGGCTTGGGCGCGATCAGAGCGTCAGAGGTGTAGATCGGTGGCACAGGGTTGGAGGTGGCGTGTTTGGGGGCTTGGACATGATGCCCGGTGGTCAGCTGGCGGATAGCGCTCAGCAGCGTGTCTGGCGCATTGAACAGCAAGTAGGCTGCAGCGGCGATGCATATCAGGAGGGCGCAGATAATGCGCCAGAGAGGCGAAGGCGGGGCCAGGGTGACATAGCGCTCATCATCGGCGTGGGCGCTGATGGGCTCATAAGCATTGAAGCTCTCGTCGCCACGGTACTTGCGGGCATCCATCGACTCTTCCTTGATGTAAATCGCGCGTCCTGCGCAGTGCTGTTGCGAGGGTAAACCTGATGGATGTGTTTCGCCAGCGTTACACAGGCGATTCGCCAACCTGTAGGAGCTGCCGAAGGCTGCGAAAGCGATTCGTCATAGAGAACGCCTTCGCAGCCTTCGGCAGCTCCTACAGGTTTTGTCGTGCAGCTTGAACTTGTGCAGGCTCAACGCCGCGTCGGGTGGTGCTGGCGACTGCTCTGAAAAGCAGCCGACGCAGCCCCTGTGGCATATCAACAACCTGTAACGGTTTATTCCCACCGCCGGATAGCCCTATGATGGTCGGCACGTTCTCCCGATAAAGGAACTGCACATGCCTTTGCCGTCCATGAAAGACCAATTCGCTGCATTGATCGCTGCGCCCTCGGTGAGCTGCACCCAGCCGTCGCTGGATCAGTCCAACCGCGCGGTGATCGATCTGCTGGCCGGTTGGCTGGGCGATCTGGGGTTTGCGTGCGACATCCAGCAAGTGTCGCCGGGCAAATTCAATCTGCTGGCCAGCTTCGGCACTGGGCCTGGCGGGCTGGTGCTGGCGGGGCATAGCGATACCGTGCCGTTCGATGGCGCCTTGTGGAAAACCGACCCGCTGAAACTGACTGAGGTCGACAACCGCTGGGTCGGGCTCGGCAGCTGTGACATGAAAGGCTTCTTTGCGCTGGTCATCGAAGCGGTGCAGCCCTTGTTGGACAAGCCCTTCAAGCAGCCGCTGCTGATCCTCGCCACCTGTGATGAAGAAAGCTCCATGGCCGGTGCCCGCGCACTGGCTGACGCCGGTCGTCCTCTGGGCCGCGCCGCCGTGATCGGCGAGCCGACCGGGCTCAAGCCCATCCGCCTGCACAAGGGCGTGATGATGGAGCGCATCGACATCCTCGGCCGCAGCGGGCATTCATCCGACCCGAGCCTGGGGCACAGCGCCCTGGAAGCCATGCACGATGCGATCAGCGAGCTCAAAGGCCTGCGCCAGCAATGGCAGCTGGAATACCGCAATCCGCAGTTCAGCGTGCCGACCCCGACCCTGAACTTCGGCTGCATTCACGGCGGGGATAACCCGAATCGGATTTGCGGCCAGTGTTCACTGGAGTTCGACTTGCGGCCGCTGCCGGGCATGGATCCGAGCGTATTACGCGCCGCGATACGACAGAAGCTTGAACCGCTGGCGGAGTTGCATCAGGTGAAAATAGACTACGCGCCGCTGTTCCCGGAAGCGCCGCCCTTTGAGCAGGCTGCCGATGCGGAACTGGTGCGGGTTGCCGAACGTCTTACGGGGCATCGCGCCGAAGCCGTTGCCTTTGGCACCGAGGCGGCCTATCTGCAGCGCCTGGGCTGTGAAACGCTGGTGCTTGGCCCAGGCGATATTGCGTGTGCGCATCAGCCGGGCGAGTACCTGGAGATGTCACGTTTGCAGCCTACAGTGCGTCTGTTAAGCCAGTTGATCGAACATTACTGCCTGAGCCCGCAATGACCCGGGCCTTGCTGACTTTGACGATAAGGAGAGTGTGCGTAATGACATGCCTGTTCCGACGATAACCACTACACGGTTGTGAGTGTTTCTGTCTTTCGTCCTTCTTCCTCGCAGGCTCTCAAAGTTATGCACGAATACGTCAACTGGCTTCGCCATGCTTCCCCTTACATCAACGCCCACCGTGAGCGCACCTTCGTGGTGATGCTGCCCGGCGACGGCGTTGATCACCCGAACTTCGGCAATATCGTCCACGACCTGGTGCTGCTGCACAGCCTCGGCGTGCGGCTGGTGCTGGTGCATGGCTCGCGCCCACAAATTGAAAGCCGCCTGGCGGCACGCGGGCTGACGCCTCAATACCACCGCAACCTGCGGGTCACTGACGCGGCGACGCTTGAGTGTGTGATTGATGCGGTCGGGCATCTGCGAATTGATATCGAAGCGCGCCTGTCCATGGACATGGCCGCCTCGCCGATGCAGGGCTCGCGGCTGCGCGTCACCAGCGGCAATCTGGTCACCGCCCGGCCCATCGGCGTGCTGGAAGGCGTGGATTACCAGCACACCGGCGAAGTGCGCCGTATCGACCGCAAAGGCATCAATCGTCTGCTGGATGAGCGCCATATCGTGCTGCTCTCGCCGATGGGGTATTCGCCAACGGGTGAGATTTTCAATATTGCCTGTGAAGACGTCGCCACTCGCGCCGCCGTTGATCTGGGCGCCGACAAGTTGCTGTTGTTTGGCGAAGAGCGCGGCTTGATGGATGAGCAAGGCCGACTGGTGCGCGAACTGCGTCCACAGCAAGTCCCGGCGCATATCCTGCGCCTGGGCACCAACTATCAGGCTGAGCTGCTCGATGCTGCCGCCGAGGCGTGTCGTGGCGGTGTGGGGCGTAGCCACATCGTCAGTTATGCCGAAGACGGCGCGCTGCTCACCGAGCTGTTCACCCGTGACGGTGGCGGTACGTTGGTGGCGCAGGAGCAATTCGAATTGGTGCGTGAAGCGGCCATTGAAGACGTTGGCGGCTTGATGGACCTGATTACGCCACTGGAAGAGCAGGGGATTCTAGTGCGTCGCTCCCGGGAAGTGTTGGAGCGTGAAATTGAGCAATTCAGCGTGGTTGAACGCGAAGGGTTGATCATTGCCTGTGCGGCGCTGTATCAGATTGCCGATTCGGATGCTGGCGAGCTGGCATGCCTGGCGGTCAATCCGGAATACCGACATGGCGGCCGTGGGGATGAGCTGCTCGAACGCATCGAAACCCGCGCCCGTGAAAAAGGTTTGAAGACGCTGTTCGTCCTCACCACCCGCACCGCTCACTGGTTCCGCGAGCGCGGCTTCGAACCAAGCAGCGTCGACCGCCTGCCAGCAGCGCGTGCGTCGCTGTATAACTTCCAGCGTAATTCGAAGATTTTCGAAAAGGCGTTGTAAGCGCTGACCCCTTTAGGAGCTCCTACCGAGACCCCTGTGGGAGCGAGCTTGCTCGCGAAGAAGATGACGCGATTTATCTGATGTATCGCAGCGTCTGATTCGCGAGCAAGCTCGGCTCCCACAGAGTCCTGTTCACCCTCTTTCCAATCAGTTACTAATCCGCAAAATACTCGCCTGATACGCGCCAACGAAGGTGTCGAAATCGACTTTTTCTTCGGTCTGTTCCAGTTCCGCCTGCTCGGCAAGCGAGGTGCGCGCCAGGGTTTCGAAGTGCGATTGCTCCTCGACACTTAGCGGGTTGCTGCGGAAGTACTCGGCATGGGCCTGGCTCTGACGGAACGAGAAAGCCGTGAAGCCTTCCTTGTGTTCGGTCATGCTCGCCAGCACCTTGGCAGACGGCGTCAGTGACGCATCATTGACCTTGGACTGTTGCGCGGCGATGGATTTGACGTGCTCGTCAGTACCGTTCGCTTCGTCCAGCAACTGAGCGATGGGCGTGATCTTCTCCAGCAATTCGGTCGCCCAGGCTTTCAGGTCGATGGTGCTGTCGTTGCGATTCAACTCAAGCCCCGGACGACGGCCTTCCTTGACCACGGTCAGGAAGTTCGACGCGGCATTGCTGCATTCGTTATTGGCCAGCTGCGGGCTTTCCTGCAAGGCGCAGTACAGCACGAAGGCATCGACGAAACGCGATTGCTGCAGGTCAATCCCGGTAGGCAGGAACGGGTTGATGTCCAGGCAACGAACCTCAACGTACTGCACACCACGGGCTACCAACGCCTGGATCGGACGCTCGCCTGAATAGGTCACGCGCTTGGGGCGAATGTTGGAGTAGTACTCGTTTTCAATCTGCAACACGTTGGTGTTGAGCTGAATCCACTCGCCATCCTTATGGGTGCCAATCTCGACATAAGGTGCGTATGGCGTTGCCACCGCTTTGCGCAGGCTGTCGGTGTAGGTGATCAGGTCGTTGTAGCAAGGCGTCAGGCCCGCCTGGGCGTTGCTTTGATAGCCCAGATCGCTCATGCGCAGGCTGGTCGCGTACGGCAGATACAAGGTATCGGCGTCGAATTGCTCCAGCTGATGCGCACGGCCGCGCAGGAAGCCTGCGTCCAGTGCGGGCGATGCGCCGAACAGGTACATCAGCAACCAGCTGTAGCGGCGGAAATTTCGAATCAATGCGAGATAAGCGTGGGACTGATAATCCCGCGCATCGCCGTCGAAACTCTCGGTCTGCTTGAGCAGCGGCCAGGCGGCTTCCGGCAGCGAGAAGTTGTAGTGAATGCCCGCGATGCATTGCATGGTCTTGCCGTAACGCAGGGCCAGACCTTGGCGATAGACGTACTTGAGCTTGCCGATATTCGACGTGCCGTAATAGGCAATCGGAATGTCTTCTTCGGCAGGCAGCGGGCAGGGCATGGACGGGCTCCAGAGGAACTCGCTACCCAGCTTGCTGTAGGCGAAGCGATGGATTTTATCCAGGCTGTCCAGGGTTTCTACAGGGTCAGCCAGCGCCGGAGTGATGAACTCCAACAGTGACTCGGAATAGTCGGTGGTGATCTGCCCGTGAGTCAGTGCAGCCCCCAGTTCTTCCGGGTGCGGCGTCTGAGCCAACCGGGCATCGCCGGTCACGCGCAGGCATTCGCGCTCAATACCGTGCAGGCACTGCTCCAGCAGGGAGAGGTTAGTGCGCTCGCTAAGCAAAGCCAGGCGGCGGTTGAGAAGTTCGCTCAAGTTGGATTCCTTCACGCGTCAGTCGCCCCAATATGGGGGTGGAAGTGACGGTGTACAAGGGTAGGGCACTGGCGTTGTCGCCTGGTTCAGAATCTGTACGAAAACGCCGACCGGCAGCGTCGGAAAACTCCGGCACTACATTCGTAGCGCCGAAATTAACTCAAATCGACTTGGTAGAGCTAGGGGCGTTTAAACCGGCAGCGCAACAACGCTAAACCACAGCGAAGGTGCCTTGTGCCTTGGCGACCAGTTTCTCGCCTTGCAGCACTTCGGCTTCGACCACCAGCGTGCGGCGCCCGGCGTGCAATACCTTGGCGATGCACAACACCTCGCCTTCGGACACCGCCCGCATGTAGTTGATCTTGCATTCGATGGTCACGCTGCGCTGATCGAAGCCGTGGGAGCTGGAGCACGCCAATCCCATGGCGATGTCGACGAGGCTGAAAATCGCCCCGCCGTGCATCACATTGCCGCGATTGCGCAGGTGATCTTCCAGCGGCAGGGCCACTTCGGCAACGCCGACATCCAGGCGCCGAAGCTGGCAACCAATGGCCCGGAAATAAGCGCTTTCAGTGAAACCTGCCGGGACGTCCATCAACGCTTCTTCAGTTGTTTGGCGTTGGCAAACAGCGATGCCATAGCGTTGTTGGCCGGGGCTGCTGCGGCGGTTTCCTTGCGTGGTGCGCTGCTCTGTTGCTGGCGTGGCGCTGCGCCTGGGCGTGCACCGCGCGCGCCGTCGACTTTCTCGCCCGGCGTGTCGCTCATGCGCATCGACAGGCCCACGCGTTTGCGCGGGATGTCGACTTCCATCACCTTGACCTTGACCACGTCGCCAGCCTTCACCGCTTCACGGGGGTCTTTGATGAACTTCTCGGACAGTGCCGAGATGTGCACCAAGCCGTCCTGATGCACGCCGATATCAACAAATGCACCGAAGTTGGTGACGTTGGTGACAACGCCTTCGAGGATCATGCCCGGCTGCAGGTCCTTGAGGTCTTCGACGCCGTCCTGGAACTCGGCGGTCTTGAACTCTGGACGTGGGTCGCGGCCTGGCTTTTCGAGTTCTTGCAGGATGTCGGTGACGGTCGGCAGGCCGAAGGTTTCGTCGGTGTACTTCTTCGGGTCCAGACGCTTGAGGAAGCTGGCGTCGCCGATCAGCGAGCGGATGTCGCGGTCGGTTTCGGACGCAATACGCTTCACCAGCGGATAGGCTTCCGGGTGAACGGCCGAGGAATCCAGCGGGTTATCGCCGTTCATGACGCGCAGGAAGCCAGCGGCCTGTTCGAAGGTTTTTTCACCCAGACGCGGGACTTTCTTGAGTGCAGCACGGGACTTGAACGCGCCGTTTTCATCACGGTGCGCAACGATGTTCTGCGCCAGCGTGGTGTTCAGGCCGGAGATGCGCGCCAGCAAGGCCACCGAAGCGGTGTTCACATCGACGCCCACGGCGTTTACGCAGTCTTCCACGACAGCGTCCAGGCCACGGGCCAGTTTCAGCTGCGACACGTCGTGCTGGTACTGGCCGACACCGATGGATTTCGGGTCGATTTTCACCAGCTCAGCGAGCGGATCTTGCAGGCGGCGGGCGATGGATACTGCGCCACGGATCGATACGTCCAGCTCCGGGAATTCCTTGGCGGCCAGTTCCGACGCCGAGTAAACCGATGCGCCAGCCTCGGAGACCATGACCTTGGTCATTTTCAGGCCTGGGTATTTTTTGATCAGGTCAGCGGCAAGCTTGTCTGTTTCACGGCTGGCAGTGCCGTTGCCGATGGCGATCAGGTCGACCGCGTGCTTGGCGCACAGTGCAGCCAGCACGGCGATGGTCTGGTCCCACTGGTTTTTCGGCACGTGCGGGTAAACCGTGGCGTAATCCAGAAGCTTGCCGGTGGAATCGACTACCGCAACCTTACAGCCTGTACGCAGGCCCGGGTCGAGGCCCAGCGTGGCGCGCGGGCCAGCCGGTGCGGCGAGCAGCAGGTCATGCAGGTTGTGGGCGAACACATTGATCGCTTCGGTTTCCGCGCCATCGCGCAACTCGCCGAGCAAGTCGGTTTCCAGATGGCTGTAGAGCTTGACCTTCCAGGTCCAGCGCACCACTTCGGCCAGCCATTTGTCGGCTGGGCGGTTCTGATTTTGCAGGCCGAAACGCTCGCTGATCATCATTTCGCACGGGTGCATGGTGCCTGGCAGTTCTTCACCGACCTTCAGGGCCGAGCTGAGGAAGCCTTCGTTGCGACCACGGAAAATCGCCAGGGCGCGGTGGGAGGGCATGCTTTTCAGTGGTTCGTCGTGTTCGAAGTAATCGCGGAACTTGGAGCCTTCTTCTTCCTTGCCCGGCACAACGCGCGCGCTGATCACGGCTTCGTGCTTGAGGAAGCTGCGCAATTTGTCCAGCAGGGTGGCGTCTTCGGCGAAGCGCTCCATGAGGATGTACTTGGCGCCTTCCAGCGCTGCTTTCACGTCGGCGACGCCTTTTTCAGCGTCAACGAAACGCGCGGCTTCACTTTCAGGTGTCAGGGTCGGGTCGTTGAACAGGCCGTCGGCGAGGTCACCCAGACCAGCTTCCAGAGCGATCTGGCCTTTAGTGCGGCGCTTTTGCTTGTACGGCAGGTACAAATCTTCGAGGCGGGTCTTGGTGTCAGCGAGCTTGATGTCGCGTGCCAGTTCTGGCGTCAGCTTGCCTTGTTCTTCGATGCTGGCAAGGATGCTGATGCGACGCTCGTCGAGTTCACGCAGGTAACGCAGGCGCTCTTCCAGATGACGCAATTGCGTGTCATCGAGGCTGCCGGTCACTTCCTTGCGGTAACGAGAAATGAAGGGCACGGTCGAGCCTTCATCCAGTAGAGCGACGGCCGCTGCGACCTGTTGTGGGCGTACGCCGAGTTCTTCGGCGATGCGGCTGTTGATGCTGTCCATGAGACCACCTGGAGTTGTGAGCAAGAAAACCTGATTACCAATGGGCGGCTGGCCGGGCGTAAAAGCTTGTAATAAGCGCTTGGCCTGACCTCGCTCGCCGACTTTTCATAAGATGCTGTCGAACTGCCACGTTCAGGCGTTGCCTGACTTCGAGGGCGGCGCATTATACCCAGCGAATTTCGATTAGGGGATCAACCCCGGAAATCGCCCCAAACTACAGGCTTCTATGGCGGCCCCGGTAAAATCTGCTAACAATGCACACGGTGCGCATCACCGCAGCTACGCCATAATGCGCCCCGAGATCAAAGGAGCATCTGAATGAGTAGCACTGCACAAATTGCGGAAGGCGAAAAAATCCTCATCGTTGATGATGATCCAGGCTTGAGCAGCCTGTTGGAACGTTTTTTTACCAGCAAGGGCTACCGTGCCCGGGCTGTCGCCAACGTCGAGCAAATGGATCGCTTGCTGGCCCGCGAAGTTTTCAACCTTGTGGTTCTGGATTTGATGCTGCCCGGCGAAGACGGGCTGTCTGCCTGCCGTCGCTTGCGTGCTGCGAACAATCAGGTGCCGATCATTATGCTGACCGCCAAGGGCGATGAGCTGAGCCGTATCAAAGGCCTTGAGCTGGGTGCCGATGATTACCTGGCCAAGCCGTTCAACCCTGATGAGCTGATGGCTCGGGTCAAGGCTGTGTTGCGCCGTCAGGCAGCTCCGGTACCGGGCGCGCCAGGCAGCGAAGACGAGTCGGTGAGCTTCGGTGATTACGAGTTGTCTCTGGCGACCCGTGAGCTCAAGCGTGGCGATGAAGTGCACATGCTGACCACCGGCGAGTTTGCGGTGCTCAAGGCGCTGGTGATGCACGCCCGTGAGCCGTTGACCCGTGACAAGCTGATGAATCTGGCGCGTGGCCGTGAATGGGATGCGCTGGAGCGCTCCATCGACGTGCAGATTTCCCGTCTGCGTCGCCTGATCGAGCCGGACCCTTCCAAGCCGCGCTATATCCAGACGGTCTGGGGTGTTGGTTATGTATTCGTTCCGGACGGTGCCGGTACTCGATAATCGAGCACTTTTCGGAGCACAAGCTGCAGTGATGACCTGTCGCGTCGATAGCCCTGAACCGGGCTATCGACGTTTTGGTTTTCGCGATTCCTGCTGCGGCTTGGCATTCGCGATTCGCAAACCCCGCGAGCCTGGCTCGCTCCTGCAAAGTGTATAGCTGCTGTTATGAAAACCCCGCTCTGGTTCCCGCAAAGCTTTTTCTCCCGCACGCTCTGGCTGGTGCTCATCGTCGTGCTGTTTTCCAAGGCATTGACCCTGGTCTACCTGCTGATGAACGAGGACGTGCTGGTCGACCGGCAATACAGCCACGGCGTCGCGCTGACGCTGCGCGCCTATTGGGCTGCCAATGAAAACGACCGCGAAGCCATTGCCGATGCTGCAGGCCTGATCCGTGTGGTGGGCGGCGGTGTACCGGAAGGCGAGCAGCACTGGCCTTATAGCGAAATCTATCAACGCCAGATGCAGGCTGAACTGGGCGATGACACCGAAGTGCGCCTGCGTGTGCATGCGCCGCCTGCCTTGTGGGTGCGTGCGCCAAGCTTGGGCGATGGCTGGTTGAAGGTGCCGCTGTATCCGCACCCGCTGCGCGGCCAGAAGATCTGGAGCGTGCTGGGCTGGTTCCTCGCTATCGGTTTGTTATCCACCGCCTCGGCGTGGATCTTCGTTCGGCAACTCAATCAGCCACTCAAGCGCCTGGTGTTTGCCGCCAGGCAGCTTGGCCAGGGCCGTAGCGTGCGCCTGCCGGTCAGCGATACGCCCAGCGAGATGACCGAGGTGTATCGCGCTTTCAACCAGATGGCCGAAGACGTCGAACAGGCGGGGCAGGAGCGGGAGCTGATGCTGGCCGGGGTTTCCCACGATTTGCGCACACCGCTGACCCGCTTGCGTTTGTCCCTGGAGCTGATGAAGGGCGAGAACGAACTCACCGAAGGCATGGTGCGTGATATCGAGGACATGGATGCGATCCTCGATCAGTTCCTGGCGTTCATCCGTGACGGTCGCGACGAAGAGATTGAGGAAGTCGATCTCAGCGAGTTGGTGCGCGATGTAGTGGCGCCGTTCAACAATCCTGAGAATCCCGAGGAGCAGATCCGCCTGTGCCTGGAGCCCATCCCGCCGTTCCCGCTGCGTCGTGTTTCGATGAAGCGCCTGCTGACCAACCTGATTGGCAACGCCATGCACCATGCGGGCAATGGCATTGAAGTCGCGGCATATGTCTCAGGGGATACCAGCGCGCCGTATGTGGTGCTCAGCGTTCTGGACCGTGGCGCTGGCATTGATCCGTCGGAACTGGAAGTGATCTTCAACCCGTTCATCCGTGGCGACCGCGCACGCAGTGGCAAAGGCACGGGGTTGGGGCTGGCTATCGTCAAGCGCATCGCGGCGATGCATGGCGGTAATGTCGAGCTGAGGAATCGCTCGGGTGGCGGGCTGGAAGCGCGGGTGCGCTTGCCGTTGGGGTTGATGTTGCCCAGAGGGGCGGTCTAAACGCTGAACTCACGATTGGAATCAAATCCCCGTGGGAGCGAATTCATTCGCGAAAGGGCCGGTCCTGAAAAGTATCTGTATCTGATACACCGCTTTCGCGAATGAATTCGCTCCCACAGGTCTCCCAGATGCTGCTCCATTGCGAGCATCAGGGAGTATTGCGGTTCAGCCCTTCCCCTTAGTCCGCGTCATATGCGGGCCGCTGTTCTTCTCCAGGTACTCGATGATCATCCCGGCCACGTCCTTGCTGGTGGTGACTTCGATGCCTTCCAGGCCCGGCGACGAGTTGACTTCCATCACCAGTGGCCCGTGGTTGGAGCGCAGGATGTCGACACCCGCGACGCTCAGGCCCATGACCTTGGCGGCGCGAATGGCGGTCATGCGCTCTTCGGGTGTGATCTTGATCAGGCTAGCGCTGCCGCCGCGATGCAGGTTGGAGCGAAACTCGCCCGGCTTGGCCTGACGCTTCATGGACGCGATGACCTTGTCGCCCACCACAAAGCAGCGAATATCCGCGCCGCCCGCTTCTTTTATGTACTCCTGAACCATGATGTCCTGCTTGAGGCCCATGAACGCCTCGATCACTGATTCAGCTGCCGTTGCCGTTTCGCACAGCACCACGCCAATCCCTTGAGTGCCTTCCAGCACCTTGATCACCAGCGGTGCGCCGTTGACCATCTGGATCAAGTCCGGAATGTCATCCGGGGAGTGGGCAAAGCCGGTGACCGGCAAGCCGATCCCGCGACGTGACAGCAATTGCAGCGAGCGCAGCTTGTCCCGGGAGCGGGCGATGGCTACCGATTCGTTGAGCGGGAACACGCCCATCATTTCAAACTGACGCAATACTGCGCAGCCATAGAACGTCACCGAGGCGCCAATGCGTGGGATCACTGCATCGAAGCCTTCCAGCGGTTTGCCGCGATAATGAATCTGCGGCTTGTGGCTGGCGATGTTCATATAGGCGCGCAGGGTGTCGATCACCACCATCTCATGGCCACGTTCAATACCGGCTTCGACCAGACGACGGGTTGAATACAGACGCGGGTTACGCGAAAGCACAGCGATCTTCATGCAGCACCTGTGGCAGAGGTAGTCGAGACCGGAAAAACCGGTTTGTCCTGAACATAAGTAATGCCCGGATTGACGACCAGCTGGCCGTCGATCAAAGCGTTGGAGCCGAGCAGCAAGCGATAGCGCATTGCTTTGCGGCAGGCCAGCGTGAATTCCACCGGCCAGACGCGATCACCCAAAGCCAGGGTGGTGCGAATGACGTAGCGGACCTGCGCGTGACCGTTGGAGCTTTTAATTGTTTTCATCGCGACCAGCAGCGCTTCACAGCGACGATGACGCAACTGGACCACGGTGCCCAGGTGGGCGTTGAAACGAACCCATTTCTGGCCGTCGCGTTCGAAAGGCTCGATCTCGGTCGCGTGCAAACTGGAGGTGCTCGCCCCGGTATCGATTTTCGCCCGCAGGCCTGCAACCCCCAGATCGGGCAGTGCCACCCACTCGCGCAGGCCGATGACTGTCAGATGATCAAATGTTTTCAAAGGGATTCCGTACTTCTCACGCTATCTGCAAGGCCCCGGGTTGAACCTGAGCCAATGCTTTGAATGCAGGTTTGGCGAACCAGAAGCCTTGCATCAGAAAAATCCCGCAGTCGGCGAGAAAGTCTCGTTCTTCGGCACCTTCGATGCCTTCGGCGATGACTGTAACCCCCAACTCCGCACACATTGTGACAACGCCACGAACGATAGCCTGACGCGGGCGATCGCGGTGGATATCTCTGATTAATTGCATGTCGAGTTTTATCAGGTCGGGCTGAAAATCAGCCAGCAGCGTCAGCCCGGAATAACCGGCCCCGAAATCATCAATGGCGGTCATGAAACCGAACTGGCGGTATTCACGCAGAATATTGGTCAAATGGCGATTGTTATCGACGTGCTCGCTCTCGATCGTCTCGAAAATCAGCCGGTCTAGCGGGAAGTTATGCTCGCGCGCGGCTTCCAGCGTGCTGCGGATGCACAGCTCCGGGCGGTACACCGCATTGGGCAGGAAGTTGATCGACAAGCGCTCCTGCATGTTCAGCGCTGCGGCACCCGCGATGGCATGGGTGCGGCACAGCTGATCAAAACGGTAGCGGTTTTTATCCGTGACCTGACTCAGCACGGACAACGCGCCCTCGCCATTGATGCCGCGCACCAAAGCTTCGTGGGCGAATATCGACCCAGTGCGCAGATCGACGATGGGCTGATAAGCAAACGCGAAGGAAAAATCCAGCTCGGGGCTATTTCGGCAGCCATCACAGCCAACAGTGGGTGAGGTCAATGACGTGGGGAAGTCAGTCATATCGCACTCCATGAATAAGGGTTTTCGGGATGGCAAGGGTGGTTGGTCGTCGTATTCGCGTACTGCACATCGCTTGTGACGTAGTAGAGTCTGACTACCACCCGATAGAGGAATTCACATGGCACAAACGTCAGACGAAGACGACAAAGTTCGTTTGGACAAATGGCTGTGGGCCGCGCGCTTCTATAAAACCCGTGCGCTGGCCAAAACAGCCATTGAAAGTGGCAAGGTCCACTGCCGTGGTGAGCGGTGCAAGCCTGGGAAAGAGCCGA
Source organism: Paucimonas lemoignei (assembly GCA_900475325.1). Taxonomy (GTDB): domain Bacteria; phylum Pseudomonadota; class Gammaproteobacteria; order Pseudomonadales; family Pseudomonadaceae; genus Aquipseudomonas. The sequence continues at coordinate 248,444 of LS483371.1, forward strand.
GGATCGGCGATCAGTTTCAGATTCGCACCGGTTTTGACGAGCGTACGGTAGTCGTGGAAGCTCTGTCCATCGTCCGGCGCGGCGCGCCCGAAGCGCAGACGCTCTACAGCGAGACGCCGGAGAGCATTACCAAGCGCGAAAACGAAGCGGCGCAGCGCAAGGCGGGCAATCTGGGCGTCACCACCGATGGCAAGCCGACCAAAAAGCAACGTCGACAGTTGTTTGATTTTCGGGGTGCCGTGCGCGAGACGTGAGGCTGTTTGAACCTTGTGGCCTGGGCAGACCTCGGACCTGTGGGAGCGAATTCATTCGCGAAGGCAATGCGATGACCGACAATGATTCATCGGATGTACCGACCTCTTCGCGAATGAATTCGCTCCCACAGGGTGGGTACCCTCTGCAGCAGCATCGTCTCGCTTCGCTTGGAACACTGCGCAATAGCTCCTAAAATGCGCGCCATTACCTGCCATTCCTTCAGATACCTTCTCCTATGCCTGATATCGACTACACACAGCGCTTCATTTTCGACGAGAGCGACGTTCGCGGTGAGCTGGTCGCACTGGAGCGCAGTTACGCCGACGTATTGGCCAAGCATCCGTACCCGGAGCCCGTCGCGCAATTGCTCGGTGAGCTATTGGCTGCGGCGGCATTGCTGGTCGGCACCCTGAAATTCGAGGGCCTGCTGATTCTTCAGGCGCGCTCCAGCGGGGCCGTGCCACTGTTGATGGTTGAGTGCTCCAGCGAGCGGGAGCTGCGCGGCATCGCCCGCTATGACGAATCGCTGATCACCCCTGGGGCCGGTCTGCAAGACTTGATGCCCGACGGCTCTCTGACCCTGACCGTCGATCCGCGCAAAGGCAAACGCTATCAAGGCATCGTTGCCCTGGATGGCGTGGACCTGTCGGAAAGCTTCAACAGCTATTTCGTGTTGTCCGAACAGCTTGGCACCCGTTTCTGGCTCAACGCCGACGGGCACCGCGCCCGGGGTCTGTTGTTACAGCAATTGCCTGCGCAACAGCAGACTGATGCCGAGGAGCGCCAAGCCACCTGGGAGCACGTCACCACCCTGGCAAGCACCCTGACGGCCGAGGAATTGCTGAGCCTGGACAACCAGACCGTGCTCCATCGCCTGTTCCATGAAGACGAAGTCAGGATGTTTGACATACAGCCGCTATGCTTCCGCTGCAGCTGTTCTCGGGAACGTTCTGCCAATGCGCTGGTCAGCCTTGGGCTGGAAGATGCGCAGCAGTTGGTGATCGAACACAACGGCACGGTCGAAATCGACTGTCAGTTCTGCAACCAGCGCTATCTTTTCGATGCCACTGATATTGCCCAGCTGTTCGCTGGCGGTGGCGTCGATTCGCCATCTGATACGCGTCATTAATTACGCGCGGATTCAGCCTCACTACACGCTGTGGGCAGTGCTGGGGCTGTTCTGACAGGAGGGTCCTACCATTTTTGGGCTTTTCTGGCATAATCCGGCCCACTTTTCCGCTGTAGTAGTGGTTGTTTTTTTACTACAAAACCGTTTGGAACACTCGGCTAATGGCCGACGGGGACCCACATGACGCAAACCAACAACGCTGTGTACACCGATCTGAGCATCGACGACCTGGTCAAGCAAGCCCTTGCCCGCGGTGAAGGCGAGCTTTCCGACACTGGCGCTCTGGTTGTGCGAACAGGCCATCGTACTGGCCGTTCGCCGGTCGATCGTTTCATCGTTGAAGAGCCCACCACTCAGGAAGCCATTGCCTGGGGCCCGATCAACCGCAAGTTCCCGGCTGATAAATTCGATGCCCTGTGGGATCGCGTTGAGGCTTTCAACAATGCCCAAGAGCATTTCGTTTCCCACGTGCATGTAGGCGCCTCTGACGACCACTACCTGGCCGTCAAGATGACCACTCAAACTGCCTGGCAAAACATGTTCGGCCGTTGCCTGTTCATCAACCCTGCTCAGTACAACCCGGCCGGTCGCCAGGAGTGGCAGGTGCTGAACGTTGCCAACTTCGAATGCGTGCCTGAGCGTGACGGTACCAACTCCGATGGTTGCGTGATCCTCAACTTCGCTCAGAAGAAAGTACTGATCGCTGGCATGCGTTACGCCGGTGAAATGAAAAAAGCCATGTTCTCGGTGCAGAACTTCCTGCTTCCGGCTTCCGACGTCCTGCCGATGCACTGCGCGGCCAACATCGGCGAAGAGGGCGATGTGACCCTGTTCTTCGGTCTGTCCGGTACTGGCAAGACCACCCTGTCTGCCGATGAAAGCCGTTACCTGATCGGTGATGACGAGCACGGCTGGGGCGAAGGCGTTGTGTTCAACATCGAAGGCGGCTGCTATGCCAAGTGCATCGACCTGTCCGAGAAGAACGAGCCGGTTATCTGGAAAGCCATCAAACACGGCGCCGTATTGGAAAACGTCGTTCTGGACGACACCAAAAAAGCGGATTACGCCGACGGCAGCCTGACCCAGAACAGCCGCGCCGCCTACCCGCTGGAGCACGTTGAAAAGCGTTCCGAGAAAAACCTCGGTGGCGAGCCCAACGCTGTGATCTTCCTGACCTGCGACCTGACCGGCGTACTGCCGCCAGTGTCGATCCTCAGCGAAGAGCAAGCGGCTTACCACTTCCTGTCGGGCTACACCGCATTGGTGGGCTCAACTGAAATGGGTTCGGGCAGCGGCATCAAGTCGACCTTCTCCACCTGCTTCGGCGCACCGTTCTTCCCGCGTCCGGCTGGCGAATACGCAGAGCTGCTGATCAAGCGCATCCGCGGCTTCGGCTCCAAGGTCTATCTGGTCAACACCGGCTGGACCGGCGGCGGCTACGGTGTCGGCAAGCGCTTCAACATCCCGACCACACGTGGCGTGATTGCAGCGATCCAGAGCGGCGCACTGATCGGCGCAGCCACTGAGCACCTGGACACCATCAACCTCGACGTGCCACTGGCCGTACCGGGCGTTGAAACCGGCCTGCTCAACCCGCGCAACACCTGGGCTGACAAAGCAGCCTACGACGAAGCGGCCAAAGCACTGGCCAGCCTGTTCGTAGAGAACTTCAAGAAGTTTGAAGTGAGCGACGCGATCAAGGCAGCGGGTCCGAAGTTGTAATACGGATTGGCTGAATAAAAAACCGCCCTTTGGGGCGGTTTTTTATTGGCCTCGAAAAGGCATGCTTACTCGAAATCCCTGGGGAGCTGAGCATCACCCCGCTAAAGCGTTCAGCACATGAACAGGATCATTATGAATGGCTTTGAGCAGGGCCTTGGCTGGACCGGTAGGTTCTCGGCGGCCTTGCTCCCAGTTCCTCAGCGTGCCGAGCTGTACATCGATGATGGCTGCGAATTTTGCCTGTGAGAGACCGGTGGCTTTGCGGATCTCCTTGATCTGCATTGCATCGACGGTGAATTCGCGAGACGGCTGGCGTTCGCCGCGAACGATCTCGTCCATCTGTTGCACGCTCTCCATCAGCTCTTCGAAGAGTTTGCTCATTGTTATCTCCAGTGCTCGACCACGGCCTTCAACGCTTTGCGCTCGTCGGCGGTGAGGTCTTGCTGTTCATTTTTTGGATAAATCATCAACAAGGCGATTTGTGAGGCCGAAACGAAATGGTAGTAAATAACCCGCGCTCCGCCTCTTTTGCCATGCCCCTTAGCGGCGACACGAAGCTTTCGAATACCGCCCGTGCCTTCGATAACGTCGCCGAGCGACGGGTTAAGGGCCAGGCTTTTTTGGATGACCATGAATGCACCATCATCCAGCAGCTCTTTCGCTCGCCTAGTGAATATTGGGGTTTCGATAAAAATCATGCTGGCAAGTGTACGCCGCTGGCGTACCTGTCGACAAGTACGGTTTGTACCTTGCGCCAAAAAAAGACTGTCACTTCCAGTGCCTATCACATCAACCTCGACGTGCTACTGGCCGTACCGGACGTTGAAACCGGCCTGCTCAACCCGCGCAACACCTGGGCTGACAAAGCAGCCTACGACGAAGCGGCCAAAGCACTGGCCAGCCTGTTCGTCGAGAACTTCAAGAAGTTTGAAGTGAGCGATGCGATCAAGGCAGCGGGTCCGAAGTTGTAATACGGACTGGCTGAATAAAAAAACCGCCCTTTGGGGCGGTTTTTTTGTTTGGTGAACTTGAACCAGTGGGAGCGACCGGGGTGGCGCTCTACCTTGCTCGCGAAGGCGGTCTATCTCGCAAGAAGGTGGGTTGAATGTACCGGCCTCTTGGCGAGCAAGCTTGCCCACGGTTTAGGTAGTGAGCATCGACCGAGCTGTCAGGAGATGTCTTTGTACGCCTCATTGCCCTTCACGAGCGATGCCGCCAGGCCGACTGGAGGGGAGAATTTTGGATTTTCCAATGCTGAAAAGTTCACGCCTGTCTCACCAAAGCTAACCAGGCGTTCATTGTTCTTATGTTCGGTGATTTTGGTGTAAGAGTGTTTCGTCATTGCTTTGAATTTATCTTCGTGGGCAACAATGCTTTGATGAAGCAAACTGACTTTTGCTGGAGTCAGATCGAGTTTTTTGGTAATCGAGCTGCCCCAGCGTGTCAGGCAGACTTCCGCAAAATGTCTCACCAGTTGACCAGCTTCGGTCAATGAACCGTTGTTATCCGCACCACTAAGCGAAGCGTTACCCACCAGCGTAGCGTGACGGCCCGCCATCGGATAAATGCTGACTCGGGTAGAGGCGTCGGTCCTTGGAATCACGCAAGAGAAGCCTTTGGATCGCTCATCCCTCGCATAGAACGCCACGTATTCTTTTACGTTTTTCCCCAAATGTACCTTTTCAAGTTGGAAGTTAGCGAGGCCCGGGACCGGGTCCACAGCAAAGATATTTACGGGAATATTGCGCAGGGCCGGGTCACCCGCCATTGCGTTGGCCAGCATATGGCAGCTGACGCCTCCTCGGCTCCAGCCTACCAGGTTGACCTTGCTGGGGATCAGCCCGCCTTTGCGGAAAATCTTGATGATTTTTTCCTGCAGCTCTTGGGGCGTGACCTTTCTGTCGCCGTAGTCATAGTGACGCCACAGCCAGGAGCTTGCCTCCGTCTTGGCATCAGGAACAGGTACTCCAGCAGCTTTCAAACGTTTGTATTCAGCCTCTGTGAGTTTGGTCCGCTGCCAGTCGGTCTTGCCTTTGATAATGTTGACGGCGTGCTGCACATTTTGGTGCCAGCCTTTGCCAAACAGGGTGCCTGTCCAGTTGTAATACTTGGGCTGGGTGAAAAGCTCATCGGCTTGTAGATTGCCGCTGCCTGGGCCATCAATGATGATCCAGTCGGCAAACTCCCGGCCGCCCATATTGTTGGCCAAGGTCGAAATCAACTCCCCGTCATAGTAGTTCGGGTGCAGGATGTCGTATTCGGTAGAGCCAGTTCCGCAAAAGAAGACAGTGAAGACACTCATAATCAAACCTCCATGTTTAATGAGTCAGGAGGCAGAGTAGATGAGTGTCGGGGGTTTGAGGCCTAGGCTTTGTTACCTCCTGTTTTGGCGCTGTATCACCCCGCCTCAAACGTGCGATTCGCCTCGCAGTAACGATCCCGTGTCTGCTGGCTTTGTTCGTCGCGGTCTTTGGCGGAGCGTTTGGTCCAGTCCAGGCAGCTCTCCTTGAAGAACACCACCGCGGCGCGTCGGCATTCGCGGTGCTCTGCGCTGCCTTTACTGAAGTTCATGCACACGCTGCTGTTGTCGATGTGGTTATTGAACATCCTGAAGTCAGCGTGATAACGACTGCGGCTGTCGATGGCGCGGAAGCTGACACTGACAGTGGTAATTACTTTCCCCGTACGCGCGCCTTGAGTGTGGGCCGTATCTGATTTGAAGTCGGCCATGTAGTGGGCCGACACCATGCCCTTGGCAGCTTCACGCTCGGTCGGACGAGGGACCTGGCCGAAGCGGCAGTTAAGGACGTTTTCGTCGATGACATTGCCGTTTTTCATGCATTGGTCGAGCGGCTGAACGGTGGCCGCAGGCTCATGTCTGACAACGTCTGGCGCAACATAAGGCTTGGCTGGCGCGGCAGGTTCTGCAGCGGGAGGGCTTGGCATGGCAGGCTGGACGGGTTCAATGAGCGTGTGGGTGGTCTGCAGCTCAGGGGCAGGCTTCAACGATTTCCCTCGCTGATTCACGGCATAGGCCCCGACGCCGACCAGCAACAAAGTCACGATCAGCCAGGCATAGGCGCCGGATCTGGATTTTCGCACGGCTTTGCGCTTGCTCGGATGAGAGCCCAGCACAATGTCGACTTTGCCCGGTGTCAGGCGCTGTATGTGGGTAAACCCATCGTCCTTTTGATGGTTATCGGATTCCATTCCCGTTCCTTGGCCCCAGGGCATATGAGATGGCGCAAAGGTTAAACCGTCCAAATAGCAGTTTGCTAGTAATGCTTGCCTGTATTCTCGATTCATTTTTGTAATGGTTTGATCGTTTTCTGATCAGGCCGACCACGCTAAGGTTTGCGCCTCGGTGGCGGTCAGTGGAGTGACACCTTATGCATCAGCGTTTAGAGCAGGTTTTCGGGTATTCGCAGTTTCGTCCGGGGCAAGAGGCGGCGATCAGCGCTGTGCTCGCCGGGCGATCTGCGGCGGCAATTTTTCCAACCGGGTCGGGCAAGTCGTTGTGCTATCAACTGCCTGCGCTGATGTTGCCGCACCTGACAGTGGTCGTGTCCCCGCTGTTGGCCCTGATGCAGGACCAACTGGCGTTTCTGCAGCGTCATGGTATTTCAGCGGCCAGCATTGATTCGGCACAGAGTCGCGACGACGCCGCTCAGGTCATGGCTCGGGCGCGTTCCGGCGAGTTGAAGATTCTGATGATCTCGGTTGAACGCTTGAAAAACGAGCGCTTCCGGCACTTCATTTCCCAGGTGCCGATTTCCCTGCTGGTGGTGGACGAAGCGCACTGTATTTCTGAGTGGGGCCACAATTTCAGGCCTGATTACCTGAAGCTTCCCGACTACCAGCGCGAATTCAACATCCCCCAGGCGCTGCTGCTGACGGCCACGGCCACGCCGCAAGTGATCGCCGATATGCAGGCCAAGTTCGCCATTGAGCCTCAGGACGTGGTGACCACCGGTTTTTACCGCGCCAACCTCAACCTGTGGGTCGAGCCGGTGGCCGGACGCGACAAGCGTCGGCGGCTGGTGGAATGGCTGGGCGCCAAGGTGGGCCAGCCGACCATCGTGTATGTGACGCTGCAGAAAACCGCCGAGTATGTCGCCGCTCACCTGGAGCAGCACGGTATGCAGGCCACCGCGTATCACGCAGGCTTGCCCCACGATAAGCGTGAAGCGATCCAGCGTCGGTTCATGGGCGGCGAGTTGAATTGCATCGTCGCGACCATTGCTTTTGGCATGGGCATCGACAAGAGCGACATCCGCAATGTGGTGCACTTCGATTTGCCCAAATCCATCGAAAACTACAGCCAGGAAATCGGCCGCGCCGGGCGTGATGGCGCGCCGTCCGATTGCCTGGTGCTGGCCAATCGCGACAGCCTCAACGTGCTGGAAAACTTCGTGTATGGCGATACGCCGGAGCTGAGCGGTATTCGCCATGTGCTTGAAGAGCTGCTGGATGCCGGGCCGCAAGGGCAGTGGGAATTTTTGCTCGGGCCGCTGGCCGACCAGAGCAATATTCGCCAGCTGCCGCTCAAGACGCTGCTGGTCCAGCTGGAACTTCGTAGTATTATCGCTCCACGTTACGCCTACTTCGCTGAATATCGCTTCAAGTTTCTGTTGGAGCCAAGTGCACTTGTGCAACGCTTCGAGGGCGAGCGTCGGCAGTTCGTTGAAGCATTGGTGGAAACTTCAACGCGCGCACGCACCTGGGCGACGGTGGATTTCGACGCCATGTTTCAGCGCTACCAGGCCGAGCGCGGTCGGGTGGTGAAGGCGCTGGACTACTTCCAGGAAAAGGGTTGGATCGAGCTGGAAACCAGGCAGATGACCGAGGTGTACAGCCTGCTGAACAGCGATTTTGATGCTCAAGCGCTGAGCCTGGAGCTGCATGAATATTTCAGTGAGCATGAGACCACTGAAGTCGAGCGTATCCACGCGATGCTGGATCTGTTCGCCAGCGAGCAATGCCTGGGCTACCGGTTGGCTGAATACTTTGGCGATCACCAGGCGCCGCAACAGTGCGGCCATTGTTCGGTGTGTCACGGGCAGGTTGCGTATCTGCCTGAGCCTCCACAATTGGCGCCGTTGCAGGCGCAGAGCTTTGAGCAATTGTGCGGCGGTTTTATCAGCAAGCATCAGGAATACAAGGGGGCTGAGCCCGGTGCGGAATGCCTGACGCGTTTTCTGTGCGGCATCAGCGTGCCGTTGTTCACCAAGCTCAAGGCGCGGGGGATTCCCGGTTTTGCGCAGCTGGAGGATTATCCCTACGCAGCGGTGAGGGATTGGGTGCGCTCCAATCAAAACGCCGTGTCCCAGTAGGAGCTGCCGAAGGCTGCGAAGGCTGTTTGTCTGACATACCGCCTTCGCAGCGTTCGGCAGCTCCTACAGTTACCAGACCAAGAGAGACCCATGAGCCCCACAACCCCGCAACGCGCCGACTACCGCCACTTCCAGCCAATCACCACGCGCTGGCACGACAACGATATCTACGGTCATGTGAACAATGTCACTTACTACAGCTTTTTCGACAGTGCGGTGAACACTTACCTGATCGAGCGGGGTGGGCTGGATATTCACGACGGTTCGGTAGTGGGTTTTGTGGTCAGTTCGTCGTGCGATTACTTTGCGTCGATTGCTTACCCGGACCTCATTGAAGTGGGGTTGCGCGTGGCCAAGCTTGGCAATAGTTCGGTGCAGTACGAACTGGCGGTTTTCAAGGCGGGAGAGGATGAAGCCTGTGCAGCCGGGCGCTTCGTGCACGTGTTCGTGGACCGCGCGTCCAATCAGCCCGTGTCCATCCCTGATGAGCTGCGAGCGGCGTTGCAGATTCTGGTGGTCTGAAAACAACACTGGCCGCTCAAGGGCGGCCAGTATTGGAATGCTGCGGGATTAACGGTGACCGCGATGTTTGTTGCGGTGACCGTGCGCATGCCCGCGTGGGCCAGGGCCGTGACGATATTCACGGCGATCCTTGCCGCGATAGCGACGATCATCACGCTCGTCGGCGCGGCTTTCGTTGCCCATGTAGTTACCCAGAGCACCACCGGCACCACCGCCAGCGGCTGCGCCGACCAGGCTGCCTGTATTGCCGCCTACGCTGCGGCCAATCACGTTACCGCCCGCAGCACCCAGACCGCCGCCGATAGCGGCCTCTGTGCGGCTGCGACGGTCAGCGCCGACTGCGGCGCCACCTGCACCACCCAGGCCAGCACCGATGGCTGCGCCTGTGCTGCCGCCCAATTGTTGGCCGACAACGGAACCGAGTACCCCACCCAATGCACCGCCCACACCGGACTCAACCGTGCCGCCTGCTGAGGCGAAACCACTGGCCAGGGTGAGTGACAACAACAGAATCGAGGAATACTTCATGGAATGAACCTCAAAGGGATGACGGCGCCGATGCTGAGGTCAGCACAGCAATGTGGCAACGCAAATCCGACGAGTAACACGACTGGTACACAAATACCTAAGTTACTGTTTTTGCTAAGGAACTTAAGTTGCTTTTTACAGTCTGAGGTTACTTGATCAAGGCCCGTTTCTCGCGAAACGGGCCTTTTTTGTGGGTGTAGAGAGCTGGTCGCACTTAACCCTGTGTGAGCGGGGCTGGTGAGCCTTAACGCACAGGACCACCGCCCCGCTGATAAAGGCCGGTTTCTGGCGAAACGGACCTTTTTTGTGGGTGCAGAGAGCTGGTCGCACTGAACTCTGTGGGAGCGAGCTTGCTCGCGAAGAGGACGGTACATCCAAATATATCTCTGCGGCGAGGAGCATTGCCTTCGCAAGCAATGTGGAGCGCCACCCCGGTCGCTCCCACTGAGATCTATTGAGCCTTAGGTTCTAAGGCGTGCAGGCAAATCTTCCATAGGTGCAAGACCCGCTAACTCAATCAAACAATCCGCGCCGTCTCCACCGCCCGCTCAAGCTTGATCGCCACGAACTTCGAGGTTGGCGTGCTGCTGCCGTCGCCGACGCTTTCCAGCGGCACCAACGGGTTGACCTCCGGATAGTAAGCAGCAGCCTGGCCCGCCGGGATGTCAAAGGCTAGCAAGGTGAAGTTCTTCACGCGGCGCACATGCTCGTCGCCCCAGATCGAAGTGATGTCGACTTTCTGGCCCGGTTGGAAGCCCAGGCGGATGATGTCGGCTTCGTTGACGAACAGCACGTCGCGTTGCCCTTTAACCCCACGATAGCGGTCGTCCAGGCCATAAATCGTGGTGTTGTACTGATCGTGGGAGCGCATCGACTGCATGATCAAGTCCGGCAGCTGACCGGTCGAGCGCACGCTTGCATGCACCAGATCCAGCGGCAGCAGGTTCGGCTTGAAGTTGGCGCGTTCGGTTGGCGTGTTCCAGCGACGGGCGCCTGCGGCGTTGCCGAGGTAGAAACCGCCCGGATGCTCCAGACGCTGATTGAAGTCCTTGAAGCCCGGGATGGTGTCGGCAATCAGCTCGCGGATGCGGCTGTAATCTTCCACCAGCCACAGCCAGTCAACCGGCTGCTTGCCCAGGGTCGCGTTGGCGATACCGGCGATGATCGAAGGCTCCGACCGCATGTGGCTCGACGACGGCTGCAGTTGGCCATTGGAGGCGTGGACCATGCTGAACGAATCTTCCACGGTCACCGCTTGTGGGCCGTTGGCCTGCATGTCGATGTCGGTACGGCCGAAACACGGCAGAATCAATGCCTCTTTACCGTGGCTCAAATGGCTGCGGTTGAGCTTGGTGCTGATCTGTACGGTCAGGTCGCAGTTGCTCAGGGCCGCGACGGTGCGGGCGCTGTCTGGGGTGGCCTGGGCAAAGTTGCCGCCCAGCGCGATAAAGACTTTGGCGCGACCTTCGGCCATGGCGTGAATGGCTTCCACCACGTTGTGGCCGTTCTCACGTGGGACCTTGAACTGGAAGCGACGCTCCAGCGCATCAAGGAAGAACGCCGGTGGGCGCTCGTTGATGCCCATGGTCCGGTCGCCTTGCACGTTGCTGTGGCCGCGCACCGGGCACAGGCCTGCGCCTGGACGGCCGATGTTGCCGCGCAGCAGCATCAGGTTGGCGATTTCCTGAATGGTTGCCACCGAATGGCGGTGCTGGGTAATGCCCATCGCCCAGCACATGATGACGTTCTTGCCCTTGAGGTACATGCGGGCGGACTGTTCGATCTCGACCAGCGTCAGGCCGGACTGCTCGACAATCTGCTCCCACGTGGTGTCGTCGATTTTCGCCAGGTAGTCGAGCACGCCCTGGGTATGTTCGTTGAGGAACGCGTGGTCAAACACCGAAGGTTCGTTGGCGGCCTGCGCCTCGCGCTCCCATTGCAGCAGGAACTTGGCCATGCCGCGCAGCAGGGCCATGTCGCCACCCAGCGCCGGGCGGAAGTACGCGGTGTTGGTCGGGCGGTCACCATTGGTGAGCATTTCCAGCGGGTGCTGTGGATGCTGGAATCGCTCCAGGCCACGTTCCTTGAGCGGGTTGACGCACACCACTTGAGCGCCACGCTGCACCGCCTCACGCAGCGGTTCGAGCATGCGCGGGTGGTTAGTGCCTGGGTTCTGGCCCCAGACGAAGATCGCATCCGCGTGCTCGAAGTCGTCGAACGTCACAGTGCCTTTACCCACGCCCACGCTCTGCGAGAGCGCAACGCCGCTGGCTTCGTGGCACATGTTCGAGCAGTCAGGGAAGTTGTTGGTGCCGTAGGCGCGCACAAACAGCTGATACAGGTAAGCCGCTTCGTTGCTCGCCCGACCCGAGGTGTAGAACTCGGCCATGTTCGGGCTTGGCAGTGCTTTGAGGTGCTTGGCGATCAGGAAGTACGCGTCTTCCCAGCTAATCGGCTTGTAGCGATCGGTCGGTGCGTCATACACCATCGGCTCGGTCAGGCGGCCCTGATATTCCAGCCAGTAGTCGCTTTGCTCGCGCAAGGCGCTGACGCTGTAGCGGGCGAAGAACGATGGGTCGACACGACGCTTGGTCGCTTCCCAGTTCACGGCCTTGGCGCCGTTTTCGCAGAACTTGACCATGCCGCTTTCCGGCGAATCGCCCCAGGCGCAACCCGGGCAGTCGAAACCGCCGTTCTGGTTGGTCTTGAGCATCATGCGCAGGTTTTTCAGTGCGTTGTCGCTGGTCAACCAGGCATGCGTCACGCTGATCAGCGCGCCCCAGCCGCCCGCTGCGCCTTTATACGGCTTGTAACGGGGGGTGGGTTTGGTATCGGCTTCTTTATGCAGGCTCATGCTTGATTCTCCAACGCGGGACTGTAAACCCGCGGCGCACTGTGTTGCGGCAGGTGAATGAGGTTCAGGTTATGACGACGTGCCCACTGCAGCGCAAGGCCCGTAGGCGAAGACAGACTGACAAGGGTCTGGATGCCCGCGCGCAACACTTTCTGGATCAATTCCAGGCTGCAGCGGCTGGTGACAATGGCGAGGCCACCGGTCATTGAAATGTTCTGACGCACCAGGGCGCCGATCAGCTTATCGAGGGCGTTATGCCGGCCGATGTCTTCGCGGCCCAGCAGCAACTGGCCTGTGCCGTCCATGAACACGGCGGCATGCACGGCGCCACAATGACGGCCCAGAGGCTGGAACTCGCCGATGCGCTGGCGCAGGCCTTCGAGCCATTCGATAGGAGGCAGCGGCGCGCCGGGCAGTATGTTCAGTTCCGGCAACGCCTGCTCGACGGCTTCCACGCCGCACAGGCCGCAACCGCTGGTGCCCGCCATCTGGCGACGTTGCTGCTTGAGGTCCCAGAAGGCCCGGCTGGCGATTTCAACTTCTGCCTGCTGCGCCGACCCGCAACCGCTGAGCTTCACGTCGTAGATTTCATCGGGCGAGGCAATGATGCCGCTGCCCAGGCTGAAACCCACGACAAAGTCTTCAAGATCGGTAGGGGTCACCAGCATGACGGCCTGGCTGATACCGTTGTAGGCAATTGCCAGCGCCACCTCTTCTGCGAGATCAGCCGGGGCCGACTCGTCAGCGGCGAGGTTCGAGTAGCGATAAGACTGGCTGGCTGCGGGCGCTGGCGTTTGTTTGGCGGGCGCCGTACTGACCGTGCGCGTGGCGTGCATGGGGAATACCGGCAGAGTGATATGACGTTAGCCTAGGCCTCTTGTCGGATAACGTCTAATCGCTAGTTCCAATGCGTTGATAGATGACGTCGATCAATGTTCCTCGGCGATTTTCTGGTAGAGGGCAAAGCACGCTTCGGCCAGTGCCGAACGCGGTGCGCTGCGACGCATGATCAACCCCAGACGCGCCATGGTGCGGGCATCGTCGATGGGTTGCAGGCGCAGATCCTCAGTGAGATTTTCCAGGCCGCCGTCCAGCGGCATGATCGCGCAGCAGAAGCCGCCATGCACCGCCTGGAGCAACTGATGAACGGCATCGGTTTGCAGCATGGGTTCAAACTGCAGGCCGCGGCTGTGGAAGTTGTTATCGATGGACTGACGAAAGTGCATGCCGCTGGTCAGCAGGCCCAAGGGCAGCGTGATCAGATCAGACCATTTCAATGGCTCGTCGCCGAAATCGAAATGACGATGATCGTACAGCAGGGCCATGCGGGTTTCGGCCAGTGGCAGCGAGTCAAAGCGGTCGTTATCCAGGCGCTCCATGTACGACACGCCGAGGTCGATCCGGTTACTCGCCAGTTGCTCCAGTACTTGCTCAGTGCTGAGCGAGGACAGCTCGAAGCGCAGGTTCGGATGGGTCTGGTGCAGGCGTTGCAGCAGGGGGAGCGGGTCAAAACTCGACAGCGGCACCATGCCCAGGCGCAACGTGCCGACCAGATGCCCTCGACAGGCGGCCGCTTCGGCCTGCAAGCCGTCGTAGGCTGCCAGCACCGTACGCGCCCAGGCCAGCACTCGTTCGCCCGGCGCTGTAAACCCTTCAAAACGCTGGCCGCGCACCACCAGTGGCAACTCCAGCTCTTCTTCAAGATTGCGCAGGCGCATGGACAGCGTGGGCTGGGTGATATTGCAACGTGCGGCCGCCTGGCCGAAGTGCCTCGTTTCATCGAGGGCGATCAGGAATTTGAGTTGTTTGATGTCCATATTCGCTCCGGTCTACTGCAAGCGCCGATTCTAGCCTGTCTGAGCCATCGGATGGGCGGGCGAGCGCATCAGGAACCAAGTTCGCCGTGCCCCGTCGGAATCTATGCAGCCTATCCAGGACGCAAATAACAACGAACGGAGAAAGCTAATGAGTATGTTCAGTTTCCTGAAAGAAGCCGGTGAAAAGATCCTCGATGCAATCACCCCCGGCGATGCCAATGCTTCGGACGAAGCCCTGAAAAAGCACATTTCTGAAGTCGGTCTGGGCAACCCCAATATCCAGACCACTGTTGAAGGCAGCACCGTGACCGTCAAGGGCGAGGCCGCCAGCCAGGAAGAAAAAGAAAAGATCCTGCTGACCCTTGGCAATATCAGCGGTGTGGACAAGGTCGACGACCAGATGACGATTGCACCCGGTGCTGCAGCGGCCACAGCGGCGAAGTTCGTGACCGTGGAGAAAGGCGACACCCTGAGCGCCATTTCCAAACGCGTGTATGGCGATGCCAACAAGTACCAGAAAATTTTCGACGCCAACAAGCCGATGCTCAAGGACGTGAACAAGATCTATCCGGGGCAGGTGTTGCGGATTCCGGAGTAAAGGACGGCAGCGTCGATGGCATCCAAACCTGTGGGAGCGAATTCATTCGCGAAGAGGCCTGTACATCCAACACATTTCTGTCAGCTGGTGCATAGCTTTCGCGAATGAATTCGCTCTCATCGAACATAAGATAACTATCTGAGTTGTATTAATTTTTTGTGGGAGGACCGGGGTGGCGCTCCACCTTGCTCGCGAAGAGGCCGGTAGACCTGATATATCTCTGTGGGCAGGAACATTGCTTTCGCGAGCAAGGTGGAGCGCCACCCCGGTCGTCCCACAGGTCCTGTGTTTGCTGCGCGACAGCGCGGCGTCTGGACGACGTGGGCACTCCCACAGTGGTTTCATCCATACAGAAAGATCACAACCCCACTATCAACTCCCGATAATCCATCACCGCTGCGAACTCCTCGGTGTCTTTCGGTCCTTTCTGGCTATTGGGCTCGCTGACCGCCAGCAAATGGCCAACGCCAAAGGTTCGGGCGCTGCGCAGGATGGGCAGGGTGTCGTCGATGAACAGGCTGCGCGCCGGATCGAACGCGATGTCGGCTTGCAGCGCATCCCAGAACTGCGGGCTCTCCTTGGGGAAGCCGTAGTCGTGGGAACTGATCAGCCGCTCGAAATAGGGCGCCAGCTCGATGCGCTCCATCTTCAGCGACAGCGAGTCGCGGTGGGCATTGGTGATCATGATTACGCGCTTGCCCGCTTGCTTGATGGCCGCCAGGAAGGTTTCCGCGTCCGGGCGCAGGGCAATCAGATCGGCTGTTTCCCGTTTCAGGTCGCGCACCGATAACTTCAGCTCGGCGCTCCAGAAGTCCAGGCAATACCAGTTCAGGGTGCCTGCATTCTTTTCAAACAGCGGTTTCATCTCCAGGAGGGCCATCGCGTGGCTGATCCCGTGCAATTCGGCATAGCGTTGGGGCAGATGCTGGAGCCAGAAGTGTTCGTCGTAATGCAGATCGAGCAAGGTGCCGTCCATGTCGAGCAATACGGTATCGATGTCGCGCCAGGGCATTAAAGGCATTCGGGTCTCGCTGGGTGTCGAGGGCTGTCGTTTATGGAGATGTTGCAACGCATATCCGACACAGACAATCGGAAAAGCCACGGTATAGTACTCCGTCACCGCAAAGGAGCTTGTCATGCGCCAGAAACCCACCGTACTTGCCCGTGAAATCGTCGCCAGCAGTCGCCTGTTCCGTGTCGAAGAGCTGCAATTGCGCTTCTCCAACGGCGTTGAGCGCACTTACGAGAGGCTGGTCGGGCGTGGCAACGGCTATGGGGCGGTGATGATCGTCGCCATGCTCGATGCCGATCATGCGGTGTTGATCGAAGAGTACTGCGGCGGCACCGATGAATACGAATTGTCCCTGCCCAAAGGCTTGATCGAGCCGGGCGAAGACGTACTGGCCGCTGCCAACCGAGAGCTCAAGGAAGAGGCTGGTTTTGGCGCGCACCAGCTTGAGCACCTGACCGAGCTGTCTCTGTCGCCGGGTTACATGAGCCAGAAGATTCAAGTCGTGCTGGCCAGCGATCTGTACGAAGAGCGCCTGGAAGGCGACGAACCTGAGCCGATGCGCGTGGATAAAGTGAACCTGCGCGAGCTGTCGAGCCTGATTGAACACCCGCAGTTCAGTGAAGGCCGAGCGCTGGCCGCACTGTATCTGGCGCGAGATTTGTTGACCCAGCGTGGATTGTTCCTGCCATGACCGATGTGTTCAACGCGTTGCCACACCCCTTGCTGGAACCTGTTATCAAGCTTTGCCGATTGGCCGGAGAAGTGATCCTGCCGTACTGGCGCGCCAATGTGACCGTGACGTCGAAGGCCGATGATTCTC
This sequence comes from Paucimonas lemoignei, assembly GCA_900475325.1. Lineage (GTDB taxonomy): Bacteria > Pseudomonadota > Gammaproteobacteria > Pseudomonadales > Pseudomonadaceae > Aquipseudomonas. Next base: position 265,034 of record LS483371.1, read on the forward strand.
CAGTCACCGCCGCAGATCTCGCCGCCCATCAGTTACTGGCTGAAGGCTTGCTGGCGTTGGCGCCGGACATCCCTGTGCTGTCCGAAGAAGACGCCGATATTGCGCTCAGCGAACGCGCTACCTGGGAGCGCTGGTGGCTGGTCGACCCGTTGGATGGCACCAAGGAATTCATCTCCGGCAGCGAGGAGTTCACCGTCAACGTCGCGCTGATCGAGAACGGGCGTGTGGTCTTTGGCGTCGTGTCGATGCCGACCAGCAACCGCTGCTACTTTGGTGGCGCGGGTCTGGGCGCCTGGCGCAGTGATGACGATGACCACGTGACGCCAATCAGCGTGCGTGAGGCGCCGGGCGATGGGCATGATTTCACGGTCGTCGCCAGCCGCCGCCACTCCAGCCCCGAACAGGAGCGTTTGCTGGCCGGGTTGTCGGCGGCAGTGGGGCCGCTGCAATTGACCAATATCGGCAGCTCGTTGAAGTTCTGTTTGCTGGCCGAAGGCGCCGCCGATTGCTATCCGCGCCTGGCGCCGACCTCGCAATGGGACACCGCCGCTGCCCAGGGCGTGCTGGAAGGCGCGGGCGGCGAAGTGCTGGAATTGTCCGGCGAGCCGTTCAGCTACCCGGCACGGGAATCGCTGCTTAATCCGTTCTTCCTGGCCATGCCCGCTGGGGCGGCATGGAAAGAAAAGCTGCTGGAGCTGGCGAGGGCTTGAGGTAAGCGATAAACACCTGTGGGAGCGTGGCTTGCCCGCGAAGAGCGATGACGCGGTGTATTTGGCTCGCTGGATCTTTTGTGGGAGCGAATTCATTCGCGAATGCGGTTTAGCAGGCCAGGTTATGGTGACTGACAGTACGCTTTCGCGAATGAATTCGCTCCCACAGGTTCGGTGATCTTCTGTAAGAACGCGCTTGCCTGCGTTAAGGACGATGCGGTGCATCGGGCTCACCGGATTTCTGTAGGAGCTGCCGAAGGCTGCGAAGGCAATCTGTCTGATACACCGCCTTCGCAGCCTTCGGCAGCTCCTACAGGGATCGCGGATTACCGATGCACCACAAACTGCCCGACAAACCGCACGGCTTGCAGGTCGCTGTCTTGGGCGCAGATGTGTGTCGGTAGCGTCAAGCGCGCCCGGCCTCTGCGCTGGTAAGTGGTGATAAACCGATCCCAGGCCGCGGCATCCGGCGCGTCGCAAATCGCTACGGCGTCATCACGCACCGGCAGCGGATAACTGATCTGCCCGTCCTGAATCACGATATGCCCGTCGGTAATGCCCGCTTCAGCCAGGCGCAGGTACAGCCAGCCCCAGCCAGCCAAAACCGCGCCGCAATAGAGGCTGCCGCCGAACAGGGTGCTTTTGTGATTGACGTTAGGCGCCAGCGGCAGGTGCAGACGCAATTGATGATCCTGCCAACTCAAAACTTTAACGCCCAGCTCCCGAGTCAGCGGGATGTCCCGGTGCAGCACCTGTTCCAGTGCGCGCGCCTCCTGTGTCATCAGGCGATCCTCATTCTTCATTCGGCTCATCTGCGCTGCCGCCAAAGCTCAGGCCGTGTTTACGCAGTTTGTCGTGCAGGGTTTTACGCGGCAGGCCCAAGGCTTCGGCCAGGCTGCGTACAGACGTGTGTGAGCGAGTCAGCTCGGCGGCAATCAAGGCGCGCTCGAAACTCTCAACCTGCTCGCTCAAGCCTCCGGTAATGGTCGGCACCACCGGGACTTCGTTGCCTTCCAGGGCCAGTTCCAGGCCCAAAGCAAAGCGTTCGGCGGCATTTTGCAGTTCGCGAACATTGCCGGGCCACGAGTGACGCAGCAGCAGGGCGCGTTGCGCAGGTTGCAGCTCATGCTTGGGCAGCCCGTGGCGCATGCTGGCCGCGTCCGCGTAGTGCTGAAACAGCATCAGCGCATCTTCGCCACGTTCACGCAGCGGCGGGATGCGCAGCGGCGCGACGTTCAGCCGGTAGTACAAGTCGGCCCGGAAACGGCCCTGATCCGCCGCCTGACGCAAGTCTTCCTTGGTGGCGGCGATCACCCGGATATCCAGCGCGATCTGTTGGTTGCCGCCCAGACGTTCGACCACCCGCTCTTGCAGCAAACGCAGCAGTTTGACCTGTACGTCCATGCTCATGCTTTCGATTTCGTCGAGGAACAGCGTGCCGCCGTTGGCAAACTCGAACTTGCCAATGCGACGCTTCTGGGCGCCGGTAAACGCCCCCGGCTCATGGCCGAACAGTTCGCTTTCCACCACCGACTCGGCCAGCGCACCGGCGTTGATCGCCACGAATGGCCCGGTGCGGCGGTTGGACAGATCATGCAGCGCCCGAGCCACGACCTCCTTGCCTGCTCCGGTTTCACCGAGGATCAACACATCCGCCTTGGTGGCCGCCAACGCACCGATCTGCTGACGCAAGCGCAGCATCGGCGCCGACTGGCCAACCAGGCGCGCACTCAACTGCTGGCGGTCGCTCAGGGCGAGCCTCAGGCTGCGGTTATCCAGCACCAGGCGGCGCAGGGCCAGGGCTCGACGCACGCTGTCGAGCAGCGAATCACTGGCGAACGGCTTTTCCAGAAAGTCATACGCCCCGGCGCGCATTGCCTGGACTGCCAGAGGCACGTCGCCGTGGCCGGTGATCAACAACACCGGGAGTTCGGGATCGCGGCCATGCAGATCACTGAGCAGTTCGAGGCCATCCATGCCCGGCATGCGAATGTCACTGACCACCACGCCGGGCCAGTCCCGCTCGATGCGCGCGGCCAGGCCATTGGCCTCGGGCAGCGTCAGGACTTTCAGCCCAGCCAGGTCCAGCGTCTGGCTCAGGGCCTGGCGCAAGTGCGGGTCGTCGTCGATCAGCACTACCTGGATCTTGCTGTCGATGGCGGTCATGCAGATAAATCCTCTGGCGGTTGAAGGTTGACGCCGGACGCCCCGTCACGCAGACGCAGCGTCAGCAAGGCGCCTCCGGTGGGGTGGTTGTCGAACACCAGCTCGCCACCCAGCGCGCGCATCAGCGTATCGCAAATCGCCAGGCCCAGCCCCAGCCCTTGTGTGCGGGTTTTGGTGGTGAAGAATGGCTCGCGGGCGCGGGCTAGCGCTTCTTGAGTGAAGCCCGGCCCGTTGTCACGGATGAACAGGTTGACGCCCTCGGCGGTTTGCTCGGCACTGATCCAGATTTTGCGCGGCGGACCTTTTTCCGTCAGGGCGTCCAGCGCATTGGCCAGCAGGTTGCCGAGCACCTGTCGCAGGCGGGTTTCACCGGCCTGCACCCACAGCGTGGCGTCCGGCAGATCGCGGACCAGCTCGACTTCCATGGCCCGGCGACGCTTGGCCAACAGCGCCAGGGCGTCGTCCAGCGCCGGTTGCAGCGCGACGCTTTCCGGAGCATGTCGGTCGCGGCGGGCAAAGGCGCGCAAGTGGGCGATGATCGAAGACATGCGACCGGTCAATTCACCGATCAACTTGAGGTTGCCCCGTGCATCGTCGGTGCGTGAGTGGTCCAGCAGCACTTCGGCGTTCTCGGCATAACTGCGGATCGCCGCCAGCGGCTGATTGAGTTCGTGGCTGATGCTGGCCGACATGGTGCCCAGCGCAGACAGTTTGCCCGCCTGGACCAGCTCGTCCTGGGCGCGAACCAGCTCCTGCTGAGCCTGCTCCCGTTCGAGTACTTCCTGACGCAGCCGACTATTGAGGCCCTCCAGGTCGCTGGTGCGTTCCACCACGCGCATTTCAAGCTCGCGCCGCGCCAGGGCTTCGAACGCGATGCGGTCCAGATAATGCCGCCGCCGCTGGATCATGATCCCCAGCAACAGCATCACCACCAACAACGCGGCGCCGCCAATTGCCACGACGGTGCGCACCGGGCGATCGATCAGCGCCCGAGGTGCAAGGATGTTCACGCTCCAGCCGGTTTCGGCGATTTGCTGGTTCTGGGTCAGCCAGGCTTTTTCATCCAGCAGCAAGGGCCTTGGGTCTCGCGTCGGGTAAGGCTGGATGGCGACGATGGCCTGTTTTTCTTCGTCGCTCAGGGCGCGGGTGGAGCGAAAGCGCCATTCCGGTCTGGAGGTCAGGATGACCACGCCATTGTGGTCAGTGAGCAGCAGCTGTTCAGGGGTTTTACCCCACAGGTTTTCGGTGTGGTCCAGGTCGATCTTGACCACCAGCACGCCGATCACCTGATTGCCGTCGCGGACCGCCGAGGCAAAGAAGTAGCCGCGCTTGGCCGACGTCGTGCCCAGGCCGAAGAAGCGTCCCAGGTTGCCCGCCATGGCCTCGCTGAAATACGGGCGGAAGGCAAAGTTGCGGCCTACGAAGCTGTCGCGCTTGTCCCAGTTCGACGCCGCCAGCGTGGTGCCGTCGGCGTTCATCAGGTACATGACTTCCGCGCCGGTCTGGCGAACGATGGTCTCCAGCAGGTGGTTGGCGGTTTGCTGCTTGCCTTGATCCTGTGGAGCTTTGAGGACAGCGGGCAGGTCGGGCAACTGGCTGAGGATCTGCGGCAGGGTTTCATAGCGGTGCAGCGTGCCCAGCAGGTTGGCCACGTACAGGTCCAGGGTCTGACGGTTCTGGCTGACCAGTTCGTTGCGGTAATAACGCTCGGCCAGATGCTCCAGCGGCCACAACAGCGGAGCCAGACACAGCGCCAGCAGCGCAAGGCTACGCCAGCGTGGGCGGGGTGGAAGGGTGGGGGTGCTGATCATGTAGGACTGTGCCAGTTATGCCCTGAGCCGAGCAGTTCACATAACTGTGGGAGCGAATTCATTCGCGAAAGGGCCGGTACAGATGACCCGGATCTTTCGCCTGGAATATCGATTCGCGAATGAATTCGCTCCCACAGGGCTGCGGCTCATTATCGGGAGCCGGGCAGGCATTATGCCTAACCCTGCTCAGCCAGGCACTCCAGCAATGCGCTGTGCCAGTCGGCCTGTTGTACGCCCCATTCGCGTTGCAGCAGGCTGCAATCCAGGCGCGAGTTGAGTGGGCGGGCGGCGGGTGTGGGGTAGGCGCTGGACTCAATGGCGTTGAGGGTCGCGCACGGTTTGCCCTGTTTGATCAGTTGCTCGCCAATCGCCTGGGCAAAACCGAACCATGAGGTTTCACCCGCAGCCGTCAGGTGATAAGTGCCCCATGCGCCCGCCTTGCCGTCACGCCAGCGCTCGATCAGTTGTCGTGTGCTCTGGGCAATGGTCCCGGCCCAGGTGGGCGCGCCGACCTGATCTGCAACTACATTCAGCTCGTCGCGCTCTTGCAGCAAGCGCTGCATGGTCAGCAGAAAGTTACGCCCGGAGGTCGAGTAAACCCAGCTGGTGCGCAGGATCAGATACTGTCCGCCGACATACTCAATGGCCTGCTCACCGGCCCATTTGCTGGCGCCGTAAACGCCCAGCGGCGCCGGAGTATCCTGCTCGGTCCAGGGCGCATCCTTGCTGCCGTCGAACACATAATCAGTGGAGTAGTGGATCAGCGGTATGCCCAGCTCCCTTGCCTGATCAGCCAGCATGCCAGCGGCGATGGCATTGATCGACAAAGCGGTCTTCTGCTCGGTCTCGGCCAGATCCACTGCCGTATAGGCCGCAGCATTGATGATCAGATCCGGCTGTAAATCCTGAATCTGATCGTAGTCGGCCAAGTGATCGCTCAGGTCCAGTTTGTCGCGACCCAGCACCATCACTTCACCCAGGTCCGCCAGGGTTTTCTGCAGGGCCTGGGAGACTTGTCCGCTCTGACCGATGATCAGGATCTTCAGTGGTTTGCTCATGGGAACAGGTCTGCCTCCTTGAATGCCACGCCGTTCTGATCCTTGGCCGAGAGCTGGGGCACGCCCTCAAGCTCCCAGTCGATCGCCAGGTCAGGGTCGTCCCAGCGTATGCAGCGTTCTGCTGCGGGGGTGTAGTAGTCGGTGGTTTTGTACAGGAATTCGGCGTAGTCGCTGAGTACCACGAAGCCATGAGCGAAGCCCGGCGGCACCCACAGCTGGCGGAAGTTCTCTGCCGACAGCCGCACGCCGACCCAGCGGCCAAAAGTGGGTGAACTGCGGCGGATGTCCACCGCGATGTCCAGCACTTCGCCCAAGGTCACGCGTACCAGTTTGCCTTGGGCGTTTTCGATCTGGTAATGCAGGCCGCGCAGCACGTTTCTGGCCGACCGGGAGTGGTTGTCCTGAACAAATTTCAGATGGCGCATGCCAGTGGCATCGCCAAAAGCCTTGGCATTGAAGCTTTCATAGAAAAAGCCCCGCTCATCACCGAACACCCGCGGTTCCAGGATGAGTACGTCGGGGATATCGCACGCAATCACATTCACGTTTTTTCACCTGCAAGCTTGAAGAGGTACTGGCCGTAGCCAGTCTTGCCAAAATAGTGGGCGCGTTCAAGCAGCTGGTCGCGATTGATCCAACCGTTCTGGTAAGCGATTTCTTCAAGACACGCCACTTTCAGACCTTGACGGTGCTCGATGGTCTGCACGTATTGCGAGGCGTCGAGCAGGCTGTCGTGAGTGCCGGTGTCGAGCCAGGCGAAACCACGGCCAAAACGCTCGACCCGCAAGTCGCCGCGCAGCAGATAGGCGTTGTTGACGTCCGTGATTTCCAGCTCGCCACGCGGTGACGGTTTGACGTCCTTGGCGATGCGGATGACTTCGTTGTCGTAAAAATACAAACCTGTCACGGCATAGCTGGACTTGGGCACCTTGGGCTTTTCTTCGATGGACAGCGCACGGCCCTGCTCATCGAAATCAATGACCCCGAAGCGCTCCGGGTCCTTGACCCAATAGCCGAACACCGTGGCACCGCTGGTGTAGGACGCCGCGCTTTTCAGCTGGTCGCCAAAGTGCTGACCGTGAAAGATGTTGTCGCCCAGAATCAGGCACACCGAATCCTCGCCGATAAACTCTTCACCGATCAGAAACGCCTGGGCCAGCCCGTCTGGCTTGGGCTGTTCGGCGTAGTGGAAATTGACGCCGAACTGCCTCCCATCGCCCAGCAGGTTGCGGTATTGAGGCAGGTCCTGAGGCGTGGAGATGACCAGGATTTCCTGGATGCCTGCCAGCATCAGCACCGAAATCGGGTAGTAGATCATCGGTTTGTCGTAGATCGGCAGCAGTTGCTTGGAGACCCCGAGGGTGATCGGGTGCAAGCGGGTGCCAGAGCCGCCGGCGAGAATGATTCCTTTGGTCATGCGATCAAATCCTTATGGTCGGTGAAGCCCAGTCGTTGGCCTTGATAACTGCCGTCTTGTACGCGTTGGCACCAGTCCTGATTGTCCAGGTACCACTGCACGGTCTTGCGCAGCCCGGACTGGAAGGTTTCTTCCGGCGTCCAGCCCAGGTCGTGTTCAATCTTGCTGGCGTCGATGGCGTAGCGCTGGTCATGCCCTGGCCGATCCACCACGAAGGTGATCAGGTCGGCGTAATGCTCGACGCCCGCGGGTTTGTGCGGGGCCAGTTCTTCGAGCAGTTCGCAGATGCCGCGCACGACGTCTATGTTCTTCTGCTCGTTATGCCCGCCAATGTTGTAGGTTTCGCCTACCGCGCCTTCGGTGACGACTTTAAGCAGCGCGCGGGCGTGATCTTCGACGAACAGCCAGTCGCGCACTTGCAGGCCGTTGCCATACACAGGCAGTGGCTTGCCTTTGAGGGCGTTGAGGATCACCAGCGGGATGAGTTTTTCCGGGAAGTGGAACGGCCCGTAGTTGTTCGAGCAGTTGGTCACTACAACCGGCAAACCATAAGTGCGCTGCCAGGCGCGGACCAGATGATCGGACGCGGCCTTGCTGGCTGAATAGGGTGAGCTTGGCGCGTAGGGCGTGGTTTCGGTGAACAGGTCATCTACGCCATGCAAATCGCCATACACTTCATCGGTAGAAATATGGTGGAAGCGAAACGCCGCGCGCTCGGCTTCTGGCAGCCTCAGCCAATAGCCGCGAGTGGCTTCGAGCAGGCTGTAGGTGCCGACGATGTTGGTCTGGATGAATTCGGACGGGCCATCGATCGAGCGGTCGACGTGGGATTCTGCCGCCAGGTGCATGATCGCCTGGGGCTGAAATCGGGCGAGCACGGCGCTGACCTGGCCCTGGTCGCAGATATCAGCCTGGACAAATTCGTAGCGGGTGTCGGTGGCGATGCCAGTCAACGACTCCAGATTGCCTGCGTATGTGAGCTTGTCAAAATTGAGCACTTCATGATCGGTGTTCAGTATCAGGTGACGGATCAACGCCGAACCGATGAAGCCAGCGCCGCCAGTGACAAGTATTCGCATGAGTGAGCCTTCTTCCTTATTGGGCGTAGACGTAAGAGCATAGCTTGTGGGTGTGAACGACCAGGCGCAAGCAGCATCCCTGATACGAGGGGTGGCCTGCCATGAAAAATATTGATCCGGGGGCCACGTTCCCGTCATTAATCCGGCGTACCACTTAACGTCAGCTGATTTGGCGGGTGCTGGCGACGCACCTATAGTGAGCCCTCAGGAACCGCCCGCCCTCCCTTAACAAGACCGAGGTTGTTGCATGCCGCTCGCTACGCTGATCCGCCGCTCCAGTTTGCCCTGTCCCGAAGTGAGTGCCGAACAGGCCGAGCAACTGCTGGCGCAGCATTACCAACTAAGTGGTGCACTCAAAGAGCTGGGTAGCCAGCAGGATCGCAATTTTCTGGTTGATACGGGCACCCATCGCTACGTGCTGAAAATCTGCCACGGGGATTATTCGGCCGTCGAGCTTGAGGCTCAGCACGCTGCGTTAGGGCATCTGGCAGACCATTCGACGGTCAACGTCCCGGGGGTCGTGCGCGCCACTAATGGTGAGCAACTGCTGACCTTGGAGCTGGGCGGCAATCGGGTGCATGTGCGCCTGCTGGAATTCATCGACGGCCAGGCGTTGAGTCACTTGCGCCATCTGCCTGCGGATGTGGTGGTGGGGCTGGGTGAATTATGCGCTCAGGTCGACCGCTCGCTTGCCGCCTTCGAGCATCCGGGGCTGGAGCGGATCCTGCAGTGGGACCCGCGTCACGCCCAGGCGCTGATCAAACACCTGCTGCCGATCATCAGCAATGAAGACGAGCGGGCCTGCATCGCCGAAGCGGCCGAGCAGGCGCAGCGTCGCTTGATCTCGCTGATCCCCGCGCTGCCATTGCAGACCGTGCACCTGGATATCACTGAATACAATGTGGTCTGGTCACGGGAGTCAGCGACACAATGGCGATTGCAGGGCCTGATTGATTTTGGCGACCTGGTGACCACCTGGCGGATCGCGGACCTCTCGGGGACCTGCGCGGCGTTGCTGCACCATGCCGAAGGTGATCCGCTGTACATCCTGCCCGCGATTCGCGCCTACCACGCGATCAATCCGTTGCAGCTCGAAGAATTGCAGGCGCTCTGGCCGTTGATCATCGCCCGCTCGGCGGTGCTGGTACTCAGCAGCGAGCAACAGGCGGTTATCGAGCCTGACAATACGTATATCCAGGCGAATATCGCCAGCGAGTGGGGCATCTTCGATGTCGCCACATCAGTACCGATTGCTTTGATGGAGGCCGCGATTCTTGCCTGGGTGGGCATGGAGCCGATTTCCACCAACGCAGCCCCCGCTTATCAACCGCTGCTGCCAAGTCTTGCCGGACGTGAGTTCCGCCAGGTTGACCTGGGCGTGCTCAGCGAGCATTTCGTCGCGGGCAACTGGCAGCACAGCGGCATCGATGAGCAGTTGCTCAAACGGGCGTCGCGGGAAACGGGGCAGGCGGCAAGCCGGTTTGGCGAATATCGTCTGTCGCGAACCTTGATCGATAGCGCCAAAGAGCCGGAAACCTTCGCGCTGCATGTCGAGCTGCACCTGGCCACGCAGGCCCCGCTGCATGCTCCGTTTGCGGGTACGTTGCGGCTCACGGCTGATGCGGCCTTGTTGCTGGTGGGCGAGCAGATGAGCCTGCGGCTGTGGGGCGCGACGCTGGAGCTTACGCCCGGCGCGAGCGTTGCAGCCGGAGACATGATCGGCCAGGGCAGCGGGTCGCTGGTGCTGCAATTGTGTGCGGTGCCGGAACTGAGCCCGCCGCTGTTTGCCACCCCCGCCTGGGCCGGTGCCTGGCGCCAGCTGTGCCCGTCGCCTGCCGCGCTGCTGGGGTTTGACTGCGATGCGCCTGCGCTGCCGGATGCAGCGCAATTGCTGGCGCGCCGCGACGCCAGTTTCGCCCGCTCGCAGAAGCACTATTACCAAGCCCCGCCACAGATCGAGCGGGGCTGGCGCAACCATTTGATCGACATGCAGGGCCGCTCCTATCTGGACATGCTCAACAACGTCGCGGTGCTCGGCCACGGCCACCCGCGCATGGCAACTGAGGCAGCACGGCAATGGTCGCTGCTCAACACCAACTCGCGGTTCCATTACGCGGCGATTGCGGAGTTTTCCGAGCGTTTGTTGAAGCTGGCGCCGGAAGGGTTTGACCGGGTATTTATGGTCAACAGCGGCTCCGAAGCCAACGATCTGGCGATCCGTCTGGCCTGGGCCTACCGCGGCGGGCGCGACATGCTCAGTGTATTGGAGGCGTACCACGGTTGGTCGGTGGCCACCGATGCGATTTCCACCTCCATCGCCGACAACCCGCAGGCGCTGAGCACCCGTCCGGAGTGGGTGCATCCAGTGACAGCACCGAATACCTATCGCGGCGAATTTCGCGGTGCCGACAGCGCGCCGCAGTACGTGCGCAGCGTGGATCAGGTGCTTGAGCAACTGGCGGCGCAGCAACGCCAGGTGGCGGGCTTTATCTGCGAGCCGGTGTATGGCAACGCAGGGGGGATCTCGCTGCCAGCGGGCTATCTGCAGCAGGTTTATCAGAAAGTGAGGGCTCAGGGCGGGGTGTGCATTGCTGACGAGGTGCAGGTCGGTTATGGCCGTCTGGGCCATTATTTCTGGGGCTTCGAAGAGCAGGGCGTGGTGCCGGACATCATCACCATGGCCAAAGGCATGGGTAACGGCCACCCGCTGGGCGTTGTGATCACCCGGCGGGAAATCGCCGAGGCGCTGGAAGCCGAGGGCTACTTCTTCTCCTCAGCGGGCGGCAGCCCGGTCAGTTGCCGGATCGGCATGGCGGTGCTGGATGTCATGGCAGAAGAAAAGCTCTGGGAAAACGCCGCAGTCGTGGGCGACCACTTCAAGGCGCGGCTGCAAGACTTGGTTGCTGTGCATCCTCTGGTGGGTGCCGTGCATGGCAGCGGCTTTTATCTGGGGCTGGAGCTGGTACGGAATCGCCAGACGCTGGAGCCCGCCACCGAAGAGACCACCTACCTGTGCGACCGGCTCAGAGACCTGAGCATCTTCATGCAGCCCACTGGCGACTACCTGAACATCCTGAAAATCAAACCGCCAATGTGCACCACCCGGCAAAGCGTGGACTTCTTCGTGGACAGCGTGTCGAAGGTGTTGGCTGAGTTGGAGTAAGCACGGAACCTCCCTGTAGGAGCTGCCGAAGGCTGCGAAGGCGTTATTACTGAGGCAACGCTATTCGCAGCCTTCGGCAGCTCCTACAGAAGCTTGTTTCAGATTTATATCGGTTAAATGCTCAGTTTTTACTTTCCGTAAGAAATTATAAGCTTTAAATACCGATTTTTATCCGCTATAAAGTCGCCATTCTTCACCCTTTCAACGGAGTCCTGATTGCCATGACCACACTCAAGAGCACCCCCCGCGCCGATGGCTTTTACATGCCTGCCGAGTGGGCTGCGCAGACGCAGACCTGGATGGTCTGGCCTGAGCGTCCGGACAACTGGCGTCTGGGTGGCAAACCGGTGCAGAGCGCACACGTGGCAGTGGCGAAGGCCATCGCGCGTTTCGAGCCGGTGACCGTTGCCGTGTCCGCTGCGCAATACGACAACGCTCGGGCGCGTCTGGATGTGCCGAACATCCGTGTGGTGGAAATCAGCAACGATGACGCCTGGGTGCGCGACACCGGGCCGACGTTTGTCATCAACGACAGCGGTGAAGTGCGTGGCGTGGATTGGGACTTCAATGCCTGGGGTGGTTTCGATGGCGGCCTGTATGCCCCGTGGAACCTTGATTCGCAGGTGGCCAGCAAGATCCTCGAAGTTGAGCGCTGCCCGCGCTATCAGACCGAAGGCTTCGTGTTGGAAGGCGGCTCGATCCACGTGGATGGTGAAGGCACGCTGATCACCACAGAAGAATGCCTGCTCAATCGCAACCGCAACCCGCACCTGTCCCGCGAGGATATCGAAGCGGTGCTCAGCGCCAATCTGGCTGTGGATAAGATTGTCTGGTTGCCTGACGGCTTGTTCAACGATGAAACCGATGGGCATGTGGATAACTTCTGCTGCTACGTGCGCCCTGGTGAAGTATTGCTGGCCTGGACCGATGATCCCAAAGACCCCAACTACCCACGCTGCCAGGCGGCACTGAGTATTTTGGAAAACACCCTGGATGCCAAAGGCCGGAAATTCATCGTCCACAAGATGCCAATCCCCGGCCCATTGTTCGCCACCGCCGAAGAGTGCGCGGGCGTTGATCAGGTGCACGGCAGCCAGGAGCGCAACCCGTCGGTGCGTCTGGCCGGTTCCTACGTTAACTTTTTGATCGTCAATGGCGGCATCATCGCCCCCAGCTTCGACGATCCGCTGGACGGTAAAGCCCGTGAAATCCTGCAGCAACTGTTCCCTGAGCACGAAGTGGTGATGGTCCCTGGCCGGGAATTGCTGCTCGGCGGCGGCAATATCCACTGCCTGACTCAGCAGCAACCGGCGCCGCATCGTGTCTGATCAACGGCCAATGTAACCGAACGGTTACAGACTTGGTCTCGTTCTTGCTCGCATAAGCCCATCACTCCGATGGGTTTTTTTATGGGAGAAATATTGAGTAACACCATTGATTTGGATGGCGCGGCGTAATCGCGCTGAATCGTTTTTCGCTTAGCTCGTCTGTCACAAAGCGTCAGTACATTTAGCCCCTCATGACTTCAGAGGTTATCCCTATGAACGCAGGTATTGAGCAACGCGCTCGGGTTTTGTCTGCTAGTAGCGAAGCGCGCCAGTTGATGGCGGATTGGATAAGGGCAACCCGCGTTGCGAACCCCAAGCGACCGGATGTACGCAAAATGCTGTTGCAGCGATACCCCGCCGATCTGCTCAACGAAGCGGAGCTGGAAGCCTTGCTGCGCGTGCTCAAGGACTGAGCGAAGCCCGACCTAGAGCGGTTGAGCCACGACAATAATCGGTGCAGAAAGTTTCCTGGAAATTGACACCTTTGTGACAGGGCGGATAGGATTTGCGTCCTCCGCCTGTGGCATTGCGCCATGTACGTGCATCAGTAGTCCACTGCGATGATTCGTGCGGGCTCTTCGGATATGAGATTCGGGAGCCGCAGACAACCCATAGGGTTGCCGCCACAGCGCGTGATCAATCCGCAGAAAAGGACGACTAGCAATGCTCTCTACACGCCTCAGTTTGCTCGCACTGGCCCTGATCAGTGCCGGCCACGCCATGGCTGACAGCCAAGCGGATTCCAAAGGTTTTGTCGAAGACAGCCACCTGAATCTCGCGCTGCGTAATGCTTATATCAACCGTGATTACAAAAACGGCGCAGAAGACAAAGCCGAGTGGGGCCAAGCCTTCATGGCAAACTTCGCGTCGGGCTTTACCCAAGGCACCGTTGGCGTGGGCGTTGATGCGTTCGGCCTGTACGGCGTGCGTCTGGATGGCGGCAAAGGCCGCAGCGGTGCTGGTGGCATCGACTTCTTCAAGCAAGGCGACAGCGGCGCAGCAGCCGATGACCTGTCCCGTGTTGGTGCTGCTGTAAAAGCACGCATCTCCAACACCGTGATCAAGTACGGCGACCAGATGCCAGCGCTGCCTGTGCTGAGCTATGACAACTCGCGTCTGCTGCCAGAAAGCTTCACCGGCACCATGATCACCTCCAAGGAGATTGACGGCCTGGAAGTGGTTGCCGGTCGCTTCACCCAAGAGGCTCGTAAAAGTGCCGAAGGTCGTGACAGTGGCGATCTCAAGCGTATCGACGTGTATGGCGCCAGCTACAAGTTCACAGACGCGTTCAGCGCTGCGTTCTACGCATCCAACAACGAAGACGTGTTCAAGAAGCAGTACCTGAACCTGAACTACGTCTGGGCCCTGCAGCCTGACCAGTCGCTGACATTTGACTTCAACGGCTACAACACCAAACTGGACAAAGACTACTCGGCAGCCGCAGCGGCCGGCGAGCGTGACAACAAGATCTGGAGCCTAGCGGCGACCTGGGCAGTGGGCATCCACTCCTTCACCCTGGCTCATCAGCGCAGCACGGGCGACACCGGTTACAACTACGGCGGCTATCGTAATGCCGGTGGCTATGGCGACGGTGGCAACACCATCTACCTGGCCAACTCGTACTGGTCCGACTTCAACGGCAAGGACGAGCGCTCCTGGCAGGCCGCTTATGGCATCGACCTGTCCGGTCTGGTGCTGCCTGGCCTGAGTTACAAGACAGCGTACGTGCGCGGCGACAACATCGACGACGGCACCAACCGTGGCCGCGGCGAAGAGCGCGAAATCTTCAGCCAGTTGACGTACGTGGTTCAGAGCGGCCCAGCCAAAGACCTGTCCGTGCGGGTGCGTAACTCGTTCCTGCGTGTTTCCAATAACGCCAGCAACTACAACGGCGACGGCAACGAAACCCGTATCTTCGTGGATTACCCGATCAACGTTTTCTGATGATCGTCGGGGGGCGTGCCTTGCGCCCCCCCTTCGGTACTGTAGGAGCGAGCTTGCTCGCGAAGGCGGTCCATCTGCCAAGAAGATGTGGTGGATGGACTGGCCTCTTCGCAAGCAAGCTTGCTCCCACAGATACTGAGCTGCTTGTGAGGATGGTTTTCCAAACTCTTTCCGCCCCTGCTCAAGCTACTATGTGCCCCACCTTCGGCTGACCCGGTCACGCTTCATGGCCCTCGCTGCTCCTCCCGATCTTTCCGACATCGCTGTGCCCGTGCAACCGCTGGCGCGGACCTATCCGCGTGGGCTGTTTATCGAGCCCCATGAACATGTCTGGGGGCAGGTGCTGTACGCCACCTCCGGCGTGATGTGGGTCGAGACTCCGTTCGAAGCGCTGGTCGTGCCGCCGCAACGTGCGGTCTGGTTGCCACCGGGCGTGGTGCATGGCATTCGCGTGGTGACTGACCTGCAGATGCGCAATATCTATCTGCGGCCTGCCATCGCCGAGACGCTGGAAAAAACCGTGCAGGTATTCGAAGTCGGGCAGTTGCTGCGCCAGCTGATTCTAGGGCTGGTCGAACAAGCCGACGATCAGGATTCGGCGTATTACGACGCGCTGGTCAATCTGGCGTTGCTGGAGTTGCAGCGCGCCAAACGCTCGATCCTGAAAATCCCCATGCCCGACCAGTCAGACCGACGCCTGCTGAACCTGTGCCAGGCAGTCATGAGCGACCCATCGCTGAGCATCCCCTTCGAGCAGCACGCCGTAAACGCCGGTGCCAGCGTTCGCACCCTGGCGCGTCTGTTCCAAAGCGCCCTGGGCATGGGCTTCGCCGAATGGCGTCGACAGGTGCAATTGGCGACCGCTGTCGCCGAGCTGATCCAGGGCGTACCGGTCAGCGCCATCGCCCGCTCCCTGGGCTACTCGCCCAGCAGCTTCAGCGACATGTTCCGCCGCGAGCTGGGCGTGGCGCCTTCGCAGTATCCAGTGGGCCAAACCTGATCCTGCTGGATAAACGCAGTTCCTGTGGGAGCGGATTCATCCGCGAAGGCGATATTCCAGGCGACGGATTTGCATCGGTCCCACCGCCACCTTCGCGAATGAATTCGCTCCCACAAAGGCGCGGCGGTGTTCCCGCAGCTCAATAACCCAGACTGACCGATAACCTGAAGTCCTTGGCCGATAGCGTTCGCTGCCGGTCACTAAACTGCGTGCATTCGATGTTTCTGCACGGAGTTCACCATGAGCTACCTCATCTCCATTGTCATCGGTATTGCCGTCGGCTTGCTGTACGGCGCCCTCGATTTCCGTTCGCCTGCGCCGCCAGCCGTGGCGTTGGTGGGCCTCACCGGCATGCTGCTGGGCGAAAAAATATGGCCAATGGGCAAGCAACTGTTTGCCACCTGGCTGTCCTGATCAAACCTTGTTGGAGCCTGCAATGAATGCACTGCAATTTTCCAGGACCGGCGACCTCGCCGCCCTGCAATACGTCGAGCTGCCCACGCCTGTGCCCGCGCGAGGTGAAGTGCTGATTGAGGTCAAGGCCGCTGGCCTGAACCCCAGCGATGTAAAAAACGTCCTCGGTCGTTTCCCTTACACCACGCTGCCACGGGTACCGGGTCGGGATTTTGCCGGGGTGGTTGTCGAAGGCCCACAGGCGTTGCTTGGTCAGGAAGTCTGGGGCACAGGCAAAGAGCCTGGTTTTTTTCGCGACGGCTCCCACGCGCAGTTTCTGACCTTGCCCGCCAAGGGGGTGGCGCTCAAGCCCAAGGCGTTGAGTTTCAGCCAGGCCGCCAGCCTCGGTGTGCCCTACACCACCGCCTGGGATGCACTGCAACGCAGCGGCGTTGGTGCTTTAACGCGTTTGTTGGTGGTGGGTGCCAATGGCGCAGTGGGCAGTGCGGCGCTGGCTCTGGGCAAGATTCTCGGCGCACAGGTGCTGGGCGCGGTGCGCCGACCTGAACAGCTTGAAGCCCTGCAAGTCCTAGGCTTCAAAGGCATTGTTCTGGAAAAGCCGGAAGACTTGGCGGCGCAGGTCAATGGGTACTACCCAGGCGGTGCCGATGTGATTTTCGACACCACCGGTTTCTGGCTACCCGCTGCAGTACCCGCGCTGGCTACCTTCGGCCGCATCGCAATCATTGCCGCACCGGTGGACGGCCATGTGCAACTGCCGGCACTTGCGCTGTATCGCAAAGGTGGCTCCGTGGTGGGCATCAACTCGCTGCTCTACGACTGCCAGGCATGCGCAAAAATGCTCGATCAGTTCGGACAGTATTTCGACCAGGGCACCTTGCCGCTGCCCACCGGCCTGCGCGAATCGCCCCTCAGTGAAGGGCTGGCGCGTTATGCAGAGGTGAATCAGGGGACGAGCGAGAAGATCATTCTGGTGCCATGAGTTGAGAAAACAATGCAGCATCCGTGGGAGCAAGCTTGCTTGCGAAGGCAATATTTCGGCTTTAGAAAATATGTCTGACTTACCTGCCCCTTCGCGAGCAAGCTCGCTCCCACAAAATCCGTAGGACCGGATTTACCCGGGCAGGGGCCGGTACATTCGCTACATCTTCATCGCCTGAAATGCCGCCTTCCCGGATAAATCCGGTCCCACAGGTCCTGTGTCTGTTTTACCGATTAAACCGCTCCACCAACGCCCGCAATCCGCGTGAGGTGCTTTCCAGTTCGGAGCCTCGCGCCACGGCGGCGTTGGCGTTGCTGGCGGAGGTGTCGAAGGTCGCGGCGACGTTATTGATCTGCCGGGAGATATCCTCGGCCACATGCGCCTGCTCTTCGGACGCGGTCGCCATCTGTTGGCCCATGCTGCTGATGCGAGCGATCGCCTCGCGAATACCCTGCAGGGCGTCCTGCGCCTCAATCACCTGGGCAACGCCGTTGTCTGCTTCGCTGATGCCAAGCTTAGCGATGCTGACCGCCTCGTCGGCGCCTTTTTTCAGGGACTCGATCACCGCCTGAATCTGTTGGGTGGACTCCCGGGTCTTGCCCGCCAGCGCTCGCACTTCATCGGCAACCACCGCAAAACCTCGGCCTTGTTCCCCGGCCCTGGCGGCTTCAATGGCGGCGTTGAGTGCCAGCAGATTGGTCTGGTCGGCAATCGCCTGAATCACCCCGGCAGCCGACATGATCTGCTGCGTCTCATTGGCCAGGTTATCCACTGCATTGCTGATATTGGTCACCGTGCCCGCCAGTCGCTGAATGGCATCGCGTGAGCTGCCCGCCACCTTGTTGCCTTGCTCGGCCAGTTGATTGGCGGTGTTGGCTTCGGCAGCGGTGTACTGCACGTGTTTGGCGACTTCGTTGATCGATGCGGCCATCTGCGTCATGGCGGCGGCAGTCAGGTCGGTTTCCGCGCGCTGCTCAAGCAACGCACGCTCGCTCTGCGTGGACAGCTGCGACGAATGCCCGGCTGCTTCGGAGACCTGCGCGGCCAGATCGCTCAGGCGCGTTAACGCGGTTCGCAGGCGAGCGTCTTCGCTGATCAGAATCATTTCAAGGCGGGCGTTGGTGCCATAGGCGTCGCTATAGGCCAGAGCGCTCACCGGATCCGTGAACGCCCCCGGTGCGCTGCGGATGATGCTCGTCAGTTGGCCTTCAAAGCGCGCATAGGCCCAGCCTCCCAATGCCAGAAACAACATGGCCGTCGCGACATAGGCGACCATGCCGGGGAACAAAACATTGACCCCAACCCCCAGCACCGCCGCAATGGCGGGCACCGCCATCACTCTCAAAAAAGCCCCGATATGGCGCGCCCCGGCCACGGCTTTCTTGCCGCCGCGCAACCTTGCGTACAGTGCTTCGGCACGGGCGATCTGCTCGCGGGTGGGCTTGACCCTCACCGATTCGAACCCAATCAGACGGCCGTCCTCCAGGATCGGCGTGACGTAGGCGCTCACCCAGTAGAAGTCGCCGTTCTTGCAGCGGTTCTTGACGATCCCCATCCAGCTCTTGCCCGCCTTCAGGTAGCTCCACATCAGGCCGAAAACTGCCGCCGGCATATCTGGATGGCGCACCAGGTTATGCGGACTGCCGATCAGTTCAGCCTGAGAAAAGCCACTGATCCTGGCGAACTCCTCGTTGCAGTAAGTGATTTTGCCGTGGGTGTCGGTCGCGGAGATCAGCCGTTGTTCGGCAGGGAAAGTCTGTTCGGTTTGAGTGACATGCTTGGCCATCTTCAGCATCCATATGAAGTGATTTCAGGCACCGTGAAAATCCATTTTTAAAGAATGGCTCGGCCTTGAGGTGGGGTCATCTAAGAATTAAATTTTTCTAAAACAGCAGCTTGCTGAGGTTGCTCAGGATGTACCGTTGTTCGCGTCTTTAACTGTATAGCTGCGGTGCACAGCAGCACGCACACTCAAATGATGGGGGGAGTATAGATAGCGGTGTGCGCTTATCAAATGCCCATCAATGTTTTGGGGCGCGCGAGTGTTGGCGCCTGCGCGGATGTGTATCGGCAGAGAGGTGGGGTTCTGGAGGGGGAGATGATCAGCGGTTTACTTGCTTCGAAATCTGTCAGGCAGCACGCAGCAGCCGGGGTTGAATCCCCCGGTGCGCGCATTACTGGCAAAAAGAAGAGCGTTAACCAATCAACTTATTGAATGCGGCCAATCACAGAACTGGCTTCGAAGTAAGCACCTGCCGGTTTGCCGATCTGCACCTGTCCATCACAGGGCGCCAGAATTGAGGTTTCCATCTTCATCGCTTCGACCACTGCGATGGCTTGCCCGGCAGTCACTGTTTCGCCGTCCTCGACCAGCCAGGTGTGCAGGTTTCCCGCGACAGGTGTGACAACAGCCTGTGGATCCGCCTCGGCCACAGGCGCTGTGCTTTCGCCCGCGTTGCCTGGCGCACTGACGGCCATGCCACGCAACAACGCAGCAGGCAAGCCCAGTTCGTGGCGCTTGCCGTCGATCTCGATGAAGGTGCGCAGCACATCCGGATCGGCAGTCAGCCCGCTACGTGGAGCGATGGTGACTTGTTCGGCGAAGTCGGTTTCGATCCACCGGGTGTGCACGGCGAAGCGATCAGCGCCGGTGAAGTCGTCATGGTCCATCACGGCCCGGTGGAACGGCAGCACCGAGGCGATGCCTTCGATCTTGAATTCAGCCAGGGCGCGGCGGGCGCGGGTGATCGCCTGTTCCCGCGTCGAGCCAGTGACGATCAGTTTGGCCATCATCGAATCGAAGGTGCTTGGCACGCTGGAACCGCTGACCACGCCGCTGTCCAGGCGTACACCCGGACCCGAGGGCGGCAGGAATTCGTCAATCAGCCCCGGTGTTGGCAGGAAGCCTTTGCCTGCGTCTTCAGCGTTGATACGGAATTCAAAGCTGTGACCACGCGGGGTCGGGGTTTCGCTGAACGACAGCGGGAAACCATCGGCGATGCGCAGTTGCTCGATCACCAGATCGACGCCCGTGGTTTCTTCGGTCACCGGGTGCTCGACCTGCAAGCGCGTGTTGACCTCAAGGAACGACAAGGTGCCGTCCTGGCTGAGCAGGAACTCAACCGTGCCCGCGCCGACATAACCCGCCTTGGCGCAGATGTCCTGGGCAGATTGGTGAATGCGCGCGCGCTGCTGTTCGCTGATGAACGGTGCGGGCGCTTCTTCCACCAGTTTCTGATTGCGGCGCTGCAGGGAACAGTCGCGGGTGCCGACGACGACGACCTTGCCGTGTTTGTCGGCCATGATCTGCGCTTCGATGTGACGCGGGCGATCGAGGAACTGCTCAACGAAACATTCGCCACGCCCGAAAGCGGCCTCGGCTTCGCGCACGGCGGAGGCGAACATCTCGGCCACTTCATCCATGCGCCAGGCGACTTTCATGCCGCGCCCGCCACCGCCAAACGCAGCCTTGATAGCAATCGGCAGGCCGTGCTGCTCGGCAAAGGCCAGCACCTCGGCTGCGCTCTCCACCGGGCCGGGTGTGCCGGCAACCAAGGGTGCGCCAACCAGATGAGCCAGCTTGCGGGCTTCGACCTTGTCACCGAGTACGTCGATGGTTTCCGGGTTCGGGCCGACCCAGATCAGCCCGGCGTTGATCACCGCCCGGGCGAAATCAGCCCGCTCAGACAGAAAACCATAGCCTGGATGCACAGCGTCGGCGCCGCTGCGTTTGGCGACGGCGAGCAGCTTTTCGATGTTCAGGTAGGTCTCGGCAGGGCGTTGGCCGTCCAGAGAATAGGCTTCATCTGCCTGGCGTACCTGCAGGGCGTCGATGTCGGCGTCGGCATAGACAGCAACCGACTGCACACCGTAGTCGCGGCAAGCGCGAGCGATGCGGACGGCGATTTCACCACGGTTGGCGATCAATAATTTTTTCATGAAGGGTTCTTCGCATCGGCAGTGGAAAGAGAGGCGTCGGTGCTGGGCTGGATGTCTGCAAAGGCATCCAGCGGGTTGAAGCGAATCTGCGCATTGACCGGTATCTGTCCTGCCAGATCCAGGTGATGACTCGCCACCGAGGCAATCACCGGATAACCGCCCGTCAATGGGTGGTCGGCCAGGAACAGCACCGGTTGGCCGCTGGCTGGCACCTGGATCGCGCCAACTGAAGTGCCTTCGCTGGGCAACTCTTGATGGTTGCTGCGCTCCAGTGGGGTATCACCGGCCAGACGAATCCCGACCCGGTTGGACTGAGACGTGACGCGCCACAGTTGGCTGCTCAGACGCTTGATGGCGTCCTCGGTAAACCAGTCAGTACGCGGCCCCATGACCACATCGAGGGTGACAATGTCGGTTGCGGTCGGCAGCTCAAACGCGGGCGCTTCGTTCAGCGATACGCTGGTGCCCGTGACTGGCGCGGTGTAGCCCAGCCGGTCGCCCGCGGCCAGCGCGGCAGGTCCCAGTTGCGCCAGGGTGTCTGTAGACAGGCTGCCCAGCACCGGCGTGACGTCGAAACCGCCACGGATCGCCAGGTAACTGCGCAGCCCGGCTTTGGGGGAACCCAGGCTGACGCGGTCGCCCGCTTCCAGCTCGATGGGCTGGTAGTTGCTGGCTTGCCATTGCAGGCCGCTGGCGTTGGTGACAGTGACCGGAGTAAGCGCGCCCGTCACGGCGATCACCGCACGGCCATGGCAAATGAAGCTCAAACCGCCAAGTACCGACTCCACACAGGCCATGTCCGAAGGGTTGCCGACGGCACGATTGGCAGCACGCAGCGCGCCGAGGTCCAGTGCGCCGGAGCGGGAAACGCCCTGGCCGGTCTGGCCGGGGCGGCCCATGTCCTGCAAGACGCTGTGCAAACCGGGGCTGGTGATTTCCAGGTTCGTGCCGTTTGGTGCCTGGTCGCGAACTGGCTCAGAAGGCGCGGGTAAGCCACTGGCGGGCAGCGGCCCGGCATCGGTGAAACGCACTTTATAACCAGGGCGCAGGAGGGCAGGCTCGGGACGATTCAAGTCCCACATCTGCAACGGCGTGACGCCAATGATCTGCCATCCACCAGGGCTGGCTTTGGGATAGACGCCGCTGAAGTCACCCGCCAACGCCACGGCGCCCGCAGGGATGCGAGTGCGCGGCGTCTGCCGACGTGGCACCTGAAAACCAGCGCCGCCGGTAAGGTACGCGAAGCCCGGCGCGAAACCGCAGAAGGCCACGCTGTAGTCATGAGCGGTGTGACGCTGGATCACTTCGGCACGGCTGATGTTCAGCAGGGTGGCAACTTCGTCGAGGTCTTCGCCGTTGTAATGCACCGGGATTTCCACCCGACGGTGCTCGCCCTCGCGGCGCTGGCTCAGGTCCTGGCCAGCGATACGATCGACCAGCGCCTGACGCTCGATGGCGCTGGGGCGGTACTGGATCATCAGCGTGCGTGCGGCAGGAATAATTTCCTCCACACCCGCAATCGGCTCCGCCATCAGGGCGTCGAACAAGGCAAGCGTCTCGTCCAGGTCTTTCAATTCAACGAGCAGGACGTCCAGGTTGACTGGTAGAAAACGCACAGTGAGCTCCTAGACGTGGTAAGTGCTGTCAGGCACATCAGTGATGAACATATGGCCAGGCGAATGGGTAATGGCGAAAGGCACGCCCGAGGCCATGACCGCTGCCTGAGGCGTCACGCCGCACGCCCAGAACACCGGCACTTCGCCGGGCTTGATGCTCACGGCGTCGCCGAAGTCAGGTCGGCTCAAGTCATTGATGCCCAACAGCGCGGCCTCGCCGACATGCACCGGCGCGCCATGCACCGAGGGATAACGCCCGGAAATACCGCTGGCTTCTGCCACGCGATCAGCCGGGATCGGTCGCATCGACACCACCATTTCCCCATGCAAGCGCCCAGCCGGGCGGCAGGCACGGTTGGTGCGGTACATCGGCACGTTGCAGCCATCGGCAATGTGCCGCACTTCGATGCCCGCTTCTTGCAGCGCGGTTTCGAAGGTGAAGCTGCAACCGATCAAGAAGGCGACCATGTCGTCGTGCTCGGCCCAGGCGGCAGTGGCGTCGGTCACTTCTTCGGCCAGCTTGCCGTCGCGCCAGATGCGATACAGCGGGATGTCGGTGCGCAGGTCCGCGCCTTCGGCCAGGACTGTGGTCGGGCTGCCCGCGTCGCTGACATCCAGAACCGGGCAGGCTTTCGGATTGCGCTGCGCGTAGAGCAGGAAGTCGTAGGCCCAGTCCCGTGGCAAAGCGATCAGGTTGGCCTGGGTCATGCCCGGCGCGATCCCTGCTGTGGGTCTGACCAGACCGCCACGGTAAGCGGCGCGCGCTTCACGGGCGGTGGCAATGGCCGCCTGACGCGCTCGGTCAAAGGCATTCATGAGCGCACTCCCGCGAAGGGCTGCAGGGAGACGCCCGACTGCTCCAGCACCAGGCGCAGCTCGCGCGCCATCTCGACGGCTGATGGGCTGTCGCCGTGAACGCAGATCGAATCGGCCTCGATTTTGACCCTGCTGCCATCGATGGCTTCGAGGCTGCCGTCTCGAACCAGGCTCAACATGCGCTGGGCCACCAACTTGGGATCGTGCAATACGGCCCCCGGTTCGCGACGCGAAACCAGCGTGCCCTCTGGTGTATAGGCTCGGTCTGCGAACGCTTCGGCGATGCAGGTCAGGCCCTCGCTGCGCGCCAGTTCGATCAGGGTCGAGCCCGCCAATGCCACGAGCACCAAACTCGGGTCGATGGCCCGGATCGCTTCGATCACCGCCAGCGCCTGGCGACGGTCATGGGCGATGGTGTTGTACAAGGCACCGTGAGGCTTAACGTAGCGCACTGAAGTGCCAGCCGCTTTGGCCAGACCTTGCAGCGAGCCGATCTGGTAGATCACGTCGGCGGTCAGTTCTTCGCTGGCCACGTCCATGTTGCGTCGGCCGAAGCCGACCTTGTCCGGGTAGGAAACGTGGGCGCCTATCGTGACGTTCTTGGCGGCCGCGGCCTTGAGTGTCCGCAGGATGCCGGCCGGGTCACCCGCGTGAAAACCGCAGGCGACATTGGCGCTGGTGACGATGTCGAGCATCGCGGCATCGTCGCCCATGCTCCAGGCGCCGAAGCTTTCACCCAGGTCGCTATTAAGATCAATCGCACGCATTTGAAAGTCCCTCTTTCTAATCAGGCTGCGCCAATGAACGCAAAGATGGCGCCGGCGGATTTGTAGGCCATGAACCACGACAGCAGGCAGGTCAGGATACCCAGCACCAACAACCAGCGAGGGTAGTGATAGCCGCCCATCAGGTCAGATCGGGCCCAGCCCACGTACATGAAGATGCTCAGGCCCAGGGGCAGGATCAAACCGTTGAAACCACCGGCGAACACCAGCAACGCGGCCGGTGGTTTGCCCAGCACCATGTAGACCGCCATGCAGACGACGATGAAGACCACGGTGGCCAGGTTGCGCATGCGCTCGGTGATCTTCTTGGAGAACACGGTGATGAAGGACATCGACGTATAAGACGCGCCGATCACGCTGCTGATACCGGCGGCCCACAGCACCAGACCGAACATCATCATGCCGATGTCGCCAGCCGCTGCCTGGAAGGCCTGACCCGCAGGGTTTGCGCCCTTGCCGGACACATCGATAACCACGCCGCTTGCCACAACACCCAGAATAGCCAGAAACAACACGTACCGAGCAATGCCCGTGACCAGGATGCCGGTGAGCGCCGCGCGGGAGACGGCTTGCAGGTTTTCAACACCCACCGTGCCGCGATCCAGCAGACGGTGCGCGCCTGCATAGGTGATGTAACCGCCGACCGTACCGCCAACGATGGTGGTAATCGATGCAAAGTCGATGAAATCA
Organism: Paucimonas lemoignei; assembly: GCA_900475325.1. Classification (GTDB taxonomy): domain Bacteria; phylum Pseudomonadota; class Gammaproteobacteria; order Pseudomonadales; family Pseudomonadaceae; genus Aquipseudomonas. The sequence continues at coordinate 289,952 of LS483371.1, forward strand.
GGCCATACCGATTGACGCAGTGCCTCGCCCAAAGGCGGGTGGGTTGCGAAGCAGGCGAACACAATCAGGCAGATTTTCAGGATGCCCAGGCCCATCATGATCCGGTCCATCGCAACACCCGCGCGATGCGACGAGAAGATCGCAATCGCCAGCAGCGCACTCAGCGCGCCACCCCATTTAGGGTCCAGACCGGTCAAGGCATTCAACCCCAGGCCTGCACCGGCAATGTTGCCCAGCATGAACACCAGGCCACCGCAGAGCACCAGCAATGTCAGCAAGTAACCGCTGCCAGGGATGGCCGCGTTGGCGAGGTCGGCTGCGCGCATTTTGGTCAGCGACACGATGCGCCAGACGTTCAGCTGCACCACGAAATCAATCAGGATCGAAGCCAGGATGCCGAACGCAAATGCAGCGCCCAATGTCGCCGTGAACGTCGCGGTCTGAGTCAGGAAGCCCGGCCCGATCGCCGACGTGGCCATCATGAAGATGGCGGCGACTAAAGACGCCCGCCGCGCCTTTGTGAACTCTTGAGTGGTCGTTGTCACGGCATCATTCCTACGGTGAGAGATAACCCGATGGAGCAATGTGCATGCCAAGACCCTCAAATCAGCCCTAACCTGTAGGTGTATAACGGATTTATTGTTGAACAATCTGATCGTCATGGTTGAGTCATAAGCACCATTTTGTTACCTCGCCACCCCCCGGCGCTACTTAATGACGCACGGCGCACGCTTGATCCTTGTGCGGTGCACTAAGCTCTGATCGAATACCCGGCGCGGTTTTCCTCATCCTGGATCCTTTATGAACGACACTTCTCCCGCTCTTCCTCGCACCCTGGGAGAAAGCATCACCCAGGAAATACGCAGGATGCTGGTCGAGGGCGAGCTGGTACCCGGCCAACGTCTGTCGGAAGCCGCGCTGGCCGAAAACCTGGATATTTCCCGTAATACCCTGAGAGAAGCCTTCCGCGTGCTGACCCGCGAGGGCTTGCTCAAACACGAACCCAACCGCGGCGTCACCGTTGCGGTGCCCGACATGGCGTCGATCATCGACATCTATAGAGTGCGCCGCTTCATCGAATGCACAGCGCTCGCCCAGGGCTACCCCCAGCATCCCGGCACCGTGCACATGCGCGAAGCCGTCGAATCCGGCGCCCGCGCCCGCGAAGCCCAGGACTGGGTCGCCCTCGGCACCGCCAACATGAAATTCCACAAATCCATCGTCGAACTCGCCGACAGCCCCCGGCTGGTCGTCTTCTACGGCCAAATCTCCGCCGAACTCCGCCTGGCCTTCGGCCTCCTCAACGACCCGAAATTCCTCCACGTGCCGTACCTCGACATGAACGCCTCGATTCTGCAGTGCCTGGAAGAAGGTAAAGCGGGGGAAGCGACCGCGATGCTGGAGTCGTATCTGGTGCAGTCGGAGCGGACAGTGCTGGCGGCTTATGAGCGGAGTTTGAAGAGGTAGGGTCATGAGAGCTGAACGCTGTCGGCAGATCACATTGATATCGGGGTTGCCGAACAAACGGTTTTCCTTCATTGTAATGACCAATGTCATTACAAGAGGGCTCCAGAATGGCGTCCATTAATGTCCGTATCGACGACGATCTCAAAGCTCGGGCTTACCGCGAACTGGAAAAACTCGGCGTTACGCCTTCCGAACTGATGCGCCAGGCTTTGCAATACGTAGCTGAACGCGGACAGCTGCCCTTCAAGCAGGTCTTGCTAACGGAAGACGATGAAGCTTTGCTCGCAACGGTGCGCGAACGGCTTGCAGCTCCGCAGCGGGTAAAGGTTTCACTGGATGACTTATAGCCTTGAGTTTGATGCACGGGCGTTAAAGGAGTGGCACAAATTGGGAAGCTCCGTACGTGAGCAGCTCAAGAAGATGCTCGCGACGGTTCTAACCAATCCACGCATCGAAGCTAACCGACTGCACACTCTGCCTGACTGCTACAAAATCAAATTACGAAGCAGTGGCTATCGACTGGTTTATCAGGTGATTGATAAAGAAGTTGTGGTTTTTGTAGTAGCTGTCGATAAGCGTGAGCGCGAGCAGGTTTACCGAAAAGCTGCTGAGCGGTTGGACTGAGCGAATTTCTGCTTAGGCCGAACGGCGTTCTGTGAGCTCTTTTTAAGTTATTGAAGATTCAGTCGCAGTGATTTTCCCGCCACACGTCAACGCTTGGCTTCAATCACCCAGCGCTTACCATCATCCGGACTTGCCAAGACCAACCGAATCTTCCCCGAGCTTTCTTCAACGTCCACAGGTTGTAGCCGCTTCCAGGCGTTATCAGACAGGACGGTGTCGAGCGTCACCCGCGTCCGCCAGCTTTGTTTGAATCCGACTAATTGGCGTTTCTCTACAACAATGCCTTGGTGTTTATCGTTCGTGTACGACCTATACAAGAACGCACTGTCCCCATGGCAGAGCGCATTTTCGTCGCGCCTGGATATATAGTATTTTTTCGAGCCAACCCGGAAGGCATCATCTCCCCGACCTTGTTTATCTGGCAGGGCCCACCCAATAGTCGCGGGACACCTGAGGTTCTTTGTCGCGCCGGCCGGCGTGCCATCGTCGACAACCTCGATCACTTCGCCTGCAAGTTCAACTTCCTTCACTGAGTCTTGAGAGCCGGATGGCACTGACATCTGACCGGACAGGCCAAGCCCCGCCATGACTATTTCACGTGGCTGCTGGCGTGGCAGGCTGTATTCCGAATATTCAGGGCACGTAGTACCGTCTGCGTCCTTGCGCCAGATCTGATCGAACACCTGACGCCCGTCAGCATCATGAAGTTTTACCTGACGGCCGTGTGCATCCCTCGATACATACAGAAATGCCCCAGGCTGGCTCTTGGCTGGCCAGGAAACCATGATTTTTTCATTTCCGAATCGCTCAAGGCGATATTCAGTTCCAGCCAATTGAATGGCCGGTATCCCCCAATCCAGCAGGCTACGGACCGAACTCAACGGCCCCTGAAAAGCACTGATGGTCGCGTCAACCAGTTCAACCGGGCCACCAAGCCTGCGTATGGGCGCAGTTATTACAACTACCTCCGCTTGGCACACAGGCCCGCGTTTGAATGCGTAACTTTGAAGTTTCTTGCGTTCGACCGTATTCGCCAGGCTGCGGTCGTTTAACGCTAACCCAGCGGATACGAGCAACACTGCTGCGGCCAGCAACAAGCCCAAGTTACGCAGCGTTGGCGAGGACGCTTCGTCAGACTCGTCGCCGGAGGACGTAGCGCCGCTGGCGGCCAGCACCAGCGCAAGCGCCAGAAACCACAACACCGCTCCCCAGCCAAAGCCATAGAAAACGAATTGCTTATGCTCATTGAGCGAAACTTGGTTGATGTTCCAAGTGTCGAGAGACAGCAGCAGGGCCAGAACGCTGCAGATGTGGCTTGGGACCCCGATGAACACCCAGAAGAGGGCGATGAGAAAAAAGGCATTGGCGAGCCAGGCCACATTGTCCTGCGGTAAAGACAGCCAGCCAAATAGCAGTACGTAAAGTCCGCCTACCTCATGACCAGTATCACCCAGCGCCACCAGCCCCAATGAAACCAGCCAGCATACTAAAGCTAGTCCGGCGATCTTTCGGGGGTTGATGAAAACCTGTCGTAACTCGAACCAGAACACCGACATCCCTGTACCTCAGATTTCACATCATAGTGAGCGCGCGCGAGGCTATCACGGTGGCGGGCTGTTTACGCGCCAACACAAGATCAACGCCTCTTTGCTGAAAGGGCGCCGATCTCAACGAGCGGGAATTGGGCGGCTTTAAACGAGAGGTTAGTGCGCGTCGATCGTCTGCTTGATGATCTCATCCATTTTGCTGGTGATATTAAAGCTGCGTACATCCCAGCGCTGATCCGCTTTGTACAGCGTCAAATTGAGCAGAAGAGGGCGCTGCGTCATGCCAACGATGTACGTCAAACGCACCAGACGCGTGCCGATGGCCTCAGTGCGGTACAGCTCGCTGTAGCTGTATTTACCCCAACTCTTTGCCGCCGAAATGAAACTGCCCTTGAACTGCTCGGTATCAGAGTCATTGAAACTGCGAGCCAGCGTATCGAAAGCACCCTCGAAGTCATTAGCTTCGATCCTCGAAATGAAACCCGCCGGAATGCCATCGTAGGTCTCAGCACGCGCAGTGAAAGCACACATGAGCAGCATCAGAGCAAGCGCGAGCTTTACGGTTTTCATCAGTTTCCATCCTTGTGGACACAGGCTTTAGGGCAAAGCGGCTTATCCGCTTGCGTTAGCAAATCGGCAGATGGGGTGAGTTCTTTAGCGAGGGTGGCGGGGGGCCGGGCAACAAAAAAGGCGCTCCGTGAGCGCCTTTGATAAGGAGTAGTCGCAGCGATTCTTTAGCTCCGGGCCATCACGGCCGTGGGTTCAGGATCCGACAGGGCTAGCCTGTCGTCACTACTTCAGAGAGAGCCAGTATCTCTGCTGCCGAGATTCTGAGGGGGACAGTGCTGGAACCCATGCTCAGAGATGCGCAATTGCAGGCCTTGGGGCGGGATTTTCGGTGGAGGTTGGTTTGAGTGTCAATGGCACAAACATGCCTTCGCAGCCTTCGGCAGCTCCTACAAAATCAAGCGCGCACAAAAAAGGCCCATCTTTCGGTAAGCCTCTTCTTATACTGCGTATGGTGCCGGCACCAGGAGTCGAACCGGGACCTACTGATTACAAGGAAGGTGCTTTTAACCTATAAATCAACAGGTTGCAGCTATCCTTGTTACGTCGAAATCCTACGCATGCGCTAGTCTACGGCATGCTTAAAGCCGCTGTTACGTGGCAACACAGCGGCTCGCCTGTCTTCCTCGGTCACCTTAGTCCTGCACTCAGACCAACGATGGATCCCCAAATTAAGCTATGACTGATGCCTCTATCTGAGCACATACACTACGCCGGTGGGGACGAATGGCTCGATTTCAGTAAAGTTAATCTGAGAATTGAAGGTTGGTTTTGCGTTGCGACAACTCCTGAACGGCCTAATCCATATTAATCGGTGTAGCTCGCGGTCAACTGTTTGGATTTTGGGCTGTTGACGCTACCGCGTATTAATTTAAATTCTTCTTGTTCTATAACTCCGTGCTTATAAGTCAGACCGCCGTCAGGTAACTTAGATTCGGATTTGAAGATATAGATTTTACTATTCGAGGTGATGGCGTTATACACTTTAAGCCTATTAAGCTTCGCCATCGGATTAGACGAGGGATCCATGCCGGCCAATAGCCACATTGCGCAATGAGTAGGAGGAGTAAGCGCGTTACCTGTATTGCAGATTTTTATGTAACCATTCCGGTTGTTTTTGATATCGCTCAGAACCTCGAGATATTCAATTCTGAATAGTGCGAAGTAGGACGGTAAGTCGAAGCTTTCACGTATATGCTCCACAGCCTCCAAAAGTTCGGTAGCTAAGGAATCCGTTTCTGGCGGGATAGGATCTTTTTCATTTATCCAAAAGAGCGATACGTGATCTTCGATAGAACCGTCGCGCTTGACTCTCAGTTCTAATAGTGAGCCATCTAAATTAAATATGCCGCCTATGTAATTTAGATCGAATACTTCTTCATATGTAAAAATGCAGTTTGAATTTTCAGCTTCAAGATATGCCCCGACTATCTTGTTTTTTTTAACGAAGCGCCACAGGTACGGGTATTCTGTTATTAGCTGGTCCAAGGCTATTCCCCGCTATAGATGCTTAGGAGCTTACGAAGGCCGACAAAGTTGATGTTGTCATCGTTCTCGTTCAGATCAATAAATCCATCTATAGACATACTGTTGCCCTTCCCTTTTTTTACAACATAGGTGAAAGTAAGCTTTTTGTCTCCAGATGCGATTATACTGAGACTATTAATCTTATTTTGCATGCTGACCAGTAATCCATTCAGGTCTCCATTTATTCCTATGCTTGTTTTTTTACTATTTATAAATGGGGCAAGCAAATAGGATTCTTTGCGAATTTCCTCCAGCTGGGCATCAGAGAACTCATATGGCGATTGATTGCTATCATTGAGTTGCTTTGAGTTAAAAGCTTTTCTCTTGTCAATAAGCTCGTTAATTCTTCTCGTGAAAACTAAAGTGTCTAAAAAAGCTTGATCATAATAAGATCGCTCCAGCTTTAAAAAATAGCTAGAAACGCTAACGCTTTTTATCGCAGTTTTCTCCCTGGCGCGAATTTTTTTGGGCAGAACATATCCGTCAGCCGAGTTTATCTCATCTAATATCCATTGCGTCACTGGCGTTGAATTATCATTTTTCATCTTCGTCTTCATCTTCATCTTCTATGAAGCGGACGAGAAGTTTCAACATTTCTGAAGCGATGTCACGATTTAAAGCAACTGAAAAGAAAACATTCTTTTCGGCGCCGTTGGGCGCATCCACAAAATCTAAAATAAGGATTTCGTCAGTAGATTGGGCCGCGAATCCTAGTGGGAACGCTGGAGGGTTTTTCCGGATACTCATTAGTAGAACACCTTGTTTTCAAGTACAGAATATCAATTCTAGTAGGTTACCTCGTTTTCACACGCCTTGCGATAGGCCTAAATGAAGGCATTTTCATGCTAGAGGCTCAAATGTGGCATCTGTGTCTGGAACTGGTTGCCCGCCCATCTGAAAGGGTGCGGATAACGCCGTTTATGTTCAATAGCTCCCCGGAAAAGCCCCTCCGGGGGCTACAAATCCGGGGTTTTCTTCCGCTGGAGACAGACAGCGCGGCTGCTTATGAATTTCTGGCCCCGTACTTCTACCCGCCAATAGCCAATCATTCCTGACCCAGATGCTGACTTACGCTATAGATGAGGTAGGGAGGAATTCGGATGTTCCTCCCCCGCGCATATGGAGATGTGTGATGCCTCAAACATTTGATGTGAATAGCTACTGCCAAAACCTCAGCAAAAGCGACGTGCTTAGCGCCAGGCTCATTGGCTGGACAGGCCGGTGGTCCTTGTGCGGAAGCTTCGTCCTCTGTTGCCAGTGCCTGAGCCTTCAGACTGTCAATGACGCCAGCCAGCCGTTTAAGCATCTCAAAGGCTGCTCAGCCTCCGGGATAGGCCGCTACCCATGGCAAGAGCTGCGAGAAGTGATAGGTGCAGTGGATACCCCATCGCTGAACAAGGCGATCAGAAAAGCAGATAACCACTAACTCACCACGGTTCAAAAAAGCCCACCTTGCGTGACACTGCGGTGGGCTTTTTTGCGACCGCTAAACGCAGAACTTGCGACTGACCTAGCCGTTTAGATCTGCGAAGCATTTACCAAAGGAACGCTCAGATCGTAGATATCCATCATCGCTTCGTCCCGATGACCACTGGCCTCCTGCTTGTCCGCCCGGTTGCCAGCGGTGTCAGTAATACCCCGGCGTTTGAGATCGTGCAGGCCAAAACGCTGCTCGGCGGTGATTGTGCCGTCGGCGATCGCCGAGGTGATGAACCGTTGCCAAGCTGTGTCCAGGCTGGATTTGCGCAGTGATCCGCCGTGGCTGGCCACGATCAGGTAACGCCGCTCGGATCGCAGCGGAATGACCGTGGATTTGCTGGCCCAGACCTTGGCCCGGTAGGCCTTCGCCCCTTCCCAAGCGGCGCGCAGACGCGGCGTCCAGCGCACGATGTTATCCCGACTGCCCTTGCGCCGGTTGGTCAGGATGCCCTCGGCCAATTCGTGGGCATCGGTCAGGGTAATGGTCTCAATACCGCGTAGACGGCACAGGTAGCTAATCTCCATCACGTAGCTCAGGTACTGCGGACAGCCGCCTTTCTCGTTCCTGGCCAAGCGGCCAAACGCCAGGGCGCGGTCGACCAGGTCGTCCATGACCTTGTGCCCCGGCAACCGTCGGCGTTTGCGTTCCACCGGCGCTTCGATGCCTTGGGCCGGATTGATGTCCAGGAACCCCCGGTTGCGCCCCCACTGCAGCACGCGACGCAGGTAGCGCAACACGTGCGCCGCTTTGGAGGGCGTACCCTCGTCAGCCAGCCGGTCGACGATGCGCTGGATCAGCGCGGCCGTGAACTTCTTCACCTGGAGATCGCCCAGCGGTTTGCCCAGTTTGGTGGGGATGGCCAGCAGCACGTCACGTGAATAACAGTAGTCGTCATGAGTATTGGGGCTGAGTTTCTTGTAGCGATCGCTCAGGTGATATTGCGTACAGACGTAGCGCAACGTGCCCTGGTCCACTCCCGAGGTCTGCTCCATGATCTGGTGCAGCTCGGCCAGGGTGACGTCGGCGGGCGCGACGTTGCGCCGTCGCTGTTTACCGTGCTCGTCGTAATGCAGCGTGTACCACACACCGGCGTTGCGATGATCAAAGTAGATGGCCGCTGGGAGAGCGGCCTGATCGACGTGACTGGGGATGTGCGGATTATGCTTCCGCTTGCGTGCTCGCCTCATAGGATGTTGATGTCGTAGTGCTCGGAGGCCACGGATTCTATGCCCGCTGCCTGGTGAATGAGACCCAGCGTCGTCCAGGGGCCGGTGCGCCCTCTGAACATGCGGATACCCTGATTAATCAGGGAACGTTCGACGTCGGAGCGGCGTTGATAGCCGGTGATGCGCTGCAGGTCCTCAAACGTGAGGACGGTGGTTGTAGGGGAATTCATGATTGCTCTCTACGGGAAGCAGCAACCAGGGCAGTGTAGCGTTTCGCCCTGGTGCTAAAAGCCAGAAGCTAAAGGCTCAATTACTGACAGGTTGACGGGCAAGCACTTGGGTAATGACCTGAGCGTCGATGGCGGTCAGGTCGCCCTGACTATTGGCGAGGGTGGCGAGGTTTGTCAGGCGCTCGCGGGCATCCGGCGTCTTGTGCACCAGGTAGCCGATCAAGGCCGCGCCGATGATGGCGGTGGCCACGGTTCGACGGCTGGGAGTGAAGCGCGCATGGGTACGCGGATCGTGACGTGTGGTAGCCTCATGGCTATCGCTGATAAGTGGTTGTACTAGCAAGGTGCGGCTCCTTTCAGTGGTTGGTGTCGGGGAGGTACGAACTCCTCGACGCCCTTGTTTTCGGTGTTAACCGGCGCTTGGGTTCAGCGGATCCGATCGCACCAGGTGAATCACCAGACTCTCCAGATCGGTGACCTCTTCGGTCTCTGACTGCCATTCCAAAACCGCCTGAATCTGGTCGCGGCTGCAGCCCATCACCAGAATCTCGCGCTCACCTCGAGCGGCGCGGACTTCCAAAATCCCCAGCAGACCTTCAACCGCATAGGCATGCGCGTGGACGACCGGAAAGCCATCGCGGGTTTCGGTCAGGCCAGCGAACACCACGCCGGTCATGTAGGCCTCTTCAACCGGGGTACCGCTGATTACTTGAATCTGCATCGACGTTTCCTTGTTGGTGTTGATCAGGCTGCTTGGAAAATCCAGCACCGCACCGTTTTGGCTTTGTTGGCCGCGTCGACGTCCCAGGCCGAACACACGTTGCGATTGGTCTCGATGAACTTGGGGCACTTACTGGTTTTCAGGTGGCGTTTCAGCTCGGTCAGGTCGGGCACCTTCTGGCGTTTCTCTGCCGCTTCCTTCGCAAAGTCGTTCAGGTTCACGGCAATCAACCCTTCGTTGCGAGAGTGATTGAGGCCACCGGCGGTGCTGTTCAGGTACTCGTACAGCTCCCAAAATTCGACGACGATCGGGTGATCTGCGTTGATCGCCAGCTGGCGTTCCTTGGCCATGCTCTGGATCTCCACATGGGCGGCTTTGATCTGTTGCTTGGTCAGCGGTACGACGTGCACCAGGGCGTCGACCAGCGCGTGCAACTGGGCGTGATTCTTGGCGATCCGGACCGTACGAATTTCAGGCAGGGCCAGCAGCTGCTGTTCGTAGATCGGCACCTGTTCGCGAACGGTCTGCATCACGCTGCTTTCTTTCATCGTGGCCTTGACCAAAAATCCGCTGACGCAGTCGACCGGCATACGCTCCAGCTTTTCTACCAACAGCTTGGTCTGTGGGGTCTGGCCATCCTTGGTCATAGCGATGTGCACCAGGCGCTGCAGGATGGGTTCGGACGCATTCACCGCATGGTTCTGCCCGATTACAACCGCCCCACGGAAAGGCGGTTCCCGTGTGTCGTTGCCGTTGTTCTTAACGCCGGTGGAGCGAACGCTGCGGCCGTTGTAGGCAGTCTTGAGTTCGTCCCAGTCGTACTGCTTGGTCTGGCTGCCGTCAGTCTTTTCCCGCTCCGACTCGATTAGCACCACAGGCAGGTTGCCGACCTGGGCGAAGTTCCGTGCTCGAGCAACGGGCGTGCCCTTGGTTGGGTCGAAGCCCTCGTAATCGATACGGCCGCAAAGCTTCCACAGGAATTCGATCAGGGTGGATTTACCGGCGCCGGGTTCACCGATGATTTCGGCAAAGGGGTAGCTTTTCTGGTACTGGCGGATCTGCTCGGCGAACAGGGATCCGAACCAGAAGGCCAGCGCTACCAGTCCTTTGGGCCCGAAACATTCCCAAATGATGTCCAGCCACTCGGTATCGAATTTCTCCAAATCGGTATTCAGGTTGAGAGTGACCGACTGGCTAAGCGTCTTGATGCTCAACCGCTCCATGTCGAAGAAGTCTTCTTCGTTGAGCTTGAACACCTTGCCGTCTCGAACCGCTACGTCGCCATAGACATACGCGCCGTGCTCTTTGGTGTAGCCGGTGAAGTCGATGGTCTGAACGGTTTTGAGCGCATCTGTCTGCTCTTCAATGAAGGCATCCAGCTGCTGCGTGGTGCCAGTGAACATCCCGCCCGGCGCGATGCCAAGCAGACGCTTCTTGAACTCGGCAGAGGAGGAGATCTGCGAGCTGGTAAAGGTGTTCTTGATTGGAGCGGCATCGTGAGCGAACGTGATCCGGAAGTAATACCAGGATTCGTCGGTTAGCTTGTTTTCCTGGTAGTACAGGGCTTTCGGGTTGCAAGTGGCGATCCGCTGCAGCGCGCCGCACTGTTGCATGGCCTTTGCCCGCATCTGCTTGTTGTTCAGCTGCTGGTCGTCGTGGTGCTCGCTCTCTTCCAGCTCCTGGATCGCCTTGTTGTACTTATCCAGATCGAGCCGGAACCAGTAGAGGCGGTTGCCGAACTCCAGGTGGAATTCGCTACGGCGCTTCCAGTCGAACATGACCAGGGCTTTTTCGGTCGCGTTTTCTGCGATCAGCAGAGCGCCGAAGTGCCGTGCGGTGGTGATGTCTTTATCGACCTGAGCAGCGCGCTTCTCACCTTCGTCCAGGAACTGCCAGCGCTGGTGGAGATCGTTCCAGTCGACCTTTCTGTTGTCGCGTTGGGGGATCTGCGCCGCTTCGCAAGTAAAGCCCAGCTCGCGAGCCATGCGCACCCAGCGCTTCGTGTAAGCGTGGGCACCGGGTTCGTTATCCAGCGCCCATACCAGCTTCGGCAGACTGCCCTGGCGCGCTTCTGCCAGTGCTTTAAGGGAGTCAGCCGGGAATGCGTTGGAGGACATTGCAGATACGGCGGCAATGTCATGGTGACGCAGGGCAATCGCGTCAAAGATGCCTTCTACAATCCATAGCTCTTTGACGGTAGCCAGGTCGACGTCCGGCGGACACCACCAGACACCCTTATAACTCTCGCCTGGCATGAAGCGGGCTTTCATCTTGCCGAAGCGTGCTGGCTTGTCGATCAGCCGCTCCCAATAACCGCCTTTCTCCAGGGCAAACCGAACCGTCGCGCTACCGGCGTTGTGCTGGCTCGAGTAGTACGTGTCCTGAGTAAACCAATTGCCGATCAGGGAAATATCGAAGCCACGGGAGAACTCCAAGTACGCCCGTGCTGTAGCCGACGGCGCGTTTTCAGTGGCTGGAACGCGCTTGCTCCAGTCTTCGAAAAGGTCGGCGTAGATTTCCTTGACGTGCACGGTGTGGCCACACTTTTCCTGGCGACCGCAGATGAGCTGCCAAGGACTGTCGAATCGTGTGTACAGCTCCCTTTTGTTGCACTTGGGACACGTACCGCCGCGCATGTAATTGGTAGGCGCTCGGTGTTTGAGGCCGAAGTCGGACTCGATGCGCTGCAGGATGTCGTGACGTAGATCGTCTCTCATGATTGCTTCACTGCTTTAAGACTTTGGGACAGGGCTGCCATTAGGCGTTTTTGCGCGGCCATGACCGGGACGTGGGCGAGAATTGCGCCGTGGCGCAGACCGTCCGCAACAAAGCGGAACTGGTCGGCATACCAGTGTTCTTGAAGGCTCGAGCTGTACTGTTCACGCATAGCGGCCAGCAACGCTTCGGCCTCTGCCGGTGGCAGTTGAGTGGTGACAATTACGGCGTTTCCCATCGTAAAACCTCGAATTCGGGCGCAGCTCACCCATACCCACGGGGCGTGGGGCAGGCAATGTGTTGGGGGTACTTAGTGAGCGGGGGTAATGCGTTTGCCGTGACCGGCAGAAATTAGGTGTTCGTAAATCAAATAAACCGGCACTGACCAGGTGCAGCCGCGAATCGGATCAGTAATGACGACGGTGTGTTCTGCGCTTGCTTGGAGGTCGACCTGTTGACGGACGTTGATAGCCGCCAGATCGCTAAGGGCTTCACAGACCAATCGGAGCGCCAGCGCTTTATCGACCTGAAAACTGTCCACCATGTGGCCGATCGTGCGCTCAATGAATTGACCCTGATCACCGAGGTGTTCGCCTTGATGACGCTCGAGAAATGCCAAAGCAGCTGCCCGCATGGTGCTGCGATAATCCATATCGGTGGAGGCACTGTTCATTGGGCTGTCCCTGCTTTGACGCGGTAAAGGTCAATTGCTGCCAGTACTTCGGCGTGACGTGCTGCCATGTGTAGGTTGTGAGCGTTGAGAATGTGTTCTGCCTCGGCGGCATTGATGCAACCGTCTGCAAGGGCCTTGGCAATCTCCTGATCTACACAGCCACGCTTTGCCGCGACCTGAACTGAAAGCGCGTACATTTCGACGGCGTCGTTGGTTTCTGGATCAGGTACCGGAACGAATAGGCCGTCATACATGGCCGCGACGTAATTCGGAAAATGCTGTGTGTTCGATTCCTGCTCCAACTGGTAGAGCTGGGCGTCAGTTAGTGGGCGGCTGTTATTGTTCTCGTAGGCGTGGTTATCAAACTTTTTGAGAGCCAGGCCCAAACGAGCTGCAGCACATTCACGACCACCTGGGTAACTGCAAATTATCGCGCTGACCACTTCGCGCCGTGTCTTTAGAACTGAGCTTTTCATGTTCTGCTTTTCCCGATTAACCCGCGCCATTACTGTGCAATCACGCCGTCTTTGATCCCTAGCAGAACTGCGGCTCGATGTGCCTCCCCGCGTCGACACTGGCTCTGGCCACTCAGCACTGCATACACGGTGCTGGGATTCAATTGGTGCTTCGCAGCGAAGTCTTTCGCTGACTGACCTTTTCGTTCCAGAGCTTCCCGAGCCTCGCGCCGGGCTTGCTCGTTGATGGTGCTGTTCGGCATAGTGCAATTCCATGCATTTTCATGTGTTGGGAATGCAGAATGATGCACATGCGTGCATTTGTAAATATACGGAATGAAAAATTTTGCACGATTCGGAAGAGATCGGCTCGCGACTGCGGGAAGAACGAAAGAAAAAACGTCTTACACAGGACCAGGTGGCCGAGGGGTTGGGCATATCTAAACGCACTCAGGCGAATTACGAAGCAGGTACAAGTGATGCGCCAGCTTGGTATCTGAGCAGAGTTATGCGGGATCCTGGATTTGACGTGCCGTACATACTGAGCGGCCAGCGGACTTTCGCTACCGAAGCGTCTCTGAACGAGTTCGAGAACTCGATTATCGAGAAATACCGAAGCATTCCCGAGGACGATCAAAAGACGATTCGCCGAATGCTTGACGCGATGGCAGTAATGGAAGCGCGTGGCTTGAACTGAGCTGTAAAGGATTGTTAGCACTACCGAAATTCCCTTTATCCAAGGACCGTTCGCGCCCGATAACGTCGATTCACTCATGCACCTATGGAGCAGTACGCGTGTTGGATCGAGCAAAATTTGAAGGCAGTTACAATGAATCTGGTGAATTTGATTGGCAGGCACTTACCGTAGTAGAGCTGCGCTTAATCAAGCTTTACCGCCGAATGTCTGAAGAAGATCAGCAGCGGGTCAGGCGAATGTCAGAGGTGCTATCGGAAATTCCTGACGGTTCTGACATAGCAACCAGCTAAACATCCCGCACTGTCTACGATGAGTCAGGCGCTGGCCCCAGTGGCTGGCGTTTCCGCCCGATCAAGCTGCACCCAGTTGATCAAACAACTCCCGCTGTTTAGCCCGTGACAAATTCTTAAGGCTGTCAAAAATAAGCCGGTCCATGGCTTGGGCCGAAGGGCTGAGCGTGTGCGAAAACGTCAGATTTGCCACCCATGTGTGCCCACACTTTGCGTCCAGGCACTGGCAATACAATTTGGCGAAGTCATTCGAAAGCTGATCCCTAGATGCAATCCGCCCCTTATGCCCGCACTTACATGTGATTCTCATTGCGTCCCTCCCCAGGGCCAGCCAATAGCCACTATTTTGCCACATTATGTAGTGGCAATACCTGCCCTAGACACCAGTCGTAGTGTTTTCCACTGCTGATGGTGTTTCTCTCCAGGTAATCCGCCTGTCATCGCGCAAGGTATCGTTCAGCTGGCTGAAAAGTTGACAGATGGGTCGAATTTCGTTGCTCGTATAGACCCGATCGATCTTTTCGATATCGCCAAAACCAGCGCTGTTTTCGGGAATGATCCCGGCCAGCGCGGGGTTCATGCGCCAGGCCGCGATCACGTCGTTACGGGTGATGTTCTTGACCTTCTCCAGCTCGTCTTTGGCCTGAAAATCCCCCACCGGAATGATCTGCACCGCCTTTTCCGCACCGCCCGGAATGTTCAGGAACAGCGACCGGAAATTGCCCACGCCCTTGCTGCCTGAGATCTGCTCGCGCAGGTTCTCTTCGTCCTTTTCGGTCAGGTTCGGGTCGTTGGTGTAGAACACGTAACCGGCGTGCGCGCCGTTGGCGTAGTACCGACGGCGAAAGAGGGTGGCGGCTTCGTTGAGCAGCAGGGCCTGCATCCCGCCCAGGTAATCAGGAACGCCATAAATGTCCTGCTCGACGTCGTAATCCATGACGTGCTCAATCTCGTCCTGGTCGAATTCCATTTCCTTGCCGTTGGGCAGCAACATCACATACCCGCCGTCGACCTTGACCCGCATGTTGATCGCTGGCAGATGCTGCATTTCCAGCACTTGGCCCAGCAGGTTGGGCTTGCGATACAGATACGCCTCGCCAAACACCACGAAATCCAGACCAGCACGGCCCATGGTGGCCACGCTGCAGCCCTGGGACGGAATGAACTCGCGCAGCAACAGGTTGCGCTTGAATTTGGGTATCGCCCCGTGGTGCGCGTTGGCGCGCAGCAGCTTGGCCAGCCCTTGGCGGGACACTGGTGGCTTGTACAGGCGACCGTCCTCCGAGGCGAAAACGCCCAGGTAGTTGCCCATACTGCCGACCAGCACCTGTTCGGGATCCCCGAACGCGAACGATCGTGTCGGGGGCTTGGGTTGGATCGGTTGGTCTGTCACTTTTCGCTGGGTCATGGGGGCCTTTAGTTGCTGAACACGTAGCGACTACGCTGCTGTTTGTCGGTGTTGAGGGGTTCGTTGGCCAGGGCATGCATGATTGCCCAGGCCACGTCGGCATGGCCGGTGGCGTCGGTACGCGATGCGCTGTAGGTGATCTGTCCGCTGGCGGTGGCGCCGCGCTTGATGGTCAGGAAGGCCTGCGCGATATCGTTCCAGCCTGCATCCCACTCGATACGGCTACCGACAATGGTGTCCTGCGCCTTGAGCACCAGGCTGTTTTTGGTTTCCAGGCTGTAATGGATTGAGGTCGCACGGGGGTAGAAGTCGCGTACCAGGTCGAACACGCCATAGCCGATGCCCGTCGTATCGATGCCGATGTGCTGGACGATGAATCGCTCGGTGAGGCGCTTGACCTGCTCGGCCTGGTACTTAAACGACTGGCCCCGCCAGCTGTGTTTCTCCAGGATCCGGAAATTGCCCCCCGGCTCAAGTGGTGGGGCGATGACCACACAGGTGGCATCGTCTCGGGTGCGGCTCGGGTCGTAACCAATCCAAACGGGGCTGTTGCCAAATGGCCGGGGGTCGTCGGGTTCGTAGTCAGTCCACAGCGACAGATCGGAATAGCACCGCTCCAGATCGTTTAGATGGAACACGCTCTGGGTGCTGTCGATGAACTTGCACATGAACAGCTGCTGAAACTTGTCTTCGTCGTACTCCAGCTGCAGTTGCTCGAGGTCGAACAGATCGCAGCCGCCCGCGATGGCATCCAGGATGGTGATGACCTTGCGCCACTGGCCGTCGGGACAAAGAGAACCGACGGATGTTTGTTTGTCATTGGGCCACGGGTCTTTGGCGTTCTTGCGCTTGCTGTTGCGGAATTTCTCGCCGGTCCAGAACGGGTACGCCTGGTGCGACACAGCACTGGGCGTGGAAAAGTAGGTTTTACGCCACTTCTTGTGGGTCGCCATGGCGCTGGCCACCGTGTTCAGCTTCTCGAAATCTCTGATCCAGAAATATTCGTCGACATAAACGTGCCCGTGGTGGCCCTGGGCGGTGCTGCTGTTGGTGCTGAGAAAGCGCAGCTCAGCCCACGGCTTACCGTCCTTGCTCAGCACGATTGGGTTACCGCTCAGCTCCAGGCCGAACCAGGCTTGGGCAAACGAAATGATGTAGCTGCGGAAAATCTCGGACTGGGCGCGGCTGGCTGACAGGAATATCTGGTTGTCACCGGTTAACACCGCGTCCATGAACGCTTCACCGGCGAAGTAGTAGGTCAAACCCACCTGGCGGCTTTTTAGGATGTTGCGGATCCGCGCCGTCAGCGGGTTGAGCTTTGCGGCGTACAACTCCTTTTGGTAGCCGTACATTTTGCTGATGAACTTGTCCAGGAAGTCGACTTCGGTCAGCTCGCTGACGTCGTTCTTCACCGGCTTCTGCTTTTTCTTCCCGCCTTTATCGCCCCGATCGCCCTTGTCGCGGCGTTCGCTACGCCGGTCGTCACGGCGGTGGCCACCGTCCTCGATCGGATCGTTTGCAGGGAGCGGCGCGGGCTTGGCGCATTGCTTGGCCAGGCGCTCGCGCACGGTCGTCAGGCGGTCCAGCTCGTCCAGGTCACTCTTGCTCAGAGCGTCCTGTTTCTCCAGGAGTAGCGTGATACGCCGACTGACAGCGGTCAGCGGTTCTTCATCCGACAGCATGTCGTCCCATTCACCCTGGCGGATCCAGTAGTAAACGATCCGGATGTTGGGCAGGGAGAGTTGCGCCTGAATTTCACGCGGCTTGCAGCGGCGTAAATAAAGGCGTTTGGCGGCTTCTTTTAGTTCGGGGGCGTATGGCATGGCCGCAGTCTATGCGGCGAAAACGCAGGAAACGCGGGGTTAAAATCCGGGTTCGTCCTATATCGCGAAAATAGGACCAGCGCAAAAGTGAATCAATTGTTGGAGGCGCAGCGGCTCCCTATCTTGGCGGCTCAACTCACCGATTGAGCGCAGTTAACGCCATGCCCCGTTCCCTTGTTTCGTTCTGGAAACGTGTCGCCACCAGCGGCCCGACCGTTGATGGCCGCGTGATCCTTCCCCAGGAACTGCGTGATATCGCTGAGACCTACAGCACCGCCACCTATACAGCAGTGATCTGGTCCGAGCACGACCGTTGGGATGGTTCCCACGGCACCGTATTCGCCGTGCGCCTGGTGGAAGGCGTTGAAGGCCTGGAAGAAGGCCAGGTGGCTCTGGAAGCCCAGTTGAAGCCCAACGACCGCCTGCTGTGGCTTAACGACCAGGGCGAAAAGCTATTTACCAGCATCGAAATTACCCCGGACTTTGCCAACACCGGCAAAGCCTATCTGACCGGCCTGGCAGTGACCGATTCACCAGCCAGCCTGGGTACCCAGGAACTCTACTTTTCCCGCCGCACCGGTGCCCGCGTGCATTACGCAGCGGCGCTGCCCCTGGGCGCGCTGACCGAAGAAGAGCCTGTGGGAGAAATCAGCAAGCTGACGGGTTTGCTGACCCGGCTGTTCAGCCGCTTTGCGGCCGAGCCAGCCATCGATTCGACACCCACCACTCCAACTGAGAACCCCCCAATGGATGAAGCTACAGCCAAGGCGATGAAGGCCTTCCACGAACAGCTTGTGCTGATTGTGGCTGGCATCGCCGCCGTGATCGAACCTGCCACCGCCGACGTCGAGGAGCCGGTTATTACCGAGGTCGACGACGTGGCGGCTGCTGTTGACGCCATCGTGGCCGACGCCAAGGCCGACGGCGAGTTTGCCCGCAAGGGCAGCGACAACGCCCGTCTCGATCGCCTCGAGCAGATCCTGGTGAAAGCGTTCAGCACTCCGGCAGGCCGCGTTGTTCCGCGCACCACCGGTTCCACCTCCGACGCCAAAAAGCGGGTGCTTTGACATGAGTCAGCAATCACTGAGCCAGCGTGCTCTAAAGCAATACTCCGAACTGCGCGAAGCGATCGCCGAGACCTACGGCGTCGACGTGTCACGCCAGTTCAATGTCGACCCAACCATTGCCCAGGAGCTGAACGACAAGATCACCGAGCGTGCCGACTTCCTAGAGCGCATCAACGTCATACCGGTTACCGAAATCAAGGGCGAGAAGGTCATGTTGGGCGTCAATGGTCCAGTGACCAGCCGCACTAACACCAAGACGACCGACCGCGAAGCCAAGGACGTCTCCGACCTGAACGGTCTGGATTACGAGCTGTTCTCCACCGAATCTGACGTGGGCCTGCCGTTCGCGAAAATCGACAGCTGGGCCAAGTTTCCAGACTTCGCTGAGCGCTATTCGGCTGCTGTGCAGAAACAGATTGCGCTCGATCGCATCATGATCGGCTGGCATGGCGTCACCGCTGCGCTGCAGAGCAACCTGGCCACCAACCCGATGCTGCAGGACGTCAACAAGGGCTGGCTGCAAATCGCCCGCGAGCAGATCTCGGAACAAGTAATTGAAGAGGGCAAGACTGCCGGGAAGATCACCCTGGGTGCGGGTGGCGATTACGAAAACCTCGACGCCCTGGTGCACGACGTCAAACAGATGATCGACACCGTTTTCCGTGACGGTGGTGATCTGATCGCGATCGTTGGCAGCGACTTGTTGGCCGCTGACAAAGCCAAGCTGTACTCCAGCCAGGCTGGCAAACCGACCGAAAAAGAACGCATCGAAAGCGCCCAGGTCATCGCGACCTACGGTGGTCTGCCGACTTTCACCGTTCCGCACTTCCCGGCCAACGCCGTGGTCGTCACCAGCTGGGACAACCTGTCGATCTACTTCCAGGACAGCAGCTGGCGCCGTCACCTGATCGAGAACCCCAAGCGTTCGCGCATGGAAGATTACAACGCCCGTAATGAAGGCTATGTGATCGAGCAACTGGGCAAATTCGCAGCTGCTGAAAAAGTGGAGCTGGTCTGATGAGCCTGGCATTGGCGCACAAACGCCGCGTACTCGCCCAAGGCCCAGCGGCCACCGTCGCCGGTGCCAAGGCAGAAGCTTATTCCTCTGCCACTGCGCTCACCAGTCCGGCCAATGGGCAGAAGCACCTCAAGTTGATGGAAGACGCTCTGGCGGTCGACCTGGAGCGCATCAGCGCGATCAACAGCCACGAGCTGCGCCGTCAGCTCAAGCGCGAGGAGCTGCTGCCCAAGTACCAAGAATACGTGCAGCGGTACCGCGATTCCGGATTGAGTTTCCCGAACTCGGTGCTGATGTACGTCCTGATTTGGCTCTTCGACACCGCTGACTTTGAAAAGGGCCTGGAGCTGGCGGATTTCGCCATCTCGCAAGGCCAGGCGTTGCCGGAGCGCTTCAACCGGGACATTCCAACCTTCGTGGCTGATGAGGTCATTGACTGGGCGGAACGCGAGTACAAGGCGGGCCGCAGCCCTGAGCCTTACCTGAGCAACCTTCTGCCGAGAGTGGACGGTGAATGGCAGCTGTTCGAGCGCATTCCTGCCCGTTACCACCGGCAGCTGGGGATTCTGGCCATCGATCGTAAGGACTGGGTCGCAGCGGTATCGCACCTGGAACGAGCCATCGCGCTTTATCCAGAGATCCGCCAGGAAACGCGGCTCGAAGGTGCCCGCAACGCCTTGAAGAAAGTTGCTGCAGCAGAAGCCGCAGCCCAACAGACACCAGCTGAATAACCGACTACCACCCCCCAGCGGGGAACTGTGGAAGTGAGTCAGTCATTTATGGCCGTCGACTCACCACCACCAGTTTTCCCGCCCTATTCGAGCGCCCAGCAATGAGCTTTTCAGGTAATCCCACCAAGTTCGTGGAACTGCAGATCGGCAACGACGGCTTCTGGCCTGACCTGTCCGTGACGGAGTTTCAGAAGGCCTACCGCCTTCCTGGTGAATACCTGGGCGAGCTGCTGGCCGCTGATTTGACCACGGCAATGATCGAGGTCAACAACGACCTGGTCGTTTGCAAATCCCGTTGGCAGTCCGCTGGTGTCTCCAGCTTAGAATCTGCTGACCCTACGGTGCTTCCGGAACGCACATTTCAAGCAGCGACGTACAAGCGCGCAGTGTATTGCCGCGCCAAGGCCAGCCTGCTGACCCAGTTCGCGACCGTGACCCGCCGTGAGAGCGCCGAGAACACCGGCAAGGAACTGCCGGAGCGGTCGGAAGCCTTTCTGGCTTACAGCCAAGAGGCCATTCGTTCGCTGCAGGGCCGTGGCCGCATCACGGCGGCGCTGCTGTGATCAAGCTGCAGGCTTTGACGGCCTATCTCATTGATCGCCAGTTGGTGGCCACCGAGCAGCTCGACAGCTGGTCCGACCAGGTGCAACTGGAGTTGATCTGGAAACCCGACGTCGACGGCATGCGCATGGGCGACATGAACTACGGCGCGACCATCGTCCTGGAGCGTTTCGCTGATCACCCGGCCCGCCTTATGGCGTTGGTTGGCAGTTGGCTGGAGACCAATGACCAGGACCGTGACGGCCTGCCGAATGCGGTTTTCGACGTGACCATGCTCGACAACGACCTGGCCGATATCGACATCAAGCTGCAGTTCAGCGAACCGCAGTACCTGACCGAAGATCCGGACGGCGAAATCCACGCCTTTGGTCAGACCTGGTCATTTGTCCCGTTTGAACTGTGGGTGGCCGAGAAGGGCGAGGTGACCAGCGATGGCGCGTAGCACCTTCGAACTCGACATTCGCGGTCTGGTGGGCGCCGAAGAGCAACTGGCCCTGCTGGATCTGCCCCCGCAATTGCGCCGCCGTTTGCTCAACAACGTGACCAAGCGCGTGCGCAGCATGAGCCGCCAGCGGATCCGCGACCAGCAGAACCTGGACGGTTCACCGTTCGCCCCGCGTAAAGGCCCGACCAAGGGCAAAAAGAAGATGGAAGCGGGCCTGGGCAAGCTGATCGAGGTCACCCGCGTCAGTTCCGAGGAAGCCGAGCTGGGCTGGCGCAACGCGCTTACCCGGTGGGTAGCCACGCAGCAACACAACGGTGTGTCCGAGCGCCGTACTGCCGCGCAGATGCGCCAGTGGAACAAGGTGCCCGAAGGCCTGGCTGCGACTGAAAAGCAAGCCAAGCGCCTGCGCCGCCTGGGTTTCAAGACCCGCCAGGCTGGCAAGAAAACCCTCACACGTCCGTCCGTGGCGTGGATTCAGCAGCATGTGAACTACGCCAAGGCGGGGCTACTGATCCGCATCCTGGACGACGAACAATCCGAGTCATCTGGTGCGCAAAGCTGGGAAATCACCCTGCCGAAACGTCAGTTCCTCGGCCCTGGCACCGAGTCGGAAACCAGCTCGCTGGTGAACCTGGTGCTGCAACAAATCCTTAATTCACCCCGTTAACGAGGCACTGCTTTTATGGCACTCGGTTCAGTCAAAGTTCGTAACCTCAATCTCGGCCAGGGTGTCGTGAGCGGGGTCGAGCGTTATTTCTTATTCATCGGCGCTGCCGCAAAAAATGCTGGCGGGCTGCTCCCGCTCAATACCGACAGTGATCTGGATGTCGAGTTGGGCGCTGCTGCCAGTGAGCTGAAAACCCAGATCCTGGCTGCTCGCGCAAATGGCGGTGACAGTTGGGCCTGTCTTGCCGCGCCGCTTGCCTCCGACAGCACCTGGCAATTGGCTCTGACCCAGGCCTTGCAGACCGGTTATGAGTTCGAAGCGGTCGTCGTCACCACGCCGGTGACAGCTGCTGCCGAACTCTCCGCAATGAATGACGCGGCGGTCCTGATCCTGAACACCTACGCCTGTCGTGCGTTCTTCATCGCCGCCTCGGTGGGTATCGACGCAGCGACCCAGACCTGGGCGCAGTACGCCTCAGCTCAGAAAGCCCTGGTGCTAAATCTCGCCGCGCCTCGGGTCATGTGCGTGCCGCTCATGCATGGCAATGACCAGGGCGTGTTGGCTGGTCGTTTGGCTGACGCCTCCGTGAGTGTCGCAGACAGCCCGATGCGTGTGGCCACCGGCGCGGTATTGGGGCTGGGCGCTACTCCGGTCGACGCCGAAGGCGTGCCCCTGCAGTCGGCCACTCGTTCCACGTTGGACGCAGCGCGCTTCACCGTCACCCAGACCTATACCGGCTACCCCGGCGTGTTCTTTGGCGACGGCAACATGCTCGACAGCCCCGATAGCGACTTCAAGGTCATTGAATACCTGCGCATTACCGACAAAGCCGCCCGCGCTGTCAGGCCTTTGCTGATTCGTCGCGTTGCTGATCGCCGCCTGAACAACTCGGCTAACAGCATGGCCGTGAACATCAGCGCCCTGATGGCCCCGCTGCGGGCGATGGCCAAGTCCACGAAGTTCGCTGGCCAGGTGTTCCCAGGCGAGATCGAGCAGCCCAAGGACGGCGACATCGTCCTGACCTGGAAGAGCAAAACCGCCGTGGAGGCCTACATCAAGCTCAAGCCCCTCAACTGCCCGAAAGACCTGACCGCGAACATCGCGCTGGACCTTTCGACCACTGCTACGGAGTAACCCCGCATGGCTGCAAAAATTGGCGGTAAGAACTTCGACATCACCCTGGGCGACCTGACTGTCCACGTCGAAGCTTGCACCCTGGATATCACGGACAACACCGCCGTGGCGCAAACCGGGGGCGTGCCTAATGGCCACGTCGAAGGTGACGTTGCCGCTGCAGGTGAGATGGAGTTCGACACCACGAACTTCAATCTGCTGATCGACGCGGCGAAGGCTGCTGGCAGCTTCCGATCGATGGCGCCATTCGACTCGGTGTTTTTCGCCAAGGCAGGCGAGGAAGAGCTGCGCATTGAGGCCTTCGGCTGCAAATTGCGCCTCTCCAACATCCTGACCATCGACCCCAAGGGCGGCACGAAGAGCACCCATAAGGTGCCGTACGACGTCACCAGTCCGGACTTCATCAAGATCAACGGCGTGCCGTACCTGGACGCTGCTGAAATCGAAGGCCTGATCTGATGGCTTGCCCGTTCGATCGCGCCCAGGCGCTTGAGCAGCGGCAGCGTGACCAGGCTATTGCAGCTCAGCTGGCCTGTGCGCGTCCGTCCGGGCCAAGCCTCACCCATTGCAAGGACTGCAGCAAACCGATTCCTGAAAAGCGCCAGGCGCTGGGCGGGATCCTGCGTTGCGTGCCTTGCCAGTCCATTTTGGAACAAGAGGTTCGGCGATGAGCTCGAGTCAGGTCGCCCAGGATACTGCAGTTGCGTTGGTGAAAGTCTCACCTGCTATCGGCGTAGCCGCCACCGGTGTGACCGGCGCCGTCGACTGGTCGGCTGTCGCCTACATGCTGACCGCCTTCTACATGGTGCTGCAGATCCTGCTACTGATCCCCAAATACCGCCAGATGCTGCGCGATTGGAAGGTCAAGGCATGAGCCTGCGTAACAAGATCGCTGTCGGCGCGCTGCTGTTGGTGAGCAGCACGTTCACCGCCTTCCTGGGTAAATGGGAGGGCACCGGCCAGAACGTCGTGTACGCGGATCAGTTGGCCCGTGGCCTGCCGACGGTGTGCAAGGGCGTCACCCGTTACACCAGCCCGGTTCCGGTCGTGGTGGGTGACTACTGGTCCGACGCTCGCTGCGCCGAGGTGGAACACCTGGTGGTTTCGAAAGGGCAGCTTGCCTTGGCAGATTGCCTCACGAACCAGGCGATCGGGCAGAACACCTTCGATGCGCTGAGTAGCCATGGCCACAACTTTGGCACGCCGAGCACGTGCGCCAGTCGGGCCGTGGGCCTGATTAACGCTGGACGCATCGCGGAAGGGTGCAGGGCTCTGGCCTATGCGCCGGACGGTTCGCCGGTCTGGTCCTACGTGACGTTACCCAACGGTCGCAAGCAGTTCGTTCAGGGGCTGCACAACCGCCGGATTGCTGAAATGGAGCTTTGCCTCAAATGACCATTTCACTGCCGCGCCTTGCCCTGTTCCTGCTACTGGCCAGCTTGATGGCGTACATCCTTTTCGACCACGTCGCAGACCAGCGTGACGCCGCACGGGGCGAGCGTGATGCCGCTGTGCTCGATCTGGGCACGGTCACCACTGAGCGCAACGGTCTGCTGGAGGCAGCGCGGGTCTCCGGCGAGTTGCTTGCTGCCCGCGACACCAACGATTTGAAACACACCCTGGAGCTGAACGATGCGCTCGATCACAACAAGGCTCTGCAGCGTGACGTTGCTGCTCGCGATAAGCGGCTGCTCATCAAAGCCAGTTGCCCAACCGCCACCGCAATGCCCGCCGCCTCCGGCACCGCCAGCATGGCTGATGCTGGATCCGCCGAACTCGCAGCAGACGCTCGACCGGATTATTTCACCCTCGTCGACCAGCTCGCCCTAACCCGGCAGATGGTCCTGGGCCTGCAGGACCACATTCGTAACGTCGTCCAGCGATCGCCCGCGAAACCCTAACCCCATTTTTTCACACCCCAACCCTACGGATACAACCCATGAGCGAAGTAAACCGCGACATCACCCTGGAATTTGCTGACAAGGAATTCACCTTCCGCATGACCCCCCAGGACGTGACCAAGTACTTCAACAGCATGACGAACAGCAACAAAGTCGCGCCGTCGCGCAACCTGTTGATGACCACCGTCGACCAGCTCGAGAAAGCCAGCCTCAAGCCATTTCTGGAAAACCCATCAACCGTGATGGAGCTGGCCAGCGCACTGCTTGAAGAGTACTCGCCGGACATCGACATCATCGTAAAAAAGCCCTCGAGCACGCTGAGCGACTGACCGAGGACGGACTTGGCCAGTTGCTGGCCATGACGACCCGCTGGCTACCTGGTACCGAACCCACGATCGAAAACATGGGGTTGGCCAAGTGGCTTGAGGACGAACACTGGAGACGCATGGAGATCGCCGTTGCAAACGGGATCGCCTATGCGCTGAACGGATAAACCCCATGGCTGACCGCAGCGCCCGCTTGGCATTCATCCTCAGTCTGACCGACAAAGTCAGCGGCCCCCTGGGCAAGGTGAAAACCAAGTTCACCGACCTGGCCACTCAAGGCCAGCAGAACATCATGAAGATGGGCACAGGCCTGGCTGGCATGGTGGGGGCGGGCGTGGCCATCTCCGAATCACTGGAACCTGCGCTTGAAATGAACCGCGCCCTGGGCGACGTCCGTTCGCTTGGAGTGGCAGAAGATGCATTGACCGCCCTGAACCGTAAATCGCTGTTGTTTTCCGTGGCATACGGAGAGAACGCACGTGACTTTGTGGCCTCTGCGTACAGCATCTCCGGCGCAATCAAGGGTCTGACTGGCGATCAGCTTGCTACGTTCACCAATACCAGCAACCTGTTGGCCAAGGCCACCAAGTCTGATGCTGACACCATGGGTGCTTACGTTGGCACCATGTACAACTTGTTCAAGACGTCCGCTGACCAGATGGGCAAAAGCAAGTGGGTTGAGATGTTGGGCGGGCAGACGGCTCTGGCGGCGCAGTTGTTCCGCACGAACGGCGCGCAGCTCAAGGACGCCTTCAAGGAAGTGGGTCAGATTGCAACCACCGCCGGTGTCGATATCGCTGAGCAGTTCGCGGTGATAGGCACCCTGAGCAGCACCATGGAAGGTGGTGACGCGGGCGGTCTGTACAAATCCTTCTTCGAGAACATCGGCGCCGCGTCCGAAAAGCTCAAGATTAAATTCACCGACCAGAACGACCAATTGCTGCCCATGGCAGACATTCTGGCCAAGCTGCAGGGCAAGTTTGGCGACCTGAACAGCGCGGCGGCTGGCACCAAGCTGACCGAGGCTTTCGGTGGGGAAGGGGCACGGGTGATCACTGCCCTGGCCAAGGATACCGACCGCTTCAAAAACGGCCTCGAGCAGTTGGGCAAAGTCCGCGGACTGGAGAACGCTCAGAAGATGGCTAAGGCCATGGTAGACCCGTGGCAACAGTTCGGCGCAGCCGTTCAGGCCCTGCGTATCGTATTCGGCCAGTCGCTGATTCCGATGCTCGCCCCGCTGATGGAGAAGCTGACCGGTATCGCCAGCACGCTGACCCGCTGGACCCAGCTGTTCCCGAACCTGACGCGCATGATCGCCATGGTCACCCTTGGCATTCTGGCACTGGTGGTGGCGATCGGGGCGCTGACGGTGATCGGTAGCGTGATCGGCATGCTGTCGATGCTGGCCAGCCCGATCACGTTGATCGTGATTGCGATCGCCGCCCTGGTGATCGGCGTGGGTCTGGGAATTTATTACTGGGACCGCTTGAAGGCTTCGTTTGGCGACACGGCCTGGTTCCAGGCAATCGTTGCCATGCTGACCCCGGTCGTGCTGCTGCTCCGGGTGTTTGGCGCAGTGCTCAACGTGCTGTGGGTCGGCCTGCAGCAGGTCGCGGCGTTTGGTGTGCAGGTGGTCGACTGGCTGTCGCAGATGGTGGGTGTGACCACCTCGGCCAACACGGTGTGGGACGCCTTTATCTGGGGTCTGACCAACGTGTCGCCGTTCGCCCTGATCGGCAGCGCGCTCAAGGGTCTGATCCAGCTGCTGAACAAGATCCCCGGCGTGAACATCGATACGACCTTTGGCGATATGCCCAAAGTGCCGGAAATTCCGGGCGTGGAAGCGCAGATCCCGGTCGCATCGACTGCACCTGGTACTCAAGCCCCAGTCCCGAGCACGCCTGCTGTGGACCGAGCCCTGCAGGTGGCCCAGCTGCCGGTGGGTATCCGCCCAACTTTGGCGGCGGTTCCTCCGCTGGTCATGGCACCGGCGCCGACCGAACAGGCCGACCAGGCACGCCAGAAGATGGCCGTCACCACCGCGAGTATTTCCCCGACACGCCCGACCGCCGTGCCGCAGGGCGGGTTGCTGCGCTCGATCCAGAACACTACCAACAGCCAGACCCAGAACAAGGGCACGCACGTGGAGAACATCAATATCAACACGGCCAAGCCTATGACCCCGCTTGAGATCGAAAACATGATGAGCATGGCGGTGAGCGGATGAGCTACATCGATCTGCTGATCACAGAAAACGACTTGGCGTTGGATCTGTCACGTCAGCCGCTGCCGGTCGAGGACCGGGCCTGTATTGCCCAGGACATCGGTCACATGATCCGCGAAAGCGGTCTGCTGGTAACGCTGGTGGCCGAGCGCAACCGTCTTAAGCAGCGCGACTGCATCCAGCAGCTGGAGCTGCTGGTGGAAAACGACGTTCGCCTGGTCCCCGGCACTGCCAAGATCACCGAGGTTTCTGCAGGACAGTACCTGGTGACCGCCACCACGCTGCAGTTCGGCAACATGGAGGTGACTCTGTGACTGTCGACTTCAAAAAGGCACTGGCTGACTCCGGCATTCCGACCACCGAAGCAGCCCTCAAGGCAGCGTGGGAAGCCGAAGTAACCGCCCAGGGCAGCAAATTGGCCAACACCAGCGCCTATTCGCCGTTCTGGCGGGTCATTACCGCGCTGGTCACCAAGCCGGTGCTGTGGATCCTGACCTTTGTCAGCGACACCGTGCTGCCCAACTTCTTTGTGAAGACGGCCACCGGCACCTGGTTGGACATGCTGGCCTGGGCGGTGAACGTCGAGCGCAAAGCCCCAACCAAGGCGATCGGCACGCTGTTGTTCAGCCGCGCCACGACCGTGGGTTCGTTCGAGATCCCGGTCGGCACCCGCGTGCAGTCGCCTGCCATCAACGGCAACGTGTACGAGCTGGTGACCACGGCGCTGGCCAGCTTTGCCGAAGGTCAGTCGCAGGTCTCGGTCCCGGCTATGGCGACCCAAGCGGGCAGCGGTTTCAACCTTGCTCCGGGTTATTACGCCGTGCTGCCTGTGCCGGTACCGGGTGTTGTCCAGGTGGTGAATCTCGACGGCTGGCTGGCCAGGCCGGGTTCGGACGCCGAGCTGGACGAGGATTTGCGCTTGCGCACCCGTAACCAGTTTAGCGCCGTCAACCAATGGCACACCGATGCGGTGTATCGAGCCCTGATCGCTGCTTTTCCTGGCGTATCGGCCAATGGCGTTTACTTCGAGCATGGGGCTCCACGCGGCCCCGGCAGCGCCAATGCCTACGTGCTGTTCCAGGCCGATGTTCCGGCTGACAGTTACCTGGTGCAAATCAACACCCGAATCATGGACGAGGGCAACCACGGGCACGGCGACGATTTGCTGGTCATGGTCATGCCTGAAACCTTCCACGGCGTCGAGCTCAAGGTCTGGCCCAAATCCAACCAGACCGAACAGGGCCTGGCCGACTTAAAGGCGAACATTGCCTTGTTCGTTCGGGCCGCTTTCCGGGAGAGCACCGGCAGTGACTACGCGCCGACGCTGACCTGGCCACAGTCGCGCTTTTCGTTCAGCCGCCTGACTGAGGAGCTGCATGAGCAGTTCCCTGGCATCGAATCGCTGAAATTCTTTAACGACGACATCCTTTCGGCGCTGGACATCCCCCGGCTGAAAAGCCTGGAAGTGGTGTACGCATGATCAAACTGGAATTGCCGTTCTGGCTCGATGGTGAAGAGGCCACCAAGCTCAAGGCGAGCGCCCAGGCCTGGTGGGAATCTGCCGAAGGTTGGGTGCGCTGGCCACTGCTGCAGATGGACCCGGAAACGTGTCACCTGTCGGTACTCGATCTGCTCGCCTGGCAGCGGGATATCAGCCGATACAACGGCGAGCCCGAAAGCCTGTACCGGCTGCGCGTGAAGTACGCCTTTGTGAACGCAGTCGACGCCGGATCCGTGGCGGGCTTTCGCCGGATCCTGCAGCGCCTGGGCGTGGGTGACGTGAAGATCAAGGAACGTCAGCCCGACCGGGACTGGGACATCGTCCAGCTGTATTTCTCGGACGAGCAGCTTTCGAACAACCCCACGCTGATCGACATCATCGTCCACCAGTACGGGCGCACCTGCCGCCGTTATGAGCTGGTGGGCACCACAGAACTCAGCCTCGAGCTGGCCGCTGCTGAATTCGGCCTCGACCACGCCACGCTGACCGCTCGCTTCGACGACTTCCACACGATCGGCCTGCAGATGGCCAGCTTCGAGTTCAACCACGACCACATGACCCTGGTCACTCGCTAAAGGAATCCCCATGGGTGCCAGTATTACCCTCGCAGGCGAAAGCCTCATTGCCCTGAAACAAAGCAAACAGGAGGTCCTGACGGTTGCGCGCTTCGTGCTGGCCAACATTCCGGGCCTCGACACTTCGCTACCGATCGATCGCAGCGCCGGTTTGCCTCCTGCCGAACAGATCGTGCATCGCAAAGACGTTACCCGCGAAGGCTACCTGTCACCCAACAAGGTGGTTTACAGCCTGATGCTGGACAGCACCGTCGGGGATTTTGACTTTAACTGGATTGGCCTGGAAACCACCGAGCATGTGCTGTTGATCGCGGCCTACGTTCCCCGCCAGCAGAAACGCCAGGAAATCCCGCCGCTGCAGTTCGGCAACAACCTGACCCGCAATATCATCCTGGACTACAACGGCGCCCAGGCGCTGACCGGCATCCAGGTCCCGGCCAGCACCTGGCAGTTCGACTTCACCGAAACGTTTACCCAGATCGCCACGGACCTGACCAACATCCGCACCGAACTGGCGAAAAAGCTCAACAAGGCAGACTACGTTGCGCCGGTGTCCATCTGCCTGGATGGGCCTGTGCTGATTTACCCAGGCACCAACAATACCTACAAAATCACGGACTACCACCGGTTCAGCACCTACAAGGCGACGACCAGTGTCGGCACCGTGGCGCTGTCTGCTGACACCCTGACCCTGACTATTCCGTCTGATGCGCCGGCTGGATTGGTTGCGCTGGAGGTGCAGCGTGACACGGCAAAAATGGCCCTCAAGGTGCCCTTGGGCTCCGCCACCATCCAGCAGCCGACGATTGTCGGGCCTGCACCTGGTGCAACCGGCATCACCTTCGAACCCACGCTGACCATCTCGGCCTTCACGGTTTTTCCGGCGGGCTTCGATACGCACGTTAAAACCCGCTGGCAGCTGTCACGCAACGCTGCATTTACTGACCTGGTGTTCGACATCACCAGCACCACACAGCTTACCTCGTTCAACATCGGTGACGCGGGCTATCACCTGGAGCCGTTCAAGCAGTACTTCCCACGGGCCATGCAGATCGGCGCAACCCTGTCGTCTGCATGGGGTTCGGCCTCGTTCAACACCGCAGCGGTCTACATCCGTCGGCCTGCGATCATCAACCCAACCGATGGCCAGACGAAGGTCAGCTCCCGCCAGACCCTGACCTCCGACGTCTTCGCGGTGTCCGGCGGCACGGACGAACACATCGGCAGTCGGTGGCAGGTCTCGATGCTCGCTGACTTTTCCACCGTTGCCTTGGACAGTGGCTGGAGCACCAGCCAACTGGTCAGCTACACGCCGGACGTCGCGTTGGCCAACGCCACGCAGTTCTACGCCCGGATGAAAAAACGGGGCCGTGTCCTGGGCGAAACCGAGTGGTCACCAGTGGTTCGTTTCACCACCAGCGACCAGTTGAAGGGCATCTTCACCCAGCTCAACGGCGGCGCGACACCGCGCTACAACCATTCTTCGGTGGCCATTGACGGCAAGATCTACACCTTCGGCGGACAGTACCGTTCAGGCGGCACTGTTGGTGATCTGTGGGTCTATGATTCGGCCACCAATGCCTGGGCGCAGCTTGCGAGCGGGCCTCCGTCACGCTGGGGCCACTGTGCTGTGGCTTATGGCGGGAAAATGTATATCCAGGGCGGTTATGGGTTCATCACCGGTGTGTCCGGCTCGACCATCACCAATACCTTTTTCGTTTACGACCCCGCGCTCAACACCTGGAGCGAGCTGCCAGTTGGCCCTAGCGTCTACAACGCATCAATGGTGGTCATTGGCTCCAAGTTTTACGTGTACGGCGGTTATGGCGGCTCGACCAACAGTCACTGCCCGGACCTTTGGGAGTACGACCCAGCTACCAAAAAATGGAAGCAGCTCAAGGAAGCCACCAACCGACGTTCTGACCATACCGCTGTGGTCATCAATGGCCTGATGTACGTCTTCGGTGGCAACCGTGGGGCAGGCTACTTCAACGACCTTTACTACTACGACCCGGCCACCGACACCTGGACGCAGCTTGGGGTCGGAGCTACCCAACGGCACAACCACGTTGCGGTTGCGATCGGCTCGAAAATGTACATCTACGGCGGCGAATGGGCCTCCCCAAACAATGGCGATCGATACCGCAATGACCTTTGGGTCTACGACGCCGGGGCTAACAGCTGGACAGCGCTGGGTAGCGGCGCACCAGGGCGGGAAAACGCCTCCGCTGTGGTGATCAACGATGAAATGTATCTGTTCGCTGGCACCGCAATTTTGGGCGGCACCGACTTGAACGATCTGTGGCGAATCTCGTAAGGAGTACACATGTACTACATCCATGCAATGACTGACGGCGGCGTCATGGTCAGCAACACCGACGTGCCCTACATGGCGGAGTTTCCTGCTGAAAATCAGCAAGTGGCTGACCAGGTCGTGGTGGGCCTGAATCAACCTGTGATGCTGGCCGAGCTGGCCACCTATCGGCTAATGATCGAGACGGGTGGCCTGGAACTCGACGGTGGAATGCGGTTGCTGACAGATCGCCAGAGTCAGGCGCAGCTGAACATTGCCTACGCCGATCTGAAAAACGGCTTGATCCCGGACACTGACTTGAAAGCGGACAACAGCTGGGAAGTGGTGAACCTGGAACAGATGCAGCCGATTGCCAAGGCTTTGGCCGTTCACCGTCGAGCCTGCTTTCGTGCCGAGCGCGTGGTTACTACCGCTATCCAAAACGCCGATACGCCCGCGTTGCAGGTAGATATCAATATCCAGGCTGACTTCATGACGGCGTACCAGGTCGCAGTGGCCGAAGTGACGGATGCTGCGCGGTGAACTGGACACCGGTAACCATGCAGTGGCCCACCGACGCCACCGCCTGGATGGACCAAATGGACGCGGCCAAGGACATGGCCACCGCCCAGCTCGACAGCGCGTATGGCCGTTTGGCCACGCTGGCAGAGCAGGTCACCACGGACCTAAGTCTGATCGGGCAGGCGGTCAAGGGCGTGATCGCCAGCGGGCGCGCCGCGCTGGATGGCCAGTTTGGTGAAGCCCCGCAGTGCTTTGTGGTGACGCCATTCCAGAGCGGCGTGGGGCAGGGCACCGGCTATCAGCGGTTCCTCTCGGCGCCGAACCTGGTGCAGCGCATGGCTGACAAGCTGCAGGACAGCGCGGATCCGGCGCATCCAACTGGGGAGCAGTACGCCCTGGTGATTCTGTTCCTGGGCACGCGCTTCGACCAGATGGCCGGAGTGCTGTCGAAATTTAACGCTCTGATGCCCATTGCCGAGCTGCAAAAGGCCGAACGCCGCGCCAAGCATCTGTTTGAGCTGGATACCTCGAAGTGGGAGTTACCCAGCGTAGGCGCGCTGCCGCCCTGGGCGGCGCTCCCGCTTGAGCGATGCACCGTGCTCAAAGAGGCCAGCGCCTCGATCAACGGCCAGCTGGCCCGACTGGAGAGCTACGCCGCCGACAGTTCGCCGCTCGACGATCTGGTCGAGCTTGTCCAGCGCAAAGCTGAACAGGCGTTGGGGCAGGATTTGAAATTGAACGAGTTGAAAGAGCTGCTGGCCGGGGGCACTCCGGACACCAGCATGCAATCGCGCTTGCTTGGACCAGGTGATGCCCGCGAACTGCGTGACCAGCTGCTGCAGGGCGACGGCGCTCCTGGTCATGAATGGGTGCTGTCGTCGGGCGTGATGCTGGTTGGATCGCTGCAGGGCCTCAGCTTTGTTCGTGAGCTGGTGGGCCTATGACCTTACTGCTCAACGGTGAACAGATCATCGGCAAGCGGATGAAAGTGACCGCTAACCTCAAGATTGAAAGCGAGGACATGTCGGGCCAAACCAGCGGTACCGAGAAATCGCACAAGGGTTTTAAGCCCAAGACGTTGACCGTAGCGCTGAGCGTGCCCTACAAGGACATGACCAACCTGCGCACGCTGATGCGTCTGGCTGAAAGCACGCAGGGCGGCGGGCAGCGCACCACCTACCGGATCGTCAACGATACCGCCGAGGCCTTCGGCATCCGCCAGGTGGAATTCACCGACGGTGTGAGCGCACGCGAAGACGACAGCCTGGCGCAGTGGATCGTCCAGTTCACCCTGTCTGAGAAGCTGTCGAACCCTGAGAAGGTCGAAAGCCGCCGTGCTGGTAATCCAGTGACGTCGCAATCAGCACCAGGTGACGGCGTCACCGGCGCCGGTGCTGGATCGGGCGCCACGCCGCAGGAGCTGACCGGATTCGAAAGCCTGCTCAAGAAAGTTGACACCTACCTGGGGCCGACGCCATGAGCATGAAACTCCACAAAGTGCTGACGATCGGCGGCGTGGTCATTCCCCTGGTGAACGACGACGTGCGCCTGGATCTGAAAAGCCCAGGGCGGGCGACGTTCACGATCCAGGCCGGGAACCAGGTGAGCGGCCTTGTCACGCTTGATATCGGATACAACGAATCTGCGCTGCAGCGGCACTTCATTGGCTACGTCGAGCGATGCACCGCGGCTAATGGCGTGGAGCAGATCGTCTTCTGCAGAGAGGTTGCCGCCGTGTTGGCCAAGTCTCTGCCGATGAACCTGCGTCACGTGGATCTGCGCGCCGTGCTGACCGATATCAGCGGCAAAACCGGTCTGCGTTTCCGTGTTCCGGATCAGCCATACACCAAGGTTAAAGCCCCGTATTTCTACAGCCTGGCTGCCGGATATCAGGCCATGGACAGCATGGGCACCGTGTTCGGCATCCCTGACTTTATCTGGCAGCAGCAGGGTGACGGCGAAGTATTCGTGGGTTCTTGGGCAGACAGCTTCTTTGGCGTTCGCCCAGCGCTGCAACTCCCCGTCAGCCTGTTTGACGGTTACCAGGGCAATCAAAGCGCGATGGTCTCGGCTCTGCCCGGATTACGACCAGGCGCCTCAATCAACCAGGGCGAGCGGATCACCAGTGTCACGCTTTCCGGCACACAGATGGCTATCAAATGGACGACGCAATCAAGCGCAGCGTAGAACGCCTTTTTCCTGAACTCACCGGCGGCTATCACTTGCCGCGCTTTGCGCGCGTGGTAGGAGTGGCTGACGCTCCGGCTGACGCATCCATTTGCGACGACTTCCGACCGCGCTACGCGGTCGACATCGAAGTACTTGGTCAGGACGGTGAGCCAGATCCCGCCTTGCCGACGCTTCACGGTGTACCGCTGCCGCTGCCCTCGGGCGGCGAAGAGATGGGCATGTTTGCGTTTCCCCAGGAAGGCACCCAGGTGGTGGTGTGCTTCGCGTATGGCTCGCCCAGCAAGCCTTACATCCAAACGATCCTGCCGCACGGCCTAAGCCTGCCCAAGGTGCCGAAGGGGGACCAGGTGTGGCAACACAGTGACGCCGTGCAGCAGCGCGTCGACGCGGACGGCAACTGGCTGCGCCTCACAGACGGCAGGATCCGCGACCACTCCCTGGAGCGCGAAGTGGAAGCCCTGGGTAACAGTGAGAAGTATCAAAGCCACGTCCAAGACGTGGAGAACCATTCCACCGAGGAAGTGGGGGGCATCAAGCGGATCAACGCCCTGGGCGCGCTCAAGCTCAATTCAGCCGGTACCGCCACCCTCGCCGCCGTAGACGATATGCACCAGGCGACAGGGCGGGACCTCAACCTGGTGGTGGGCAAGACCCATAGCGCGACGGTGGGAGGTGACATGCAGGAGAAGATCGTCGGCCTGCGCAAGAGCGTAGCCGGGGCCAGTCAGCGGCTGATAGCGCCGAAAAACCACGTCGGTTCGGAAGGAATCAACATTTTCCGGGTGCTATGCGACACGCTGGACCTTATCGAGCAGATGGCCACCGAGCTGGCATCGCACACTCATGGGGCTACGCCGGTACCAACGCAGGCGGGGGCATTTGCAGCCGATGCCGTAAAGGCCGCACTGCTTTCTGCTGAACTCGGATCGGTGACTTACTGAAATATGAAGCTCTTGAAATAGAACCCTAGGTGCTTCCAGTAGCAAATTCCAGAGGCTATAAGTTAGTGTCTAACTTATAGTGAGTTATATTGAAATGACGTATATGTCTGTATAGTTTTCAGATGTACATTCACAAGTGGTTTCAAATGTACGTTCAAAAATAGGGCATTATGTCCTACTGTTGTCCTATTGGTCAGGGCGCAAACTTACACGCAATGTGTAGAGTGCCATACTAAGGCTATACCATTCGTCGGAATTTTCGCGAGGGCGAGGGCAGGAACTGTTTAGCGGCTGCGTAGCAAAACTGCGCATTCAATCCTGTGGAAGGCCCGATTTATATGGGAGGTCGAAAGAGGTTTTGGTCATATACACCCCTAGCCCTTGCTGGGCAAAGGCTTGAGGTGTCAGTGCGCGAGGGAAGCCGCTGAAGAAAACATATGGTAGTGTTCTCTCCAAGCACTCGAACACTGAGTTGTCCTACATTTGAAGCGTCAGAAACTCAACCGTAGGATGAAGCAGATAGCAATGTCAACCAGTAAAGGTAGACATTCAGCCCCAAAGTTGCGCACTGAACAGTCTGTAAGTTTACCGGAGTCTTTCAGATTCCATTTGTTATAACTGTCAGCTAAGTGTTGTTTGGGTGGTTCGTAGGCGAGTGTGACACGCTATGCCTGACGTCATTGAGGTGTAGCTTTCTTTCAGCCATGGAACTTCATCAATGAAAGCTATCGTTGCGCGTTACCTACCTGAGGAAGTGATCAGAGCGTTGCAAGCAGTTTACTGGACTGTTCGCCTTTACTGCTTGGTTCACGAATTGTAAGCAGAGTTAAACCGGGGCTTCGGCTCCGGTTTTTTTACGCCTGTTGAAAATCGGACTGCTCGCGGGGGATTCCCCATTCATCGCCAGTGTTGAACACAAGCACACCCCAATTCCTATATGTCACCGGCCCATACTCAACATGGCCGCTCGGCAGCGTCACCCTTACATCTGAACAGCTCACCCGTTCCGGGCGATCAGGGAACATCAGTTCAAATACTGCGGTGTGAGTCTGCTGAAACAGGACCGTTAACCTCGGCAAATCGACCTCAACACCATCAATGGTAAGAACAACGTCCGCTGGACCTCTATAGGTCAGGTAGGCCACTACAAATCCCCCTGAGCTGGCTGATCGAGCTGAGCCTCAACGGCATATTCCAATGCCCCGTCGGCCAGCTCCAACATATCGCTGAGGTCGTCACGATCGATCACCTGGGACCGATGCAGCGAATAGGCAGTCCTGAGCAGTGCTTTATGTTGAGCACCGGGGTTTTCGAGTAGGGCGATGCTGTCATTCAGCAAAACCTTCCAGGTGGCGATCGCCGCTGTCCTCTCAATTGTGTGCATATCCATCACCACGCGCTCTGAAATAACTGTATGTATAAACAGTACTTCATTCTGTTGTCGTGTTGCCAGCTATCCGGACGAAATGCACTCCCTCGAAAAATGACCACTGAAAGAAAAAGACCTTTGAAAAAGCACTTATCCCCCTCCCGCCGACGGGCTTTGCGTGATTTTTTTGTGCAATACGCGGGGTAGTGCAAACAAGGCTGCAGCCCGCGCCGCCCTTGGGTCTCTACAGGGGAACGGCATTTTCATTTTGTGAAAGGTTTTGCAAAGGAATGCAGCGCGGTTGCATAGCGGTGTGCCTACCACGGTGAAAGCGGCCAGGAGCTGGCACCCCGAATTCATTGGGCTAAAAACTGGAAAATGAGGATTTCGGTGCATTTTCAAAATCGGGATTGATCAGAAAGTGCGGGTGGAGTGCGATCAAACCGGGCGGGACGTTATGCGGTGTGCGTCAGTCGGGCCGTGGCCTGCAGCGGATATCTCGGTTGCACTGAGTTTTCACGAGGCTGCACTTGCGCTGCTGCGTAGTGGCGTCATTTTCCAGTGCTTGAAAAACAGCTTTTTGATGAGAGTCGTTCTCAGAGCGAGGGGGGTAATTCTGAAAAGAGCGATATTGGCTATATGACCCGTCGAGCTACGGCGCAGGCCACGTTTTCTATGGCCTTCCGGTATTACATGGCGAAGTAATATCAAGCGATATGAAATGTAATATTTTCCTCAGATCCCCGGATTCATTGGGTTTTAAAGAATGTAAATATAGCTATTTAGAAAGGTAATAATATCGCCAATGTATCGCTTCGATATCGCCTTTTCAGAAATCCATGAAAGCCTTGTCCGGGAAGGGCTGTAGCGTTTTTCCAAAGGGATATTACAAATATTACTATTTTTTCGAGGCCTCTTAGATTTTAGCCTTGGGGCTCCCAAGTGGGATGAATGAGGCATGTGGCTCTCTGCAAAAAAATCGCTTGCGGGAGTCTGTACAGTCCAGCGCGGCAGGCATTTGGTGGGGGGCGTACGGAGGGCGAAGCCCAGGCATCCGGCTGGAGGCACTGGAGGCTATCGATGTGAACTGGAGAGTGTTTAAAGACGCATAGCGGCGAAATGGGGCTTATTTTTTCGTGGCTGAGCCGAAGACAAAACCTAATGCTGATGTGGTGAGGCCGTACAGCCACTTCCGTGCTTCGTTGAGTTCTGCCGTTTGATCCAGAAAGAAGCTTCCGACCAACAGAATTACCGAAGCACCAATGACGAACCCGGCGATGTTGGTCGGTGCAGCGCTACTCGTCGCGCCCCAGAACTTACCGAGCCATCCAAGATTTTGCTGGTTGTGCTGCAGATGAAAATGCTCTTTCCCGTTGGCGAAAAAAGCATTTTCATCGTTGCCGGAACCATTCGGCTGCGGTGATGCTGGCTCGGCGGACGGATCAATTACCAGTGACCCGATAGTTTTCGATCCGTCGTCACCGGCCCCCAGACTCAAGCTTGAGTCGCCGTTTTGGATTTTTCTACTGCTTCTTTAAAATAAGCAGCGATTGTCGGGAACGGGATGTCAACGCCTCGCATGCCTTTGCAGGCATTCCAAGTGACATCCCAAGGCGTTCCAGTGGCGTGGGTCATCTCGGAAAGACGAATGCCTGAGTACTTACCGTAGCTATTGAACACGTTCTGAAGAAATGTCCTGATATTCGGATCGCCCGGCGTAGCAACCTCTCTAACTCCAAGCGCGTCATAGTCGAATGCCTTGCACTGGATGTCGCCAGAGCCAAAACGCTTGAATTCATGATAAAGCGATGGAATCACAGGGCCGTACTGCCAAGCCTCAACGGGTTCGTTGATCAGGGGGCGATCTGTGTAGCCTGCGTGCCAGCCTTGCGCGTAATAGACCAGCTTCTGCAGTTTCATCGGAGTAATAGACTGGCCACTGGCAGCGGCCAGTTCTAGGAAGTAATTAGCTATCGATTTTGCGCTGAACACGGGCTGATCCTCCAGGCGTACTGGGTGACAAAACAACGGGAGCGTTCCAGCTCCGGATCCTCTGGACATAACCCTGCGGAAGGGAGTATGGCACAGGGATTGTGCTTCCTATCATAAATCTATATGGGCGCAAAGTAACTAAAAAAACTGTGCATCCATACAGTGTTTTGTCGGATTCCAATCCAAGGCTTTGCTTTGCTCAGAATTCGAGATCGCCGATATCTGATCGCCTTGTTACGTGCGTTATTACGTCTCGCACAAAAAACAAAGGCCTGCATCGCTGCAAGCCTTTGATTTATATGGTGCCGGCACCAGGAGTCGAACCCGGGACCTACTGATTACAAGTCAGTTGCTCTACCAACTGAGCTATACCGGCGTGATGGGCGCTGAGTATATAGATTTTTTTATGCCTGTAAACCTTAGCCCACTGATTTCCTTTAAAAATTTTCCGAATGGCTTTCGAGGCGATGTTCGGTGGATTTGGGCTGGGGATCGCGCTTGTATCGGCGTGGGGGCGGGAAGCTGGAGGGCGGTGGTCGGGTGGGTTTGGGGTTTTGTGGGGTTTTGTGCGTTGGGCTTCAGGTTGGGGGTGTAGAGCGGTTTGTTGGGGGGAAAGGTTGGTAAGATGGCGCGTCGCCATGGATAGCAAGTTCAATGCCCAGAACACGTACTTATTACGACTGCCTGAATGTCTCGCGGGATGCTTCTGACGAAGAGATCAAGCGCGCCTTCAGGAAGCTCGCGCAGCAGTTGCATCCGGATCGTAACCACGCGGCGAATGCCTCGGATTTGATGGCGGTGGTCAACGCGGCGCATGACGTGTTGGCCAACCCGCAAAAGCGCGCCGAGTACGACGCGACGCTGATCCGTGAAGCTCAAATGGCTCGCCAGGCTGCAACGCAACGTCGGCAGGCCGGGCCGCCGCGTGCTGCTCCTCAGCCGGGGCCGAAGGCGCAGGCTCGGCCTGCTGCAAAACCCCACACTAAGAAAGCTAAACCCTCCAGGCGCGGGAACCTCTGGCGTTGGGCCGCGGTGTTTATAGTGGCGTGTGGCGCGGGGGCCTGGATGGGTTACGACCGCGAAGCGGGCAAGGCTGCGAGTGTGCCGCCTGTGGTGCACCAGGCACCGATTGTTGCGCCGCCGCCGGTTGCGGTTGTTGCCGCGCCAGCGGAGTTGCCTACCAGCAGCCCGGTCAAAGTGGTCGAGCCGGGCGAGCCTGAATGCGTGCCGCCGCCACTGGATCCGCTGGGGGCGCCTTGGCCTGCTGCGGCGAGTTACATCGCGGGCATGCCGATGTTGCGCGATGGCGGTTGGTCGGAGATCACGGTGGATAACACCGCGGGCGACAAGCCGGTCTACGCCAAGGTCACCGACGCCAGTGGCAAGCGCGATTACCGTCACGCTTATATCCCGGCACGCGGGCGCTTCACGTTCGCGCGCATGGATGTGGGTTACTACCAGCTCAAGTACAAGATGCTCGACACCGGCTGTGCGTATGCGTCGAGTCGTATCCGGCTGGAGGAAACCCTGGTGGGCGATCGGATCAAGTCGAGTATGTACAAGCTGACGCTGCGTAAGCTGGCGAATCGCAATTCGCAGTTTTCCAATGTGCGCAGTGCGGAGTTTTGATCGGCAGCTCGGTACATTCCAGAGATAGGCTTGGGCAGTAGGTCAGCATTCGCGAATGAATTCGCTCCCACAGGAATGTGGCCATCCAGGTACACCTAGTTATCGTTCTTCGCGAGCAAGCTCGGCTCCCACAAGTAGCTGCGCGAAGGACCAGTCTCTTTCGGCGTTAAGTGTGTGGATATTGAGATGGTGGAGCGGCCGTTGGAGTGTGTTGAGGTGGTTTGAGGCTGCGCAAACCTGTAGGAGCTGCCGAAGGCTGCGAATGCGGTTCGCAGCCTGCGGCAGCTCCTACAGGGATTGGTCAGATCAGCAGGCGCAGCACGTCCGGCATCATGCTCATGGCCGCGAGGTTGTTGATGACCAGCATGTCCAGCAGTTTGAGGATCATGAACGCCAGGATCGGCGAGATATCCAGGCCGCCCAGGTTAGGCAGGATTCTGCGCAGCGGGGCCAGCAGTGGCTCGGTGATCTGGTTGACCAGTTGCGCGCCAGGGTTGTGGCTGGCAGGCGCGACCCACGACAGGATCACGCTGACGATCAGGGCAAAGAAGAAGATCTTCAGGAACAGCGCCGTCACGCCGATGATTGCCCAGATCAGCAGATGCAGCGGGTCGCCCGTGGTGCCGTAGGCCAGCAGCAGCGTCAGCGCCATCAGAATCATTTGCACGATAATCGCCAGCACCAGCGACGACATGTCCAGGCCAAACACGCTCGGGATGATCCGGCGCAGGGGCTTGAGCAGCGGCTGGGTGGCGCGCACGGCGAACTGGCTCAGCGGGTTGTAGAAGTCCGCGCGCACCAGTTGCAGCACGAAACGCAGCAGGATGATCAGCAGGTACAAGCTGCCAATGGTTTGCAGTATGTAGATTGCAGCGGTGTTCAGTCCGATCATTCGGTCTGCTCCTCAAGTGGCTGGAAAATTACTTGCCCAAAATTACTTGCCCAATTGCTCGGCCATTTCAGCCGAGCGATGTGCGGCGGCGGTCAGCGCGGTTTCTACCAACGCTTCGAAGCCACCGGCCTGGAATGATTTGATGGCTGCTTCCGTGGTGCCCGCAGGCGATGTCACGCGGCGGCGCAGCTCGGCAGCATCCACATCGCTGCCAGTGGCCATCAGTGCGGCGCCCAGCGCGGTTTGTTGGGTCAGTTGTGCAGCCACCTCACGGGGCAGGCCGAGTTTCACGCCCGCAGCGGTCATGGCTTCGATCAGCAGAAAGAAATACGCAGGGCCGCTGCCGGACACCGCAGTGACGGCGTCCAGTTGCTGTTCTTCTTCCAGCCACAGCGCGATGCCGACAGCCGACAGCAGTTGTTCGGCCTGGGCGCGTTGCTCTTCGTTGACTTGCTCAGTGGCGTACAGGCCGCTGACACCCTGACGCAGCAGCGCCGGGGTATTGGGCATGCAGCGCACGATGGGTTGCTCGCCCAGCCAGTTTTTCATGCTGGCGCAGGTGATACCGGCGGCGATGGACACCACCAGTTGGTTGGGCTTGAGGCTTGGGCGCAAGGCTTCGCACACGGCTTTCATGGCTTGCGGCTTGACCGCGATCAACACCACATCGGCGCCATCCACGGCTTCGGCGTTGTCGGCAAACACGGTGATGCCATGCTCGGCGGCGATTTTGCCGCGTGTTTCAGCACCTGGATCGCTGGCGCGGATCGAGTCGGCTTCGACGCCCTGGGCGCGCAGCCCTCCAATCAGGCTGGCAGCCATGTTGCCTGCGCCGATAAAGGCAATGCGGGTTGAGCTCATGTCGGGTTCCTTGTCAGAGGTCATGGCTGGCCGTAATCACGGGCGCCAAAAAGGGCAGTGCCGATACGCACCCAGGTCGCGCCTTGTGCGATCGCGGCTTCCAGGTCGTGGCTCATGCCCATGGAAAGGGTATCCAGCGGCAGGTTCAGTTGCTGCTGCAGGCTTTGCACGGCAGCGAATGCAGCGTTTTGTTCGGCAGCATCGTCAGTAGGTTCCGGGATCGCCATCAGGCCGCGCAGCTGTAAATTCGGCAGTTGGCTGATTGCGTCGGCCAGTGCAGGCAGGTCGGCGGGTGCACAGCCGGACTTGCTGGCTTCGCCGCTGACGTTGACCTGAATGCAGATATTGAGCGGCGGCAAACCTTCTGGACGTTGCTCGGACAGCCGTTGCGCGATTTTCAAGCGATCCACTGAATGCACCCAGGCGAAGTTCTCGGCGATGGCGCGAGTCTTGTTGGACTGAATGGGGCCGATGAAATGCCAACACAAGGGCAGGTCGGCCAATTCGGCCTGTTTGCCCAATGCTTCCTGCAAATAGTTTTCGCCAAAATCGCGCAGGCCCGCCGCGTAAGCTTCACGCAGAGCCTGGGCAGGCTTGGTTTTGCTGACCGCCAGCAGGCCAATGGTGGCCGGATCACGCTGCGCCAGTTGGGCGGCGGCGTTAATTCGCTCGCTGAGCGTTGAAATGTTCGCTGCTATCGTGGACATTGATTTGCGCCAGCAGGGCTAAAGTCTGCGGCATTCTATGTGATTGAGGAGCTGTATGGATATTACCGAGCTGCTGGCGTTCAGTGCCAAGCAAGGCGCATCGGACTTACACCTCTCGGCCGGGCTGCCGCCGATGATTCGTGTCGATGGTGATGTGCGCCGGATCAACCTGCCAGCGCTGGACGCCAAAGCGGTGCAGGAACTGATCTACGACATCATGAACGACAAGCAACGTCAGGATTTCGAAGAGTTTCTGGAGACTGACTTCTCGTTTGAAGTTCCGGGTGTGGCGCGTTTTCGGGTCAACGCATTCAACCAGAACCGGGGGGCGGGTGCGGTGTTCCGGACCATCCCGGCGAAGATCCTGAGCCTTGAAGAATTGGGCATGGGGGAAGTGTTTCGCAAGATTACCGACGCCTCGCGCGGCCTGGTATTGATCACCGGGCCGACCGGTTCGGGTAAGTCCACCACGCTGGCAGCGATGATCGATTACCTGAACGTCAACCGCCATCACCACATCCTGACCATCGAGGATCCGATCGAATTCGTTCACGAATCCAAGAAGTGCCTGGTCAACCAGCGCGAAGTGCACCGCGACACCCTCGGCTTTTCCGAAGCCCTGCGCTCGGCCCTGCGGGAAGACCCGGACGTGATTCTGGTGGGCGAGCTGCGTGACCTGGAGACCATCCGCCTGGCGCTGACGGCGGCGGAAACCGGGCACCTGGTGTTTGGCACGCTGCATACCACCTCGGCGGCCAAGACCATCGACCGTATCGTTGATGTGTTCCCAGCTGCGGAAAAAGCCATGATTCGCTCGATGCTGTCCGAGTCACTGCATGCAGTGGTGTCCCAGACGCTGCTCAAGAAAGTCGGCGGCGGGCGTGTGGCGGCGCACGAGATCATGATGGGCACGGCGGCGATTCGTAACCTGATCCGCGAAGACAAGGTCGCGCAGATGTACTCGGCGATTCAGACCGGCGGGCAGCTGGGC
The DNA here is from genome assembly GCA_900475325.1 of Paucimonas lemoignei. Classification (GTDB taxonomy): domain Bacteria; phylum Pseudomonadota; class Gammaproteobacteria; order Pseudomonadales; family Pseudomonadaceae; genus Aquipseudomonas. Next base: position 333,879 of record LS483371.1, read on the forward strand.
ATGCAGACGCTGGATATGTGCATGAAGGATCTGGTCGCCAAAGGCCTGATCACCCGCGAGGCTGCGCGTGAAAAGGCCAAGATGCCGGATAATTTCTAAGGGGCGTTACACATTTCGTAGGACCGGCTTTAGCCGGGAAGACTGCGTTACTGACAATGCAGATGCATCGACTGTGCTGGCGTCTTCCCGGCTAAAGCCGGTCCCACGTCGAGTGGCTCCTTAACGCTGCACAACCCGCAACGGCGCGTTCTTCTGCTTGGGCAGCACACGTTTGGCGACCATGTAATGGCTGTTCCAGTACGGCTTTTTCAGTGTGTCGACGGTCACTGCCTTGCCACGGCGCGGGGCGTGGACGAAGCGGTCGTTGCCCAGGTAAATAGCGACGTGGTTGACCTTGCGACTCTTGATGTTGAAGAACAGCAGATCGCCTGGCTTCAAATCCTTGCGATCCACTTTCTGCCCGTGACCTTCGGCCATGGCGTTGGAGGTGCGTGGCAGGTTGACTTCACTCACGTCGCTGAACGCGTATTTGACCAGCCCGCTGCAGTCCAGGCCTTTACCTGGCGTGCTGCCGCCCCAACGATAAGGTGTACCGACCGCTTTCAGGGCGCGGCTGACAACCGAATTACTCTGTTTGGCGCTGGGCGCACCCAGCATCTGGGCATTGACGATTGCTTTGGAATTCTTGATGGGCGCGTTTTGCTGGTTTTTCGCCCGGGTGCTGCGGCCTTTTGGAGAGATGACAGGCGCAGGCTCGTTGACATGGGTGGACGCGATGGCTGGCGAAGAATGAGTTTTCGCGGTGTAGCCGTTGAAGCTCGCAGGTAGTTGTTGCTCACGGTTGGTGGCATGAGCGGCCAGGGGCATAAGCAGGCAGATGGTTAGCCATGACTTGAAAAATGGACGCATTCGGCAGGGCTCTTGTGGGTTAGCGCGCAACTTTATAACAGCTTTTTATGTGATTCTGATCACCGTTTACGCCATCAATATGGAGCGATCGTTTCACTTTGCGCGACAAACTCTCTCAAAAACCGCAGCAATCCCTTGTGGTACAAGGGTTTGGAATAAGCGCCAGAGGTTCCTGCCATACGTCGGAAGGTCATGCGAAAGTCACAATCTTTACCACTATTTTTTTCTATCAGGGCAAAAGAGGTCGCAAATGAACACCTATCAAGTTGAACCGCAGCGCCAGGACACCCACAGCAAAGTGCTGGGTTACCTGTTGTGGATTGTCGGGTTCACCGGCTCCCATCGCTTCTATTACGGGAAGCCTGTGACCGGCACGATCTGGTTCTTTACGCTGGGCTTGTTTGGCATCGGCTGGCTGATCGACCTGTTCCTGATCCCGGCCATGGACCGTGAAGCAGACCTGCGCTTTACCGCAGGTTCCACCGACTACAGCGTCGCGTGGATTCTGTTGGCGTTCCTGGGCGTGTTCGGCGTGCATCGCATGTATCAGGGCAAATGGATCACCGGGATCATCTACTTCTTTACGGGCGGGCTGTTTCTGGTGGGCGTGCTGTATGACTTCTGGACGCTGAACGATCAGATCTCGATCAAGAATGCACGGCGTGGGTGATGCACTGTAGGAGCTGCCGCAGGCTGCGAAGGCGGTATGTCAGCAAAGACCGATTTCGCAGCCTTCGGCAGCTCCTACAGGTGTGTGGCGCCAGGCATCAATCCTGTGGGACCCAGCTTGTTGGCGAAAGGGCCGGTACACTCGATAGAGATTTGTCGTTTGTACGGCCGCATTCGCGAATGAATTCGCTCCCACAGGGGTACGTCAATAGCCTGCAAGGCCTCGGGCAGACGCAAGTTTGTTGCCGGATTGCGGTGCTGCAGAGGTGTTTCGCCGGTCACTCACCCCGTGGGAGCGAATTCATTCGCGAAAGGGCCGGTACACTCGACAGAGATTTGTCGTTTGTACGGCCGCATTCGCGAATGAATTCGCTCCCACAGGGGTACGTCAATAGCCTGCAAGGCCCCGGGCAGACGCAAGGTTGTTGCAGGATTGTGGTACTGCGCAGATGTTGCGCCGGGCACCAACCCCGTGGGAGCGAATTCATTCGCGAAAGGGCCGGTATATTCGATAGAGATTTGTTGTTTGTACGGCCGCATTCGCGAATGAATTCGCTCCCACAGGTGTACATCAATAACCTGCAAGCCCTCGGGCAGACGTAAGTTTGTTGCAGGATTGTGTGCTGCGCAGATGTTGCGCCGGGCACCAACCCCGTGGGAGCGAATTCATTCGCGAAAGGGCTGGTAGGTTCGACAGAGATTTGTCGTTTGTAAGGCCGCATTCGCGAGCAACCCGCTCCCACAGTGGTAACTGAGCCCGTTAGCCCGTATGCGTAATCCGCCCATCCACAATGGTGTAACGCACGGCACTTGGCAGGCAGTGGCCGAGGAACGGGCAGTTTTCGCCTTTGGATAGCCAGGTTTCACCGGCCACGGTGGAGGCCTTCGGGTCGAACAGGACGATGTCGGCTGGCGAACCTGCGCTCAGTTGCCCGGCGGGCAGACGCAGTGCAGCAGCAGGGCCGCTGCTCAGGCGGGCGATCAGGGTTGGCAGGTCGAGCACACCATCTTCAACCAGGGTCATGGCCAGTGGCAGCAGCAACTCGACGCTGCTGATCCCCGGCTCGGTCGCGCCGAACGGGGCCAGCTTGGCGTCGCGTTCGTGAGGCTGGTGGTGGCTGGAGATCGCGCTGATCACGCCTGACTTCACCGCTTCGCGCAGACCATCGCGATCCGCCCGAGTGCGCAGTGGCGGTTGCACGTGATACAGGCTGGAGAAGTCGATCAGCGCTTCGTCCGTAAGGATCAACTGGTACAGCGCCACATCGGCAGTCACTTTCAAGCCACGGGCCTGAGCCTGAGCGATCAACGCCGCGCCTCGGGCGCTGGTCAATTGGCTGAAGTGGGCGCGTACGCCGCTTTGCTCGACCAGCAGCAGATCTCGAGCCAAAGCCACCGTTTCGGCCGTTTCAGGGATACCCGCCAAACCAAGGAAGCTTGCGGTCGGGCCTTCATGGGCCAGGCCACCTTCGGCCAGATCACGATCCTGAGAGTTGAAAATCACCGTCAGGTCGAATGTCGCGGCGTATTCCAGCGCGCGGCACAGCGTTCGGGTATTGCGGAAGCTCTCCAGACCGTTGCCGAAGGCGACGCAGCCCACATCGCGCAACGCGACTAGTTCTGCCAGTTGCTCGCCTTCCAGGCCCTTGCTGAGGGCGCCAATCGGGAACACCTTGCTGTGCCCGGCTTCCCGAGCGCGGTCCAGGATCAGCTCGGCGACTGCAGAGGTATCCAGAATCGGCTTGGTGCGCGGCGGGCAGCACAGGCTGGTGACGCCACCGGCAGCAGCGGCGCGGGTTTCGCTGGCAATCGTGCCTTTGCGGCTGTAACCCGGTTCGCGCAGGGCGACGTTCAGGTCAACCAGCCCGGGCGCTGCGATCAGGCCGGTGGCGTCGATGGTTTGTACGGGTTCGAAGCCGGTTGGCGCGGCGCCGATGGCGAGTACTTTGCAGGCTTCCAGGTGCAGATCGGTGACTTGATCCAGACCGCTGTTGGGGTCGATGACGCGAGCGCCGAGGATGCTGAGCTTCACTGGGCGTTCTCCTGTTCGAATTGTCGTTGCGCGGTCTGGCCGCTCATGGCCATGGACAGCACCGCCATGCGCACGGCGATGCCATAAGTCACTTGATTGAGAATCACCGAGTGCGCGCCATCGGCCACGGCGGATTCGATTTCCACGCCACGGTTGATCGGGCCTGGGTGCATGACGATGCAGTCCGGTTTTGCTCCCGCCAGGCGCGCAGTGGTCAGGCCGAACAGGCGGTAGAACTCGCCTTCGCTGGGCAGTAAACCGCCCTGCATGCGTTCGCGTTGCAGGCGCAGCATGATCACCACGTCGACGTCTTTCAGGCCTTCGGCCAGGTCGGTGTAGACCTTTACGCCGTACTGCTCGACGCCCACCGGCAGCAGGGTTTTCGGGCCGATCACGCGGATGTCCGGGCAACCCAGCGCCTTGAGCGCAATCATGTTCGAGCGTGCGACCCGCGAGTGCAGGATGTCGCCGACGATGGCCACGGAGAGGTTTTCAAAACCGCCCTTGTGACGGCGGATGGTCAGCATGTCGAGCATGCCTTGGGTCGGGTGCGCGTGACGGCCGTCGCCACCGTTGATGATCGCCACTTCCGGGCACACGTGCTCGGCGATGAAATGCGCTGCGCCCGAATCGCCGTGGCGCACGACGAACATGTCGGCGGCCATGGCTTCCAGGTTGCGCAGGGTGTCGAATAGCGTCTCGCCCTTGCTGGTGGAGGATGTCGACACGTTGAGGGTGATCACGTCCGCCGACAGCCGCTGCGCCGCCAGTTCAAAGGTGGTGCGCGTGCGCGTGGAGTTCTCGAAGAACACGTTGCACACGGTCTTGCCGCGCAGCAGCGGGACTTTCTTCACCGCTCGCGCGCCGACTTCCAGGAACGAGTCGGCAGTGTCGAGGATTTCGGTGAGTAGCTCGCGGGGCAAGCCATCAAGGGAAAGGAAGTGGCGCAGCTGACCTTGATGGTTGAGCTGCAGCGGGCGCTTGGCGTCGAGGGGCGTCATCGCAAAGGACTCTTTCAAGGGCGGTTAAAGGGCGGCGGAAGCGGTGGACAGGTCTTGCAGTTCGAGGGCCAGCGGCGTGGGGCCGCTGAGCTTGACCCGCTCGTTGGCAGCCAGCGAGAGGGTGGCGCCGACGATATCCGGGCTGATCGGCAGCTCGCCAGCGTCCAGATCCAGCAGGCACACCAGCGTCACGCTGGCCGGTCGGCCGTAGTCGAACAGCTCGTTGAGGGCTGCGCGAATGGTGCGGCCGCTCATCAATACGTCATCGATCAATACAAGGTGCTGGCCTTCGATCTCGAAGGGCAGCTCGGACGGGCGCACTTGTGGGTGCAGGCCGTTCTGGCTGAAGTCATCGCGGTAGAAGGACACGTCCAGGGTGCCCAGCGGTGTGTCGCGGCCCAAGGCTTCGAGCAGCGCCTGCGCGACCCATACGCCGCCGGTGCGAATGCCGATAAAGCGCGGCTCGCTGACGCCACGCTTGCTCAAGTGGGCGTTCAAATCGATAGCCATCTGACGGATCAGTTCAGCGGGGTTGGGCAGGCTCATGAAAGTTGCTCCTTGAAGTGCCCGAGCCAAGCCCACCTGGCGCGTAGCGGTGTGGCGTGGCTCAGGTGGAAACCGGGATTCTGAAAAAGGGTGAACACGTCAGGCGTTGAACAATTCTGCATTGGCATCCAGCCAGCCTTGCAATAACAGCATGGCGGCGATGGCATCTACCGGGTTGTCTTTGTAGCTACCTTTTTGGCCGCCACGGCTCATGCGCTCGCCTTTGGCTTCAAAGGTGGTCAGGCGTTCGTCGTGGGTGTAGACCGGCACGTTGAAGCGGCCATTGATCCGGCGCGAGAACTTCTCGGCCTTGGCGCTCATTTCGCTAGGGGTGCCGTCCATGTTCAGCGGCAGGCCGACGACAATGGCGTCCGGTTTCCACTCGCGGATCAGCGCTTCGATCTGACTCCAGTCCGGCACGCCTTGCGTGGCCTTGAGGGTGCACAGTTCGCGGGCCTGGCCGGTAATCACCTGGCCGACCGCAACGCCGATCTGTTTAGTGCCGTAATCAAAACCCAGCAGTAAGCGCAATGCGGCCATCAGGCGTGGCCTGCCTGGGTGGTCAGCAAGTTGAGGTTGATGCCCAGGCGCGCGGCCGCGGCATCGAGACGCTCGTCACTCTCGACATCAAACAGAATGGCCGGGTCGAACGGGCAGGTCAGCCAGGCGTTGGCGGCCATTTCGGCTTCCAGCTGACCTGCTTCCCAGCCCGCATAACCGAGGGTGATCACATTTTGATCAGGGCCGTAGCCGTCTGCGATGGAGAACAGCACGTCTTGGGACGTCGACAACGATAGGCCGCCCAGTTCAACGGTGGCTTGAAAGATCTGCCCGCTGGGGTGCAGCACAAAGCCGCGATCGGTCTGCACCGGGCCGCCGGTGTGGATGGCGATATTCTGGCAACGTACGGGCGCTGGCAGTTCCGGTCGCAATTGCTCCAGAACATCAGCCAGGGTGAGGCTTTGCGGGCGATTGATCACCAGACCCATGGCGCCATTGGCGTTGTGCTCGACGATGTAGGTCAGCGTCTGCGCAAAGTTCGGGTCCGCCATGTGCGGCATGGCGATCAGGAATTGATGCTTGAGGTAACTCGCAGATACGTTTTTCATGAGCCCTAGTGTGGCGCTGCGCGGCGGGCCTGACAACTGGCAGTTCTGACAGGTCCCCGGGTTTGTGAAGGAGGTGTCAGTTGCTGAAAAGCTTGTCGCCCTTGGCGAATTTCCAGGTGCGGATGATTTCCAGTCGGTCTATGTCGGCAAGATCGCCGGTGAACGGCGCAAATGGGGCCGCCAGACGCACGATTCGTTGCGCGGCCTGGTCCAGCAGCGGTTGCCCGGAAGACTCCAGCACCAGCACTTCGAACAGCGAGCCATCGCGGTTGATCGAAACCATTAGTCGCAAATTGCCATAAATCTGTTGGCGACGCGCTTCTTCGGGGTAGTTCAGGTTGCCGACCCGCTCGACTTTCTTGCGCCAGTCGTCTTTGTACCAGGCGCCTTTGTCACGCATGGTGGAGGCAGCGTTCAGACGGTGGATCTTCGGACGCTTGGCGTACAGCTGTTGTTCGTTGGAGAGTTCGGCTTCGAGGCTGGCGATTTCGCTGCTCAGTTGCGAACTGTCGAATTGGGGCGCGGCCTTGGGCGCCGGGTCGGGTTTGACCTCTTCGCGTTTGGCGACGGTTTTCTGCGGCGCTGCGGCCTTGGTGGCAACCACGGTTTTGGCCGACTCCTGCTTTTCTACCGGCTTGGCGGCTGCAGGTGGCGTGACCTTGTTGATCTTGGTGTCCTGGAACGGCGCAAGCTCGGTGGTCTTGGGGATCTCTGCCTTGTCCAGGGTGCCGCTGCCTTGCTGGTTATCCTGGGCGAGGAAGTCTGCCTGCTTGGGCTTTGTTTCGCTTTTGAAGGTGGCGAGGGTGATTTCCAGGGTCTGGCTGATCTGCTCGGGTTTGACGTAGGTAAAGCCCACGCCAAGGATGATTGCCACGTGAATCAACGCCGCAATCAGCAGGGTGAAGCCCAGACGATCAGCCGGGCGCACGCTCGATTGGGAAAGCTCGTAGGGAAGATCGGCAGCAGTCATCAGCGGTTGTGTGTCTCTCGGTGCAATGTCTTTCAGGCTGCGCATGATAACCCAGGCCGACGCTAATTGACGGCCAGGCATCAGACCGTGGGAGCAAGCTTCTGGCGCGATGTCGTGGGACCGGCTTTAGCCGGTAAGAGGGCGGGCCAGTCGCTGATGATGGAGCATCAGGACTACCGCTTTCCCGGCTAAAGCCGGTCCCACGTCATAATTCAGCCTCCAGCGTGCGGGCAATCCTAAAATCTCCCACGGATCAGGTATGGCCTTCAGCGAGCCTTCAGCTTCTTCTCGATCACATCCATCAACATCCCACCAATATTGGTGCCGAACGCATTGTCGATTTCACGGATGCAGGTCGGGCTGGTGACGTTGATTTCGGTCAAGTGCTCGCCGATCACGTCCAGGCCAACGAAGATCAGGCCTTTTTCACGCAGCGTCGGGCCGATCTGTTCGGCGATCCAGCGATCCTTGTCGGTCAGTGGACGCGCTTCACCACGGCCACCAGCGGCCAGGTTGCCACGGGTCTCACCGGCGGCGGGGATACGCGCCAGGCAATACGGTACGGGTTCGCCGTCGACCATCAGGATGCGTTTGTCGCCGTCCTTGATCGCGGGCAAGTAACCCTGGGCCATGATTTGCTGGGTGCCGTGTGCGGTCAGGGTTTCCAGGATCACCGACAGGTTCGGATCGCCCACCCGGTGACGGAAGATCGACGCGCCGCCCATGCCGTCCAGCGGCTTGAGGATCACGTCGCCGTGCTCGGCCGCGAACTCACGCAGGATGTCTGCACGACGGCTGACCAGGGTCGGCGGCGTCAGTTGCGGGAACAGCGTGGCGAACAGCTTTTCATTGCAGTCGCGCAGGCTCTGCGGCTTGTTGACGATCAATACGCCAGCGGTTTCGGCCTGTTCCAGCAGGTACGTCGCGTAGACGAACTCCATGTCGAACGGCGGATCCTTGCGCATCAGGATCACGTCCAGATCATCAAGCCCTGCGTCGACTTCTGCTTCGAACTCGAACCATTTGGCCGGGTCGGCGAAAACTTTCAGCGGTTTCATGCGGGCGCGGGCCTGGCCGGCGCTCTGATACAGATCCTGCTGTTCCATGTAGAACAGCGACCAGCCACGTTCCTGGGCGGCAAGCAGCATGGCCAGTGAGCTGTCCTTTTTATAGGAGATGCGCTCAATCGGGTCCATGACAATCCCTAGGCGAACGCTCATGGGCAAATATCCTCAGGTCGATAACGGCCGCGACGGCCTTGAAATAGGCGTCAGGGTGGCGCTCCGCTTGCGCGGGGTCAAGAGGCAAGCTCGTCGCGGCAGGCTTTATGGATTGAGTAGGGAGAGTGTGCTAAAAAGACTCGGCGTCTTGATTGGGCCCAAGCCCCTGTAGATCAGGAGTTCGCGGCAGGATCAGGCTGCCGGTGCCAGGCAGAACAGGCAAATAAACACGCCGCGGCGATGCTAGGGCAGGATATGGAACAGCATTCATCAGCACTGAAAGTCATGGTCATCGATGATTCGAAGACCATCCGCCGCACGGCCGAGACGCTGCTGAAAAATGTCGGCTGCGAGGTCATCACCGCAATCGACGGGTTCGATGCGTTGGCCAAGATCGCCGACAATCACCCGCGAATCATCTTTGTCGACATCATGATGCCGCGCCTTGATGGCTATCAGACCTGCGCTTTGATCAAGAACAACCGCGCCTTCAAGTCGACGCCGGTGATCATGCTGTCGTCCAAGGACGGCCTGTTCGACAAGGCCAAGGGGCGAATCGTGGGGTCCGATCAGTTTTTGACCAAGCCTTTCAGCAAGGAAGAGCTGCTCAACGCTATCAAAGCTCACGTACCAGGGTTCGTCGCAGTGGAACAACAGATACCGTGATGCCCGCCCTTACCGGTTGCGGGCATCCATCCTTATGGGGAACAGCATGGCTCGAATTCTGATCGTCGACGACTCGCCGACTGAAATGTACAAACTGACCGGCATGCTGGAAAAGCACGGTCATGAAGTCCTCAAGGCCGAAAATGGCGCCGATGGCGTGGCCCTGGCCCGTCAGGAAAAACCCGACGCGGTTCTGATGGACATCGTCATGCCCGGCCTGAATGGTTTTCAGGCGACCCGCCAGCTGACCAAGGACGCCGACACCAGCATGATCCCTGTGATCATGATCACCACCAAGGATCAGGAAACCGACAAGGTCTGGGGCAAACGCCAGGGCGCGCGGGACTACCTGACCAAGCCGGTGGATGAAGAAACCCTGATGAAAACCCTGAACGCGGTACTCGCCGGCTGATCGCCGGTTCGTCATGGCTGAGTCCCAGACTGCCTTCCAGCTGCTGTTCGACATCGATAAGCGGTGTCGGGCGCTAGCGGCGGGCCTGCCGTTTCAGGAAACCCGCCAGCAGGACTGGAGCGGCATCGGGTTCCGCATGGGTGAGCGTTGCTACGTGGCGCCCATGGGTGAAATCAGTGAAATCCTCCATGAACCGCGTTACGCCGTGCTGCCGGGGGTCAAGCCTTGGGTCAAGGGCGTTGCGAACCTGCGCGGTCGGCTGTTGCCGATCATGGACCTGTGCAGCTTCTTTGGTCATGAACTGTCCCCGGTGCGCAAGCAGCGTCGGGTGCTGGTGGTCGATCATCAAGAGGTGTTTGCCGGGCTGATGGTCGATGAGGTGCTGGGTTTGCAGCATTTCAGTCAGATCAGTCTGATGCCGATCCAAGGCAGTGAAGGGGCTGAGCCCATGGCGCCTTTCATGAGTGGGCAGTTTTTGCGTGAGCACGCCTGGCTGGTGTTCAGCCCCGCCGCGCTGGCGCAATCTCCGGGGTTTATGGATGTGGCGCTGTGAACCAGACTTTATGTGAACACGGCCTGGGTGAGCTGACGGCTTCGAACCGGTGGGAGCGAATTCATTCGCGAAGGCTGCATTCCAGGCGAAACACATGCATTGGATGTACCGGCCCTTTCGCGAATGAATTCGCTCCCACAGGTTTGGCGCCCAGCGGTCAATCGGAGTTGTTTTCTCAACTGAGTCCTGTTCCAGCTGCGGGTCCGACTTTGGCTGAGGACGTCTCGACCCGGTGGGAGCGAATTCATTCGCGAAGGCTGCATTCCAGGCGAAACACATGCATTGGATGTACCGGCCCTTTCGCGAATGAATTCGCTCCCAGAGGTTTGGCGCCAGCCGCTGGTTTTTTTGTTTTGTGGATACGCCATCAGCTCGTCCACACAGGGGCCTGATTCATGAGTAAGCCAGACAGATCGTTAGAGGGCGCACGCAGTCGCTCGCAGATTATCGTGCTGTTTGTCGCGCTGATCATTTTCATCGTTTTGCTGTTCGTCAATTTCGCGTACCTGAACACTCAATCGACCTACGACAAACAGTACATCGGGCATGCGGGTGAGTTGCGCGTGCTGTCCCAGCGTATTGCCAAGAACGCTACCGAAGCCGCCGCAGGCAAGCCACAGGCGTTCAAGCTGCTGGCCGATGCGCGTAACGACTTTGACATGCGCTGGGGCTTTTTGCGCAAGGGCGACAAAGGCACCGGCCTGCCGCCTGCGCCGCAGGGTGTGCGTGAGGAGTTGGGCGCTGTGCAGGCTGATTGGGAAGCGCTGCGCAAAAGCACTGATGTGATTCTGGCCAGCGAGCAAACCGTGTTGTCCCTGCATCAGGTCGCAGCGACTCTCGCCGAGACCATCCCGCAGTTGCAAGTCGAGTACGAGAAAGTCGTCGAGATCCTCTTGCAAAGTCGTGCACCCGCCACCCAAGTGGCGGTGGCGCAGCGTCAGTCGTTGCTGGCTGAGCGGATTCTCGGTTCGGTCAATAAGGTACTGTCCGGTGATGACGCAGCGGTTCAGGCTGCCGATAAATTCGGGCGCGATGCCAGTCAGTTCGGCCAGGTGCTCAGCGGCATGCTCGAAGGCAATCTGACCCTGCGCATCGCCCGGGTGGAAGACCCCGACGCACGCGCGCGGCTGGCGGAAATCGCCGAGCTGTTCCAGTTCGTGTCCGGCTCGGTGGACGAAATCCTGGAGACCTCCCCTGAGCTGTTCGAGGTGCGAGAGTCGGCTGGCAATATCTTTAACAGCTCGCAAACCCTGCTCGATGAAACCTCGGTGCTCGCCAACCGCCTTGAGCAACTGGCCAACGCCCGCTCTTCGCACACCATCGGCGGTTATGTGCTGGGCTTGCTGGCGTTGATGTCGATCATCCTGATTGGCCTGGTGATGGTCCGCGAAACCAACCGCCAGCTGCGTGAAACCGCCGAGAAAAACGAGCGCAATCAGAACGCGATCATGCGTCTGCTCGATGAGATCGAAAACCTCGCGGACGGCGACCTGACCGTTGCTGCGTCGGTCACTGAAGACTTCACGGGGGCCATCGCCGACTCCATCAATTACTCCATCGATCAGCTTCGCGAGCTTGTGGCCACCATCAACCTCACCGCCGAGCAAGTGTTCGGCGCGGTCAAGGACACTCAGACCACCGCCACACAGCTGGCTGCCGCGTCCGAGCATCAGGCGCTGCAGATTGCCGCCGCGTCCACGGCCATCAACCGCATGGCGGGCTCCATCGATCTGGTCTCGGCCAATGCCCATGAGTCCTCCTCGGTGGCCGAGCGCTCAGTGACCATCGCTAACAAAGGCAACGAGGTGGTGCACAACACCATCACCGGCATGGACAACATTCGCGAGCAGATTCAGGACACCTCCAAACGCATCAAACGGTTGGGTGAGTCTTCCCAGGAAATTGGCGACATTGTCAGCCTGATCGATGACATTGCCGACCAGACCAACATCCTGGCCCTCAACGCCGCCATTCAGGCCTCCATGGCCGGTGACGCGGGGCGCGGGTTTGCGGTGGTAGCCGATGAAGTGCAGCGGCTGGCCGAGCGCTCGTCTTCGGCGACCAAGCAGATCGAAACCCTGGTGCGCGCGATTCAGAACGACACCAACGAAGCGGTCATCTCCATGGAGCAGACCACGACTGAAGTGGTTCGCGGCGCACGTTTGGCCCAGGACGCAGGTGTCGCGCTTGAGGAAATCGAAGGCGTCTCCAAGGTGCTGGCTGCGTTGATTCAAAGCATCACCAATGCCGCGCAGCAACAGGCGGACCTGGGCGAGCAGATTTCCCAGACCATGACCGTGATTCAGCAAACCACTTCGCAAACCACCTCGGGCACGGCCGCCACCGCTCGCAGCATGGGCAACCTGGCAAAAATGGCCAGCGCAATGCGTCGCTCGGTCTCCGGCTTCACCTTGCCGTCGTCGAAGGACCACGGCTAATGTTTGAAAAATGTACAGCGCCGTCTGCGGGACGCTGCAGCAGATCACCTGTCGTTCAGACTACTCGCTGGCGCGCAGTAAACACGAAACCTGTGGGAGCGAGCTTGCTCGCGAAGAGGCCGGGACATCGGTATATATTTCTGAAGGCGGGAGCATTGCCTTCGCGAGCAAGGTGGAGCGCCACCCCGGTGCTCCCACAGGTTTCGTGTTTACTGCGCGATAGCGCGGCGTCGAAGACGGGGCGGGACTTCCTAAAGGGCAGCACACGCTGGAGTCGTCATGGTTGATCGGCACGACTACGTAGCGCTGGAGTGGGTCAAAGGCGAAATCGCCGAAACCCTCAAACAGGCTCGCCACGCGCTTGAGGCGTTCATGGCCGACCCCGCTGACGGGGGGGCGATGGATCAATGCCTGGACTGCGTGCATCAGGTGCATGGCAGCCTGCAGATGATCGAGTTCTACGGCGCAGCCTTGCTGGCTGAAGAGATCGAGCAACTGGCGCTGGCCTTGCAGCAGGGCCATGTCGACCAACGCGCCGAAGCCGAGCAGCTGCTGATTCAGGCGCTGACCCAGCTACCGGCCTACCTGGACCGTATCCATTCGGCACGCCGGGATTTGCCGCTGGTGGTGCTGCCGTTGCTCAACGATCTGCGCAGTGCGCGGGGTGAAAGCCTGCTGTCGGAGACCAGCCTGTTTGCACCGCAACTGCTCAGCGTGCCAGCCCTGGATCCGCAAGCGCTTGAACGTCGCGACAGCCCCGAACTGCCCGCCCTGCTGCGCAAATTGCGACAGACCCTGCAAGCCGCTCTGGTCGGCCTGTTGCGCGAGCAGGACGTGCAGGCGCAACTCGGCTTAATGGGCAAAGTCTTCGCTCGCCTGGAGCAACTGTGCGATGACGCCCCGCTCGGGCCGTTGTGGCAGATCGCTTCGGCGCTGGTGGAAACCATGGTCAATGGCAACTTCACCAACAGCCCGGCCTTGCGCAGCCTGTTCAAGGACGCCGACAAAGAACTCAAGCGCCTGCTGGACCAAGGCATCGCCGGCATCAACCAGCCCGCGCCCGATGAGCTGCTCAAAAGCCTGCTGTTCTATATCGCCAAATCCGACAGCCTCGCGCCGCGCATGGTCGACATCAAGGATCAGTACGGCCTGGACGAAGCGCTACCCGAACTGCCACGGCAGGAACGCAGCAGCATCGAAGGGCCGGATCGCGATGCCATGCGTTCGGTGATCAGCGCCCTGTGTGAGGAGCTGGTGCGGGTCAAAGAGCGTCTGGACGTGTTCGTGCGCGGCGACCGCAAGTCGGTCAGCGAGTTGAACGGGCTGCTGCCGCCGTTGCGCCAGATCGCCGACACCTTGGCGGTGCTGGGTTTCGGCCAGCCGCGCAAGGTGATCATTGATCAGCTGGCGGTTGTGCAGGGCCTGGCTCAGGGTCAGCGCGAGCCCAGTGATGCGGCGCTGATGGATGTCGCCGGGGCGCTGCTGTATGTGGAAGCGACCCTGGCAGGCATGGTGGGTACCGTTGAACCGGCCAGCCGTGAAGAAAGCCGTTTGCCCACCACCGACCTGACGCAGATTCATCAGTTGGTGATCCGCGAAGCGCGGGTGGTGTTGCAGCAGGCCAAAGACGTGATCATTGATTACATCGACGGCGAGTGGGACCGGCAGCGCCTTGATCCTCTTTCCGCGTTACTGGTGCAAGTGCGTGGCGCCTTGGCGATGATCCCGCTGGCCCGCGCCGCCAGCCTGTTGGCCGCCTGCAACGAATACATCCACGAACACCTGCTGGTCGACGAAACCCGTCCGGCGTGGACTCAGCTCGACAGCCTGGCCGACACCATCACCGGCATCGAGTACTACCTGGAGCGCATGGGCGAAGACCATGAGTCGCCGGGCGAACAGGTGCTCGACATGGCCCAGGAAAGCCTCGCGCGGCTGGGCTACTTCCCGACACTGGAAGCTCAGGGCGTGCCGCTGTTGGACGAAATCATCAGCCAGGACGAAATCCTTGAGCTGCAAGCGCTCAACGCACTGGTCAGCCCAACGCAGACCATTGCCGACGTCCTCGCCAGCCCGGTCAGCGCCGTTAACCCGCCCGCCCGCCACATGCCCGCCAGCTTGCTGCCGCCGCCCGCCGATGAAGAAGGTGTGGATGACGAGCTGCTGGAAGTCTTTCTCGAAGAAACCGATGAAGTGCTCGCCGCCTTGCGCGAGTACTTGCCGCAATGGATAGGCTCGCTGGGCGATGCACGCAGCAATACCACGGCGCTGGCCGAAGTGCGCCGCGCCTATCACACCCTCAAAGGCAGTGGCCGGATGGTGCGGGCGCTGATTCTCGGCGAGCTGGCCTGGGCGGTTGAAAACTTGCTCAACCGGGTGCTGGAAAACAGCGTCCGCCCCACCGCTGATGTTCAGCAACTGCTCAATGAAGTGCTGCTGTTGCTGCCGGACATCATCAAGGATTTTGCCGAAGGCGAGCAGCATCAGCGCGACGATGTGGACCTGCTTGCCGCTCGTGCCCATGCATTGGCCAAAGGTCAGGGGCCGTTGACCTTCGCAGCAGCCACGGCCAGCGAGGAAGACGAGGCGCTCGACCCGCAACTGCTGGAGATTTTCCGCCAGGAAGCCCTCAGCCACCTGGACAGCCTCAAGCGTTTTCTCGACACCAATGCTGCGGATCCTTCGCCCGCCATCAGCGACGAATTGCTGCGCGCGTTGCACACCCTCAAAGGCAGTGCCTCCATGGCTGGGGTGGTGCCGATTGTCGAGCTGGCCAACCCGCTGGACCAGATGATGCGCGAGTACAAAGCGCACATGATCGCCCTGAGCCCGCCGGAGCTGACGCTCTTGCGCAGCGCCGAGCCGCTGTTCCTCAAGGGGCTGGCGCAATTATCGAAACACCCGCTGGGGCCGATCCCCGGTGCGGCAAAACTGATCGAAAGCGCCTACGCGTTGCTGCAGGAGCGGCTGGCGGCGGTGCTCAGTGCGTCCAACAACGGGCTGCGGAGCAAGCGCAACCCGCAACTGATCGAAAGCTTTTTGGCCGAAGGCATGGACATCCTGTTGGACGCCGAAAACCTGCTGCAACGCTGGCGTGAACACCCCGGCGAACGCCAGGAACTCACCGCTTTGCTCGATGAGCTGACCACGCTGGGGCACGGCGCGCACTTGGCCGACCTCCCGCAGGTGGACGAGCTGTGCGAAGCCTTGCTGGATTTATATGGCGCCGTGGAAGAAAGCAGCCTGGCGGTCAGCGAGCTGTTTTTCGATGAGGCCGAGCAGGCCCACGAAGCCCTGATCAACATGCTCGATCAAGTAGCGGCGGGGCAGGAAGTCCAGCCGCAGCCCGAACGGGTCCAGGCGCTGCGTGACCTGCTTGGTCAGGCGCTTGACCCGTCAGCCACGGGTTTGATCAAAAGCGACGGCAGCCAGGTGCAGCGCATCACGGATCTTGCCCAGGCCACCGCACAGTTGAGCGATGAGCAGGCGGTCGCGCTGGACTGGGATGCGCTGGATGACGAAATCGTCGAGATCTTCCTCGAAGAAGCCGTGGATATTCTCGACAGCGCCGGGCAAGCCTTGCAGCGTTGGCTGGATGAACCGGACAGCGCCTTGCCGTTGCCGTCATTGCAGCGCGACCTGCACACCCTCAAGGGCGGTGCACGCATGGCCGAAATTGGCCCGGTCGGTGATCTGGCCCATGAGCTGGAGGCCTTGTATGAAGGGCTGTCCGACCGACGCTTCAGCCACTCGTCCGAACTGGCGGGGTTGTTGATCAGCAGCCACGACCAGTTGGCGCACATGCTGGACCAGTTGCAGAGTAAACAGCCGCTGAGTGATCCGACCGAGCTGGTCGCGGCCATCAACGCGGTTAGGCTGGGCAGCGCGATTGGCCAGGGCAGCGAGCCGCAAGACAAGCCCGAGGCGGCCGCGCCAGCGCCTGACGGGCCGGACGCAGAGTTACTGGAGATCTTTCTCGAAGAAGGTTTCGACATCATCGAAAGCTCCGGCGCCGCCTTGGCGCGCTGGCAGGCCGAGCCCGAGAACCTGCTGGAGGTGGAAAACCTGCTGCGCGATCTGCACACCTTGAAAGGTGGCGCGCGCATGGTTGCCATCACTCCGATTGGGGACCTGGCCCATGAGCTGGAATCGCTCTATGAAGGGCTGTCTGCCGGGGCGTTGCGCGTCAACCCGCTGACCATCAGCCTGCTGCAAAGCGGTCATGATCTGCTCGCCGACATGCTTGATGCGGTGCGCGAAGACAAACCCCTGCCCAGCGCCGAGTTATTGATTCAGAGCATCCGCAGGCAGGCAGACCCGGCTACCGCTCAGGTGGGCGAGGCGCCGGCGCCGGTGATCGTTGCGCCGCCGCCTGAGCCAGCCCCGACACCCGCGCCGCCACCTAAGGCATCGAGCGAAGCTGACGCCGAGCGCTCGGCCAGCGAGATGGTCAAGGTGCCTGCCGAAGAGCTGGAAACCCTGGTCAACCTGGCGGGTGAGACGTCGATTTTCCGTGGGCGTATCGAGCAGCAGGTCATTGATGCCGAAGGCACGCTCGTGGAAATGGCTACCACCATTGAGCGGATGCGCGACCAGTTGCGCCGTCTGGACATGGAGACTCAAGGCAGCATCCTCAGCCGTGAGCAGGTGCAGGCCGAGCGGTTGGGCTATGAAGACTTCGACCCGCTGGAAATGGACCGGCATTCGCAATTGCAGCAATTGTCCCGCGCGCTGTTCGAGTCCGCGTCCGACCTGATGGACCTCAAGGAAACCCTCGACAGCCGGGCCAGCGACGCCCAGACCCTGCTGTTGCAGCAAGCACGGGTCAACACCGATTTGCAGGAACGCCTGATGCGCACGCGCATGGTGCCGTTCGAGCGCCTGGTGCCGCGCCTGCAGCGCATCGTGCGGCAGGTGTCGGGGGAGTTGAACAAGAAAGTCCATTTCGAGATCGACAATGCCCAGGGGCAGATGGACCGCAGCGTGCTTGAACGCATGGTCGCGCCGCTGGAGCACATGTTGCGCAATGCCATCGACCATGGCCTGGAAAGCGCTGAAAAACGTCTGTCCCAGGGCAAGCCGGAGGTGGGCAGCATCACGTTGAGCCTCAAACACCAGGGCGCCGACATCGTGATCGAGATGACCGATGACGGCGCGGGGGTCGACCTGGAGGCTGTGCGCCGCAAGGCACGCAAGCGCGGGATGATCGGCGCCGATGCCAACCCTGGGGCTCATGAAACCTTGCAGTTCATCCTCGCGCCAGGGTTCTCGACCGCCGAAACCGTGACGCAGATTTCCGGGCGCGGCATCGGCATGGATGTGGTGCACGCCGAGGTCAAACAGCTGGGCGGCACCATGGTGATTGAATCCGTGCAGGGGCAGGGCGCCTTGTTCAGGATCCGCTTGCCGTTCTCGGTATCGGTCAACCGGGCGCTAATGGTGCAATGCGGCGAAGAGCAATACGCGGTGCCGCTCAACACGGTCGAAGGCATCGTGCGGGTCATGCCCAATGAGCTGGAGGCCTGCTATCAAACATCGCCGCCGCGCTACCAATACGGCCAGCGCAGTTACGAGTTGCGTTACCTGGGTGAGCTGCTCAACAACAGCCAGCCCCCCAAGCTGATCGGCCAGACCGAGCCATTGCCGGTGCTGCTGGTCCATGTTCAGGACCAATGGGTCGCGGTGCAGGTCGATGCGCTGGCGGGCTCGCGGGAAATCGTCGTGAAAAGCCTCGGGCCGCAGTTTGCCAGGGTGCAGGGGGTCTCCGGTGCGACCATCCTCGGGGATGGCCGGGTCGTGCTGATCCTTGATTTGCTGGCGCACATCCGTGCGCTGCACAGTCGCCTGGCGGCGCAGCAATCCTCCGGGGTCGTAGCAACCGCTTACAACGACGCCGAGCAGGCGCGGCCATTGCTGGTGATGGTGGTGGACGACTCGGTGACCGTGCGCAAGGTCACCAGCCGTTTGCTGGAACGCAATGGCATGACCGTGCTCACCGCCAAGGATGGGGTCGACGCCATGGCGCTGCTGCAGGATCGGGTGCCCGACATCATGCTGCTGGACATCGAAATGCCGCGCATGGATGGCTTCGAAGTCGCCAGCCAGGTTCGCGCCGACCCCCACCTCAAGGATCTGCCGATCATCATGATTACCTCCCGATCAGGCCAGAAACACCGCGACCGGGCCATGGCCATTGGTGTCAACGAATACCTGAGCAAGCCGTATCAGGAATCGATGCTGCTCGAAAGTATCGCCCACTGGAGCCAGGTCAATGCCTAACGCTGCCCGTTCTAGCCACCTGGCGACGTTGACCGGGTTGATCCTGCCGCTGGACGACCGCAATTTGCTGTTGCCCAACGTCGCGGTTGCCGAACTCATCGACTATCAGGATTGCAGTGCCGAACCTGGCGCGCCGCTGTGGTACCTGGGTCAGATCAGCTGGCGCCAGCATGACTTGCCGCTGCTCAGCTTCGAAGCGGCCTGTGGCGCGCGGACCCGCGTCGGTGGTCGTGCGCGCATCGTGGTGCTCAATGCGCTGGGCGGGCGCGAGCACCTGAAATTCATCGCGCTGCTGATTCAGGGCATCCCTCGCTCCTGCAAGGTCGACAACCAGCTCAGCTATGTCGACGTGCCCCTGGCGGAGCTTGAACTGGCCGCTGTGCAGGTCGGCGAAACCGTCGCCAGAATCCCCGATCTGGTGGGACTGGAACAGTGGCTGGTGGACGCCGGGCTGGTTTAGTCATTCCGGCCTGAACGGTTTCCGCGTCAGCCGTCGTTCATTTCCTCCTTGAACTGGTCTTTCACATAGGTGATTTCGGTTCTGCCATGGGGCGCGGGCAGGCCGTCTTCGCCAAGGTTCACGAAGACCATCTTCTCGACCGTCAAAATGCTCTTGCGGGTGATCTTGTTGCGCACCTGACAGGTCAGGGTGATCGAGGTACGCCCGAACTCGGTGGCGGTGATGCCCAGTTCGATGATGTCGCCCTGGCGCGAGGCGCTGACGAAGTTGATTTCGGAAATGTACTTGGTCACCACCCGCTGATTGCCAAGCTGAACGATGGCGTAGATCGCCGCTTCTTCGTCGATCCAGCGCAGTAGGCTGCCACCGAACAGCGTGCCGTTGGGATTCAGGTCTTCGGGTTTAACCCATTTGCGGGTGTGGAAGTTCATGGGGGCGCTGGCTCCGTGGGGTTTGGGGTATAGGGTTACAGCCCCCAGCGGCAAGTTTCAAGCGGCAAGCTGCAAGTTGAAGCGGATCGTGTGTTCTTGTTGATCGCCGCCCGAGCTGCAAGCCGCAAAGCTGCCAGCCAAACACCGCCCAGCTCCTGCTTGTCGCTTGCCGCTTGCAACTTGCCGCTCAAAGAAAGCTATAATCCCCACCGTTTCAAAACGGTCATCTTCTCTTGATACCGTTCCCGCCACCTGTCCGAGGGGCGCTGCAGCAGGTTTTCCTGTCAGGCTCGGATGGGGCGTTGTTCGACCGGGTTGTCCCCGTCGGGCCTTAAACGCACAACGGCGCCCATTCGCACACTACGAATGGAGACTCTCTAATGAGTGTTGTATCTACGCCCGCAGATTTTTCCGACTACAAAGTCGCCGACATGTCCCTGGCTGCCTGGGGCCGTCGCGAAACCATCATCGCTGAATCCGAAATGCCTGCCCTGATGGGCCTGCGCCGCAAATACGCTGGCGAGCAACCCCTCAAGGGCGCCAAGATTCTCGGCTGCATCCACATGACCATTCAGACTGCCGTGCTGATCGAAACCCTGGTTGCCCTGGGTGCCGAAGTGCGTTGGTCGTCCTGCAACATTTTCTCCACTCAAGACCAGGCCGCTGCTGCCATTGCTGCTGCCGGTATCGCGGTTTATGCCTGGAAAGGCGAGACCGAAGAAGAATACGAGTGGTGCCTTGAGCAAACCATCCTCAAAGATGGCGCGCCTTGGGATGCCAACATGATCCTCGACGACGGCGGCGACCTGACCGAGCTGCTGCACAAGAAATATCCGGCGATCCTGGACCGCGTCCACGGCGTGACCGAAGAGACCACCACGGGCGTTCACCGCCTGCTGGACATGCTGGCCAAGGGCGAGCTGAAAATCCCGGCCATCAACGTCAATGACTCGGTGACCAAGAGCAAGAACGACAACAAGTACGGCTGCCGTCACAGCCTGAACGACGCCATCAAGCGCGGCACCGACCACTTGCTGTCCGGCAAGCAAGCGCTGGTGATCGGCTACGGCGACGTGGGCAAGGGCTCGGCTCAATCCCTGCGTCAGGAAGGCATGATCGTTAAAGTGACCGAAGTCGACCCGATCTGCGCCATGCAAGCCTGCATGGACGGTTTCGAACTGGTTTCCCCATTCATCGACGGCGAGAACGACGGCACCGAAGCAAGCATCGACAAAGCGCTGCTGGGCAAGATCGACCTGATCGTGACCACCACCGGTAACGTCAACGTGTGTGACTCGAACATGCTCAAAGCGCTGAAAAAACGCGCTGTGGTCTGCAACATCGGTCACTTCGACAACGAAATCGACACCGCTTTCATGCGCAAGAACTGGGCATGGGAAGAAGTGAAGCCACAGGTTCACAAAATCCACCGTACCGGCCCTGGCTCATTCGATGCCCAGAACGACGACTACCTGATCCTGCTGGCCGAAGGCCGTCTGGTTAACCTGGGCAACGCCACAGGTCACCCAAGCCGCATCATGGATGGCTCGTTCGCCAACCAGGTTCTGGCGCAGATCTTCCTGTTCGGTCAGAAGTACGCCGATCTGTCCCCGGCTCAAAAAGCTGAGCGTCTGACCGTAGAAGTACTGCCGAAGAAACTCGACGAAGAAGTGGCCCTGGAAATGGTTCGTGGCTTCGGCGGCGTTGTGACCAAACTGACCAAGACCCAGGCCGACTACATCGGCGTGACTGTCGAAGGTCCGTTCAAGCCGCACGCGTATCGTTACTAAGCAGCGGTAAGCTTCAAGCTTCAAGCTGCAAGTAGGAGCGTTTCGTTTACTTGCGGCTTGAGCCTGGCGCTTGCTTCTTTATCGTTTTTACGCAGCCGTGAGCTGCAAGCTTTGGCAGCAAGATCGGGCGCAGCATTGCCCTCTTGCGGCTTGAAGCTTGCAGCTTGTAGCTGGAGGTTCCCTCCACCATGTCCCAAGACCGCCGCTTCAGCTTCGAGTTTTTCCCGACCAAGACCGACGCTGGGCATGAAAAGCTGCTGACCGTTGCTCGTCAGTTGGCCAGCTACAACCCCGATTTCTTCTCCTGCACCTATGGTGCCGGTGGTTCGACCCGTGATCGCACGATCAACACCGTGCTGCAACTGGAAAACGAAGTAAAAGTCCCGGCTGCTCCGCACTTGTCCTGCGTTGGCGACAGCAAGGACGATCTGCGCGCGCTGCTGACTCAATATAAAGAAGCCGGCATCAAGCGTATCGTCGCCCTGCGCGGTGACCTGCCTTCGGGTATGGGCATGGCCAGCGGTGAGCTGCGTTATGCCAGTGATCTGGTGTCCTTCATTCGTGAAGAGACCGGCAGCCACTTCCACATTGAAGTCGCGGCGTACCCTGAGATGCATCCTCAGGCGCGCAACTTCGATGAAGACGTGAAGAACTTCGTGCACAAGGCTCAGGCCGGTGCCGACAGCGCGATCACCCAGTACTTCTTCAACGCTGACAGCTATTTCCACTTCCTGGAACGCGTTCAGAAGAAAGGCGTCACCCTGCCAGTGGTGCCGGGCATCATGCCGATCACCAACTACAGCAAGCTGGCGCGGTTCTCCGATGCCTGCGGCGCGGAAATCCCACGCTGGATCCGCAAGCAGCTGGAAGCCTATGGCGACGACGTGCAGAGCATTCAAGCGTTTGGTGAGCAGGTCATCACCGAAATGTGCGAGCGTCTCTTGCAAGGCGGCGCCCCTGGTCTGCACTTCTACACCCTGAACCAGGCCGAACCTAGCCTGGCGATCTGGAACAATCTGAAGCTGCCTCGCTAACTTCAGAACCTGTGGGACCTGTTGTGGGACCTCCTGTGGGACCGGCTTTAGCGGGGAAGGCGTCATCCGGCCAAGCCTATGTAGTGCCTGAGCTGGCCTCTTCCCGGCTAAAGCCGGTCCCACATCTCCTGTTCTACACCGTTGAGCAGCAGGAACGCAGCGTTAAGCGTTTGCTCTGTTATACTCCGGCCTTCCCGCCAGGCTTACGCCCGGATGCTCGGTCTAGCATTAGGGTCCCCGATCACGCCTCCAAGCGCTTTTTTCACCCGCGCTGACGTATCGAGATGCCCAGAAGACCCCGCAGGACCGGACGGAATCGCGTCCCTAAACGCGATTTTGCGTCAGGCAAGACTTCCCTTTGAGCATAAGCTCTAACTAAAACAGGATTACTCATGTCCTTTGCTTCCCTCGGTCTCTCCGAGGCTTTAGTCCGCGCCATCGAGGCAGCGGGCTATACCCAGCCTACTCCGGTGCAACAGCGGGCCATTCCCGCCGTGTTGCAAGGTCGCGACCTGATGGTTGCCGCCCAGACAGGTACAGGTAAAACCGGTGGGTTCGCTCTTCCGATTCTGGAGCGTCTTTTCCCCAACGGTCACCCGGACAAATCCCAGCGTCACGGCCCGCGCCAACCTCGCGTACTGGTCCTGACCCCGACTCGCGAACTCGCCGCGCAAGTGCATGACAGCTTCAAGCTGTATGCCCGCGACCTGAAGTTCGTCAGCGCCTGCATTTTCGGCGGCGTCGGCACCAACCCACAAGTCCAGGCCATGGCCCGCGGCGTAGACGTACTGGTGGCCTGCCCGGGTCGCTTGCTCGATCTGTGCGGTCAAGGCAGCGTCGACCTGTCCCATGTTGAAATCCTCGTGCTCGATGAAGCCGACCGGATGCTCGACATGGGCTTCGTCCATGACGTGAAAAAAGTTCTCGCACGCCTGCCTGCCAAGCGTCAGAACCTGCTGTTTTCGGCAACGTTCTCCAACGACATCACCGCGTTGGCTGGCAAGCTGCTGCACAACCCCGAGCGCATCGAAGTCACGCCGCCGAACACCACGGTCGAGCGCATCGAGCAACGGGTATTCCGTCTGCCTGCCAACCACAAGCGCTCGCTGCTGGCGCACCTGATCACGCAAGGCGCGTGGGAACAGGTTCTGGTGTTTACCCGCACCAAGCACGGCGCGAACCGCCTGGCTGAATACCTGGATAAACACGGCCTGAGCGCTGTGGCGATCCACGGTAACAAGAGCCAGAACGCACGCACCAAAGCCCTGGCTGACTTCAAGGCTGGCGACGTACGCATCATGGTCGCGACCGATATCGCCGCTCGCGGTCTGGATATTGATCAGCTGCCGCACGTGGTCAACTTCGAGCTGCCAAACGTCGACGAAGATTACGTCCACCGTATTGGCCGTACCGGCCGTGCAGGTCGCTCCGGTGAAGCCATTTCCCTGGTGGCGCCGGACGAAGAAAAACTGCTGAAAAGCATCGAGCGCATGACCAAACAGAAGCTCGCCGATGGCGACCTGATGGGTTTTGACATGAGCTCCGTTGAAGCCGAGAAGCCGGAAGTTCGCGAGCGTCCTGACGTGCGCAACCCGCGTAACTCCCGCGGCCCGCGTGGCGATGGCCCGAACGGTTGCGGCGGTGGTGGCGGTCGTAAAGACAAGGGCAAGGATAAAGGCAAGGAAAAGACCCCGGCCGCAGCGGCAGCCGCTCCGGGTGAGCGCCCGGCCCGCAAGCCTCGCGAACAGCAGAAGCCTCGTGATGGCGCGCCAGCCCGCGAACAACGTTCGTCGACGCCGCGCGCAACAGCCGCTCCACGCCCATCGTCGGATCGTGCCCCGGACGAGTTCCTGGATGACGAAGTGGATAACTTCGGCAACCGCGCTGACTACGTCAGCCCGTACAAGGACAAGAACCAGGGTCGCGGTCGTCGTCCTGGCGCTCCGGCTACCGGCGCAGGTGCTGCAACCGGTACTGCTCCGGCCGCACGTGCTCCTCGCCCGAGTGGTCCGCGCAGCAGCGGTGGCGGTGCAACCACCGGCACGCCTCCTGCCAAGCGCAGTGGCCCACGCAGCGGTGCTCCGCGTGATGGTCAGGCGCGTCGTGACGAGAACCCGCGTAACCGTCGCCCGGCCCGCGATGATCAGCCAGCCCGTCAAGAGACAGCCGTTCGTGGCCCACGCGACAGCCAGCCGCAACCGAAGATCATGCACAAAGAGTCCAAAAGCGATCGCTTCCCGTCTCCTGAGCAGCTCGATCAGTTGCCAACCCGCCCACGCGGTGAAAAACCAGCCCTGCTGACCCGCAACCGCGAAGGTTAAGCAAGGCCGGAACGAAAAAGCCCCGACTGGTTCGGGGCTTTTTTGTGGGCTGTGCCCGGTGCTGCATTGATCCAAACCCGTGGGAGCGAATTCATTCGCGAAGAGGCCAGGACATCCGTTGCATATTTATCGTTTGAGGCGCCGCCTTCGCGAATGAATTCGCTCCCACGGGGCCTTGGTTTACTCCAGTCATACGTAGGACCTGTAGGAGCCAACTTGTTGGCGAGGAGTTGGTACATTCGATTCATATTTGTCGGATGTAATACCGCCTCGCGAACAAGTTCGCTCCTACAGGACCGTGGCGCCAATCAATCCGGTGGCAAATTCATTCGCGCCCACAGTTGATCGGCGTATTTCACGCGCACACAAAAACGCCGACCCTGAGGTCGGCGTTTTGCATAACCGGAACGCTTACTTGGCTTGAACGCCTTCGAAGCTGATTTCCAGGTCCAGGGTCTGGGAAGTTGGGCCCGGACCCTTGATGCCGAAATCATTCAGGTTAAGCGTGGAGGTGCCGTTGAAGCCGGCACGGTAGCCGCCCCATGGATCCTTGCCTTCGCCGTTGAAGGTAGCCTTGATCACGATTGGCTTGGTCACGCCGTGCAGAGTCAGGTCGCCGGTCACGTCAGCAGTTTTTGCACCGGTGGATTTAACTGCAGTAGAGACGAACTTGGCTTCCGGGAATTTGCCGGTGTCCAGGAAGTCCTTGCTCATGATGTGCTTGTCGCGCTCAGCGTGGTTGGTGAACAGGCTAGCGGTTTTGAGCTCTACATCGATTTTGCTGGCTTCTGGCTTGGCAGCGTCAAAGCTGAACTTGCCGGTCCAGTCCTTGAATGTACCGTGGATGAAGCTGTAGCCCAGGTGGCTGATCTTGAAGTCAACGAAAGCGTGCTGGCCTTCCTTGTCGATGGTGTAGTCGGCGGCCATCGCCTGACCTGCGGACAACAGTGCAGTACCAAGAGCCAGAGCGGCGAGAGTCTTCTTCAACATGCTTTTATTCCCGTTTTGGTTGAGCAATTAAGCGCGACCCAGCATACGCTTGAGGGTCGCATCGTGATCGATGAAGTGGTGTTTCAGTGCAGCAAGACCATGTAACCCGGAGAAAACCACCAGCACCCAAGCCAGGTAAAGGTGGATCCAGCCTGCGGTTTCGGCCTGTTCAGGCAGACCGCTGACCAGTGCCGGTATTTCAAACAGACCAAATACCGGGATCCCCACACCGTCGGCGGTGGAAATGAGGTAACCGGCGAACATCACTGCAAACAGCCCGACATACAGAAACACATGGCCGAAGTGCGCGCCAATTCGCGTCCATTTGCCATAACTGGCAAGGGCGGATGGCGGCGGGCTGATCAAGCGCCAGACGATGCGGATCAGCATGAATGCAAACAAGGTGATGCCAATACTCTTGTGCAGGTCAGGCCCCGCTTTACGCCACGTGTCGTAATAGTCGAGGCCAACCATCCACAGCCCGAGGGCGAACAGACCATACACCGTGGCAGCAACGCCCCAGTGCAGCACCATGCTGACCAGGCCGTAGCGAGAGGAGGAATTGCGAAACTGCATTGCAAGTACCTTGTAAGAAGTGATCCCAGACTAGCTTTTTATCTATCGAGTGACAGCGCAAAATCTTGCTTTGAAAGATCAGGAAAATCGATTGTTACGTTTCTTGGTTTTTTGCTCATGGCTTGTTCAATCCAGCCTGCGTCAGCATCCCGATAAATTCAGACAGACAAAACTGTGCCGTGACCACCGGCCGTTCAATATAGATGAACGGCGTAGGGGGCGGGGACGAAGTGTTTTATTTGGAATATCAATGCCTGTTGGCTCGGCTCGATACTGTGGGAGCCGAGCTTGCTCGCGAATACGATTTTTTAGGCGATGGGGATGTTCAAGATGTACGGGCCTCTTCGCGAGCAAGCTCGCTCCCACAAGGTGCCCATATCATCTGATGAAGAGGTTTATTCGGGCGTACCCATGACATGGGCCGACGTCAGCCATAGGGGGATTCTTCGCTCCAGGTAATAGCCCGGACTCTTCAGTGAGCCGTCTACAAAACCCACGTGCCCGCCTTTTTCCTGCAGTTCGAACTCGGTGGTTGCCGACAGCTCTTCGGGTTCGGGCAGGCTGTGCTTGAACACAAAGGGGTCGTCGGCTGCCTGAATGATCAGCGTCGGCGTGCGGATCTCACCCAGGAAATAGCGGCTGGAGGCTCGGCGGTAGTAATCCTTGGCGTCTAGATAACCATGCAGAGGGGCGGTGACCCGGCCGTCGAAATCCCAAAAGGTGCGCATGTTTTCCAGCGAGCCCAGGGCTGCGAGTTCGGCCAGGCCTTCGCTCATGCCTTCATCTTTGAAGTGCCGCTGCTTGTCTCGGACATAGGTGAGCATTTCCCGCATGAAATGCCGCTGGTACACCTTGGAGAAACCCATGCCGATGCGATCTGCGCACTCATCAAGCCGAAAAGGCACCGACACCGCCACTGCGCCCAGCAATTGACTGTTCAGCCCTGATTCGCCCAGATACTTGAGCAGCACATTACCGCCCAGCGAGTAGCCAACGGCATACAAGGGCGCCAATGGGCGCAGGGCACGCAGGTGCTCGACCACCGAGGCGAGGTCTTCACTGGCGCCGGAGTGGTAGCTGCGCGACAGCAGATTGGGTTCGCCGGAACAGCCGCGCCAGTTCAGCGCCACGCTGGCCCAGTTTTCACGGGCCATGGCTTGTTGCAGGCCGACCACATAAGGCGAGTTTGAAGAGCCGGTCAGGCCATGCAGAACCAGCACCAGCGGTGCGTCCAGTTGGTGCGGGCCCGCCCAGTCCAGGTCGAGGAAGTCCCCGTCTGCCAGCCAGATACGTTCACGATGCCGCTCCAGCGGCAAATTGCGGCGTAGCAGCGGCCCCCACAAGGTTTGCAGATGAGGATTTCCCAGGCCCGTAGCGGGAACAAAGCGGTTCGAGAATGAGGATTTAGTCAGCACGATCGTCCTCGTGGGGCAGATTCAGGGGCGTCAGGGGTACGTTGCCACAAGTGAGACAGGATGTGACGGGGTTTTTGCTGAATGGTTAAAGTTAAGAATGTACGGGCGACGCATGACCTGTGGGTTGACCAATCCCAAGGGTTCAATTGATCCCTGTGGGAGCGAATTCATTCGCGAAGAGGCCAGTACATCCGACACATTTTTATCGGCCTCAATATTGCTTTCGCGAATGAATTCGCTCCCACAGGTCCGAGGTGAACCAAGGCTTTATGTGTTTCTCGAAGCTTTGCAGGCGAACATCGAATCTCCCAAAGAGTGCTAGCCCCGTTGCCACAACGCGTAATACACCTGCCCGGCCTTCTTCTCCCGGTGCAGACGCCAGTTGCCCGGCAAACCTGTGGTCGAGGGCGGGGTTTCACTTTCGGTGTAGATCCAGGCGTTTTCCGCCAGCCAGCCGCGCGATTCCAGCAAGGTGCACGCCGAGGCAAGCAAACCCTGGTGGAACGGCGGGTCGAGGAATACCAGGTCAAAAGGCTCGGCGGTCTGGGTTTCCAGATGGCGCAACGAGTCGGTCTGGGCGACCTGGCCGGTGGTGCAGTTGAGCATGCTCAGGTTCTGACGCAGGCTGGCGATGGCGGCGGCGCTGTTGTCCAGCGCCAGGCCCATGGATGCGCCACGGGACAGGGCTTCGAAAAACAGCGCACCACTGCCGGTGAAGACATCCAGCACCTTGGCGCCAGCAACATCCATGGCCAGCCAGTTGAACAGGGTTTCGCGCACGCGATCCGGCGTTGGGCGCAGGCCTGGAGCGTCCGGGAACGTCAGCTTGCGACTGCCCCATTCGCCACCGATGATGCGCAGTTGGCCCAGGCCGTTATGGCCCTTAGGGCGTGGATTGGCCATTAATGCTCCGGGACCCCGAGAGGTCGTTCAGCAGGTTTTTCGGTAGGTGGCGGCAGCGGCTTTTGCGCGACCGTCGGCCCGGCACTGACGATAACCAGCTTGTCAGCGTTCAAGTGTTTGTTCATGGCGGCTTTGACTTGCTCGACCGTCACGCTTTGCGACTGGGTCATGAAGTCTTCCAGGTACGTCAGCGGCAAATCATAAAAGCCGATCGCGCCCATTTGCCCGACGATGTCCGAGTTATCGGCGTTGGTCAGCGGGAAGCTGCCCGCCAGCTCGCGCTTGGCATCATCCAGTTCTTTTTGCGTCGGGCCGTTGGCGAGGAAGTCGCGGACGATGTCCTGCACCAGTTTCAGGGTGTTTTCGCTCAGCTCGGCTCGGGTCTGCAGGCTGATCATGAATGGGCCCTGGGTCTGCATCGGGGTAAAACCCGACGACACGCCATAAGTCAGGCCGCGCTTTTCCCTGACTTCGGTCATCAGGCGGCTGCCGAAACCACCACCGCCCAGCACCGAGTTACCCAGCGACAACGCGGCGAAATCCGGGTCGTTACGGGTAATACCCAGTTGCGCGAGCATCAGGTGAGTCTGCTTGGACGGAAACTCGATGTGGGTTTCGCCTGCCTTGGGTTCAACCGGGGTTGGCAGTTTGGCCAGGGCCGGGCCTTTTGGCAGAGACGCAGAGACTTGAGCCGCCATTGCCTGGGCTTCATCCCGGGACAGATCGCCGACCAGCGCAATCACCGCATTGCCTGCTGCGTAGGCTCTGGAGTGGAAAGCCTTGAGCTGAGCCAGAGTGATCGGCTTGATGGATTCTGCGGTGCCTTCACTTGGATGGCCGTAAGGATGGTTACCGTACAGGCGCTTGAACAGTTCTTTGCCGGCCAGCGAACCAGGGTTCTGCTTCTGGTATTCGAAACCGGCCAGCAGCTGATTCTTGATGCGCGCGAGCGCGTCTGCCGGGAAGGTCGGCTTGCCCACGACCTCCGAGAACAGCTTCAAGGCGGGCTCGCGTTTATCCGGGGCGCTCAGGCTGCGGATCGACGCCACGGCCATGTCGCGATAGGCACCGTTGCCGAACATAGCGCCCAGGCCATCGAAGCCCTCGGCGATGGCGGTCACATCCTTGCCTTTGATGCCCTCGTTGAGCATGGCATTGGTCAGTACGGCGACGCCGGGGAGGGTTTGGTCCTGGCTGCTACCAGCGGCGAAGGTCAGGCGCATATCGAACATCGGCAGCTCACGCGCCTCGACGAACAGCACCTTGGCGCCTTCGGCGGTTTGCCAGGTCTGGATATTCAGGGTGCGACGCGCCGGAGCCTTGCCATCCAGCTCTTTGAGCGACTCGATAGCGGGACGAGCAGGGGCGGTGCTGGCAGTGTCTTCAGCCAGCGCGGTCTGTGCGGTAAAAACGCTGAGGCCAGTGGTCAGCAGCAGGCCGAACAGCGTGTTACGTGGGCCATTGCGCTCACTCATTTTGCTTTCTCCTCAGGCAGAACGTGCGCAACGCTGAGGCGCTCACGGGTGAAATAGGTGCTGGCGGCTTTTTGGATGTCGGCCGGGGTCACGCTCTGCAGCGCAGCCAGTTCTTCGTCGATCAGCTTCCACGACAGGCCCACGGTTTCCAGCTGGCCGATGGTGCTGGCCTGGGACGTAATCGAGTCACGCTCGAAGACCAGACCGGCAATCACTTGAGCCCGAACCCGCTCCAGCTCGCTGGCGGTCGGCGGCTTGGTTTTCAGCTCGTCGAGCAAACGCCAGATACCGGCTTCGACGTCAGCCAGGGTTTTCTTCTTTTGCGTGTTGGGCGTAGCGCTGATGGTGAACAGGCTGTCACCACGGGCAAAGGCGTCGTAACTGGCGCCCGCGCCGGAGACCAGTTCTTCACCGCGTTCCAGTCTGGTCGGGATGCGGGCGCTGTAGCCGCCGTCCAGCAACGCGTCGATCAGGCGTAACGCGTTGACCGAACGTGGATCTTCGGTGGTGGCCAGGCTTGGCACGTTAAAGCCGTACATCAGAGTCGGCAGTTGGGTTTGCACATGCAGGGTGATGCGGCGCTCACCGGGTTCGGCCAGTTCAAGCGGTTTTTTCGACGGCGGTACTTCGCGGCGCGGGACTGGCCCAAAGAAGCGTTCGGCCAGGGCTTTGACTTCATCCGGCTTCACGTCACCCACCACGACCAGCGTGGCGTTGTTCGGTGCATACCAGGCTTCGTACCAGTGGCGCAGCTCCTCGACCTTCATGCGTTCCAGGTCTGCCATCCAGCCGATGGTCGGCGTGTGATAACCACTGGCGGGGTAGGCCATGGCTTTGAAGCGTTCGTAGGCTTTGGAAGTCGGCTTATCGTCGGTGCGCAGCCGGCGCTCTTCCTTGATGACTTCGATTTCGCGGCTGAACTCGTCGGCAGGCAGCTTCAGGCTGGCCATGCGGTCGGCTT
The DNA here is from genome assembly GCA_900475325.1 of Paucimonas lemoignei. Taxonomy (GTDB): domain Bacteria; phylum Pseudomonadota; class Gammaproteobacteria; order Pseudomonadales; family Pseudomonadaceae; genus Aquipseudomonas. The sequence continues at coordinate 365,039 of LS483371.1, forward strand.
CCAGCTCGAAAGCGACGGCCAGACGATCACGGGCCAGAACCTGGTAATAAGCGGTGTAGTCGTCGCTGGTGAAGGCGTTTTCTTCCGCGCCGAGATCGCGCAGGATCAGCGAAGCTTCGCCGGGGCCGGTTTTCGAGCTGCCTTTGAACATCATGTGCTCAAGGGCGTGGGACAGACCTGTCTGGCCCGGCGTCTCGTAGCTGGAGCCGACTTTGTACCAGATCTGGGAAACCACCACAGGCGCGCGGTGATCTTCGCGAACAACGACCTTGAGGCCGTTATCGAGGGTGAATTCATGGGTAGGTTGCGGGTCGGCGGCCATTGCGCCGAATGGCAGACAAATTGTGCCGAACAGCAGGCCTGCGGCACGGCGGGCTAGAGCATTCATTCGTAATTTGAACCTGTAAGACGGCCCGTTTGAACTTAGCGTCCACGGGCGCGGGGGTTAGGGCGTATCATCAGTTATTTCCACCGCCGCGCCGGAGCCTGAGATTATGCAGGGCAAGGCGCGAGGAGCGTGGTTTGGTCATTCCAAACGAGCAACGAGCAACGCCGCCCTGCATAATCTCAGGCCCGGCCCTCCGGGTTGTCAGCTAAAAACGCGCCATGCTGCGTTGCAGGCCTTGGAAAGGAAACACACATTCCCTTCGGCCTGCGCCTTGCCTGGCGCGCTTTTAGCTGGCAACGCGGCGGTGGAAATAACTGATGACACGCCCTAGGATAGCGGCCTGTTTAGTCCGCGACCATGACAAAGATGTAGGAATGTTCGGAATCGAGAGCCGCCATAACGCAGACCCCCTGTAGGAGCTGCCGCAGGCTGCGAATCGTTTTCGAACGCGCCGAACTTAATGAGCCTAAGATCGCTTCGCAGCCTTCGGCAGCTCCTACAGTGGCTGGGTGTAGCTGGCCCGTAGGTGAACAAGCGGGCATAAACGTAGTCTGTTTCGCATACCAGAATTTTTCAGAGGCGCCGCTCCGGCGCGTCGCTACCTTGAGATAGCCGTCATCCATGTTTGGTTCCAACGACGACAAGAAGAACCCAGCCCCGGCTGGTGAGAAGAAAGGCCTGTTCGGATGGCTGCGCAAAAAGCCGCAGGAAACCCCGGTCGAACCGCCGCAAGACTTATCCACAGCAGCTCCGGAGCCGGTCATTGAATCGACTCCGGCAGCCGCTGAGCCGCAGTTTGCCCCAGCGCCGACCCTGGCGCCGGTTGGCGAAACTGTCGTGGCCGAACCTGTTGCGGTTCCAGCCCAGCCTGATGAAGCTGCGCACGCCCAGCCGTGGCCTCCTTTGCCCGTGTCTGAAGAGCCGGTGGCGCTGGTCAATGAATATGAGCTTCACGTCACGCCGCCGATTGCGCCGCAGTACCCGGTAGATGTACAGGCCGAGCCGACGCCTGAACCTGAGCCAGAACCGCGCATTGACGTGCCAATGGTCGAGCCGGAATCGACCATCCTCCCAGAGCCAGAGCCAGAGCCGGTCGCTGTTGCGCCAGAACCAGAACCAGTTGCCGTTGAGCCTGAGTCGGAGCCCGAGCCCGAGCCGCAACCAGAACCGGTGATCCCGCCCGTCGTTGCGGCCGTGGCCCCAGCTGCTGCGGTGGCTGTTGCACCGATCATCGACACCCCGCCCGCGCCAATCCCCGCTGCTCAGCCGGAAGCCGCCAAGGCAGGCTTCTTCGCACGTCTCAAGCAAGGCTTGTCCAAGACCAGCGCCAGCATCGGCGAAGGCATGGCCAGCCTGTTTCTGGGCAAAAAGGCCATCGACGATGACCTGCTGGAAGAAATCGAAACCCGTTTGCTGACCGCTGACGTGGGCGTCGAAGCCACCAGCGTCATCATCCAGAGCCTGACCCAGAAGGTCGCGCGCAAGCAGCTCACCGACGCCCAGGCGCTGTACACGTCGCTACAGCAAGAGCTGGCGACGATGCTCAAGCCGGTTGAACAGCCGCTCATCATCGACGTCAGCCGCAAGCCGTTCGTGATTCTGGTCGTCGGCGTCAATGGCGCGGGTAAAACCACGACCATCGGCAAGCTGGCCAAGAAGCTGCAGCTGGAAGGCAAGAAAGTCATGCTTGCCGCGGGTGATACCTTCCGCGCCGCAGCCGTAGAGCAGTTGCAGGTCTGGGGTGAGCGCAACCATATTCCGGTCATCGCCCAGCACACCGGCGCGGATTCGGCTTCGGTCATCTTCGATGCCGTGCAGGCCGCCAAGGCCCGTGGCATTGATGTGCTGATCGCCGACACCGCTGGCCGTCTGCACACCAAAGACAACCTGATGGAAGAGTTGAAGAAAGTGCGCCGCGTGATGGGTAAGCTGGATGCCGAAGCGCCGCACGAAGTGTTGCTGGTGCTGGACGCTGGCACTGGTCAGAACGCAATCAACCAAGCCAAGCAGTTCAACCAGACCGTCCAGCTGACAGGCCTGGCCCTGACCAAGCTCGACGGTACGGCCAAAGGCGGGGTGATTTTCGCCCTGGCCAAGCAGTTCGGCTTGCCGATTCGTTACATCGGCGTAGGCGAGGGCATTGATGACTTGCGCACCTTTGAAGCCGAACCCTTCGTCCAGGCATTGTTTGCGGAGCGAGAAGCCAAATGATTCGTTTCGAACAGGTCGGTAAACGCTATCCGAACGGACACGTCGGGCTGCATGAGCTGAGCTTTCGAGTTCGTCGTGGCGAGTTTCTGTTCGTGACTGGCCACTCCGGCGCGGGCAAAAGTACCTTGCTGCGCCTGCTGCTGGCTATGGAACGCCCGACCACCGGCAAACTGCTGCTGGCCGGTCAAGACCTTGGGCAGATCAGCAACGCGCAGATTCCGTTCTTGCGGCGCCAGATCGGTGTCGTGTTCCAGAATCACCAATTGCTGTTCGACCGCACGGTGTTCAACAACATCGCCTTGCCGCTGCAGATCCTGGGGTTGTCCAAGCCGGAAATCACCAAGCGGGTGGATTCGGCGCTTGAGCGGGTGGCGCTGGGCGACAAGGCCGAGTTGTACCCCGGCGACTTGTCCACAGGGCAACAACAGCGCGTCGGCATTGCCCGGGCTATCGTTCACCGCCCCGCCTTGCTGCTGGCCGATGAACCCACCGGTAACCTCGATCCACGCTTGGCCGCGGAAATCATGGGCGTGTTTGAAGACATCAATCGGCTGGGCACCAGTGTATTGATCGCCAGCCATGACCTGGCGCTGATCGCACGCATGCGCCATCGCATGCTGACCTTGCAGCGCGGTCGTCTGATCGGCGACGGGGAGGCTGGGGTATGAGTGCCACACGTTCGCCTAAAGTCTCCGAACGCGTATCGCCAAAGGCCGCCGAGCCGGGTCCGCAGAAGAAACCCAAGAAAAACAGCCACGACGATGACGGCCCGGATTTCGGCACGCTGTTCAACGCCTGGCTGGAAAGCCATCGCTCCAGCCTGCTCGACAGCCTGCGCCGTCTGGGCAAGCAGCCGATTGGCAGCTTTTTCACCTGTCTGGTGATGGCGATTGCTCTGAGCCTGCCCATGGGGCTGTCGTTGTTGCTGAACAACGTCGAGCGCCTGGGTGGTTCATGGCAGCGAGCGGCACAGATCTCGATTTATCTGAAGCTCGACGCCAGCGCCAGCCAGGGCGAGAGCCTGCGTAATGAAATACGGCTGATGCCGGGCGTTGCCGAGGCTGAGTACATCAGCCGCGAACAGGCCTTGGCGGAGTTCCAGCAGCAGTCCGGTCTGGGTGAGGCGCTCAAGGAGTTGCCGGACAACCCGCTGCCGGGCGTGGTGCTGGTCACTCCCGATGAAGTCGACAAGCCTGCGCTGGAAGCCTTGCGCACTCGTCTGGCAGCCATGCCGCACGTCGAGCAGGCGCAACTGGACCTGGTCTGGGTCGAGCGGCTGGCGGCGATTCTCAAGCTGGGCGACCGGTTTGTGTTTGGTCTGACCGTGCTATTGGTTTCGGCCCTGTTGCTGGTTATTGGTAACACCATCCGTCTGCACATCGAGAACCGACGTACCGAAATCGAGGTCATCAAGCTGGTGGGCGGCACCGATAGTTATGTACGGCGCCCGTTCCTTTATATGGGTGCACTCTACGGGCTGGGCGCGGGGCTCCTGTCATGGGGCGTGCTGGCGTATGGCCTGGATTGGCTCAACGACGCGGTGATTGGCCTGGCCGGATTGTACGGAAGTGATTTTTCCCTGGCTGGCGTACCGGCGTCCGATGGTCTATCACTCTTGCTTGGAGCGGTCCTGTTGGGGTATATCGGTGCATGGATCGCAGTAGCACGCCATTTACGTGAGCTGGCACCTCGTTAAATTAATCTTCATGTATTGACATATCTGGATATGGGAACTTGTCTAGCGGTTCCCGGTCAATTTCGCAGTGCTGAACTGCACGAGTCATGTGACGGAGGTAACATTTCGTATGACCACTTCTTTGCAACCTGCGTATGCCTTAGTCCCGGGTGCGAACCTGGAAGCCTATGTGCACACGGTCAACAGCATCCCTTTGCTGACGCCTGAGCAGGAGCGTGAACTGGCTGAGAGTCTCTATTATGAGCAGGATCTGGGGGCGGCTCGGCAGATGGTCCTCGCCCACCTGCGTTTTGTTGTGCATATCGCACGCAGCTATTCGGGTTACGGTCTGGCTCAGGCTGACCTGATCCAGGAAGGTAACGTTGGCCTGATGAAGGCCGTGAAGCGCTTCAACCCGGAAATGGGTGTGCGTCTGGTGTCGTTTGCTGTGCACTGGATCAAGGCGGAAATCCACGAGTTCATCCTGCGCAACTGGCGCATCGTGAAAGTTGCGACCACCAAGGCCCAGCGCAAGCTGTTCTTCAACCTGCGCAGCCAGAAGAAGCGTCTGGCGTGGCTGAACAACGAAGAAGTCCATCGCGTGGCCGAAAGCCTCGGCGTTGAGCCCCGTGAAGTGCGGGAGATGGAAAGCCGCCTGACCGGTCATGACATGGCTTTCGACCCGGCTGCTGAAGCCGACGACGACAGCGCGTTCCAGTCGCCTTCCAACTACCTGGAAGACCACCGTTACGATCCGGCTCGTCAGCTGGAAGATTCCGACTGGACTGACAATTCCACCGCCAATCTGCATCAGGCCCTGGATGTGCTGGACGACCGCAGCCGCGACATCCTCTACCAGCGCTGGCTGGCAGAAGAAAAAGCGACCCTGCACGACCTGGCGCAGAAGTACAACGTCTCCGCCGAGCGTATTCGTCAGCTTGAGAAGAGCGCGATGAACAAGCTCAAGTTGTCGATCGCCGCGTAAAGCCGCTTCGCCACCTAAAGAAACGCCCTGATCGGGGAACCGGTCAGGGCGTTTTTGTTTGGAGTCGGAGTGACGACGTGGGACCGGGCTTAGCCGGGAAGGCAACAGTTCAGCCGATACATCTCCCGCAGATGCACCGGCCTCTTCCCGGCTAAAGCCGGTCCCACGGATTCATCTGGCTCCAACAGGTCACCACTTGCGGCTGTGATTCAGCCCCAGCAGATACTCATCCCCACCCAACTGGCGCATTTGCTGGCGAATCCAGCTGGCGCGGCCTGCGACGTAGCTGCTCGGCCGACCGGCATTCCACTCGCGCGGGTTAGGCAGGACCGCGGCCAGATAGCTGGCCTGCTGCATGGACAAGGCGCTGGCGTTGACGCCGAAGTGATGTTGCGCCGCGGCCTGGGCGCCAAACACGCCGTCGTCCCATTCGACGCTGTTGAGATACACCTCAAGAATGCGCTGCTTGGACCAGAGGATTTCGATCAGCCCGGTAAACCAGGCTTCCAGGCCCTTGCGCAGATAGCTGCGGCCCGACCACAGGAACAGGTTCTTCGCCACTTGCTGGCTCAGGGTGCTGGCGCCACGTACTGACCCGCCCAACTCGTTGTGGGCGATGGCGGCCTGAATTGCCTCGACGTCGAAGCCCCAGTGCTCGGCGAACTTCTGGTCTTCGCCTGCAATGACTGCGACTTTGAGGTCGTTGGAGATCTTCGCCCACGGCTGCCAGTTGCGCTGCAGATCAATAGGTTTGCCATCCACCCATGATTCAATCTTGCGCTCGACCATCAACGCCGTACCCGGTGGCGGCACGAAACGGAAGATCAAGACCAGCAAAACGCTGCCCGCTGCAAACCAGAGCAGGGCTTTGAAGAGGCGATTCAGTAATGTACGCAGCATAGAGATGGCTTGGCCGAACCCGTTGAGCGGGCCATTATACAGACCGTGCGCCTTTGAACGATTTGGAGTTGGAAATGGTTCGTACCTTTTTGATGTTGGCAGCGTTTTTCGGCTTTACCGGCGTGGCGCTGGGCGCCTTTGCGGCCCATGGCCTGAAGAATCGATTGAGCGCTGAATACCTGGCGATTTTCCACACTGGTGTGCTTTATCAGCTGATTCATGCGCTGGCGATTCTAGGCGTGGCGGTGCTGGCGGCTCAGCTTCCGGGCCGTTTGATGACCATGGCGGGCTGGTCTTTTGCGCTGGGGATCGTGCTGTTCTCCGGCAGTCTTTACGTGCTGACGCTGACCGGGATCAGCAAGCTGGGGATCATCACCCCATTTGGCGGGCTGGCGTTTCTGGTGGGCTGGGCGCTGTTGGGGCTGACGGCTTGGCGGTTGGGTGGGGTTTGATCGATTTGAATTGAAATCCACGATTTGTGGGAGCGAGCTTGCTCGCGAAGAGGCCGGTACATCCAATCCATATCTCTCACCTGATAATGGCCTTTGCGAGCAAGCTCGCTCCCACAGATGGAAATTGGTGTGTCTTGCCAAAGACGAATGGCATGGCTTTACCTTGGTCATACCGGCTGATCGGGCTAGAATGCTCGCCCCCAAAAATGATGGCTGCTCCTGCGCATGCACATTCAGTTGAACGGTGAACCCTTTGAACTGCCCGATGGCGAGACCGTCCTGGCATTGCTGACCCGCCTCGATCTTGTCGGGCGTCGGGTCGCAGTCGAGCTGAACCTGGACATTGTCCCGCGCAGCCAGCATGAGTCCACGGCGCTGCGCGAAGGCGATCAGGTCGAAGTCGTCCACGCCATCGGCGGCGGCTAGTCATCGGCGGGATCGATTTCCACGGCAAGACCTCAACTTCCAAGAGGATTTCCAATGAGCAACGTTCGCAGCGACAAGCCGTTTATCCTGGCCGGTCGGACTTTCGAGTCGCGCCTGCTGGTGGGTACCGGCAAGTACGTGGACATGGAGCAGACCCGGCTGGCCATCGAAGCCTCGGGTGCCGAAATTGTCACGGTCGCGGTACGCCGCACCAACCTGGGCCAGAACCCGGGCGAGCCGAACCTGCTGGATATCCTCCCGCCGGATCGCTACACCATCCTGCCAAACACTGCGGGTTGCTTCGACGCCATTGAAGCGGTGCGCACCTGCCGTCTGGCCCGTGAGCTGCTCGATGGCAAGAATCTGGTGAAGCTTGAAGTCCTGGCCGATCAGAAGACTCTGTTCCCCAACGTGATCGAAACCCTCAAGGCCGCTGAAACGCTGGTCAAGGAAGGTTTCGATGTGATGGTTTACACCAGCGATGACCCGATCATTGCGCGCCAGCTCGCGGAGATCGGCTGCATCGCGATCATGCCGCTTGCTGGTCTGATTGGCAGTGGTCTGGGGATCTGCAACCCGTACAACCTGCAGATCATCCTGGAAGAAACCAAAGTCCCGGTGCTGGTTGATGCCGGTGTCGGTACCGCATCCGATGCCACCATCGCGATGGAACTGGGGTGTGAAGCGGTGCTGATGAACTCGGCCATCGCCCACGCACAGGACCCGATCCTGATGGGTGCAGCCATGAAGCACGCGGTGATTGCCGGTCGCATGGCTTACCTCGCCGGCCGCATGCCGAAAAAACTCTATGCCAGCGCGTCCTCTCCGCTGGATGGTCTGATCAAGTAAGAGCCCGTTGATGACTGATTCGCACGTTCCAAACCCAGAGCTGCCTGTTGCCGAAGAAGGCGAAGAGCGCCAGCACCGCCGTATCAAGAGTTTCGTGATGCGTGCCGGCCGCATGACCGAAGGCCAGCAGCGTGGTCTGGACCAGGGCCGTCCGCTGTACGTGTTGCCGCTGACTGATGCGCCAGTGGATTACGATCAGGTCTTCGGTCGCTCGGCCCCGCGTACGCTGGAAATCGGCTTCGGCATGGGCCATTCCCTGCTGGAGATGGCGGCCGCTGCGCCGGATCAGGATTTCATCGGTGTTGAGGTTCATTACCCAGGCGTTGGTGCCTTGCTCAATGGCGTGCTGACACAGGGCCTGACCAACGTGCGGGTCTACGATTGCGATGCGATCGAAGTGCTCAACCGCTGCATCGCCGACAACAGCCTCGATCGCCTGATGCTGTTTTTCCCGGATCCGTGGCACAAGAGTCGCCACCACAAACGCCGCATCGTGCAGCCTGCGTTCGCTGAGCTGGTGCGCAGCAAGCTGAAAGTGGGCGGTGTTCTGCACATGGCGACCGACTGGGAACCCTATGCCGAATTCATGCTGGAAGTGATGAACGTCGCGCCGGGTTATCGCAACCAGGCTGAAGACGGCAAGTGCGTCCCGCGCCCTGCCGAGCGCCCGATCACCAAGTTCGAACGCCGTGGCGAGCGTTTGGGGCACGGGGTGTGGGATTTGAAGTTTGAGAAGGTGGATTAACTCACACCGAACCCTGTAGGAGCTGCCGAAGGCTGCGAAGCTATCGGGGCCACCGCTGTGGGACCGGCTTTAGCCGGGAAGACCATGGTTCTAATGCAGCATATGCATCGGGTTCATCGGCCTCTTCCCGGCTAAAGCCGGTCCCACGTCAGAACGGGGTGGTGCTTACTTCCTGTCCGCCACCACCCCAATCAACACCAGTACCACCAACAACACCGGCGCAAGGCTGTAGTTGTTGAACTGGCTGAGCCCGCGAATCACCCAAGGCGTTGCGTAAATCAATGCGGCGCCGCTGCCGAGGGTGACCAGCAAAGCCATCAGCGGAATGCGCAAGGCTCCGGCGAAGCTGCTGATTCTGCCTTCGACCCAATTCTTGAAATCCGCGCCGAACAGCACCAGCAGACAGCCCACCAGCGCGAGTGCAATTTCCGAGAGGTTGCTGCGGCTCCAGCGCGAGACAGTGGCGAGCAGGTCGAGTATGAAATCCATGCAGGGTCCTTAGATCAAAAAGTATTGCAGCAGGTCGTTGAGAAACAGCTGACCTTGCGGCGTTGCGGCCAGTCGGGTCGGGTCAGCGTGCAGCAAGCCACGTTGCTCGGCTTGTTGGCGGGCGCTGGCCAGGGAATCGAGGCTTAGACCGGTGCGTTCGCGAAATAACGCAGCGTCCACACCATTTGTCAGGCGCAGGGCGTTCATCAGGAATTCAAAGGGCAGTTCTTCGACACCGAGCAACTTCTCGCCCGCCTTGAAAGGCTTGGCCGGGTTCAGGTAATCCTTGGGCAGCCGGGTCTTCCAGGTGCGCACGATGCGCCCGTCCGGATGGCTGAGCTTGCCGTGGGCACCCGCGCCGATCCCGATGAAGTCACCGAAACTCCAGTAATTGAGGTTATGCCGCGCCGGCCTGCCGGGTTGTGCATAGGCCGACACTTCGTATTGCGCGTAGCCATTCTCGGCGAGCAACAATTGCCCGGCTTCCTGAATGTCCCAGAGAATGTCGTCTTCGGGCAGCGTCGGCGGCTGGTTCCAGAACACCGTGTTCGGCTCCAGGGTCAGCTGATACCAGGACAGATGCGTCGGTTGCAGGTCGATGGCTTGCTGCAGGTCGCCCAAGGCATCCTCTGGCGACTGATCTGGCAAGCCGTGCATCAAGTCCATGTTGAAGTTATCAAAGCCCGCCTGACGCGCCATGTCGGCGGCACGAATCGCTTCGTCGCCATTGTGAATCCGGCCGAGTGCCTTGAGCTTGGCTTCCTGAAAACTCTGAATGCCGATCGACAGGCGATTGATACCCAGCCCGCGATAAGCGCTGAACTTGACCTGTTCGAAGGTGCCGGGATTGGCTTCCAGGGTGATTTCGATGTCATGGACAAAACGAATGCGCTGTTCAACGCCTTGAAGCAAGCGGCCCAATGCTTCTGCACTGAACAGGCTAGGCGTGCCGCCACCGAAGAAGATCGAACTCAGCTCTCGGCCATACACCAGCGGTAAGTCCAGATCCAGATCGGCCAGCAAGGCATCGATGTATTCCGCTTCCGGCAGCACCGGGCTGGCGGTGTGGGAATTGAAGTCGCAATACGGGCATTTGCGCACGCACCACGGGATGTGGATGTACAGCGACAGCGGCGGCAGTTGCGGCAGCGCAGCCCTCGGTTCGGTCGAGGTAAAACCGGCTTCGCCGAGGAACAGCGGTTTTGCGGGCGTTTCCTGGGTCATTTCAGGTCTGCGGTTTGTAAGGCCAGGCGCTGAAGCAATATCGCCATGGCGCGGGCGCGGTGGCTGAGTTGGTTCTTCTCGGCGGGGCTCAGTTCGGCGCTGGAGCAGTCGCGCTCCGGTACCCAGAACAGCGGGTCGTAGCCAAAGCCGTGCTCGCCGCTGGCAGCGCTCAGGATGCGCCCGTGCCACAAGCCTTCGCAGAGGATCGGCAATGGATCGTCAGCGTGACGCACCAGCGCCAGCACGCAGACGAACTGTGCGCCGCGCTGCTCTTCAGGTACATCCTTGAGGGCGTCCAGCAGCTTGGCGTTGTTCGCTGCATCGCCCTTGCCGTCGGCATAGCGCGCAGAGTAAATGCCGGGAGCGCCGCCGAGGAAATCCACCGCCAGCCCCGAATCGTCAGCCAGTGCTGGCAAGCCGGAAATCCGCGAGGCGTTGCGGGCCTTGAGAATCGCGTTCTCGACGAACGACAAGCCGGTCTCCTCAGGCTCCACGCTGCTGAATTCGCCGATGGAGCGCAGTTGCACGCTGTCGCCGAGCATGGCCTGGAGTTCTTTGAGCTTGCCAGCGTTGTGGCTGGCCAATACGAGCTGCGGAAAATTCATCATTCGCCTGGATAGATTTCTTGATTGAAGCTGAAGGAGTGCTTGTCTTCACTGCCCGCTTTCACATCGATGTTGAAGGTGTAGGTCTCGGCCTGCTTGACCGGAAACTGCGCAATGTAACTGACCCAGCCTTTGTCAGTGACCTGCTTGAAGGTCAGCGGCTGAGGGCGCCCGGTCAGGTCCTTGTAGGTGCCCGTCACCACCGAAGGCGCGGGCTTGCCTGCCTTGAGCACGGTGATGTTCAGCACGCTCAACTGCTTGCTGCGGGTCAGCCCCGAGGCAGCGGCCACTTCCTGTGACAAGGTGCTTGAAGCGAAGGCGTTGTAATAGACCGTCACGTCGCCAAAGGTTTCTTGCCGGTTCGGCTTGGCGTAGTCAGCGGCAAACGCTGAAAGACTCAAAGCGCACATCAACATGATTGCCAGGCGACGCATGATCTTTCTCCTCTCAAACAATATCTACCTTATCTGATCGCGTTTCCCTGTGGGACCGGGTGGCGCTCCACTTTGCTCGCGAAGGCGGTGTATCTGGAGAACACATGTGCCGAATGTACCGGCCCCTTCGCAAGCAAGCTTGCTCCCACAGGCTCTCTGGCGCACCCCGATCCGTGGGAGCGAGCTTGCTCGCGAAGAGGCCAGCACACCTGAAATATGTCTGCTGGCAGGAACAATGCACTCGCGAGCAAGGTCGAGCGCCACCCAGATCCCACAGGTACCCAAAAAAAATGGGTGAACGCCTCAAACCGCGATCTGATGCTCCTGCAACGCCGGGCTGCTGACCCGGTAGATGCCGATCTCACCTAACAGGTTAGGCCATTGTTTGCTGGCCCAGCCGTGGCGATGCTGTTGATCGACGGCGAGCCGATCAATGACCCGTGCGTGACGGCCACGGCACAGCTCTTCGAAGTCGGCAAAGGTGCAGAAGTGGATGTTCGGCGTGTTGTACCAGGTGTACGGCAGGAAGTCCGACACCGGCATCCGGCCCTTGGTCGCCAGGTACCAGCGGCAGCGCCAGTGACCGAAGTTGGGGAAGGTGATGATGCACTGGCGCCCGACGCGCAGCATTTCGTCGAGGATCCTGTCCGGGTAGTGCACGGCCTGCAGCGCCTGGGTCATGACCACCACGTCGAAGCTGTTGCTGGCGAAGTTGCCCAGGCCCTTGTCCAGATCCTGCTCGATGACGTTGACGCCCTTGCTCACGCAGCGGGCAATGTTGTTCGCGTCGTTTTCCAGGCCATAGCCGGTGACTTGCTTGTTGTCCCGCAGCCAGGCCAGCAGTTCGCCGTCGCCACAACCCAGGTCGAGCACGCGGCTGCCTGCTGGGATCCATTCCTGGATGATTTCAAGATCGGCTCTCATGGCGTCCTCAAAGTACAATTCGGTTCATGTAGCCGGAGAAGGCCTGCAAGTAGCGCGGGATCGGAATCAGGAAGGCGTCGTGGCCCTGAGGCGCGTCGATTTCCAGGTAGCAGACGTTCTTTTTCGCCGCCATCAATGCGTCTACCAATTCACGTGAGCGGGCTGGCGAAAAGCGCCAGTCGGTGGTGAACGACATCACGCAGAAGTCGGCGGTGACATTGGCGAAGGTTGCGGCCAGGTCATCGTTGAAAGCGCCCGCCGGGTCGAAGTAGTCCAGCGCTTTAGTCATCAACAGGTAAGTGTTGGCATCAAAACGCCCGGAAAACTCTTCGCCCTGGTAACGCAGGTAGCTTTCAACCTGAAACTCCACGCTGTGGAAGTCGTAGTTGAGCTTCTCGCTCTTGAGGCCGCGGCCGAATTTCTCGCCCATGGAGTCATCGGACAGGTAAGTGATGTGCCCGACCATTCGCGCCAGCATCAGGCCGCGTTTGGGAATGACGCCGAATTCCTGGAAGTCGCCGCCGTGGAACTCAGGGTCCGAGAGGATCGCCTGGCGGGCCACTTCGTTGAAGGCAATGTTCTGCGCCGACAGCTTGGGGGCGGAGGCGATGGCCAGACAGTGACGAACCCGGTTCGGGTAAGTCATGGTCCATTGCAGCGCCTGCATGCCGCCCAGACTCCCGCCCACGATGGCGGCCCATTGCTCGATGCCCAGCAGATCCGCCAGACGCGCCTGGCTGTGAACCCAGTCTTCCACGGTCAGCACCGGGAAGTTCGCGCCGAAAGGCTTGCCGGTTTCCGGGTCGATGCTGCTCGGGCCGGTTGAGCCATTGCAGCCGCCGAGGTTATTCAGGCTGACCACGAAGAAGCGATTGGTATCGATAGGCTTGCCGGGGCCGATGCAGCTGTCCCACCAGCCGGGCTTGCGCTCGTCGACGCTGTGGTAGCCCGCCGCATGGTGGTGGCCGGAAAGCGCATGGCAAATCAGCACGGCATTGCTGCGCGCGGCGTTGAGTTGGCCATAGGTTTCGTACATCAGGTCGTAGGCAGGCAACGAACGGCCACAGGCCAGTGCCAGAGGCTCGCTGAAATGTGCCAGTTGCGGCGTGACTAGACCGACAGAATCTTCGGGAAAGACCGTGGACATCGACCCTGCTCTCGCTTAAATGAGGCGTAAGTCTAAAGACCGCAGGGGAGGGGGGCAACCAAGGAATGGCAGTGTTATTCGGGATAAGGGAAACCTCGTTGGAGATTCCCTGTTTGCACACAGGCTAATGTTCGACGTGGGACCGGCTTTAGCCGGGAAGAGGCCAGTGCAGCCACTGAAAATGGGTCGTCAGGAATATCGCTTTCCCGGCTAAAGCCGGTCCCACGTCGAATAGCGGCTCCAGAGTTCCTTTAGGGCTGTATGACCTGACTCGAATAGAAACCAGAAACCTCGTTGGAGATTCCCTGTTTGAACACAGGCTAATGTTCGACGTGGGACCGGCTTTAGCCGGGAAGAGACCGGTACAGCCCCTGAAAACGGGTCGTCAGGAATATCGCTTTCCCGGCTAAAGCCGGTCCCACGTCGAGTATCGGCTCCAGAGGTCCGCGTATTGCAGCACTGCGCGGCTGGTGCATGTTTTCTCCATGCGTTCAAATCTTTATGCACAAATGAGGCGGCTTTAGAGGCAAACGGAATGAAATATCTGGAAGCGTTCTTGTTAGCTTTCAAGATGCTGTTTTATAAGGCTTTTATTCGTGGTGAAAGATGCTTTATTGACCATGTGGATAAGTAGCTTCCTAAGCAAATTTGCCGACTATTGAGTTTTCATCAACAGACTTATCCACAGGCTGTCCTTTGATCGGCGTCATTGCAATTGAGCGATCAACAGCAAATTGCGCGGGGTTATATGGCTCTGGCAGAAGGTGCCCACCCGTACTTGGTAATGCTGCTCTTGAAGATACAGCGCGCGGTCGAGCACCAGCCAAAGCTCCAGCGGGCGACGGAACACGTTGCGAACCAGTTCCAGGTTGCGCACCTGCGCCAGTCGTTCCCAGCCAGTCGCTTCAAGGCCGGACCAATTCTGTTCGCCCACCTCTGGCAAGCCTTTGAGTGCAGCCAGATCACGGCAATAAGTCGCGAAGGGTTTATCCAGCCAGGCGCTTGGCAGCGAGGGGGTTGGCAGGTATTCGTCGACGCCGCGCAGTTGTCGCTGCAGCAGATCGAAGGCCAGGCGCTGTGCCATGGACTGGTCCCGCTGGCGCTTGACCCGTGCGCCCGCGGTGACGGTTTCGCTCAACGGCAGGCCAAGGTCATCGCGGGACAGTTTCAAGGCTGAAATCTGGCCTTCGCTGGACAAGGGCTGGTAGTGCTCGGTGTTGATCCGGTTGTAGCAGCACGGCGCAATTGCCATTTGCGCACAGCCCACCTGGCTGGCCAGACGCATCAGTTGCACATGCAAATCGCCGCAGGCGTGCAGCGCCACGGGCGTGTGATGGCTTTGCAGGCGGCGCCAGGCGTCGTCGGCCATGACGTCCTGATGCACATGACTGGCCTGGACGTTCAGGCGGGCGCTGAGTTCGCGGCCGGCCTGCACCAGTTTTGTGTCGTATTCCAGACACGTCAACGCCTGGTCAGGCCGGGCCAGCCTGCGTCCCAAGTGCCCTTTGCCGGAGCACCAATCCAGCCAGTGCTCCGGATGGCGCTCAAAGCCCAGGCGGCTGGCGAAGGCTTCAATCTGTTGCCACTTTCTGCCCGGCACATCAACGCTCATGCGCGGCTCAACCGCTCTAAGGCCAGCCGATGGAAGCAGGGGCGCATGGCTCAGCTCGACGGCCTCGGCCGCCAGTTGTGGCAACGGAAACGGCGCGACCAGGTGTTCGGGGTGGTTGTGGGCGGCTTCTGCCTCGCTCAGCGAACGTTGCCGCAACCAGGTTGCCAGCTCCGGATGTTGGCGTTCCCACGGCAATTGCAGATGCGTGAAGGGCTTGGGCCGCCACAGCGGTTGCCAGGCGAACAGGAAGCTGTCCAGCGCGCGGAATCGACTGCGCAGCTGTTCGTCGTGCAAAGGGAGGTTGTCGGCCATGATCAACGGCGAGTCCATACGCAAAAGGGGGCTGGCTTAGTAAAAGCCAGCCCCCTTGATAACAGCGCCCAGAGCGCCCGTCTATGCGTAATACTCGCCTGCCCGGTGAAAAACTTTAGTGCGACCCGCTCACAGAATGCTGAACGGGAAATACTTGTCGTTGATCTTCTTGTAGGTGCCGTCTTCGATGATTTCCTTGATCGCCAGATTGAGACGCGCGCGCAGTGGATCGTTCAAACGCACCGCGATGCCCATCTTGTCGTTGTCCAGCACCGCGTCACCCTTGAACTCGAAGCTCATGCCTGGTTCGCTCTTGAGCCATTCGTAGGCGACGTACTTGTCGGCCAGCACGGCGTCGATGTGGCCAGCAGCGAGGTCGGCGAAGGCTGCTTCCTGAGAGTCATACAGACGTAGGGTGATGTCCATGCCCAGGTTTTCCTGCAGCCAGACCGACGACTGGGTAGACGCCTGTGTGCCGAGGGTCTTGCCCAGCAGGGAGTCGCGAATCGAAGCCTTGTCGGTTTTGATGTCGGCAGTCTTGGCGGCCACGAACTGCAGCTTGTTGGAGTAGTACGGCGTGGTGAAGTCCACCAGCTTGCTGCGTTCTTCGGTGATCGACATGGACGAAATCAGGAAGTCGAACTGGTTGTTGACCAGCGCCGGGATGATCCCGTCCCAGTCGGCGATGACCACTTCACATTCAACCTTCATCTTGGCGCACAGCGCCTTGCCGATCTCCACGTCAAAGCCTGATGCCTGGCCGCTGGCATCCTTGCTGTTAAATGGTGGATTAGCCCCTTGAACACCCATCTTCAACGTTTCTACGGCAAAAGCGCTGGTCGTGAACGCCAACGTGGCGGCGACGATCAGCAGGAATTTTTTGTACGTCTGCATGGGTGTTGCTCCGGATACGGGTGCTGGGCGTGTTGGCGGTTGTGGAGTGGCTGCTCTTCGACCTGATTTAAGGCGAAACGTCGCGGGTTAGGCAAAGGTTTTGTTTGGTGTGGGCCCGATGGATTCACCGAAACCCTGTAGGAGCGAATTTATTCGCGAAAGGGCCGGTACATCCAATGAATATTCGTCGTTTGTACAGCTGCATTCGCGAATGAATTCGCTCCCACAGGTTGACCGGCAATCCAATTAAATCCTGCAATTTTGTGCTTTTAAATTCCAGGCACCTCGATAGTGCGCGTTACCGTGCGCTGGGTATTTTTGGTGCGCTTTTGCGGTGTGCGGGTGGGGCGCTCGGTAACAAAACGTTTCGGCTTGAAGCTGAAACGTTTAATTAAAAGCAAAACGCACCGCTTTAAACCGGGCCTTCCCGTGGGCGACGTCGTTTTTGAAACATTTTGGCGCAGATCTTGCGTCAAGAATAAAAAACAGCACCGTAGCTTTCTTTTTACGAAGGGTTGCGGGGCAGTCGCTCCTCACGCAAAGGTAGTCTCAATGAGCAGCATCCCTAACGCTTCAGAGCTCGATCAGGGGCTCAAACCTCGGCACATCACGATGCTGTCGATTGCCGGTGTGATTGGTGCCGGTTTGTTCGTGGGTTCCGGTCACGCAATTGCCGAGGCCGGACCTGCCGTACTGCTGGCGTATGCCGCTGCCGGTACCCTGGTGGTACTGGTGATGCGCATGCTGGCCGAGATGGCGGTTGCTTCACCGGATACGGGCTCTTTCTCCACTTACGCGGATCGTGCCATCGGCCACTGGGCGGGCTTTACCATCGGCTGGTTGTACTGGTGGTTCTGGGTATTGGTCATTCCACTGGAAGCCAATGCGGCGGCAACGATCCTGCATGCCTGGTTCCCTGACATCGGCATCTGGGTGTTCACCCTGGTCATCACCTTGCTGCTGACGGTGACCAACCTCTTCAGCGTGAAGAACTACGGGGAATTCGAATTCTGGTTTGCCTTGATCAAGGTGCTGGCGATTATCGGATTTGTGGTGCTGGGCGCGGCGGCCATCTTCGGTCTGCTGCCCAACAGCCAGGTCAGTGGTGTCAGCCATCTGTATGACACCCAAGGCTTCCTGCCAAACGGTATGGGCGCGGTATTGGCTGCGATGCTGACCACCATGTTCTCCTTCATGGGGACCGAGATTGTCACCATTGCGGCGTCCGAATCGAAAGATCCAGAGAAGCAGATCACCAAGGCCACCAATTCGGTGATCTGGCGGATCTGCCTGTTCTATCTGGTGTCGATCTTCATCGTGGTGGCGCTGGTACCGTGGAACGATCCGCGTCTGGCTGAGGTAGGTTCCTACCAGACCGTGCTGGACATGATGGGCATCCCTAACGCCAAGATGATTGTCGATATCGTGGTGCTGATCGCCGTGACCAGCTGCCTGAACTCGGCACTCTACACCGCCTCGCGGATGCTTTACTCGCTGGGCAAACGCGGTGATGCGCCTGCTGCTGCGACGCGCACCAGCAAAAGCGGCACGCCTTACTGCGCTGTGATTCTGTCCACAGGTGCTGCGTTCCTGACAGTATTCGCCAACTATGTCGCCCCGGCGGCCGTGTTCGAATTTCTGCTGGCCAGCTCCGGCGCCATCGCGCTGCTGGTGTACCTGGTGATCGCCGTTTCCCAACTGCGCATGCGCCAGAAGAGCATTGCCGCTGGCGAGCAGTTGTCGTTCCGCATGTGGTTGTTCCCATACCTGACCTGGCTGGTGATCGTGTTCATCGTCGGCGTACTGGGGATCATGCTGGCTCAGGAAGCCCACCGCGTGGAAATCCTCGCCACAGGCCTGCTGAGCATTCTGGTGATCGCCACCGGCGTGCTGGTGGCGCGTCGTCGCAAGGCTGAGCGGGCGGGGAAGGTTGTGTTGAATTGATGGGGTGATTCAACCGTGTCGCTGGACCTGAACCTTGACCTGTGGGAGCGAGCTTGCTCGCGAAGAGGTAATCAAGCTCGCCACATCTCTCGGTTTTATGCACCGCCTTCGCAAGCGAGGTGGAGCCTCACCCGGTGCTCCCACAGAAGATGTTGGGTATCTGTAGGAGCGCGCGGGTTGTTTACAGATTCTTCATCAACCCCGAACACGCCGCCTTGTACGCTTCATGCTGATACTTGTTCAGCGAAGCGGGCAGGGCGAAGTCGTGTTTCTTGTTCTGGGCATTGATGGTCTGCGGCGACAACAGGGTCACTTCGCAGTCCTTCAGCAGTTGAAATACCGTCTCGATCTTGAATGTAGTCGGCCCACCGGCAAACTCGCCCTTCTTGCTGCGCTTCTTGATAACCACATGGCTGATGCCGTTTTCCCGCACAAAGCTGGCGATCTGCGTCGCGAACGCCTTGACGTTGGACGACTCATCGTCGTCCTCCAGTGCCAGCTTTTTGGTTGCCAGCGGCAGGTGTTCGAGGCCACCTTGCTGGCGCGTCGCCAACGCGAAAATCGCCTCGCTGCCTTTGATTTCTACACCACAAATGATCATTGAAAACGCCTTCACTTCTGAGCTTTGGTTGTAAGGCAGACACCATAGCTCATGAGCGTGTTCATTCCTGCGCGATCGACTCCAGATACTCGGAGCGCTCATCGCTCATGCGCGCCAGGCAGTCGTTTTCAGCAATGGTGTAAGCCTTGCTGCCCGCCGCTGACGGGAAGACTTCAACGGCACAGTCGGCATCGCGCAGCTTTTCCCAGGCCAGCTGTGCAGTCTTGAGCTTGCTGGTGAAATCGTTGAATTGAGTCTTGTTGGCGACGAACTGGCTTTGCACCCGCTGCAACAGATTCTGGAAGTTCTCCTTGAGCAGTTCCTCGGCGGTTTCCCGGCTGTACTTGGAACACTCCAGGGTTTGCTTGTCTTCGTCGACCCCATCACACGGTGAAACGTCAGGGTTCTGAGCCGCGTGAGCGCCCGTGATGCCTGTAGCCAATAGCGTCAAAGCCAGAAATACCGTTTTCATCGAGTCGCTCCGATTCATTGATGGCCTGAATTCTCGCCTAAGCGCGTGCTAAAGAACAGGTTGGCGACCACTGGCGGTGTCGCGCCCTGTCGGCCATTGTCGTTTCTTGACGCTTTCGGCAAGCCCCCTGTCGTTTTTGCACCCGGCTCGCCCGAGCCTCAGGCATATGCTGGCCTCAATAGCGCCGGCACACGATTCGGCGCATCAGCACCTAAAGGGGACAGCCTGATGAGCCCAGCCGAATTGCACGCCGACAGCATCGTTATTGACGGGCTGATCATCGCCAAGTGGAACCGTGAGCTGTTCGAAGACATGCGCAAAGGCGGCCTGACTATGGCCAACTGCACCGTGTCGGTGTGGGAAGGCTTTCAGGCAACCATCGACAGCATCTGCAAAAGCCAGAAGCTGATGCGCGAGAACAGCGACCTGGTGATGCCTGTGCGCACCACCGCCGACATTCGCAAGGCCAAGGAGCAGGGCAAGACCGGCATCCTGTTCGGCTTCCAGAATGCCCATGCCTATGAAGACCAGATCGGCTATGTCGAGATCTTCAAGCAGCTGGGCGTGGGCATCGTGCAGATGTGCTACAACACCCAGAACCTGGTGGGCACCGGCTGCTACGAGCGCGATGGCGGGTTGTCAGGTTTCGGTCGTGAAATCGTCGCGGAAATGAACCGCGTGGGCGTGATGTGCGACCTGTCACACGTGGGCTCCAAGACGTCCGAAGAAGTCATCCTCGAATCGAAAAAACCGGTCTGCTACTCCCACTGCCTGCCGTCCGGCCTTAAAGAACATCCACGCAACAAGTCAGACGAAGAGCTCAAGTTCATCGCCGATCATGGCGGTTTCGTCGGCGTCACCATGTTTGCGCCGTTTCTGGCCAAGGGCATCGAGTCGACCATCGACGACTACGCCGAAGCTATTGAATACGTGATGAACATCGTCGGCGAAGACTCCATCGGCATCGGCACTGACTTCACCCAGGGGCACGGCCAGGACTTCTTCGAGTATCTGACCCACGACAAGGGCTACGCGCGCCGCCTGACCAGCTTCGGCAAGATCATCAACCCGCTGGGCATCCGCACCGTGGGCGAGTTCCCGAACCTGACCGAAACCCTGCTCAAACGCGGCCATGCCGAGCGCACGGTGCGCAAGATCATGGGCGAGAACTGGGTGAACGTTCTCGCGGACGTTTGGGGCGAATAAAGCCGCTCGCAACTCAAAACAATCAATCACCCCACTGCCATTTCGCGCAGTAGGTGTCACCCGAATTTCTGGAGTTTGACCCCATGGCTAAAATCGCCCCGCAACTGCCCATCGAAGTCGACAGCGAAACCGGCATCTGGACCTCCGACGCCTTGCCGATGCTGTACGTGCCGCGCCACTTTTTCGTCAACAACCACATGGGCATCGAAGAAGTCCTGGGCGCTGACGCCTACGCCGAGATTCTCTACAAGGCGGGCTACAAATCCGCTTGGCATTGGTGCGAGAAGGAAGCCGAATGCCACGACCTGGAAGGCGTCGCGGTGTTTGAGCATTACATGAAGCGCCTGTCACAGCGCGGCTGGGGCCTGTTCAAGATCCAGGACATCGACCTGGAAAAAGGCACCGCCAGCGTCAAGCTTGAGCACTCGGCTTTTGTCTACGTGTACGGCAAGGTCGGGCGCAAGGTCGATTACATGTTCACCGGCTGGTTCGCGGGTGCCATGGACCAGATTCTCGCCGCCAAAGGCAGCCCGATTCGCACTGTGGCCGAGCAGGTCTACGGCGGCTCGGAAGAAGGCCACGACGACGGCCTGTTCATCGTCAAACCGTTGTAAGTCGAGGATCGTGTCATGGCTTTCGAAGCGATGTTTCAGCCTATCCAGATAGGCAAACTCACGATCCGCAATCGGGTATTGAGCACCGCGCATGCCGAGGTCTACGCCACCGATGGCGGCATGACCACGGACCGCTATGTGAAGTACTACGAGGAAAAAGCCAAGGGCGGGATTGGCCTGGCGATTTGTGGTGGTTCATCCAGCGTCGCTATCGACAGCCCGCAAAGCTGGTGGAAGTCGGTCAACCTGGCGACCGACAACATCATCCCGCACTTCCAGAATCTTGCGGACGCCATGCACAAGCACGGCGCCAAGATCATGATCCAGATTACCCATATGGGCCGTCGCTCGCGCTGGGACGGCGACCACTGGCCGACGCTGCTATCGCCTTCGGGCATCCGTGAGCCGGTGCACCGTGCGACGTGCAAAACCATCGAGCCGGAAGAAATCTGGCGCGTGATCGGCAATTACGCCAGCGCTGCGGCGCGTGCCAAGGCCGGTGGTCTGGACGGCGTCGAGCTCTCGGCGGTGCACCAGCACATGATCGACCAGTTCTGGAGCCCGCGAGTCAATAAGCGGACTGACGAATGGGGCGGCAGCTTCGAAAACCGCATGCGTTTTGGTCTGGAAGTGATCAAGGCCGTGCGCAAGGAAGTCGGCCCTGATTTCTGCGTGGGCCTGCGTTTGTGCGGCGACGAATTCCATCCCGATGGCTTGAGCCACGAGGACATGAAGGAGATCGCCAAGTACTACGACCAGACCGGCATGATCGACTTCATCGGCGTGGTGGGTTCAGGTTGCGACACCCACAACACCCTGGCCAACGTCATTCCGAACATGAGTTATCCACCGGAGCCTTTTCTGCACTTGGCGGCCGGGATCAAGGAAGTGGTCAAGGCGCCTGTACTGCACGCGCAGAACATCAAGGACCCGAACCAGGCCACACGGATTCTGGAGGGCGGTTACGTCGACATGGTCGGCATGACCCGCGCGCACATCGCCGACCCGCACTTAATCGCCAAGATCAAGATGGGCCAGATCGACCAGATCAAACAGTGCGTCGGCGCCAACTATTGCATCGACCGCCAGTATCAGGGCCTCGACGTTCTGTGCATTCAGAACGCCGCGACGTCCCGTGAGTACATGGGCGTGCCGCACATCATCGAAAAATCCACCGGTGCAAAACGCAAGGTGGTGATCGTGGGTGCCGGGCCTGCGGGCATGGAAGCGGCGCGGGTGTCTGCCGAGCGCGGCCATGACGTGACGCTGTTCGAGAAGAAAGAATTCATCGGCGGGCAAATCACCACGGCATCGAAGGCTCCGCAGCGTGACCAGATCGCCGGCATCACCCGCTGGTTCCAGCTGGAATTGGCGCGTTTGAAAGTCGATCTGCGTCTGGGAACAGCTGCTGATGCGGCAACCATTCTCGACCTGCGCCCGGACATCGTGGTGCTGGCGGTGGGTGGTCACCCATTCGTGGAGCAGAACGAACATTGGGGCGCGGCTGAAGGCCTGGTGGTCAGCAGCTGGGACATCCTCGACGGCAAGGTTGCGCCGGGCAAGAACGTGCTGGTCTACGACACTATTTGCGAGTTCACCGGGATGTCGACTGCCGACTTTTTGGCCGACAAAGGCAGCCAGGTGGAAATCGTCACGGACGATATCAAGCCGGGCGTGGCGATTGGCGGTACGTCGTTCCCCACCTACTACCGCAGCATGTACCCCAAAGAAGTGATCATGACCGGCGACATGATGCTGGAAAAGGTTTACCGCGAAGGCGACAAGTTGGTGGCGGTGCTGGAGAACGAATACACCGGTGCCAAGGAAGAGCGGGTAGTGGATCAGGTGGTCGTCGAAAACGGCGTGCGCCCGGACGAAGAGTTGTATTACGCACTCAAGGCCGACTCGCGCAACAAGGGCCAGATCGACATCGAGGCCCTGTTCGCCATCAAGCCGCAGCCCTGCTTGAGCGAACCGGGTGACGGGTACTTGTTGTTCCGGATCGGCGACTGCGTGGCACAGCGCAATACACACGCGGCGATTTATGACGGCTTGCGGCTTTGCAAGGATTTCTAAGAGCAGCTTCAAGCTACAAGCTACAAGCTGCAAGTGAGGGCAGATGGGGTTTCGCCTTGTTCTTTTCTTGCAGCTTTAGGCTTGCAGCTTGAGGCTTGAGGGCACCTCAATGCTAAATACTTTGCTTCCAATCCTGCTGTTCGCTGCTCTGGGCCTGGGTGTCCTCGGCGCTTTGCGGCGGATGAATATGTGGCGCAACGGCCGGGCTTCGAAAGTCGACCTGCTCGGCGGGCTGCTGGCCATGCCCAAGCGCTACATGGTGGATTTGCACCACGTCGTGGCCCGGGACAAATACATCGCCAACACCCACGTCGGCACAGCGGGCGGGGCGGTGGCGTCTATCGTGCTGGCGATACTGGTACATGGTTTCGGCCTGCATAACCAGATCCTTGGCTACGCCCTGTTGCTGGCCTCGGCGGCGATGTTCGGTGGCGCAATCTTCATGTTCCTGCGTCGCCTCAATCCCCCGGCTCGCCTGTCCAAAGGCCCGTGGATGCGCCTGCCGAAAAGTCTGTTGGCCTTCTCCGCCAGCTTTTTCCTGCTGACCTTGCCAGTGGCGGGCATCCTGCCTGCGGATTTTGGCGGCTGGGTATTGGCCGCGATTCTGGCGGTGGGCGTGCTGTGGGGCGTTTCGGAATTATTCCTGGGCATGACCTGGGGCGGGCCGATGAAGCATGCCTTCGCTGGCGCGTTGCACCTGGCCTGGCACCGCCGCGCCGAACGCTTTGGCGGTGGTCGTTCCACTGGGCTCAAGCCGCTGGACCTGAGCGACAAAACCGCACCGCTGGGCGTTGAAAAACCCGAGGATTTCACCTGGAACCAACTGCTGGGTTTTGACGCCTGTGTGCAGTGCGGCAAATGCGAAGCGGCGTGCCCGGCGTTTGCGGCGGGGCAGCCGTTGAACCCTAAAAAGCTTATCCAGGATATGGTGGTCGGCCTGGCGGGCGGCACCGATGCAAAATTCGCCGGCAGCCCCTATCCCGGCAAAGAGATTGGTCTGCACAGCGGCAACCCTCATCAACCCATCGTCAACGGCCTGGTGGACTCAGACACTCTGTGGTCCTGCACCACGTGCCGCGCCTGCGTCGAAGAATGCCCGATGATGATCGAGCACGTGGACGCCATCGTCGACATGCGCCGCCACCTGACCCTGGAAAAAGGTGCGACCCCGAACAAGGGCGCCGAAGTCCTGGAGAACCTCATCGCCACCGACAACCCCGGCGGTTTCGCTCCGGGCGGGCGATTGAACTGGGCGGCGGACCTGAACCTTGATCTGCTCAGTGACAGGCAGTCTGTCGACGTCCTGTTCTGGGTCGGTGATGGCGCGTTCGATATGCGTAATCAGCGGACCTTGCGCGCCTTCGTCAAAGTCCTCAACGCGGCACAAGTCGACTTCGCGGTGCTGGGGCTGGAAGAGCGGGACAGCGGCGACGTGGCCCGTCGCCTGGGTGACGAAGCCACCTTCCAGATGCTCGCCAAACGCAACATTCAGACTCTGAACAAGTACCGCTTCAAACGCATCGTCACCTGCGACCCGCACAGCTTCCATGTCCTGAAAAACGAGTACGGCGCGTTCGATGGCAACTACCTCGTCCAACACCACAGCACCTACATGGCCGAGTTGATTTCCGGTGGCGCGCTCAGTCTGGGTCAGCACAAAGGCGCCAGCGTGACTTATCACGACCCGTGCTACCTGGGCCGTTACAACGGTGAATATGAAGCACCGCGAGATGTGTTGCGGGCGCTGGGCATCGAGGTCAAGGAAATGCAGCGCTCCGGTTTCCGCTCCCGCTGCTGTGGCGGTGGTGGCGGTGCGCCGATCACGGATATCCCCGGCAAGCAGCGAATCCCCGACATGCGCATGGAAGACATCCGCGAGACGGGTGCAGAAGTGGTCGCCGTCGGCTGCCCGCAATGCACCGCGATGCTCGAAGGCGTGGTCGAGCCGCGTCCGCTGATCAAGGACATTGCCGAACTGGTGGCCGATGCGCTGGTGGAGGAGGTTATCCCCAGCAAACCTGCGCCAACCAAACGTGAACCTGCGGAGGTCCACTGATGAGCGACATTATTAGACGTGACCCACGCGCCGAGTGGATTGCGCGCAACCGTCTGCACCCACTGCACGCGGCCATGCAACCGGCGCAGAGCAGCTGGATGGGCCCCAACGGCCTGATGCGCAAAAACGTTCATGGTGTGGGCTTCATCGGTCCTAACGGCATCAAGCGCATTGACCGCAGCGGCGCTCAACAAGGCGGGGCGGTGAAGCGCACAGCCGCAGCCGACGTGCAGTTGCCGCTGCATCAGGTGCCGGAACCGGCGTTTTATATCTGTGTTGCACCCGACATGGTCGGCGGCCGCCTGAGCAGCCACGACCGGGACTTGCTGGGCCTGGCTCATCAGCTCGCCGGTGCCAGTGGCGCCGTGTTGGCCGTGGTATTTGGCGAACATAAGGAAACCACCTTCGCGACCGCGGGCGTTGATCGCCTGCTCACGCTAGAGGGTGCCGAGTTCAGCGGCTATTCACCCGAGCAACGTGTGCAAGGTCTGCGCGCTGTGGATAACCAATTCAACCCACGTCACTGGTTGCTGCCGGACAGCCGCAGCGGTGGCGGCGAGCTGGGCCGACGCTTTGCGGCGAGCCTGGGTGAGCGCCCGGCCACGCGGGTCTGGCAGGTCAAGGATGAGCAGTGCATCGGTCGCGCGGGAGCCGGCCGTGAGGACCTGGCCCGGCCACTGGCGCGCCTGATTCTGGCAGCGGTGGAATGTGCCGAACCAGTCAGCGAAACCCGTCATGAAGCGCTGCCCGTGGAGTTATCCACAAGCGTGGCGCGCAGCTTGCCGCGTATCGAAGATCTGGGCGCAGTGGCGGTGGACCCTGGCTTGATCCCCATGGCCGAAGCCGAGTTCATCTTCTCCGGCGGCAACGGCGTGAAGGATTGGGATCTGTTTCATAAAACCGCTGCAGCGTTGGGCGCTACCGAAGGCGCGTCTCGGGTGGCCGTGGACGATGGCTTCATGGGCCGCGATCGTCAGGTCGGTGCCAGCGGCACCTGGGTCACGGCGCGGGTCTATGTGGCGGTGGGCATCTCCGGCGCCATTCAGCATCTGCAAGGCATCGGTGCCTGCGACAAGGTGGTGGCGATCAACCTGGATCCCGGCTGCGACATGATCAAGCGCGCTGACTTGTCAGTGATTGGTGAGAGCGCGGAAATCCTCAAGGCGCTGATCGTAGCGGTTGAACACTATCGCAATGGAGCGAAGCAAGATGCGGCCTGATCTCTTGAATGCGCCTGTGGATAAAGCGCCGTTGCACATCATCAGCCTCGTCTCCATTGGCGCGCACCCGACTTCCGGCCGCGCCCGTCGCGCCGAGCAGGATGCCCGCGCAGTCGAGCTGGGCCTGCAACTGGCTGGGGATAACTTGCACGTGCTGCATGCGGGCAATGCTCATGAGCCTGCCTTGCGTGCCTACCTGGGCATGGGGCTGGATCAGTTGCACGTATTGGAACAGCCGGAAAACGCCGACGCATTGCCTGCGTTGAGTGATTACATCCGGGAGTCAGGTGTGCAGATGGTGCTCACTGGCAGCCAGGCAGAAACCGGTGAAGGCTCAGGCATGCTGCCGTTCCTGCTGGCGGAAAAGCTCGGCTGGCCACTGGTGGTCGGTCTGGCTGAAGTGGAATCGCTCGACAGTGGTTCAGCGCTGGTGTTGCAAGCGCTGCCCCGTGGTCAGCGGCGGCGCTTGAAAGTGCGTCTGCCGTTTCTCGCTACGGTGGATAACGCCGCGCCCAAACCTCGGCAAAGCGCCTACGGCCCTTCACAGCGCGGCACGCTCGATGCCGAGCAGGTGGAAATCATCAGTGACGAGCTGCTCACCGGATCGGCGCTGCAACCAGCCAAACCACGGCCAAAGCGCTTGAAAGTCATCAAGGCCAAAAGCGGCGCCGACCGCATGAAAGCGGCCACTGCCAAAGCCAGCGGCGGCGGCGGGCAAGTGCTCAAGGGCGTGACGCCCGAAGCCGGGGCTGAGGCAATCCTCAAGCTGTTGATTGAAGAGGGTGTGGTGCGCTGAGGCTCATTTGCCAATAACTCGATCCGCCCGCTGCACCTCTGCAAATCGTGACGCAAGGTTTTGGCTGGGCCGTTTCTCGCGCAGGGCTTTCACCGCCTCGCTCATGCGCCGCAGTTCAGCGCTGGGTTTGGCCCATTGCTCAGGCGGGAGCGGCTGCGACCAGCGTTGCATGGCATCGGGCACTACGGCGCGACCAATGCTCTTGATGCGGCGGATCTCCCATTCGGTGAGGTAGTTGGGCAGGGTCCACAAGGTCAGGACGTGGTACAGGTACCACCAGAACGGATAGAAGAAACCCACTTCACGATTTTTACGCCGTAGACGCATCCGCGCTCGCGCGTTGTAAAACGTGTGTACACCCTCATGAGGCGGGTCGCCGGGGTTTTGCAGCTCCAGCGGGTCCTGGATGTCCTTGAGGCTGTGCACCTCGTACTCCATGTACGCGCGAATCGCCTCCCAATTGCACACCGCCAGATCAAACCCCGCGCAGAAAAACTCCAGGCTGTAATGCTCATCGTGGGGCGGATGATAAAAGCCGACGCCCATGGCGTAGCGGATATCGGGGCCGTACTGCGTCACGCTTCGGGCCTGCACCACCCAGGCTGACAGTGATTCCCATGGGACGAAGATAGGCTCGGTGTGCCCGCGCGGTACGAAGCAGACTTCCCGACGTTGGCGGTTGAAGCGGGTGGGGACGACTTCTTTGTATTTGAGGAGGTTCTGGAGGCTGATGGCGAGGTATATAGTTAGTGCTGCTGCTGCGGACCATCCTCCCACCTGCAGACCGAAAGGCAAATAGTCCAATGCAAGTTCAGTAGCTAAAACAGGCCCGTTGCCTTCCCCTATTGTCATTAGCCATATCAGTCCAGAAGCAAATAAGCTAAAAAACCAAAGCGCCCAGAAAGGTGTCCCTAGTCCCATCTGCCAAGCAAAAACAGCGGGCAAACCGACTCCAAAGTCCAAATAGGTATCGGTTACTCCACCCACGGCGCCTCCGTAATCCTGGGCCGGCAGATCGGTGGGTAAGGGGAGTGGGGCCAGGTACGTAACCTGACCCGTCGGAAAAGCCTCCTGCATGCCAGCATAAGGGGTGTGATTTATCGGCGGCGGGCCTGCAATCTCCTTTGCCATCTTATTTCTTCACCTCAGGCACGAGGCTGGCGCTTGTCTGTAGGAGCGAACTTGTTCGCGAGGCAGTATTTCGCATGACGCAGTGCCGACGTCTCGCCAACACGTTGACTCCTACAGGTTGAGCGTTTCCCAGGTTCATTGGGCAGTGCCTCGATCCGCCCGCTGCACCTCGGCAAACCGTGAAGCAAGGTTCTGGCTGGGCCGTTTCTCGCGCAGGGCTTTTACTGCCTGGCTCATGCGCAGCAGTTCAGCGCTGGGCTTGGCCCATTGCTCAGGCGGAAGTGGTTCTGACCAGCGTTGCATGGCGTCAGGCACTACGGCGCGACCAATGCTCTTGATGCGGCGTATCTCCCATTCGGTGAGGTAGTTGGGCAGGGTCCACAAGGTCAGGACGTGGTACAGGTACCACCAGAACGGATAGAAGAAACCCACTTCACGATTCTTGCGACGCCGACGCATGCGTTCGCGAGCGTTGTAAAACGTGTGCAGGCCTTCATGGGGAGGGTCGCCGGGGTTTTGCAGCTCCAGCGGGTCCTGGATGTCCTTGAGGCTGTGGACCTCGTATTCCATGTACGCCCGAATTGCCTCCCAGTTGCACACCGCCAGATCAAACCCCGCGCAGAAAAACTCCAGGCTGTAATGCTCGTCGTGGGGCGGATGATAAAAGCCGACGCCCATGGCGTAGCGGATATCGGGGCCGTACTGCGTCACGCTTCGGGCCTGCACCACCCAGGCTGACATTGACTCCCATGGCACGAAGATGGGTTCGGTGTGGCCACTCGGGACGAAACAGACTTCCCGGCGTTGGCGGTTGAAGCGGGTGGGGACGACTTCTTTGTATTTGAGGAGGTGGTGGAAGGTGATGCCGAGGTACATGGTTAGGGTGACGGCGGCAAGCCAGGCTCCCATTTCGAGGCCGCTAGGGATCATCTTTAGCGAAAACTCGTTAGCCTGCTTCAACCCCCTTCCTTCCGCGATCGAAAGCAACCAGTCAAGTGCGGGGAAAAATAATCCAAAAAACCAAACTGCCCAAAACGGGCCGCCTAACGTCATTTGCCAGCCAAAAACGGAGGGGAGGCCGACGCCGAAATCCAGGTAGGTGTCTGTTACGCTTCCCACCGCTCCGCCGTAATCCTGCGCCGGTAAGTCGGTGGGTAACGGCAAGGGGGCCAGATAGGTGACCTGGCCGGTAGGGAACACTTCCAGCATCCCTGCATAAGGGGCTTGATTGATAGGCGGCGGCCCTGCCATATCTATTGCCATCTTATTTCTTCACCTCAGGCATGAGGTCTGGGTGGATCTTGAAGTACTCGCACTCTCCTGGTGGATCGAGGTCCACCGCCGGGAAGTCGCCGCTTTCATCCAACACCGGGAAGCGCACCTCGTAGACGTTGGCTTCGTATTGCCCTTTCGGCGTGATGAGCCCTAGCTGGATTGAAAGCACGACGTCGGAGTAACTGAGCACCTCTGGCTTGATCAGGCTGCGCAAGTCCGTGAATTCCACAATCAAGGGGTTGAGTTGCTTGATGTGCATGCGATCTTCCAGCGCCTCGCCTAAGGGCCTCCAGCACTCTGGGGTACGGTCCCGCCCGGTTTGTTCACGAGCAACCTGGTAGCCACCAATATTGAGCACGCTAGCGCTGGCGTGACTGCCTACAGGTTTTGTCAGCTCGGCAGCAGACAACATCGGGAAATGCAGCAAGAACTGTCGAGCTCCGTTATTGCTGCTCGGTATGATTTGCATGCGTGGAGCTTGGTAATACCAGCGCAGATCTTTGAGGTAATCATCAAGAGGTAATGAAACGCACAGGTCCGGATCCCGCCCCTGACCCCATGGCGTGCCAAGCAACCAGCGGTCGTGGCGACTGAGATTGTTGCGGTTGTAGTACCAACTGCCGCACAGCTCAAGGGCGGTGAGGAAAATCCCTGCGACGTTGAAGCGGAAAAACACCGTGGATAGGCGTGTACCGGCTGCAGCCCAAGCGGCGACTCTGGCAGGAGAGTTACGGGCTGTAGCTAATACGTGTTTGAAGGCGATGCCTGTCTGCAAAGCACCGTAGGAATTGCTGACCAGAAATCCGCCGTTGGCCAGCATGCTCATCACAGCACCGTTCTGGGCGTCGGTGTTGCCTTTGCGAACAGCGTC
This sequence comes from Paucimonas lemoignei, assembly GCA_900475325.1. Taxonomy (GTDB): domain Bacteria; phylum Pseudomonadota; class Gammaproteobacteria; order Pseudomonadales; family Pseudomonadaceae; genus Aquipseudomonas. Next base: position 395,573 of record LS483371.1, read on the forward strand.
TTGCCAGTTGCTATGAGAGTTGGAGAGGCTCATGGCCGCTGCAATCATTCCTGCGGGATAACTGCCTACCCCAAGAGCGATGTGCAATTTCCCCATCTGGACATGAACACCCAAAAGCTCCGCTTTCTTCAGGTTTTTTGCCAGCTCTGCAGCATGAGCACTCAGGGCTGTATCGGCGATGCCTTGCGCTGCACCAAATCCAGCTGCAGCGGTTGCTGCTTGTGCGTTCCGATATGCGCTTTCATTTCGAGATTTATCAGGCTGAGCTAATGTTTCCCCGCGCACCACCACCAAATTCACCACCTGCGCCACAAACACCAACAACCCGGCCCCATCCCCCAGCAACCCGGCCTTAGGCGCTACCACCACTCCCTTCCGATAACTCTCCAGCACCGAACGCACCTCACGATGCTGCTGCGCCGGAAACACCAGCGCCAACCCCGGTTTGCCGGAGGACGCGGTTTGCAGGTGGGTTGAGTCGGTTGGCAGATCGGCCACCGGGCTCATGGCCTTGGCCATGTATTGTTCCAGTTCGCTCAAGGACTGCTGAGTCTTCTGGCGTTGCTCCCTGGTCCAGTCGGCGTCGGTGCTCTGGTGCCAGTACGGGTCACGGGCTTTTTGCTCGCGGGCGTAGTTGGTCAGGTAGCGCAGGTGGTCACGTTTCTGCTGCACGGCCTGGAGGGTCTTGCCCAGGTGTTGCAGGTCTTCGGCGCTGGCGAACTGGAAGGTGACGTTCTCGCGCCGCGCCGCATCAAGGATCGCCACGCCCGCGGTATTGGGCAGGCGGCGAAACAGCGCTTCCATCTCCGGTAACTGGCCTTTGTCCAGCTCCTGCAAAAAGGCCTGCACGGCCTGCTGGATACCTGTCTGCAACGCGGGAGCCAGGGCGCCCCACGCGGCCGAGAGGTTAACCTGTGTCGCGGGCGACAGTCGCTCGGTGTCGAGCACCAGACCCGCGCCCCATTGTTTGAGGCGCTCCATCCACGTGGGGGCATCTTTGATCAGCAACCAGCCTGCGTTGGCGAAAACGGCAAACTGCACAGCCAGTTCGGTTTGCGCGCTCAAGGGCGCGGCGTAGAACATCGGGCGGGACATGGCGGGGTTGAGTTTCAGCCAGGCCAGCACTGAATCGACGGCCTTGTCACTGCGGCATATGTCTTTGAGGCAGGCGTATTCGGTGAGCAAGGCGTGGTCGACTTGCTCGGCGTCTTCGATGTCGTAATACCAGATCGCCCGGTGCAGACGGTTTTTGATCAACAGGTTGATGCGGTCCTGAGTGATCTTTTCCAGTTCTTCGTTGAGCGGCTGCAACACCGCCCGCTGCTGCTTGAGAAAGGCGTCCATGCGCGGGCGATCGATCAGGTCGTTGATGCCGCGCTGGCCGAATTTGGCGCCGTAAAGTGCGTCCTTGGTGGGCTTGTCCATCTGGCGATAGAGTCCCCACAGCGTCTGACGATGACGGGCAATGAACGCGGGGCTGGTGCCAACGAAGCGTTGCTCAAGGTAATACTGTTGAAGCGTGTGCACCCGAACTTCATGGCCTGCGTACATATGCGGCGGCTCGGCGCTTGGAGGGAGTGCTTTGAGGCGAGCCTGCAGCTCGGCAGGTAAATCGGGGTCTTCAAGGCGCGGAGCAGGGTGTTGGCTACTGTCTTCGCTCATCACCTCCCGCAACGTCTGGCGAGTCCGGCTGCGTTCCGGCTCTGGCAAGCGTTCAATGTCGTCCAGCAACGCCTTGAGCCCCGGGTTGGCTTTGGCCCGTTTACCCAGGTCCTCTTCGGTGATCTGGGTCAGGGATTCGATATAGCAGCCCAGCAAATAATCGCGCTCGACCACACCGTTCTGGCTCTGCGCCCAGTTGGCGATCTGCTCCACGATCTGATCCTGATGCTGGGCCAGGTCGCGCATCACGCCAACATCATCGCGTACGGCGAGAAACAGAAAATCATGCTTGTGCTCAGCCGTGACCTGGCTGGTGAACTCTTCAAGGATGGTTTGCCGGTACAGCGGCGCGTGTTCCCAGGCGTAGGGAATCTCGGTGCTGGTTTCACCTGGTTTGTCCGCCCAGCTGGCGCTGGTTTCGGCCAGCCAGACGGCCATGGGGCGGTCGTCGAAAAGATCCACGCCCTTGCCGTACTGGACGTTGTCGAAGCTCACCCGCTGCATGAAATACTCGCGCTCGGCCGCGACTTTCATCACCTGAGCGCATTTGAACGCCGTCCACTGCACCTCGGAAAAGGCTACGTGCAGCGTGGCCGAGCGGGAAAACAGCAGCGCCGGATCAGTCTCGATAACGGCAGCGCGACGATTGGCAGTCACTTCGCTGCCCTTGAACAGCAGGGCCACCACCGAACCGTCCTGCGTCTTGTACTCGTGCAGCAAACCCGTCGAACTGTCGATGACGTACAAAAAACCATCTCGAATCAGACGAAACCCCAACGGCCGGGACTCCAGCGTGTAAGGCATGCTCAGCTCACGGGACGGATCAAGGTCTTCAACCCGGCCATAGCGCACCGGCAGCAGTTGCAGGGTCTGCATCATCAACGGGCACATACCCGCTGCGTCGAGGGGGTCATTGCTTTTGGCTTTGGCGACGAGGTTGGCCATGTGCCCGCGCGGGGTCTGGCAGTTGTCAGGCATCGTAGGCTCCTTGCCGAATCGGGCGGACGGCCCGTGGCGAAGGCGCAAGGTTGGCCGATGAACACCGCCCGCTCAATGCAGGGAAGGGGGTTTGGGAAAGGTCCTACGAGAATTGTCTAAGCCGGTCCTACGATTTTGGCGGTGCTGTAGGAGCGGCTTCAGCCGCGAAGATCTCGGCCTGCACGAGATTTCTATCGTCAGCACCATCGCTCGCGGCTAAAGCCGCTACGGGAAACATTTCAATTCAAAGAGTTATTTCGTTGGATAGGCGATGGCGCGGTGCTCACTAACACCGCGCTATGTTCAGCAAGCGTCGACCCTTGCCATCACGATCAATCAAACCCACCCATCATTCTTCTTCCGCCCACGGGTCAGGGCCGGGATGATCAGGCCGACCAGCAGGCCTGCGCCGGCAATGCTGCCGCCGTAGATCATGTAGCGCATCAGCACGAGATTGTTTTCGTCGCCGAGCTTGGCTTGGGTGGTGCGCAGTTCGGACTGTGAGTCGGTGAGCTGGGCGTTGAGGTCTTTGGTGCGTGCTTCCAGTTCGTCGATCAGCTTTTTGCGCGTATCCAGGGTTTCCTGCATGCCTTGCACGCGGGTCTTCCAGCTGTCATCGATGGTTTTCAACTGGCCGCTGAGGTCGGCCACTTGCTGGGTCAATTCCGGCAGGCGCTCGGCCTGGCCTGGTTCGCTCTGCAGGTCATTGGTGGGGATCCACACAGAGCTGCCACCTTCGCCGCGCACCTGGCTGTAATCGCCCTGAGTGTTGATCAACTCGACTTTCTGTCCGGATTTCAGCGTGCCTACGATGCGATAGCCATCAGTCGGTCCACTGCGCACGAAGGTGTTCAGGCTGTCGCTGACCCAGCGGTCGTTGGCCTTGGGTTCGGCGGCCTGGGCGGTGCTGCAGGCGGCAATCAGCAAAGCGGCACCCAGGGTGCGGCGGTTGAGCAGTCGATGAGAAATGAAGGCTGAAAGATGACGAGACATAGACATGGTTATCTTCGATAAAAGGAAAGATAAAGGCGCCGATGGTCGGGCCGGTAAAGATGGTGCAGTGACATGCAGGACAAGCGCTGCAACTGCTGCGAAAAAATCCGCAATGGACGGGAGGGAACTACGTGTGGAGCCCTTTATCGGGTCTACGCCTGATACGCCATCCGTTTTAATCCCAAGTCACAGACCGTAGGAATCGTTTCAGGTTCATTACTGAGCGGTACAGGGGAGGGAATTCTGACTTGCGGTAGGGATTGAAACGGGGTGTTCGGGGCGATTTTGTACAAACCTGTGGGAGCGAATTCATTCGCGAAGGGGCCCATATATTCAATGCAATTGCATCGTCTGGAATGACGCTTTCGCGAATGAATTCGCTCCCACCGGGGATGTGTGTCGGGGCGCACTATCCACCCCAACTATTCAGAGCGTGCTTAGCTATTGGGCAGCAACCGGCAGGTGATGCTCTTGATGTAGCGGGTTTCAGCAATGGCCGGGTGTACCGGGTGATCCGGGCCCTGGCCGCCGCGTTCGAGCAGCTGGATGTTGCGGTCCAGGTGGCGGGCGCTGGTGAGCAGGATGTTTTGCAGGTCGTCTTCAGGCAAGTGCATGGAGCATGAAGCGCTGACCAGGATGCCGTCCTTGCTGAGCAGGCGCATGGCTTGCTCGTTCAGGCGGCGGTAACCGGCTTCGCCGTTTTTCATGTCTTTCTTGCGCTTGATGAACGCCGGAGGGTCGGCAACGATCACGTCGAAACGCTCTTCGCTGGCTTTCAGCTCCTTGAGGGCCGCGAACACATCACCTTCAAGGCAGGTGAGTTTTTCTGCGAAGCCGTTCAGGGCAGCATTGCGTTCAACACCGTCCAGTGCAAATGAGGACGCATCGACGCACGTCACGTCACTGGCGCCAAACGCCGCTGCCTGAATGCCCCACCCGCCGATGTAGCTGTACAGATCCAGAACCCGCTTGCCTTTGACATAAGGGGCGAGGCGGGCACGGTTCATGCGGTGGTCGTAGAACCAGCCGGTTTTCTGGCCTTCCATGACCGGGGCTTCGAACTTCACGCCGTTCTCTTCCAGGGCAACCCACTCCGGCACCACGCCGAAAGCCGTTTCCACGTAGCGATTCAGGCCTTCAGCGTCGCGGGCGGCGGAGTCGTTCTTGAACAGAATGCCGCTCGGCTTGATCACCTGGATCAGCGCTGCGAGCACGTCTTCCTTGTGTTTTTCCATGGTGGCCGACGCCAGTTGGACCACCAGGATGTCGCCGAAACGATCGACCACCAGGCCCGGCAGCAGGTCTGAGTCGCCGTACACAAGGCGATAGAAGGGTTTGTCGAACAGGCGATCACGCAGCGACAGGGCTACGTTGATGCGATGCACCAGCAGCGACTTGTCCAGAGGCAGCTTGATGTCGCGCGACACAAGGCGTGCGCAGATCAGGTTGTTGGGGCTCATGGCGACGATGCCCAGTGGCTTGCCACCCGGGGCTTCCAGCACCGCTTGATCGCCAGCGGCAAAACCGTGCAGCGGGGTGGCGGCGACGTCGATTTCGTTGCTGTAGACCCACAAGTGACCAGCGCGCAGGCGGCGGTCGGCGTTGGCTTTGAGGCGCAGGCTTGGCAGGGACATGACGTCGCTCCGGAAAAAAGAGCGGGATTATAGCGGGAATCCAGTATCGGACGTCGGATTTATGGGTGTCAGCAACGGTGTTCCGGGTTGGTGCGACTAGCGGTACCCAAGATTTGGACATGAAATTTCCAGGGCAACAGCCAGGCGGTCGCTACAGGGCATATCCCTTCTTTTGAATGACTTGCAGGGCCTGCTCTCAACCTTTCCAGATAGTTGACGCCATGAAGTTTCAGCGATTTGCCCGAGTAGCTGTAAAGCGAAGGGCAGGTAGGGGTAGAATCCAGACCAGTCCTGGAGTGTGTCCCCTATGTCCCAAGAGCTAACTGCCGAGCAGATCCAGCAAGTCTTGCAAGGGATAAGCGTGCCTCCGCAGCCGCAAATCATGGTGGATTTGCAGATGGAGCAGTACATGCCGGATCCGGATCTGGATGTCATTGCCAAGTTGATTGCGCAGGATCCCGGTTTGTCGGGCGCGCTGTTGAAAATCGTCAATTCGGCCCATTACGGGCTGGCCAACAAAATAGCCTCGATCCAGAAGGCCGTGAATCTGCTGGGCATTCGCTCGGTCGTCAATCTGATCAATGCGCAGTCGATCAGGGGCGAGATGAGCGATGAAACCATCGTGACCCTCAACCGCTTCTGGGATTCGACCCAGGATGTGGCCATGACCAGCCTGACGCTGGCCAAGCGCATTGGCTCCCAGACCGTTGACGAGTCCTATGCATTGGGGCTGTTCCACGATTGCGGCATCCCGCTGATGCTCAAGCGTTTTCCGGATTACATGCAAGTGCTCGAGCGGGCTTATGCCAACGCCGGGCCTGATCAGCGAGTGGTCGATACCGAAAACGATGCGTTCGACACCAACCACGCTGTTGTCGGCTATTTCACGGCCAAGTCGTGGCGGTTGCCGGAACATGTGACCAATGCCATTGCCAATCATCACAATGCCCTGGCCATTTTTCAGGATGACTCCAACCGCAATGCGCCACTGAAAAACATGCTGGCGGTGTTGAAGATGGCCGAGCATATCTGTGCGTCGCATCGGGTGTTGGGCAACGAAGACGAAGACCATGAATGGAATGCCATCGGGCATCTGGTCCTGGATTATGTCGGCCTGTCCGATTACGACTTCGAAAACCTGAAAGAAAGCATTCGCGAGCTGGCTGCGCGCTGACGCGGCCGTCAAGAAACCTGTGGGAGCGAATTCATTCGCGAAAGCGTAGTGTCAGGCATCGCTGCTTCGCCTGTTGAACCGATTCGCGAATGAATTCGCTCCCACAGTAAGATGCATTCCAATTCAAATGCTCCGTTACCCTTGATAAGCGCCCAGCCACGAGTTACCCATGCCTGAATTACCCGAAGTTGAAACCACCCGCCGGGGCATTGCGCCTCATCTGGAAGGCCAGCGGGTCAGCCGCGTCATTGTGCGTGACCGGCGTTTGCGCTGGCCGATTCCGGAAGACCTGGATGTGCGTCTTTCCGGGCAGAAAATCGTCCTGGTTGAGCGCCGTGCCAAGTACCTGTTGATTCAGGCCGAGGTGGGCACCCTGATCAGCCATTTGGGGATGTCGGGCAATTTGCGTCTGGTGGAAGCCGGGTTGCCTGCCCTCAAGCATGAACACGTGGATATCGAGCTGGAGTCAGGGCTGGCGCTGCGCTACACCGACCCGCGTCGCTTTGGCGCGATGCTCTGGAGCCTCGACCCGCTGAACCACGAACTGCTGATCCGCCTGGGGCCTGAGCCGTTGACTGATCTGTTCGACGGCCTGCGCCTGTACGAGCGGTCGCGGGGTAAGTCCATCGCTGTAAAGCCGTTCATCATGGACAACGCGGTGGTCGTGGGCGTCGGTAATATCTACGCCACCGAGGCATTGTTCGCCGCTGGCATTGACCCGCGTCGGGAGGCCAAGAGTATCTCCAAGGCGCGTTATGTGAAGCTGGCGATCGAGATCAAGCGCATCCTGGCCGCGGCCATTGAGCGCGGCGGGACCACCTTGCGGGACTTCATCGGTGGCGATGGCCAGCCCGGTTACTTCCAGCAGGAGCTATTCGCCTATGGGCGCGGCGACCTGCCGTGCAAGGTGTGCGGCACGACGTTGCGTGAGATCAAGCTTGGGCAGAGGGCGAGTGTGTATTGCCCCAAATGTCAGAAGTAAGCCTTTGTTAGACCTGTGCATGAGCTGGCTTGTAGGGGCTGTCGCAGGCTGCGAAAGCGGTGTTTCAGATAAACCGGATAGCAGGCTTCGGCAGCGCCTACAGAAGGCGCAACACTGCCTCGCTTGCTTAACCCACATCGCTGTTTATAGTGAACGGCATCACCATTCGTGTAGTGAAGGATCATCCATGAAGCCGTTTCGTATGCTCGCAGCCACACTGGCGCTGTTTTTGGGTTTGCAGGCTGTCCCGGTGCTGGCTGACACGCAGACGACGGGCAGCGGCGATCCGGTGTATGACATTCAGAATCCACCCGCTTTTGCCATGATCGGCGACTTGCTGATCGCGCGGCCGTTGCTGATTGCCGCGACGATCATTGGCACCGGGCTGTTCGTGGTCGCGTTGCCATTCACTGCAACCGGTGGTGGTATCGGGCGTACAGGCAAAGCGCTTGTGGTGGATCCGGCGAAGGCTGCGTTCGTGCGCTGCCTCGGTTGCACGGGCGATGGCTACAACAAGCAGGAGTGAGCCTGCTTGTTACGGGCTAGCAGGATCAAAGCGCTGCGCCTCACCCACGCCGCGCGGATCGCTGGCGGCCTCGACCTTCTTGTCAGTCTTGTTCCAGAACAGCACCTGCTGATTCCCGTAGCCACGGCTGACTTCCTTGAGTTGGTAGCCTCTGGCTCGTAACTCAGTCATCTGTTCCTGAGTAAACGCATCAGGCTCATGCTCGACCACATCCGGCAAATACTGGTGGTGATAGCGGGCAACGGCTGGCCAGGTGGCGACAGGCTGGCCATCCAGGTATTGCAGCATCGACAGCAGCACCATGCTCGGGATCCGGCTGCCACCCGGCGTGCCAAACGCTGCGAACGCCTCAGAACTCTCGATAAAACTCGGGCTCATGCTCGACAGCGGACGCTTGCCCGCAGCAATGGAATTGGCCTGACTGCCTGCCAGGCCGTAAGCGTTGCTGCCGTGTGGGTCTGCGGCGAAATCGTCCATCTCGTCGTTGAGCACTACACCGGTACCGGGCACGGTAAAGGCCGCGCCAAATGGCAGGTTGACCGACAAAGTTGCGGCCACGGCATTGCCGTCGTTATCTAGCACGGCAAAGTGCGTGGTGTGCTCCCCTTCACGCCAAGGCGGGGCGGGCTCAAGGTCTTTGCTTGGCGTGGCGCGTTCCGGTGAGATGCTGGACGCCAGATGCGCCAGGTACTCGCGGTTCAGCAGGTGGTTGATCGGGTTGGCGACAAAGTCCGGGTCCCCCAGTAGACCCCGGTCGCGATACGCCCGACGCAGCACTTCCAACACGTAATGCGCACGCTGCACGGTGTCGGACTCACGCCACGGCAATTGCTGCAGCATGCTCAGGCTCTGAGCCAGGGCCACGCCGCCAGCCGAAGGAGGCGGTGCGCTGATCAGCTCCCGTTGGTCGTCCAAGCGGAAACGCAGCGGGGCGCGAGTCGCGATCTGGTAGCGATCCAGATCTTCGGCCGTCCAGATGCCACCCGCTTCGCGCACGCCATTGACCAGGGTTTGAGCGGTCAGGCCGTTATAAAAGCCAGCGAGGCCACGGTCAGCCAGGCGATGAAGGGTGGCGGCCAGTTCCGGTTGTTTGATGATCTCGCCCAGTGCGGGCACTTCACCCTTTTGCAGGAACAGCCGCGCGCTTTCCGGATCATCGCGTAACGCCGATAGCCGGGACGTGGCGCGCTGCTGATAGATTCTGTCGACCGGGAAACCCTGATAAGCAACGCGAATCGCGGGCGCCATGGTGATATTCAGCGGCAGCTTGCCGTAGCGTTCCGCCAGTTCCACTAACGCGGCAGGCAAGCCTGGAATGGCGGCAGCCAGCGGCCCGTTCAACGACAGCGCCGGTTGCACCTTGCCGTCTCGGCGGTAGAGGTCATAGGTCGCTTTAAGCGGTGCCTTCTCTCGTGCATCGAGAAACACATAGCGGGTTTGCTCACCACTCTGGCGCAGCAGAAAGAAACCACCACCGCCCAATCCTGATCCGTAGGGCTCTACAACGGCCAGCGTGGCACTGATCGCCACGGCGGCATCGAACGCGTTGCCCCCGGCGCCCATGATTTCCCGACCAGCGGCAGTCGCTTGCGGGTGCGGGCTGGCGATGGCGGACTGCTCCGGGCGGGGGAATGTGTTTTCTGCGGCAACGGCAAGGTGCGTTGCGAGCGCGCACAGCATGAGCAGTACGCTTGACAGGAGGGGGTGCCGAACAGGGTTTCGGGTCATGCCGGGCTCGCTTTGGTTGGCAGGCGTAAGCCTGGGTATGGCGAGCACGTCGACGCCGACCTTAGGCCTTGCTGGTGAGGATCAGGTACTTCTGCATCAGCTCGTCTTTGCTCTCAACGCGGGTTTCATCCAGCGGGATGCAATCCACGGGGCAGACTTGCTGGCACTGCGGTTCATCGTAGTGGCCAACGCATTCGGTGCACAGGTTCGGGTTGATCACGTAGATCTCCTCACCTTGAGAAATAGCCTCGTTCGGGCACTCGGGTTCGCAGACGTCGCAATTGATGCAATCGTCAGTGATGATCAGGGACATGAAGCACTCCTGCCCCAGCGACGCGGGGGCACATGAAATCTAATGCGGCGAATTGTGCCGCATTAGTCGTCGGGATGCACCCGGGGCGTGCGCCTGTCTGCTCAGCGTTTGAAGCGTTCGGTCAGCGCGTCGGCCACGGCAGGGTGGACGAATTTGGTGATATCGCCGCCCAATGCCGCGATTTCACGGACCAGCGTCGAGGAAATGAACGAATAACGTTCCGACGGGGTAAGGAACAGACTTTCGACGTCCGGTGCCAGTTGACGATTCATGTTGGCCAGCTGGAACTCGTATTCGAAGTCCGATACGGCACGCAGGCCGCGCAGGAATACGTTGGCGTTCTGCTCTTTGGCAAAATGTGCAAGCAGGGTTGAGAAACCCACCACTTCGACATTGGGCAGATGTTTAGTGACCTCGCGGGCCAGCTCGACGCGCTGTTCCAGGGGGAATAGCGGGTTTTTCTTGGGGCTGGCAGCCACGGCAATCACGACTTGATCGAACAGGCGCGAGGCGCGTTCGACCAGATCGCCATGGCCCTTGGTAATCGGGTCGAAGGTGCCTGGATACAACACTCGGTTCATCGCGTCGTCCTGGTCGGAGTCCTTTGGGGAATCGGATGGTATCGCAGCAATCCCGATGGGCCAAGTCGGCGTGCTGAAGGCGAAGGTCGTATTGCTATCGAAATTCGGTGTTACAGCCTGGCAAGAACCTGTAGGAGCTGCCGAAGGCTGCGAAAGCGGTATTCCTGAAAAACCGCCGTTCGCAGCCTTCGGCAGTTCCTACAGGGCCTACTCAGCGGATAAACAATTTATAGACCAGCTTCTGGATCGCCTTGCCATACGGAGGATAGATCAACCGGGCTGCATTCAGACGCTGCTTGATCAGTACGCCCTTGGCTTTGCTGAACGTCAGGAAACCCTCCCGGCCGTGGTAGTGGCCCATGCCTGAAGGGCCAACGCCACCAAACGGTAAGTCATCCTGAGCGACATGCAGCAAGGTGTCGTTCAGGCAAACTCCGCCGGAATGAGTCTGCTCCAGCACGCGCTGCTGTTCGGCCTTGTCGTAGCCGAAGTAATACAGCGCCAGTGGGCGAGGGCGCTGATTGATGTAGGCAAATGCCTCATCAATTCGCGAATAACTGACGATCGGCAGCAGCGGGCCGAATATTTCATCTTGCATGACCAGCATGTCGTCGCTGACATCCAGCAGCAGGCAGAAAGGCATGCGTCGACCCTGACCGGCTGGGTACAAGGAAATGACGCTGGCACCCTTGCCGGTGGCGTCGTCCAGGTAGTGATTGAGCCGCGTCAGCTGTCGCTGATTGATGATGGCCGTGTAGTCCGGGTTATCTGCCAGTGTCGGATAAAACCCAAGCACGGCGTTTTTGTAAGCCTGGATGAAGCCTTCGACCCGCTCTTGAGGGATCAGCACGTAATCCGGCGCGACGCAGGTTTGCCCGGCGTTCAGGGTTTTACCGAAAGCGATGCGCTCGGCGGCGTCTTTGAGCTGTACATCGCGGGACACAATGGCAGGAGATTTTCCGCCCAGCTCAAGGGTGACCGGTGTAAGGTTTTCCGCCGCAGCGCGCATCACATGCTTTCCCACGCTGGTCGCGCCCGTGAACAGCAAGTGATCGAACGGCAAGCTGGAAAACGCGATGCCCACCTCCGCCTCGCCCAGCACGACGGCAACCAGATCTTCCGGGAAGACCTGCGCGAACAGACGCTTGAGCAACTCACCTGTGGCGGGCGTCGACTCACTGAGTTTGAGCATCACTCGGTTGCCCGCCGCGAGTGCGCCAATCATGGGGCCGACGGCGAGAAACAGCGGGTAATTCCACGGCACGATGATCCCGACCACGCCCAGCGGTTGATACACCACCTTGGCGGACGCCGGCTGAAAGGCAATGCCCACTTTGCGCCGGGACGGTTTCATCCATTTTCTCAGCTGTTTGCGTGCATCCTTGATGCCGAACAGGCTGGGCATGATTTCGGCCAACAACGTTTCATCGGCGCTGCGATGGCTGAAATCACTGCTGATGGCGTCGATCAACGCCTGTTTCTCGTTGCAAATCAGATAATGCAGAGTGGCCAGCCATTGCAAGCGCTGGCCATGCGTCGGCATCGGGTTGCCCGCAAACGCTTTACGCTGCACGGCAAACACCTGCTCAAGTTCACTGGGCGGTTGAGTCGAGTCTGGCAACCAGGCGAGTTCGGCAGGCATGTGGCAATTCCCTTTGTCCTTGGCGTTGTTCACTGGTTTTAGAGTGATTGCTCTATAAAGTCAAATCCGCCCAATGGTCAATGGCTGATCCGCGTTTAACGAAGACCACCTGCTGTTGCTCACTGCCAATCCTTGGAGGCTTCGGCCAGCATTTCATGAATCATCTCCCCGAAGCGCTGGGTTAGCAGGCTTCGTGGGCGATCGGCGGGCAGCAGCGAGTAGGTCGAAAAACGAATCTCTGGCCGGAATGGACGGGTCTCGATGCCGGTGTGCAGGTACTCCAGCGCTACCATCGGGCTGACAATGCTCACGCCCAGGCCCAGCCCGACCAGTGAACAGACCGTCGCCGCATAGGGCGTCTCCAGGTTCAATTTGCGGTGGCCTTTGCCGTCGGGGAAGGCCCGGTCGACTCGGCTTCGCGAGCCGTCGTTCTGCGACAACGAAATAAACTCCTCCCCCTGCAGATCGTCGGGTCCGATGGATTTGAGCCCAGTCAGCCTGTGCCCTTTGGGAAACACACAAACGCCTGGCACGTCACAGATCAGCTGCGAGGTGACCCCGGGCATGTCCTCGCCGATGTAAGACGCCAGGCCGATGTCGCAAAACTGCGACGCCGCCCAATGCGCAACCATGGGCGAGTCGCTGGTGTGGATCGAGAGGGTAACGTCGGGGTTCTCTTGGCGAAAACGCTGGATAACCCGTGGCAAGAAAGTCAGGGACAGGGACGGCACCGCACCGATTCGCAGCCGCCCCGTGCCGCCCCGACGGATGTTCTGCGCTGACTTTTCCAGGCTCTGCAAGCCAATGAACGCACGCTGCACATCGGCGAACAGCGACGCCCCTTCGTCGGTAGGTAACAGGCGGCCACCGACCCGCTCGAACAGCTTGAAGCCGCTGCTGCGCTCCAACTGGCCGATCAAGCGGCTGATGTTGGGTTGTGAGGTGTGTAATGCCTCGGCTGCAGCAGTCATTGAGCCGCTCAGCATCACGGCCCGGAAGGCTTCGACTTGTTTGAAGTTCATGGCAGGCCATATCAATTTGGTATGGGAGGCCAATGTATTGTCATTTGTTGGCATGTTCCAGAGGCTTTATAACTGTTTGCGAGATCGACCTACCCGCGAAGACGGACGCGATCCCACAGCTGCACCTCCATCTTCTTGTTCTGCCCTTGAATTCATTGCGTCGTCTCGTGCCCCTGGCCAGTCGTCGCTGCTATGTAACCAGGAGGCATCATGTCGTTTTCTTTCAAAAAACTGGGTAGTGCGTTGGCTTTCTCGTGCGTTTCACTGGCGGGAACGGCGCAGTTGCAGGCGGCCGAGCTTCCTGCTGTTCCCGATGAAATCAAAGAGGCTGGGCAATTGCGCGCAGGCGTGCGTTGTGACCAGCCACCCTATGGTTTCCAGGATGGCAGCGGCGACTTCGCCGGTGTTGAAGTGGAAATGTCCAGGCAGATCGCGCTCTGGGCGTTGGGCTCCAAAGACAAGGTGACTTTCACCTGTGTCACGGCTGAAAACCGAGTACCGCAGCTGTTGGGCCGCAAGGTCGACTTTTTGATCGCCACCCTCGGCGTGACCCCTGAGCGTCAACGCGTGATCGACTTCACCAAGCCCTATCGCTGGGGGGCCAGTGACGTGGTGGTGAAGAAAGACAGCCCGATCAAGAAAATCACCGACCTCAATGGCAAAACCCTCGCCACCCTGAAGGGTTCGGTGCAGGCCAAGTGGTTTGAAGACCACATGCCCGAGGTCAAGACCCTGCGCATGAACAGCGCAGCCGACGCTTTGCAGACCTTCCGCCAGGGCCGTGCCGACGCTTATACCCACGATGCCGCAACACTGGTGGTCGTGGCAGACAATGACAAAGACGCACGCCTGCTGAATGAGCCATTCCAGATTTCCGACGCCGCCATCGGTGTGCGTAAAAACGAAGATCAATGGCGCGATTACCTGAGCGCGGCCGTTGCCCGCATGCACGATGAAAAGTTGTTTCGGGTGTGGGTCAAGCAATACGTCCCGACCAATATCCAGAACTATTACCTGAGTGTCTTCGAGCAGGCCAAACCTGCTGAAGCACTGTGACCGGGCGCCAGTCATGGATTTCGATGTCAACTACCTGATTGAACAGTGGCCCGCGCTGCTGGACGGCGTACTGATGACATTGCGCGTCTCGATGCTGTCCATCGTGTTCGCGTTGCTCATCGGTGTGCTGGGGGGCGCGGCGCGGGTCATGAAGGTGCCCGTGCTGGCGCAGATTGTCGTGCTGTATGTGGAGCTGATTCGCAACACACCGATCCTGGTTCAGCTGTTCTTCATTTTCTACGGCCTACCTGCCATTGGCATGGAGTTATCGCTGTTCTGGTCCGGCGTGTTTTGCCTGTCGCTATGGGCAGGGGCATATCAGATTGAAAATATGCGCGGTGGCCTGGCGACTGTCGAACATGGCATGCGCGAGGCCAGCATGGCCCTGAGCTTGAAGCCCGCGCATTACTTCTGTCTGGTGGCTTTGCCCATTGCGTTCCGCACCAGCTTGCCAGCGGTACTGAACACATCGATTTCGTTGCTCAAGAATTCGTCCTATCTGCAAGCCATCGGCCTGGCAGAGCTGACATTCGTCGCAGTGGATCGCATCGCCACGGATTTCCGGGCCATTGAGATGTTCAGTGCGATCTGTGTGATGTACCTGGTGTTGGTGGCGATTCTGGCGCTGTTAACCGGGCGTCTCTCTGCCCATTTGCAACGACCTTTCCGGCAGTGAGGCCACGATGAACTTCCTGATTGAAAACTGGGGTTTCGTTTCCAAAGGCTTGTGGATGACGCTGCGCCTGGCGCTGGTGGTGCTGTTGTTCACCACGCTGATTTCCACCGTATTTGGCGTACTGGCGACACTCAAGAACCGCCTGCTGCGCTGGACCATTCATGGTTACGTCGAGCTGTTCCGCTCGATTCCGCTGATCGTCAACGTGTTCTTTATCTTCTTCGGCGCGCCGATGCTCGGCCTGGACCTGAGCCCATTCGCAGCGGTGACCACTGGCCTGACGCTGTGGGGCAGTGCCAATGGCATCGAGATCGTGCGGGGCGGACTTGAGTCGGTCGCTCGTCATCAATGGAAAAGCGCGTGGGCGTTGGGGCTTCGACCCTGGCAGATCTACCTGCATGTGATTGCGCCGCAGTCGATGCGGGCGATCCTTCCGGCCTACACCGGGCTGCTCACGATGCTGGTGCAAGCCACGTCGCTTGGGGCGCTGGTGGGCGTCGGTGAGTTCCTCAAGGTCGGTCAAATCATCATCGAGCGGGCCACTGTCATGACTGGCGTCAGCCCTGCGTTCACGGTCTACGGGCTGGTGCTGCTGGTGTATTTCGTCATCTGTTCATTGCTGAGCTGGTTCAGCCGTTATCTCGAACGTCGCCTGGGCCGCCCAGTGACGCGTGCCACCATCTAAGGGGTTTCATCATGCAAGAATCCAAAGTTAGTCGCCGCCTGAAAGAAGCCACTGCGCCGGAAGTCAACGAGTTCATTTATCGGCCGCGACTGGAAGGCTTTGCTGACGGATTCGATAACCTGGGTAACGTCAACAAGGCGCACATTGTCATGCTTGCCGAACAGGGCCTGATTCGTGGCGAGCACGCGGCGGTGCTGGCCAAAGGCGTACTGGACATGGAAGCCGCTGGGCCGGGCGTGGTGGCGCTGGATCCTTCTCGTGAGGATGCGTACTTCAACTATGAGGCCCATCTGATCGAGCAGATTGGCACCGACATCGGTGGCCGTCTGCACACCGGGCGCAGCCGCAACGATATCCTGGCCACACTCGATCGCCTGCGTTGCCGCGAAGTGCTGATGGAGCTGATTGACGCCCTGATTCAGGTCCGCCAGACGGCCCTGGATAACGCCGAGGTGTTCGCCGATGTCGTGATGCCGGGCTACACCCACCTGCAACCGGCCCAGCCCATCACCTACGGCTACTATTTGTCGGCGGTGGAACAGGCGCTGGAACGCGATTGCAAGCGCTTGACTCAGACCCTCGAATCCATGAATCAAAGCCCGCTGGGTGCTGCTGCCTTTGCCGGTACTCCATTCGATATTGATCGGGCCCGC
Source organism: Paucimonas lemoignei (assembly GCA_900475325.1). Taxonomy (GTDB): domain Bacteria; phylum Pseudomonadota; class Gammaproteobacteria; order Pseudomonadales; family Pseudomonadaceae; genus Aquipseudomonas. Next base: position 411,878 of record LS483371.1, read on the forward strand.
ACTGCAGAATTGCTGGGCTTCGATGGCTATCTGGACAACGCGCTGGATGCGGTGGGCTCCCGGGATTTCATCCTGGAAAGCCTCTCGCATTTGAGCTTGCTGTCGGTGTTCTGGAGCCGGGTCGCTCAGGATTATTTTGTCTGGAGCACCCATGAGTTCAGCCTGATCGACTTCCCCGACAGCGTCGCCGCCACGTCGAGCATCATGCCGCAGAAGAAAAACCCCACTGTGCTCGAATACCTCAAAGGGCGGACTGGGCATATCGTGGGTTTGTTGATGGGGGCCAGCATCACCATCAAGGGCAGCAATTTCTCCCACACGGGGGATGCCAATCGCGAAGGCACTCGCGGTTTCTGGGAAGCGGCCGAAGAAAGCCTGCGCTGCCTGAAGCTGTTGAATCTGGTACTGCGCACAGCGACACCCAATGTCGAACTGGCAGTGAAGCGGGCCGGGGAAGATTTCTCCACGGCGACCGGGCTGGCCGATTTGATCGTGCGCGAGGCCGACCTGTCATTTCGCGAAGCTCACCATGTGGTGGGCGGCGTGGTGCGCATGGCCATGGATGCAGGTATGCCCGCCCACCAGATCGACACGGCGATGGTCGACGTCTGCGCCGTTGAACAGTTGGGACACGCGCTGAATTTGCCTGCTGACAAGGTGCGCGACTGCCTGGATCCGACGGCCAACGTTCAGGCGCGGATTTCAGCTGGGGGGCCGTCGCTTTCGTCCTTGAAGCCGAGCCTTGTAAGAGCCAACGCCCGCATAGCCAGCGAGCGTCAGGCAAATCAGGCGCGCCGTGAACGCCTTAGCGCTGCTCACGACCGTTTGCAGACGGCTACCCGAGCGCAGGCCGGAATATGAGCACCATCCTGACGGTGCGCGGGCTGCACAAACGGTTCGGCGATCACGAAGTGGTCAAGGGAGTGGACCTGGATGTCAGCGATGGGGAGGTCGTGGTGATCATCGGGCCCAGCGGTTCGGGCAAGTCGACGTTCATTCGTTGCTTGAACAGCCTTGAAGAACCGTCAGCGGGCAGCGTCGTGATTGCTGGCGCGGAATCGGCAAAGGCTGGCGACCGCAAAGCGCTGGCCAGGTTGCGGGAGGAGGTGGGCATGGTGTTTCAGGACTACACCTTGTTCCCGCACATGAGTGTGCTGGACAACATGACCCTGGCGCCGGTCAAGCTCAAGCGTGCCTCAAAGGCTCAGGCGCAAGCCTCGGCGCTGGCGCTGCTGGACAGGGTGGGCCTGCGCCACAAGGCAGACGGTTATCCCGCCGAGCTTTCAGGCGGGCAGCAGCAACGGGTCGCCATCGTCCGTGCGCTGGCCATGAAGCCTCGACTGATGCTGTTCGACGAGCCGACCTCAGCCCTGGACCCGGAAACAGTGGGCGACGTGCTGGCCGTGATGAAGGGGCTGGCCGGTGAAGGCATGACCATGATCGTGGTGACCCACGAAATGGGGTTTGCCAGGGAGGTAGCCGACCGGGTGGTGTTTTTTGATGGCGGTCGTATCGTCGAAATGGGCCCGCCGTCGCAGATTTTCTCCGCGCCCAAAGAGGTCCGAACTCAACAATTTTTGCAAAGCGTTCTTCACTAGGAGCCCGTGATGAGTGAAGTGATCACCCAGCCTCTGGGCGCCGAAGGCATGATCCGCATGGAGGGCGTACACAAGTGGTACGGCCAGTTCCACGTGCTCAAGGACATCAACCTGAACGTGCGTCAGGGCGAGCGTATCGTGTTGTGCGGGCCCTCGGGCTCGGGTAAATCCACGACCATCCGTTGCCTGAACCGTCTGGAAGAGCACCAGCAAGGTCGCATCGTGGTTGACGGCACCGAGTTGACCTCGGACCTCAAGCAGATCGAAACCATCCGCCGCGAAGTCGGCATGGTGTTCCAGCACTTCAACCTGTTCCCGCACCTGACCATTCTGCAGAACTGCACACTGGCCCCGATGTGGGTGCGCAAGATGCCGAAGAAAAAGGCTGAAGAAATCGCCATGCACTACCTGGAGCGCGTACGCATTCCAGAGCAGGCGCATAAATTCCCGGGCCAGCTTTCCGGCGGTCAGCAACAGCGTGTGGCGATCGCCCGTGCGCTGTGCATGAAGCCGAAAATCATGCTGTTCGACGAGCCGACCTCGGCACTCGATCCGGAAATGGTGAAGGAAGTTCTGGACACCATGGTTGGCCTGGCTGAAGAAGGCATGACCATGCTCTGCGTCACCCACGAAATGGGTTTTGCCCGCACCGTGGCCAACCGCGTGATCTTCATGGACAAAGGCGAAATCGTCGAGCAAGCCGCTCCAAACGACTTCTTCGACAATCCACAGAGTGACCGTACCCGTCTGTTCCTGAGCCAGATCTTGCATTGATTGGTTGAGTGACTGTGAACAGCAGTTTGTCTGACAAACCGCTGTTCGCGGCCTTCGGCCACTCCTGCAGGGCGGCCTTGCGCCCAAAAACGAGGACGCGTAGGAGTGCCGCAAAAGTGCGGTGTCAGGGACATTCCGGTATCTTTGCCGGTCCCGCGCCGCCGTTCGGAAACACGCATGCCCAAACCACCTGATAGTGCCTTGCCCAAAGGCGCGAGCCTGACCCTGATCGACGTCGCCAAAGTGGCGGGTGTTTCGCCGATGACGGTTTCCCGGGCTCTGCATCGCCCTGAGTTGGTGAGTGAAAAGACCCGCAACAAGGTGCGTGAAGCGGTGCGTGCGACTGGCTATGTGTCGAACATGTTGGCCGGTGGTCTGGCGAGCAACAAAAGCAGGCTGGTGGCGATTTTCCTGCCGACCATCGCCAACTCGATTTTTGCCGATACCGTGCAGGCGTTGATGGACTCACTGACCAAGGCGGGTTATCAGACCATGCTTGGGCTGACCGGTTATTCCGCCGAGCAGGAAGAGGCGCTGCTCGAAGCCGTGCTTGGGCGGCGGCCAGATGGCATCGTGCTGACCGGCACTTTGCACACCGAGGCCAGCCGCGTGCGATTGGCTCAGGCTGGGATTCCTGTTGTTGAAGCCTGGGACTTGAGCGAAGCGCCTATTGATATGTTGGTGGGGTTTTCTCATGAAGCCGTGGGCGAGGCCGTCGCGCGGCATTTGTTGGAAAAGAAGTACAAGCGCTTCTCCGTCGTGACCATCAGCGACCCTCGAGGCTTGCGCCGCTGCAACAGTTTGCTTGCCGAACTTGAGCGGCACGGCATCGGCGATGTGCCGGTTGAAGTGCTGGCACCCCCGGCCACGCTGGAAGTGGGGCGCGAGGGTTTGCGTCGTCTGCTGGAGCGGGAGACCCCGCCCGAGATTGTCATTTGCAGTTCTGACACCATCGCCCAGGGCGTGCTGGCGGAAGCGGCCAGCCGAGGCATCCGTATCCCCGAGGAGCTGGCGGTCATGGGCTTTGGTGATTTGAGCAGCGCCGCGCAAGTCTATCCGGCGTTGTCGACGGTGAAGGTCGATGGGCTGCGCATCGGCCAGTTGACCGCTCAGGCATTGCTGGAGCGGTTCAATCATACAGGTAGCGGTGAAAAACCTTTGCGTGTCGATACCGGCTTCACCCTCATCGACCGCGCTACGACCTGAATCCATCGCATAAATGATCGATCGCGCGCAGCAGACCTGTAGGAGCCAACGTGTTGGCGAGGCGGCGCGTCAGATATAGCTCCCGCGAACAAGTTCGCTCCTACAGGGGCATTTTCCGGCAAAAATAATTGCTCCCTGGCATTGAATGATTGCGCAATCATAGTAGTATCCCCATCAGCTCTTCATTCGTAAGCGGACGCGGAGCTTTTTTTGATGTCTGAATGATTGCGCAATCATTCAGGCGTCAGACCAGCACTCAACGAGGTCGCCAGCTCCATCCGCCAACGAACGTGACACCTGCGCCAATCACAATAAGGAAAATAAAAGTGACAGCCTCAATACCCTCTGTGGCGAAGACCAACATTCGCTACCTGATCCTGGCGATGATCTTCATCGTCACGGTGTTCAACTATGTAGACCGGGCAACGCTCTCCATTGCCGCCCCGGCCTTGCGCAAGGACTTGGGCTTTGACGCCATGACTATGGGCATCGCGTTTTCAGCCTTTGGTTGGGCTTACACCGCCATGCAATTGCCCGGCGGGGTCGTGCTTGATCGTTACGGCTCGCGGCTGGTTCTGGGCCTCAGCCTGATTCTCTGGTCGACCCTGACCTTCCTGCAGGGCTACGTCGATTTGTTCAGCTCGGCATTCTTCGCACTCTTTGCACTGCGCTTTCTGATGGGGGTTGCCGAGGCTCCGGCATTCCCGGCCAACAACCGCCTGACCGTGATGTGGTTCCCACGTCATGAGCGTGGGCTTGCAACGGCCATATTCCAGTCGGCCCAATACTTTGCCCTGGCGGTGTTCACGCCCATCATGGTCTGGACCTTGACCACTTTCGGCTGGCAACACGTGTTCTGGTCTACAGGCCTGGCAGGGATTCTGATTGGCCTACTGTGGTTCAGGATGGTCCATGAGCCGCGCAAGGATAAACGCGTCAATCAGGCGGAAATCGACTACATCGAAGCTGGCGGTGGCTTGCCGTCCATGGGCGACGCGCCAACGCCATTTAGCTGGAAGCGGGTTCGAGCCATTGGCGGCAACCGGATGATGGTCGGGATCTACCTGGGGCAGTTCTGCCTGACGTCCATCACCTGGTTCTTCCTGACCTGGTTCCCGACTTACCTGATCGAAGCCAAAAGCATGACCATGCTCAAGGTCGGTCTGGTCGCGGCCATTCCGCCCATTGCCGGATGCCTGGGCGGCATCATTGGCGGTGTGTGGTCGGACTGGATGCTGAAAAAAGGCTACAGCCTGACCGCTGCCCGCAAGACCCCGATTATCTGCGGGCTGTTGCTGTCCAGCAGCATCGTGGTCGCCAACTACACCCAATCGGTGCCGTTGGTGATTCTGGTGATGTCCATCGCGTTCTTCGCCAAAGGCGTGGGTAACCTGGGCTGGTGCATCGTCGGCGACGTCTCTCCCAAGCGCGCCATGGGTGTCAGCGGTGCGATGTTCAACTTCTGCGGCAACCTGGCCAGCATCGTGACCCCCATCGCCATCGGCGTGATGATCAATCAACTGGGCTCATTTGACGTCGCGCTGATGTATGTCGCGGGCATGGGCCTGCTCGGCGCTTTCTCATACCTGTTCATCGTCGGACCGCTCAAGCGCCTGGATCTGGATGACGCTCAGGATCCTCCGGCTCAGGTTGAGCCCGCTCCAGCACTCAATTCCCGTTCTTGAACTGATAATCAGGAAGCTCCTATGCCACTCCAACAAGAAAACATAACGTCCTCCGACCTCGACCAGATCGCCTGGGTCAAGGTCTCCTCGGTATTCCTGCCGCTGGCCAACCCGATCAGCGATGCCAAGGTGCTGACCGGTCGGCAAAAGCCGATGACCGAAATCGCCATGCTGTTCGTGGAAATCGAAACCAAGGATGGCCATAGCGGCCTGGGCTTCAGTTACTCCAAGCGTGCTGGCGGGCCTGGTCAGTTTGCTCATGCTCAGGAAATCGCCCCGGCATTGATCGGCGAGAACCCCAGCGACATCGCCAAGCTGTGGACCAAGCTGTGCTGGGCGGGCGCGTCGGTGGGTCGCAGCGGCATGTCGACCCAGGCCATTGGCGCCTTCGACGTGGCGCTCTGGGACCTGAAAGCCAAACGCGCCAATCTTTCCCTGGCTCGCCTGCTGGGCGCACAACGTGATTCGGTTCGCTGCTACAACACCTCCGGTGGCTTCCTGCATACGCCGCTGGATCAGTTGATGAAAAACACGGACATCTCCCGGGAAAAGGGCATCGGCGGGATCAAGCTCAAGGTCGGCCAGCCAGACTGGACCATCGACATCGAGCGGGTCAGCACGGTGCGCAAACACCTTGGGGATAACTTCCCGTTGATGGTCGACGCCAATCAGCAATGGGACCGGCCGACCGCGCAGCGCGTGTGTCGCAAGCTTGAAGAGTACAGCCTGATCTGGATCGAAGAACCGCTCGATTGCTATGACGCCGAAGGCCATGCGGCACTGGCTCAGCAGTTCGATACGCCGATTGCGACAGGTGAGATGTTGACCAGCGTGGCCGAGCACGCCGAGTTCATCAAGCTGCGTGGCGCGGACTTCCTGATGCCGGATGCGCCACGAGTCGGCGGTATCACGCCTTATCTGAAAGTGGCGGCGATGGCCGAGCAGGCCGGTTTGATGCTGGCCCCGCACTTTGCCATGGAATTGCACGTGCACCTGGCGGCGGCGTATCCGACTGAGCCTTGGGTCGAGCATTTCGAATGGCTGGAGCCGCTCTTCAACGAGCGCCTGGAAACCCGCGACGGCCGCATGCTGGTGCCGACACGCCCAGGGCTGGGTTTGTCGCTGAGCGAGCAGGTCAAACCCTGGACTGCGCAGCAGGTTGAAATCGGCACGCGTCCTTGATGGTCGTCATGTCCGGGTGTTGTCAGCACCCGGACATGACACGTTCTGGCGGGCTTGCGTTAAGATCCCTCGATACCAATAACATTCGAGCGATCAATCGAGCATGGCCCCGCGTATCAAAACCCGTGAACGCATCGTGCAGTGCAGCCTGGAGCTGTTCAACCAGCTGGGCGAGCGCAGTGTCAGCACTAATCACATCGCGGCGCACATGGAGATTTCGCCGGGCAACCTCTATTACCACTTCCCCAACAAGCAGGCGATCATCGCCGAGCTGTTCAGCGAATACGAAGCGCTGGTGAACACCTTCCTGCGCCCGCCCAAAGGACGGCAGGCCAGTGTCGAGGACAAGCGTTACTACCTGCTGGAAATTCTCGACGGCATGTGGCGCTATCGCTTCCTGCACCGTGACCTTGAGCATCTGCTGGATGCCGACCCTGAACTTGCCGGGCGTTATCGACGCTTTTCCCAGCATTGCCTGATCCAGGCGATGGCGATTTACGGTGGTTTTGTCGAGGCGGGTATCTTGCAGATGGACAAGGTGCAGATCGAATCCCTGACCCTCAACACCTGGATTGTCCTGACGTCCTGGGTGCGTTTTTTGTGCACCACCAAAGAAGACAGCAGCCGCTTGAATCAAGACGCCATGCGGCGCGGGGTCTATCAGGTGTTGATGCTCGAATCCGGCTACGTGACCGCTGCCGCACGGGATGAAGTCAGCGCCTTGTGTGAAGAATTTTACGTGCCGTTGCAGCAGGCACTGGCCGACGCTGTCTGAGTGTCATCGATTTCAGTTTCTTGCTATTTCAATTGTTCACAGGAGCCTGTCATGTCCATCGCGCAACTGATCAGCCCTCAGCAACTGGCCGAGCGCCAACAGCGGCCAGGCCTGGTGATTCTCGATTGCCGTTTTGCACTGGAAGATACCGCCTACGGTCAACGCAGTTATGCCAACGGGCATATCGCTGGCGCCTGTTTTGCAGACCTTGAGCGTGATTTGAGCGGGCCAGTCAGCAAAGGCAAAACCGGGCGCCATCCGTTACCTGATGCGCAGAAGCTGGTGGAGCGTTTGCAGCACTGGGGCATCAATACCGACAGCGACGTGGTGCTTTATGACGATGGCCCCGGCGCTTTCGCCGCCCGTGCCTGGTGGTTGCTGGCCTGGCTCGGCAAGCGTGAAGGCGTGTTTATTCTCAACGGTGGACTCAAGGCCTGGCATGCAGCGGGCTTGCCTCTGAGCCTTGATGCACCGGACAAAAAACCGGGGCATTTCAGGGGGCAGCCGGACGATAAATTGGTGCTCAGCGCTGACCAGTTGCAAAAGCGCCTGGGCAAGCCGCAGATGACCTTGATCGATGCTCGGGCCGAAGCGCGCTTTCGTGGTGAGGTCGAGCCCATCGACCCGGTAGCCGGTCATATTCCTGGCGCCCAGTGTGCGGCGTTCAATGAAAACTTAGCGCCTGACGGGTTGTTCTTGCCTGCCGATCAACTCAAGCAACGCTTTGCTGCCAAGCTTCAGGATCGCGCACCTGAGCAGTTGGTTGCCTACTGCGGTTCGGGCGTGACGGCGTGCCACAACCTGTTTGCGTTGTGTCTGGCGGGGTATCCGCTGGGTGCGCTGTATGCCGGGTCGTGGAGTGAGTGGATTACCGATCCGCAGCGTGAAGTTGCGACGGGAGCCTGATTTATCACCCGCGGGGCACCGGAATCTGTGGGAGCGAATTCATTCGCGAAGGCAATGTTAATGCCGATGAAGATGTATCGAATGTACTGGCCTCTTCGCGAATGAATTCGCTCCCACAGGGTTTCGGTGTTCAGTCTGTTGGAGCGAGGGGGCCTGCTCGCACCGAAGGGGCTGTATTTCAAGACGCTCCAAACCAAAAAGCCCCTGCCGACCGAAGTCGCCAGGGGCTTTTTGTTGCGCTTTGGGTCAGCGCGTATTACAGGCCGGCAGCAGCGCGAAGGGCTTCGGCGCGGTCGGTTTTTTCCCAGGTGAACGTGGTGAAGGTATCGTCGCCCACGGTCTTGGTTTGCGGCGTGCGACCGAAGTGGCCGTAAGCAGCGGTTTCCTGGTACATCGGGTGCAGCAGGTCGAGCATCTTGGTGATCGCGTAGGGACGCAGGTCGAAGATGTCGCGGACCAGTTTGATGATCTTGTCATCGCCGATCTTGCCGGTGCCGAAGGTGTTCAGCGAGATCGAAGTCGGTTGTGCAACGCCGATGGCGTAGGACACCTGAATCTCGCAACGCTCGGCCAGGCCAGCCGCCACGATGTTCTTGGCAACATAACGACCCGCGTAGGCGGCCGAACGGTCAACCTTGGATGGATCCTTGCCGGAGAACGCGCCACCGCCGTGACGGGCCATGCCGCCGTAACTGTCGACGATGATCTTGCGACCGGTCAGGCCGCAGTCGCCCACCGGGCCACCGATGATGAACTGGCCAGTCGGGTTGATGTGGAACTGGGTGTCTTTGTGCAGCAGTTCGGCAGGCAGCACGTGCTTGACGATCAGCTCCATCACGCCTTCGCGCAGGTCGTTGTAGGACACTTCCGGGTTGTGCTGGGTCGACAGAACAACTGCGTCGATGCCCACAACCTTGCCGTTTTCATAGCTGCAAGTCACTTGCGACTTGGCATCCGGACGCAGCCAAGGCAGCAGGCCGGACTTGCGAGCTTCAGCCTGACGCTTGACCAATTGGTGCGAGAACGCGATAGGCGCAGGCATCAGCTCGGTGGTTTCGTTGCTGGCGTAGCCGAACATCAGGCCCTGGTCGCCGGCACCTTGATCTTCAGGCTTGGCGCGGTCCACACCCTGGTTGATGTCAGGGGACTGCTTGCCGATGATGTTCATCACGCCGCAGGTCGCTCCGTCGAAACCGACGTCGGAGCTGGTGTAGCCGATGTCGCTGATCACGTCACGAACGATCTGCTCAAGGTCAACCCACGCTGTGGTGGTGACTTCACCGGCGACGATTGCAACGCCGGTCTTGACCAGGGTTTCCACCGCTACGCGAGCGTGTTTGTCCTGGGTGATGATTGCGTCCAGAACCGCATCGGAAATCTGGTCGGCGATTTTGTCTGGATGCCCTTCGGACACGGACTCGGAGGTGAAAAGGGAGTATTCGCTCATCTCTACGGGTTTCCTGAATTTTACCGATGGTGAGTGTTGCCAGCCGGCCGCTGAAAATGGCGGACCTGAATCTGGAAACCATTACGTAAGCCCACATAGAGGCTTTCCCCGGGAACTAGCCCCGCAGCGATGGCCCAACGGGCCAGATCATCCTGTTCGAACCCTAACCAAAGATCGCCACAGGCCTCCCTGGCCCAGCTCTGGTCATGGCTACACAGCTCGGTCACCAGCAGGCTGCCGCCCGGGTTGACCAGTGCTGCGAGTTGTTTGAGTGCCTCGGCCGGTGCGGCGAAATGGTGCAGAACCATGTTCAGCACCACGCAGTCGGCGTGTACCTCGGCGGCATCCAGTGCATCGGCCAGCTTCAGCTCGACATTAACCAGTGCCTGGGCAGTACACACCTTGCGAGCCATTTCGAGCATGGCCGGGCTGTTGTCCAGCGCCGTGACCTGCTTGAAGCGCCCAGCCAGTTCGGGCAGAAATCCACCGTCCCCCGGGCCGACTTCCAGTGCTGTGGCTGAAGGGCCGAAGCTCAGTTTGTCGAGCAGTGACAGCAGGCTTTCCCGGTACTGGGTCAAGCCGGCGATCAGGTCTTGCTGGGCGCGGAATTTCTCAGCGGTGCGGGCGAAGAAATCCTGGCTGGCGGTGGCGCGTTGGCGATGCACCAGGCCGATACGTGCCTGTACATCGTCGGGTAACGCCAGGGTGTCCACCTCATCCAGCAATGCTGCATGCAGCCTGCCACCCGGTAGTGCGGTGTGGGGCAGGGCGCGCCGATAGAAGATGGCATTGCCTTCGCGCCGGGTCGCAACCAGGTCAGCCTGGGCCAGCACCTTAAGGTGGTGGCTCATGCCTGACTGGCCGATGGCGAAAATCTGCGCCAGCTCCAGCACCCCGAATGAATCGTTTGACAGCACTCGCAAAACATTCAGACGCAGTGGATCGCCGCCCGCTTTGCACAAGGCAGAGAGGTCGTCGCAGTCATCGTGATGAATTACGGGTGCGCGCACGTTCATAGGGCTGGCAGTCTAGTTAGCGACCGGGTAGGCCGCAAGGCCAATATCAAAAAGTTTTGATATTGCAGGATGGGCGGCGCCGATACGTGCTGAATGCGCCCTGCCGAATCGCTTATTGATAAGACACGGCACTAGCACTGCGCCATACCTGAGCAAATAACGAGCAGCGAGCAGGAAAAACTACCCCGACCCGCTATCTTTCATTGCTCCCAGGCAGTGCCTGAGGGAAAATGCTCGCCTTTTTCAGATCCATTCTTTCCAGTTCCCAGGAGATCAGCGATGCCCAGCCGTCGTGAGCGTGCCAACGCCATTCGTGCACTCAGCATGGATGCCGTGCAAAAAGCCAACAGCGGCCATCCCGGTGCCCCTATGGGCATGGCGGATATCGCCGAAGTACTTTGGCGCGACTATCTGAAGCACAACCCGAGCAACCCTGCATTCGCCGACCGTGACCGCTTCATCATGTCCAACGGCCATGGCTCGATGCTGGTTTACTCGCTACTGCACCTGACGGGCTATGACCTGTCCATCGACGACCTGAAAAACTTCCGTCAGCTGCACAGCCGCACTCCGGGACACCCGGAATTCGGCTACACGCCAGGCGTTGAAACCACCACCGGTCCTTTGGGCCAGGGCTTTGCCAACGCTGTCGGCTTCGCGGTTGCGGAAAAGACCCTGGCTGCCCAGTTCAACCGTCCAGGCCACAACATCGTTGATCACCACACCTACGTATTCATGGGTGATGGCTGCATGATGGAAGGCATCTCCCACGAAGTCGGCTCATTGGCTGGCACCCTGGGCCTGAACAAGCTGATCGCGTTCTACGACGACAACGGCATCTCCATCGATGGCGAAGTCGAAGGCTGGTTCACCGATGACACGCCCAAGCGCTTTGAGTCTTACGGCTGGCTGGTGATCCGTAACGTCGACGGCCATGACGCCGACGAGATCAAGACCGCCATCGACACCGCTCGTAAAAGCGACAAGCCGACCCTGATCTGCTGCAAGACCACCATCGGTTTCGGTTCGCCGAACAAACAAGGCAAGGAAGAGTCCCACGGCGCGCCGTTGGGTGCTGACGAAATCGCCCTGACCCGCGCTGCCCTCAAATGGACCCATGGCCCATTCGAAATCCCGGCTGACATCTACGCCGAGTGGAATTGCAAAGAGAAAGGCCTGGCGATCGAAGCCGAGTGGGATCAGCGTTTCGCTGCCTACTCTGCCGAGCACCCGGAACTGGCCAACGAGCTGATCCGTCGCATGAGCGGTGAATTGCCTGCCGACTTCGCCGAGAAATCCGCCGCTTACGTGGCTGAAGTCAACGCCAAGGGCGAGACTATCGCCAGCCGCAAGGCCAGCCAGAATGCCCTGACCGCTTTCGGTCCGCTGCTGCCTGAGTTTCTCGGTGGTTCGGCTGACCTGGCCGGTTCCAACCTGACCATCTGGAAAGGCTGCAAGAGCATCACCGGCGAAGACGCCAACGGTAACTACCTGCACTACGGTGTGCGTGAGTTCGGCATGGGCGCCATGATGAATGGCATCGCGTTGCACGGCGGTTTCGTTCCTTACGGCGCGACCTTCCTGATCTTCATGGAGTACGCCCGCAACGCGGTGCGCATGTCTTCGCTGATGAAGAAGCGCGTGCTGTATGTGTTCACCCACGACTCCATCGGTCTGGGCGAAGACGGCCCGACGCACCAGCCGATCGAGCAACTGACCAGCCTGCGCACCACGCCAAACCTGGATACCTGGCGTCCTGCGGATGCCGTGGAATCAGCGGTGGCGTGGAAGTACTCCATCGAGCGCAACGACGGTCCTTCGGCACTGATCTTCTCGCGTCAGAATCTGCCACACCAATCCCGCGACGAAGCGCAGCTGGCGGACATCGCCCGTGGTGGCTACGTGCTGCGTGATTGCGTTGGCGAGCCTGAGCTGATCCTGATCGCTACCGGTTCGGAAGTCGGTCTGGCGGTTCAGGCATACGACAAGCTCAGCGCTCAGGGCCGCAACGTGCGCGTGGTTTCCATGCCATGCACCAGCGTCTTCGATGCTCAGGATCCTGGCTACAAACAAGCCGTTCTGCCGCTGCAGGTCAGCGCCCGTATCGCCATCGAAGCTGCCCATGCGGACTTCTGGTACAAGTACGTCGGCCTTGAAGGTCGCGTCATCGGCATGACCACCTTCGGCGAGTCGGCACCTGCGCCAGCCCTGTTCGAAGAGTTCGGCTTCACCCTGGAAAACATCCTGGGTCAGGCTGAAGAGTTGCTGGAAGACTGATAGCGACGTTCTGAGCGTCTCTTCCTTGTAGGAGCTGGCGAAGGCTGCGAATGCGGTGTGTCATGAAGCCCATTCGCAGCCTTCGGCAGCTCCTACGGGGGTTTGATACACCCAACGAGAACCCCATGCCCCAACACCGTCCTTACAAAGTTGCACTCAACGGCTATGGCCGTATCGGCCGCTGCGTCGTGCGCGCGCTGTGCGAGCGGGGGACGAAGGCCGGGTTCGAAGTGGTTGCCATCAACGATCTGGCCGACATGGCTAGCCTCGAATACCTCACGCGCTTTGACTCCACACACGGCCGTTTTCCCGGCGAAGTGCGGGTCGAAGGGCAATACCTGCACATCAATGATCACAAGATCAAAGTGCTGCGCAGCGCAACCCCCGAAGACGTTGACTGGGCGGCGCTGGGCATTGATCTGGTGCTCGAATGTTCGGGCGTCTACAACACCCGCGAAGACGGCCAGCGGTTTCTCGACGCGGGGGCGCCGCGCGTGCTGTTCTCCCAACCCATGGCCAGTGAAGCCGACGTCGATGCCACCATCGTGTTCGGCATCAACCAGCAGAAGCTGACGGGCCGCGAGCTGCTGGTGTCCGCTGCATCCTGCACCACCAACTGCAGCGTGCCGTTGCTGCGCCTGCTGGATCAGGCGATTGGGCTGCAATACATCACCATCACCACGATCCACTCGGCGATGAACGACCAGCCCGTGATTGACGCCTATCATCATGAAGATCTGCGCCGCACGCGCTCGGCTTTCCAGTCGATCATCCCGGTGTCCACTGGTCTGGCGCGCGGCATCGAGAGGCTGCTGCCGGAACTTGCGGGCAGAATTCAGGCCAAAGCAGTGCGCGTGCCGACGGTCAATGTGTCGTGTCTGGACATCACCTTGCAGACCGCACGTGACACAGACGCTCTGGAGATAAACCGCATTCTGCGTGAGGCCGCCACCAGCGGCCCGCTCAAGGGTTTGCTGGCTTATACCGAGCTGCCGCATGCCAGTTGTGATTTCAACCATGACCCTCATTCGGCCATCGTCGATGCGAGTCAGACCCGCGTTTCCGGCCCTCGGCTGGTCAATCTGCTGGCCTGGTTCGACAACGAATGGGGTTTTGCCAACCGAATGCTTGACGTTGCCGAGCAGTTTTTGCGCGTCGCAGACCCACAACAGTAAAAAACAGGGATTCACTCATGACCGTGTTGAAGATGACCGACCTCGACCTGCAAGGTAAGCGTGTACTGATCCGCGAAGACCTCAACGTCCCGATCAAGGACGGCGCTGTCAGCAGCGATGCACGTATTCTCGCGTCGCTGCCGACCATCAAGCTGGCTCTGGAAAAGGGCGCGGCCGTGATGGTCTGCTCGCACCTGGGTCGTCCGACCGAAGGTGAATTCTCTGCCGAGAACAGCCTCAAGCCGGTTGCCGAGTACCTGAGCAAGGCCCTGGGCCGCGAAGTGCCGTTGGTGGCCGATTATCTGGACGGTGTCGACGTCAAAGCTGGCGACATCGTGCTGTTCGAGAACGTGCGCTTCAACAAGGGCGAAAAGAAGAACGCAGACGAGCTGGCGCAGAAGTACGCAGCCCTGTGTGACGTGTTCGTGATGGACGCTTTCGGCACCGCACACCGCGCTGAAGGCTCGACCCACGGCGTTGCCAAGTTCGCCAAAGTTGCTGCTGCCGGTCCTCTGTTGGCTGCCGAGCTGGACGCACTGGGCAAGGCCCTTGGCGCACCGGCCCAGCCAATGGCCGCGATCGTGGCGGGTTCCAAGGTGTCCACCAAGCTTGACGTCCTCAACAGTCTGAGCGCCATCTGCAATCAACTGATCGTTGGCGGCGGCATTGCCAACACCTTCCTGGCCGCTGCGGGCCACAAGGTCGGCAAATCGCTGTACGAGCCGGACCTGCTGGACACTGCCCGTGAAATCGCGGGTAAGGTCAGCGTGCCGTTGCCAGTGGACGTGGTAGTGGCCAAGGAATTCGCCGAGAGCGCCACTGCAACCGTCAAACTGATCGCCGACGTTGCTGACGATGACATGATTCTGGATATCGGCCCGCAAACTGCAGCGCACTTTGCCGAACTACTGAAATCTTCCAAGACTATTCTGTGGAACGGCCCTGTGGGTGTGTTCGAGTTCGACCAGTTCGGCGAAGGCACCAAAACCCTGGCCAAGGCGATTGCCGACAGCTCTGCATTCTCCATTGCAGGCGGTGGCGACACGCTGGCCGCGATTGATAAATATGGCGTTGCAGACAAGATCTCCTACATTTCCACAGGTGGCGGTGCTTTCCTGGAGTTTGTGGAAGGCAAGGTTCTGCCCGCCGTCGAAATGCTGGAACAACGCGCCAAGTCCTGATGACAGGCTTTGCGAAAGGGAATTGAAATGCTCAAGCCATTACAACTGCTTATGATTGCCGCCTTGCTGGCCGGGTGCGCCAGCGAGCCGGAAGCCGAAGAGGTTGTGGATGAGCCCGCGCTGGCTCATGTTGGCTGTTATCAGGCTAACTGGCAGGCTGAAACCGTGCCGGTTATCTACAAACGCGGCGGTGCGGCGGTGCTGGAGAAGTACGAATTCATGCCGAATGTCGGGGCCGTTGGCTGTCACTAAGGCGCGATCAAAGCAGCAGTTTGGCAACATCTTGGGTCAGGAGCGGTCTTTAAAGGGTGGATAACCATTCTGGATAAGGACTTTCATCATGAAAACCGCCGCCCTGACCCTGTTGAGTTGCTTGATATTTGCCGGTTGCAGCGGGTCTGGCACACATGCCAAGACCTGTGAAGTATTCAGCCCGGCGTCCGTGAACGTGCCAACGACCCAGAACGATCAACGGGTCGAGGCCCAGGCAACGGGCGAACCGGCCGATGATCGGAACCAGGAACAGAACTGCCCCTGAGTGTTGAAGCAACTGGCATCTGCCTTGCTCCGCAGGGCAGGCCAGGAGAAGTAATGAAAGGCTTGATTGCCCTTGCGACATTTGCAGTGCTAGGCGGTTGCGCCAGCATGAAGGCGCCGGAGCCCGGCGACAATTGGGCGCATTGGGTGTGCGACAGCAAAGCCCAGGTCCATTGGCGTTATGTCGACCCAGCCAAGGCTGAAGTCGATGTGCGCCTGAATGAGAGTGATCAGGTATTCCGACTCAAGGCCGAGCCGGGTGCGCCTGCGTTGTACAGCAATGGTGTGCTGGCGTTCCAGAACAAGGGCGATGAAGGCCTGGTGTACTGGGAAGCCACCAATGACTTGATCGGGCGCGGTTGCAAGCAGGCTCGCTGACCGACCGATGATCCAGCGCACAGCCTTCGGGTTGTTGCGCAGAACTTGAATAGCAGCCGCCGCTATGGCCGGTTTGCACGATAACGACCCTACCGGGAGAGAGACAGACAATGGCACTTATCAGCATGCGCCAGATGTTGGACCACGCAGCCGAATTCGGTTATGGCGTCCCAGCTTTCAACGTGAACAACCTGGAACAAATGCGCGCCATTATGGAAGCGGCCGACAAGACCGATTCCCCGGTGATCGTCCAGGCTTCGGCCGGTGCTCGCAAATACGCTGGCGCACCGTTCCTGCGCCACCTGATCCTGGCGGCGGTTGAAGAATTCCCGCACATCCCGGTGGTCATGCACCAGGATCACGGCACCAGCCCTGACATCTGCCAGCGCTCCATCCAGCTGGGCTTCAGCTCGGTGATGATGGACGGCTCCCTGGGTGTCGACGGCAAAACGCCGACCACCTACGAATACAACGTCGAAGTGACGCGCCGCGTAGTGGCTTTCGCTCACGCCTGTGGCGTTTCGGTAGAAGGTGAGCTGGGTGTTCTGGGCTCACTGGAAACCGGCATGGCTGGCGAAGAAGACGGCGTGGGTGCTGAAGGCATGCTCGACCACAGCCAGATGCTGACCGACCCGGAAGAAGCGGCCGACTTCGTCAAGAAGACCCAGGTCGATGCCTTGGCAATCGCCATCGGCACCAGCCACGGCGCCTACAAGTTCACCAAGCCACCTACTGGTGACATCCTGGCGATCGACCGCATCAAGGAAATCCACAAGCGCATCCCGAACACTCACCTGGTGATGCACGGTTCGTCTTCGGTCCCGCAAGAGTGGTTGAAAATCATCAACCAGTACGGCGGCGAAATCAAAGAAACCTACGGCGTACCGGTTGAAGAAATCGTTGAAGGCATCAAGCACGGCGTACGCAAGGTCAACATCGACACCGACCTGCGTCTGGCGTCCACTGGTGCCATCCGTGAGTTCATGGCCAAGAACCCAGGTGAGTTCGATCCGCGTAAATACCTGGCCAAGACCGTAACGGCCATGCGTGACGTCTGTATCGCTCGCTACGAAGCGTTCGGCACCGCTGGCAATGCGTCGAAGATCAAACCAGTTTCCCTGGACCTGATGTTCGAGCGTTATGCCCGTGGCGAACTGGATGCCAAAATCAACTGAGTCATGGTTGATTGAGCACTCAAAAAGCCCGCAGCGATGCGGGCTTTTTTGTGGGCGAGTGTCTGGTCGTTGTGCGGATCAAATCAGTCTGGATAATTATTGTTACATCTTTGGCCTGATGAGCGTTGCTGTTGGCATATATAACGCGCATAGAGTTTTGGTGCGGGGCCGATATAGAGGAGGTCATCGTTTTTTATAGGGAATTAATCATGGGGCTAGGGATAGAGAGTGTCGGCACCGTCACATTTTTTAAACAAGCATCATGTACGACTATTGATCATCCGGATGAGGTGACCAACTGTTTTACAGTCAGAAATCAGGAGGAGGCGAGTGAGAAACTAGCCCAGGCGGGAATTGAAGATCTTTCCGGGCTTGACGAGTTGTTGAAGGATATAGATTTTGCCTCGGTCAGCACCCGGCAGCTGAAGACAATCTCGTTATGGTTGGCGGACTCTGATTTGTATGATCGATGCGTGACCGGAGAATTTATCTCTGGTAACGCCGATTCAGATATTGAGGGCAATCAGATAAACCTGGATGTCAAATTCAATGCTATTGCGTTGTTTCATCAAACGCTTAACGGGCATAACAACCTGGCATTAAGTATGCCAATTTTAGCGCCGCAGGAGGGTTTTAAAGCGTGTACGCAAACACTTACCACTGCCAATCATGTTCTGAGTGCGTTGGTCTATTATGCGAATGCCGGCATACGGCCACACTCTGTAGATGAGCGTGCATAGGGTTAGGTTGTGCAGCAGCCCGAGGAGGCTGCTGCACGGTAGAGCTTATCGTTTGATCGAAGTGCTTCCGCTGTAAACCATTGGATTAGCACGTTCATTGTGGTGTCGAACTCGGTAAGTGCCAGGCGCTACAGTAGTCGAAAGACTGCCGTGCGAAGAGGCTTGAATCCTATTCCAGCGCGAGCCTTCAAGAGTTTCCAGGATCAGAAGCGGGGTATATCTCCCGTTAATCCCTTCAACCTTGGATTCGATTCCGATTGATAGACAGCTGCTGCCTTGAGATACCGAAAATGGTCCGTACGCAGTGACTTCTGCATTTGCGGGTAAAGACCCTGAGTATTGACTTGTAGTGGTCAGGCAGATCGCCTGAACTTGTGTGGTGATCGTCAGTGCGAAGAGGGCAGTCAAAAATAATTTTTTCATGGTTTTATCTCGTTTTTTAAATTAGCCGAAATGGCAATGTTTTTAAAGGTGAGCGATGCCGCACGAGCAGCTTCGCGGTATATAGTTATCGGGCTGTTAAGGTTGGCTGTAAGAAATGTATTACAGGTCGGGTAAATCCTTGTATTGCTTGATTGGTTTAAACGCACGTAATCGGATTGTGTTTATCCAGTCAAGACAAAAAGTCCCTGCACTATCCTTTCGGATAGTTATTTATTAGGGCCTGCCAGTCTGAAGATGTTTAATAGGGTGTTAGAAGGCATAGATGTTGAATGCGCCACGCCAGCGTCGAGGTCCGTGGTCTATTTCCACGTCCAAAATGCTCATGTCTGGTTCGATAGCTTTCGCGTCGATGATGGGGCGTGCGGGAGGGTGTGACTGTGTGGCGGGATTGAAGTGTTGGATACCATCAGCAGGCTTCAAGGCGTTGGTTGCGGCATAAGGCTCGATGTGCGCGGGCAGCCCACCAGGAGTAGCACAGCGGCTTGTATAGGCTTGCCGGAGGAGCGCGCCGTGGATTTCGCAGCGAGGCGTCTCGGTGCTCGGCCTGGCTGGCGCTGTGCGGCCCATGCAGGGCCGCTTCTTGCCGAGAAGGGGCTAACGACCCGCTTTTTCGTTACGCAGCATCAGCAAGCGCGAGGCTTCCTGATAGTCCGCCTGAAACGCCGAGCTACCGATCCACTCGATGGCGGTGTCTTCATCTTCGTCGTAGAACATCGCGCGGTACATGATCAGCAAACCCATCATGAAGTCAGTGGCCTGCTCCTCGTCTTCTTCAGAAATCACCATCTCCAGCACGGGGTACTGCAGGAACACCGCACACATCGCCAATTGGCTGATGGCCTGTGCCGCCTTCATGGTCTGGAAGAGATCGTCGAAGTCAGCGGGATCGAAGCCGTTCTCCACAATGTCCTTGAAGTCGAACGTGCTCAGATCAACCTCGACATCATCAAAAGGTTGATCAACCAGTGGCGAGGCAAAAATCGAATGCACAGCGCCCTTCACCGGTTTCTGCGACCGGTTCTGCTTGGCCTTGGCTTTCGCTCGTTGGGCGCGTTTATGCTGCTTGTCTGGCGAAGCCATGGAGTTGGGTCCTATTGTGGCGAGTAATCACAGGACGCCATTGAAGCGCAGATCGGGGGGAATATCCAAGGGTGTGGCTGCCAATGCTCAGGGCTGTAGCAAATCATTTGCGCATCTCGCGAGGAAGTTTTAACGCTTCAGGCCACCAGTGCTTGCCGTCCTTGTCCATTTTCCAGGGGTTGTAAAACTCGCGGTAGTGATGGGGTTCGTTTTCCGTGTGGCCGGTCAGGCGCTGTTTTTCGGCTCGGCGATAAGCTCGATGCCAGGCTGCTTTGTCGTGGGCTTCAGAGGTGGCAGTGGTGATGCCAAAGATGGGGGTTTTACGGCGGCTTCTGCTCATGGTGTAAACCGGAGGCATGTGGAGCACCGTAATCGGTGCTCGCCCCGCTTTTCGCAGAGCCGCGTAGGTTAGCAGCTGCTGAGGTGATGAAAAAGCGCAGCGTGAATTCAAACAATAATCGTATGAGGATAAGCGTGCATGGCGCTGTCGTGTGTCACCAGGCTGATGCCTTCGGCCATTGCCTGAGCAACCATGATGCGATCAAACGGGTCGCGATGATGGTTTGGCAGGGCGCCTACGTTAAGTCCGTGGGCTGACGTGATGGGTATCTCAAGGTAGCCCGCATCCAGCAGTTCTTTGCGCAGCACAGAAGGATTTACGCCCGTGCGCTCGGAGCCTTTGATCGTCAATTCCCAGATGCTGGCCGCACTGAAATACAAGGTGTTGGACTCATCGTCGATAAGTTGGGCTGCTGTTTTAGACAGCTTAGTGTCTCCAGTTGCAGCCCAGATCAGGACGTGAGTGTCGAGCAGTAACTTCATTCCTTGCCCTCAAACAGGTCTGAGATTTCAGCATCCATTGCGTCAGAAGCCTCTGCGTTGAATGTCATATTGGTCAGCATTCCGCGCCGCTTCGGAGGGGTGATAGGGACAAGTTTGGCGACAGGTATGCCTGCTTTGGCGATGATGATGGTTTCCCCGCCCGCAGCGGCATCTACAAGCTGTGAGAAGTGTGTCTTGGCGGCGTGGATGTTGTGGGTTTGCATGGTATTGCCTCCCGCGTATTAGTGATGTTTACCTTAGTCCCGTGCATGGACTAAGTAAAGCAGGCGGAGGATGAAAACGCAGGCAATAAAAAACCCGCACTAGGCGGGTTTTAGATTTTCAGATGATGCTGACACCACCTGAAATTAATGAGTGGTGCCCAGAGACGGAATCGAACCGCCGACACGGGGATTTTCAATCCCCTGCTCTACCGACTGAGCTATCTGGGCAACGGGGCGCATTAAACGTGTTTTTCAGGGGGTCGTCAAGCATGTTTTTTAAAAAATCTTAATTATTACCGTCGCTTACGACCCGCACTGCTTGAAACGCTTTATTTCTCGGGGGGAACGTAGCCTTCGGCCTGGGCGTATTCCTCGCCGGACAGGAACTTGTCCATCTGGGTCTGGAGGTATTTGCGATCTTCGGCATTCATCATGTTCAGACGCTTTTCGTTGATCAGCAGGGTCTGGTGCTTCTGCCAGTCGGCCCAGGCTTTCTGCGAGACGTGGTTGAAGATGTCTTCACCCTTGGCGCCTGGATAGGGGGCACGTTCCAGGCCGGGCAGTTCTTCTTTGTACTTACGGCACATTACGGTGCGGGTCATGACGACTCTCCTGCGTTCAATACGTCGGCTGCGCGTTTCAGCAGCTTCTTCACCGGGGCGGCAAGGCCCAGGCGCGGCGGGGTGGCGAGGTTATACCAGAGCCAGTCGGCCTCGGCCACGTGATCAGCGGACTCCCGGGCTTCAATCAGCCAGGGTTCGATGCTCAATTGGAAGTGGCTGAAAGTATGGACCAGCCCAGGCAGCTCTTGATGTTTGCCCAGTTCCAGCGAGTGTTGCAGCGCCAGATGTTGCAGATCGTCGAAATCGTCCAGCTCCGGCAGGCTCCACAATCCGCCCCACAGGCCGGTGGACGGGCGACGATAGAGCAGAATTGCGCCGTCGCGATTGGCGAGCATTGGCATCAGCGTGCGCTTCTGCGGGACTTCTTTGCGCGGCTTGGGGATCGGGTAGCGGGTTTCCAGGCCGAGCATGTGTGCCTGGCAGCCCGATTCCAACGGGCAGAGCAGGCAGCTGGGCTTGCTGCGCGTGCACAGTGTGGCGCCCAGATCCATCATTGCCTGCGTGTAGTGGTTGACCCGCGTCTGCGGCGTATAGCGCTCTGCAGTGGCCCACAGCTGTTTAGCCACCTTGGGTTCGCCGGGGTAGCCTTCCTGCGCTGTAAAGCGCGCCAGAACGCGTTTGACGTTGCCATCAAGGATCGGCGCCCGCAGGCCCATGCTCAAACTGGCAATGGCGCCAGCCGTGGACAGCCCGATGCCGGGCAGCAGGATGAGTTTTTCCACGTCTCGGGGGAATTCGCCGTCGTGGTCAGCGACGACGATTTTTGCGGTCTTCTGCAGATTGCGTGCGCGGGTGTAATAGCCCAGTCCGGTCCACAGATGAAGTACTTCGTCTTCGGGCGCTGCGGCGAGCGCTTCAACGCTGGGCAGGGCGTCCATGAACCGGTCAAAGTAATTCAGAACGGTGCTGACCTGGGTCTGTTGCAGCATGATCTCCGATACCCAGACGCGATACGGGGTGATCCCTTGTTGCCAGGGCAGGTCATGTCGACCGTGCCGGTCATACCAGTCGAGTACAGCGCTGGAGAATTGCTCGGGTTGCATTGCTGATCCGGTACGTTTGTCTTGAGGTGTCTGAAACCTTGTAGGAGCTGCCGAAGGCTGCGAATGCGCTCGTTCATGAGATCGCTTTCGCAGCCTTCGGCAGCTCCTACAGGGGGATTTCGTTGTTAGCGTTTGAACAAGCCGCGCAGGGCGTCCTTGAGTTCAGGGCTGACCTTGTCGCCGAGTTTCTCCTCGATCTTGTCGCTGATCTTGTCACCTGCCAGTTTCGCAGCAACCTGGCCCAGGCCTTCCTTGTCCAGGCGGCAAGCCTTGGCGCCCAGCTCCAGGGGCCCGCGGCAGCGCACGGGCCACTCGATACCGACATAACGCGGGTTAACCTCGCAGGCCGGGTCAGGCATCTCGGTCTTGTCGCCCTCGATGATGATGCCCACGCGGTAATTCATGCCCAACACGCGCAGGTCCACGTCGCCGTCGCCATTGACGGCCAGGCCGGGGATTTGCACCTTCAGGTCCGGGTTGCTGGCCACGCCGTTGCGAAACACCAGATTGCCGTTCAATTGCGTGAATGGCGTGTCCTTGCCGCGTGGTTCGCCGCTCAGGGTCTTGCGGTTGAGCACCGAGATCCCCTGGCACAGTTGCTGCTCAAGATTGGCGTTAACCAGCACGCCGTTGTTGAGCATGAAGCTGGCGGTGCCGTTGAGGCTGTCGATCAAGGCTTTTTCGCTGTTGCCTTTGCCCGTCAGGTCGCTGTTGAGGGTCAGAAGGCCTCTGACCGGCGGCGTCTGATCCTGACTTTGCAGGAAGCGTTCGACCGGCACTTTGGCGACGCGAGTCTGCACGCTGGCCAGTGGCACATCGGGACGCACGTCGAGGTTGCCTTTGACTTCAAAGTTGCCGTTGTAGAGATCACCACGCAGGCTGTCGAGCTTCACCACGCCATTGAGGGCTTGAGTCTTGAGAGCGGCGTTCTGGATCAGCAGCTTGTTGAGCGTCAGCGTGCCGAAGCTGATATCAGCGTCCACATCAAGCTTGCGCATGCGCTCCAGCGGCAGCAGTTTCTCGGTGCTCCAGGCGGCCTTGGTGGGCTGGTCCGGCAGCGGCGTGGTGCCAGCGCCCGCCACAGCAGTGGCCTCGCTGCTTTGCACTTCGGCTTTACGGGCGGCGGTTGCGCCTTTCTTCTCGTCGCTTTCAGCCGGGCGATAACGATCAACGTTGAACGTGTCCGCCTTGAGTTGCAGGCGCAGCGCCTGTTTGGCGAAGTCCTCAATGGCGATGCGGCCGGTGAAGGTGCTGTCGTCGACTTTCAGGTTCAGGTCGTCAAGCGATACGCTGGTGGGAGTGCCACTCAGACGGCTGACCATTTCGACCTTGCTCAGGCTGCCCGCGGCCATTGCAGGCAGTGGCTGACCGATGCTCTCGAGGAAGGTGTGCAGGTCAAATTGAGCGACAGACACCGCGCCGGTGATTTGCGCAACCTTGTCCAGATCGCGAGCGCGTAATTCACCCAAGGCGCGCAGCTGATTGGCAGACAGCTTGAGGTTGCTCCATTCCGCCACGTTGGCTGCCAGGTCCACCAGAAGCTGGCCTTGCGCAGCGAACGTCACGGTTTTGCCTTGCAGCGGCTCACCGGAGGCTTCGCCCGACAGGCGCATGTCGCCAAATTGATAACGCTTGAGGGCGCGGTCCAGGCGCAGTTGACCAACCAGTTCGGTCTTGGCGCGCATGACCGGTTGGGTGGTGCCCAGGAATGCCGTCAGTTTGATCGGGATATCAGCGCCTTCGTGGACGGCACCAGTGCTCAGTTGAATGCTCTCCGCGGTGAAAGACTGCCCCTTGCGTGCGTCGACATATTCAACACGTGCGTTGTTCACGGTCAGGCTGTCGATGTCGAGCTTGATGGGTTGGGCTGGTCTGTCCGGCTTGCTGGCCGCAGGCACTGAACCGTCGGCGGGCGCAGGCGTAGCAGTCCCGGCGACAGGCGCAGGTTTGCCGATGTCTTCCCAATTGGCATGGCCGTTTTCATCGCGGTTCAGACGCAGGTTAAGGCCTTCGACACGGACATCGCTCATCTGCACTTCACGACGCAGCAACGGCAGTACGCGAACCGAAAGACCGAGCATCTGCAGGTCGGCGAAAGGTTGGCTCGGGTTGGTCAGGGTCGCCACGCTGGCTTCATGCAGCTCCAGGCCAAGCCAGGGGAACAGGCTCCAGCCGATGTCGCCGTTGAGGGTCAGTTCAATGTTGGCCTTGTCGCGGGCCAGTTGGCGAATCTCGTCTTTATAGTCGTTGGGATCAAACAGATGACTCAGGGCAAAGCCGAGAGCCACGATGATCAGCAACAGCCCGAGAACAAAAAGTCCCAGGATTTTGCCGAACGCTTTCATGGGCGAGTCCTTGTGTTCGAACATTCAAAGTTTGCCCGCGAGTATAACCTCCTCACGCAGGAGCTGGGCCGTGGATGCCGGGTCCTCAGGAAATCAGCAGGGATACCTGGGTTTTGCCCGCCAGCGCCTGGACTTCGAGAGGTGCGGCGGGTGTCAGCAAGCGTAGCTCGCAACCTGCCAGACGAGCTGCTTTCTGCGCATCGAGCACCAATCGCTCGGCCAGACCCCTGCGACGCGTCTGTGCCCGCACGCACAAATGGGACAGTTCCCACGTTGCCTGGTGCCGCTGCAAACGTGCAGCACCGAGCAATCGATCATTCAGGCGGGCAGTGACGAGGGTGTGGTCTTCCAGGCAGCTTTCAATCAGATGCAATGCGTCGTTGAAAGGGGGGAGCAGCCAGGCGGGTGCGTCTCGGTAAATCTTGCGCAAGTCGCCTTGGTCTTGATAGCTGAGCGATTGAAGGTATTCAACGACGATGGGCATGAAGTCTCCTCAGGCGACGAAAGGCAGGGGCTGATTGTGCCCTAAACATTGGCGCCAGCGCAGTGACGTCAAAAAAGTGATGGCAAAGTGCTCTAATTTTTATCGGCGGGTGGTAATCTCCGCGCCGTTCGCTGATTCAGTGCGTCGATTTGTCACGTATTCGAATCCTCTGCCGATAAAACGGTCGTTGCCTGCGCGCACGGAGGCTGTAGGTGGAATAAAGAACAACTTGGGTGCTTTTTTCAACTGGGGAAACTAATAATGAGTACGAGTACTGCATTGGGCGCGTCCACCGCCCAACCTGCGTTCTTGTCCAAAGAGCGCATCATCGCCAAGCCCGGTTTCAACCGCTGGCTGGTACCTCCTGCGGCATTGGCTATCCATCTGTGCATCGGCATGGCTTATGGCTTTTCCGTTTTCTGGCTGCCGTTGTCCAAGGCGGTCGGCGTAAAGGCTCCGGTTGCTTGCGCACCTGACATGAGCTTCTTCGCGCAGATCTTCTCGTCTGCCTGCGACTGGCCCATCTCCATGCTGGGCTGGATCTACACCCTGTTCTTCATCTTCCTGGGTTGCTCGGCTGCCATCTGGGGTGGCTGGCTGGAACACGCAGGCCCGCGCAAGGCCGGTGTGGTATCGGCTCTGTGCTGGTGTGGTGGTCTGCTGATTTCTGCGTTGGGGATCTATACCCACCAGATATGGCTGATGTGGGTCGGCTCCGGCGTGATCGGCGGTATCGGCCTGGGGCTTGGCTACATCTCGCCTGTTTCGACGCTGATCAAGTGGTTCCCGGACAAGCGCGGCATGGCTACCGGCATGGCAATCATGGGCTTTGGTGGCGGCGCGATGGTTGGCGCTCCATTGGCTGCAGCGCTGATGAACCATTTCGCTTCGCCTGAAGGCGTAGGCGTCTGGCAGAGCTTCGTGGTGATGGCTGCTATCTACTTCGTGTTCATGATCGGTGGCGCACTGTCTTACCGTGTTCCGCCAACCGGCTGGAAACCAGAAGGCTGGACCGCTCCGGTCAAGAAAGCCAGCAACGCGATGATCACCAACCGTCACGTACACGTGAACGTGGCGTGGAAAACGCCACAGTTCCGTCTGGTATGGCTGGTGCTGTGCCTGAACGTTTCTGCGGGTATCGGCATCCTCGGCATGGCGTCTCCGCTGCTGCAGGAAGTGTTCGCTGGCAAGCTGCTGGGTAACACCCTGGCATTCAACCAGCTCGATGCCGCTCAGTTGGCTCAGATTGCTGCCATCGCTGCGGGCTTCACCGGTCTGTTGAGCCTGTTCAACATCGGCGGTCGCTTCTTCTGGGCATCGTTCTCGGACTATCTGGGGCGCAAAAACACCTACTTCGTGTTCTTCGCTCTGGGCTTCCTGTTGTACGCAATGGTTCCGAGCCTTAGCCATATGGGCAGCGTTGCGCTGTTCGTGGCTGCGTTCTGCGTGATCCTGTCGATGTACGGCGGTGGTTTCGCGACCGTTCCAGCCTACCTGGCTGACCTGTTCGGTACGCAAATGGTCGGTGCGATCCACGGTCGCCTGCTGACTGCCTGGGCTGCCGCGGGCATCCTCGGTCCGGTCCTGGTCAACTATCTGCGTGAATATCAGCTGAGCCACGGCGTTGCTCGTGCCGATGCTTACGACATGACGCTGTACATCCTGTCGGGTCTGCTGGTGCTGGGCTTCATCTGCAACCTGCTGGTGCGTCCGGTCGCCGACAAGTACTTCATGACTGATGAAGAACTGGCTGTCGAGCAGTCCTACGGCATGGACAAAGGCGCGGACCACACCACCGTGCTTGAGTGGAAAGCCGATCCGTCGACCAAGCCACTGGCAATCGCTGCCTGGCTGGCCGTGGGCATCCCGCTGGCGTGGGGCGTCTGGATCACCCTGCAGAAAACTGCGGTGTTGTTCCAGTAAGGTGTTTCAAACGGTCCTGCAGATACATCTGCGGGACCGGCTTTAGCCGGGAAGAAGCCGGGATAATCGCTGCATCTGTTGTACCTTCGATGCAGCTTTCCCGGCTGAAGCCGGTCTCACAAAAAACCCTCTCCATCAGTTATTCGTCGTCTTGTAACTTTCCCTTCTTCTGTTTGCTTCATGCCAGCCTGTTCTAGGCCTATAATGCTCGCCTTTTTCGCCCAATGATTTTGCGGAGCTGGTGATGGCCGAACGTAAGGCGTACGTCGAGCGTAATACTCTGGAAACCCAGATCAACGCTTCGATCAACCTGGATGGCACCGGAAAGGCCCGATTCGATATCGGCGTGCCTTTTCTTGAGCACATGCTCGACCAGATCGCCCGTCACGGGCTGATCGATCTGGATATCAACTGCAAAGGCGACCTCGAGATTGACGACCACCATACGGTGGAAGACGTCGGTATCACCTTGGGTCAGGCTTTCAGCAAGGCGATCGGCGACAAGAAAGGCATCCGTCGTTACGGGCATGCCTACGTGCCGCTCGATGAAGCCCTCTCGCGCGTGGTCATCGACTTCTCCGGGCGTCCGGGCCTGCAAATGCATGTGCCGTATACCCGCGCTGTAGTCGGCGGTTTCGACGTGGATCTGTTTCAGGAGTTCTTCCAGGGCTTCGTCAACCACGCCAACGTGACCCTGCACATCGACAACCTGCGCGGCACCAACACTCACCACCAGATCGAAACCGTGTTCAAGGCTTTCGGTCGCGCACTGCGCATGGCGGTTGAGCTGGACGACCGCATGGCCGGGCAAATGCCTTCGACCAAGGGTGTGCTCTGATGCAGACAGTCGCGGTCATTGATTACGGCATGGGCAACCTGCACTCGGTCGCCAAGGCGCTTGAGCATGTTGGCGCTGGCCGGGTACATATCACCAGCGACGCCAACGTGATCCGCGAAGCCGACCGCGTAGTCTTCCCCGGTGTAGGTGCGATCCGTGATTGCATGGCTGAAATTCGTCGCCTGGGCTTCGATTCGCTGGTGCGTGAAGTCAGCCAGGACCGTCCGTTTCTCGGGATTTGCGTCGGCATGCAAGCCTTGCTCGACACCAGTGAAGAGAATGGCGGCGTGGACTGCATCGGCATGTTTCCTGGCCAGGTGAAGTTCTTCGGCAAGGACCTGCACGAAGACGGTGAGCACCTCAAAGTGCCGCACATGGGCTGGAACGAAGTGGCGCAGGCCGTGGATCACCCGCTGTGGCACAGCATCCCGGACATGGCGCGGTTCTATTTCGTGCACAGTTTTTATATCGATGCCGCCAATCAGCGCCAGGTCGTCGGTCGCGGCCACTATGGCGTCGACTTCGCCGCCGCACTGGCTGACGGCTCGCGCTTTGCCGTGCAATTCCACCCGGAGAAGAGCCATACCCATGGCCTGCAACTCTTGCAGAACTTCGCCGCATGGGACGGTCGCTGGTAATGGCCAAGGGCAAGAACAAACCACCGATCCTGACGCTCAGTGCAGAACACGAGCAGCAGGCCATCGACAAGCTCAAGCGGCTTTTTTCCCAGCGCTTCGAGCTTGAACTGGGTTCGTTCGAAGTCGCCGAAGTGCTTGAATTGTTTACCTCCGAGATTGCCCCGCACTACTACAATCGCGCGATCTTCGATGTTCAGCAGCACCTCAAGGAGAGGTTCGAGAGCATCGAAAGCGATGTGTGGGCACTTGAGAAAGGCTAAAAGCAGCTGCGAGCCTCAAGCTTGCGACTGCAAGTAATTAATGTGATAGACGCGCGCTTGGAGCTTGCCGCTTGAAGCTTGCCGCTCTTTTGACGAAGGAAAAAGCATGCTCATCATCCCCGCTATCGATCTTAAAGACGGTGCCTGTGTACGTTTGCGCCAGGGCCGGATGGAAGATTCCACCGTGTTCTCCGACGACCCGGTTGCCATGGCCGCCAAATGGGTTGAGGGCGGTTGCCGTCGTCTGCACCTGGTAGACCTCAACGGCGCGTTCGAAGGCCAGCCGGTCAACGGCGACGTGGTCACTGCCATTGCCAAGCGTTATCCGAACCTGCCGATCCAGATCGGCGGCGGCATTCGTTCGCTGGAAACCATCGAGCATTACGTCAAGGCTGGCGTGAGCTACGTGATCATTGGCACCAAGGCCGTCAAAGAGCCTGAGTTCGTGGCAGAAGCCTGCCGCGCGTTCCCTGGCAAAGTGATTGTTGGCCTGGACGCCAAAGACGGTTTCGTCGCCACCGATGGTTGGGCGGAGGTCAGCACCGTGCAAGTGATCGACCTGGCCAAGCGCTTCGAAGCCGACGGCGTATCGGCCATCGTTTATACCGACATCGCCAAAGACGGCATGATGCAGGGCTGCAACATCCCGTTCACCGCAGCCCTGGCGACGGCAACGCGGATTCCGGTCATCGCTTCGGGTGGCATCCACAACCTGGGCGACATCCGCGCATTGCTGGACGCCAAGGCGCCCGGCATCATCGGTGCAATCACCGGCCGGGCGATTTACGAAGGCACGCTGGACGTGGCTGAAGCTCAGGCGCTGTGTGATGGCTATCTCGCTAGCTGAAAGCGGCAAGCTACAAGCTGCAAGTAAAAGCAAATCTCGACCCGCTCTTGCTTGCAGCTTCAGGCTTGCAGCTTGCAGCTCTTAATCGGCTACACAGTCAGCAGAAAGCGTCAGCTCCAAGCTGTGAGTAAAAGCAAACTGCGCCCCGCTCTTGCTTGCAGCTTAAAGCTTGCAGCTTGCCGCTCTTAATCGGAGATTAAGCCCATGGCCCTGGCCAAACGCATCATCCCTTGCCTGGACGTCGACAATGGTCGCGTGGTCAAGGGCGTCAAGTTCGAGAACATCCGCGATGCGGGCGACCCGGTTGAAATTGCGCGTCTGTACGATGAGCAGGGCGCTGACGAAATCACTTTTCTGGACATCACAGCCAGCGTTGATGGCCGTGATACCACGTTGCATACCGTCGAGCGCATGGCCAGCCAGGTGTTCATCCCGCTGACCGTGGGTGGCGGCGTGCGCACCGTGCAGGACATCCGCAACCTGCTCAATGCGGGCGCCGACAAGGTGTCGATCAACACCGCTGCGGTGTTCAACCCGGAGTTCGTGGCCGAAGCGGCTCAGCATTTCGGGTCCCAGTGCATCGTGGTCGCCATCGACGCCAAGAAGGTCTCGTTGCCGGGCGAAACCCCGCGCTGGGAAATCTTCACCCACGGCGGCCGCAAGCCCACCGGGCTGGACGCGGTGTTGTGGGCCAAGAAAATGGAAGACCTCGGCGCCGGTGAAATCCTGCTGACCAGCATGGATCAGGACGGCATGAAGAATGGCTTCGACCTGGGTGTCACCCGGGCCATCAGCGATGCGCTGGGCATCCCGGTGATTGCCTCAGGCGGTGTCGGCAATCTTCAGCACTTGGCTGACGGCGTCATCGAAGGCCATGCCAGTGCCGTGCTCGCAGCCAGCATCTTCCACTTCGGCGAATACACCGTGCCGGAAGCCAAAGCGTACATGGCCAAGCGCGGGATTGTGGTGCGCTGATTGATAGTGTGGGACCGGCTTTAGCCGGGAAAGGGCCCGGGTATTTCCCTGCACATGAGCCTCTGGAATACCACATTCCCGGCTAAAGCCGGTCCCACGAATGCTACTGGCGCCGTAAACGTCCTTGCTCTGGACAAGCCCTTTGCAGCGCTGCACTCTGTGCGCTGCCCGCGTCAGGAAGATGCCTATGTTCAGATCTCGTTTTTTTGCACTGACCGCTTTTAGCGCATTGCTGACCGCTGCCACCGAGGTCGCCGCCACCGACGACGCTATCGATGTGCCGGGCGCCGACTCCATCGTGTTGATGACGGAAAACCTTCCGCCTTACAACATGGCGGTTGATGGCAAAAACTTCGCCCAGGAAAGCAATATCGAAGGCATCGCCGCCGAAGTGGTGCGCGAGACCTTCAAGCGTGCCGGTATCGGCTACAGCATGACGCTGCGCTTTCCCTGGGAGCGCATCTACAAGCTGGCGCTGGATAAGCCCGGCTATGGCGTGTTTTCCACTGCGCGGCTGCCTGAGCGTGAGGCGCTGTTCAAGTGGGTCGGCCCGGTAGGCGCCTACGATTGGATCATGTTGGCCAAGGCAGAGAGCCCGATCACACTGACCTCCCTCGAACAGGCCAAGGCCTACCGCATTGGCGCCTATAAAGGCGACGCCATTGGCGAACGGCTGCTATCCCAGGGCCTCAACCCTGTGCTGTTGCTGCGCGATCAGGACAACGCCAGGAAACTCGTCAACGGCCAGATCGATCTCTGGGCCGCAGGGGATCCTACGGGGCCTTACCTGGCTCGGCTGGAAGGTGTCACGGGCCTCAAGACCGTCCTGCGCTTTCATCACGCCGACTTGTACCTGGCCCTGAACAAGGAAACCCCGGACGAAGTCGTCAACAAGCTGCAGGCTGCGCTGGATCAGCTGCGCGCCGAGGGCGGTGTGGACAAGATCCTGGGGCGCTATCGCTAGCAGCCAGCGCCAGACCTGTAGGAGCTCCGAAGGCTGCGAATCGCGGCGGTCAGGCAGCCTCGCGTTCCCTGCCTGCGGCAGCACCTACAGATGCATCAGACTCCCCCGACCTCCAACACATCTTCACGCACCTCTGACTGCTGATCGGCATGATCGAACGCATAGGTGCAGACCTTCACCGGCAGTTTGTGCGCGGGCAGGATGATCTTGCGCCATGCCCGGTTATAGCCTGCAGGGTCCTTGCAATCGGTGGTCTGCACAGGGCCAACCTTGAACGTCTGCTTGGTGATCAGCCGCGGGTCGTGGTCCCAATTGATCAGGTACCTGCCAGCACGCTGGCTGAACTTCACTTGAGCGGGGGCAGCGGGGCCTGCGGCCTGAAGTTCGGTGGCGAAGGTCAGGGCGTTGCGCATCAAACCGGGAGACGGTCGCTCATCGGTCGACTCCACCCCTATAAGACACAGCAGATGCAGACCAGATTGCGGGCCGATTGGCGCGTCTATCCGGGCATTGGCGGCCTCAATAGCGGGGCTGTAGTCGTTGGGGTCCTCGCATTGAATTGCATCGCGCGCGGTTTTATAGCGATAGAAGGGTTTATCGATGCTGAAAGCCACGTTCCAGCGCGGATAATTCTCTTTGCCCTGCGCATCGCGCTTGACCTTGGCGTAGCGCTGAATGTACTCGGTCGCCTGAACGGAGAACGTCGGAAACAGCGGGCATCGTTCGGGGGCGGTGGTCAACAGACCGTCCACGAAACACGGGCCCAGGTAACTGATCGGATTGCCGAAACTGCCGTCCTGGGGCGTCGTGGCGTTCATCACCGCATACACCTCATTGGTATCGCGGATCAGCGCAGGGCTGCCGGAACTTCCTTCCTTGATATCCTTGCACTGGTTTTTGACGGTGTGACGCCAGACCCAGGGATGCTCGATGAACTGCGCAGATAGCTGATGCGTGCAGGCCGTCAAGCGCAGATAATGGCGCTTGAACGGTATCGGCGCGCCGACAATGAGGATGTCGGTGCCCTCTGCCGGTGCCTGCTCGGCCAATCGCAAGGGGGTAATCCCGGCGTCGATCAGCGACTGCAGCGGCGCCTGCAACTCCACAATCGCCAGGTCCACACCCTGCATGCTGCTCCACCTGACGCGCTTGAGGGCAAAGGGCTGTTGCTGATCGACGGTGTCAGTGAAGTAATTGAAGGTAACAGTGCCGGTCACCTGTTGGTCGGTGATGATAATGCCGTTGTGGGGACGATAGATGCAGTGGCCGCTGGTCAGCACATAGGCAGGCCCGGTGGTGCGCAGAGTGGTTCGGGTATCTATCAGTGTCGCGGTGCAACTGCGGCCGTTGTCAGTGCGGATCCGGCCGATGCCTTTGAAATGGTCGAAGAGGCCCTCCTGATTGGTCAGAACTCTGGGCGGCGCCAAGTTTTCCAGCCCGTCGCCGTAGTCGATGGGCTGGGCGATGACAGTCAGACAATGCAGAGCGAATCCGCAACTTAAAAGGGCAATGCGTTTTGTTTTCATGGCGATCCTTGCTTTGAAAACCCCGGGGAGGGGACGTCAGCGCATGAAGCCATTGATTCCCAATGTCCGTGTGGTAACTATTTATTGCTGTGTTACAGGCGCGGATCCCTGATCGCCCCCGCCCCGCATCAGTGCACCGTCGGCCAAGCCGACAGTTGAATGATCACTCGCCTGCAGCCTGATGCGGGTTTGGGATGGCGCACCAAATCAGCCGGGATTCGCACCGCATTGAAGCATTTGATTCAGTAAATTAAATTGTTGAATTATTTGATTCTTGGTCCTAGTCTGTTCCTCGACACGCCTGCTGGCGACTTCTTGCAACGAGTAAGACGGGGGAGCAACACATGACTGTGAAAGTACTCTTGAGCCTGGCGGTCGCGACCGCATTTTCGGCCTCCACCTGGGCGGCGGACTGGACGGTAGGCGCCAACGTTGGCAACGTCCCGTGGGAGTTTCAGGACGCCAAAGGCGAGATCGTCGGCTTCGAAGTCGATGTCGTCAAAGAAGTTGCCAAGCGCGCCGGTAAAACCGTCGAATTCATCAATATCCCGTTCAACGGCCTGTTCAGCGCCGTGCAGTCCAAGCGTGCCGACATCGCGATTTCCTCGATCACCATCACCCCGAAACGCCTGGAGTCGGTCGCGTTTGCCCAGCCGTACTACGACAGCGACCAGTCGCTCTCGGTGTTGACCAAATCCGGTATCGATGGCCTCAAGGGCATGCAGGGCAAGGTCGTCGGCGTCGATACCGGCTCTACCGGCGACATGTGGGTCACGGCGCATCAGGCTGAATACAAGTTCGGTGACGTGTCCCGTTACGAAGGCCTTTCCCCGGCCATGCTTGACCTGGCGTCCGGGCGCATGGACGGCTATGTCAGCGACATCCCGGCGGTCCTGTACTACATCAAGGACAAGCCGCAATACAAAGTCGTGGCCCGCATTCCTACTGGCGAGAAGTATTCGCTGATGCACGCTAAGGGCTGGGAATCAGCGACTCAGGTCAACGACATCATCAGCGCCATGAAGAAAGAAGGCGTGATCGCCGGCCTGCACAAGAAGTGGTTTGGCGCTGATGCCGACGCCGATTCGAGCACCGTCAAAGTGGTTGATGTCCTCAAGTAAACGCTGACTGTTCAACCTGGCGCCGCTGCGCCGTCACCAAGGAATCGCAATGGAGTTGGTGCAGACTTTCTTCAACTGGGGCGTGTTCGTCGACGCATTGCCGCTGATGCTGCGTGGCCTCGGGGTGACGGTGTTGCTGGGCGTGGTCTCTATCGTGCTTGGCCTGGTCGGCGGCTTGCTGCTGGCCATGCTGCGCCTCTACAGCTACGCACCTGTGCGCCTGCTGGCGCGCATCTACATTGACGTGATGCGCTCCATACCGCTGCTGGTCCTGCTGGTCCTGATTTATTACGCACTGCCGTTCGTGGGCATTCGGCTGTCGTCGTTTGCCGCTGCGGCAGCGGCGTTGTCTCTGGTGTCCTGTGCCTATTCGGCGGAGATCTTTCGCTCGGGCATTGAGGCAATCCCGCGGGGGCAGTTTGAAGCCGCCGCCTCTCAGGGCATGAGCTTTTTCAACACCATGCGCGACGTGATCCTGCCGCAAGCCATGCGCATCGTCATGCCGCCCATGACCAGCAACTGCATCAACGTCATGAAAGACACGGCATTGGCGTCCGTGGTTGCCATGCCCGACCTGCTCAAACAGGCGACTCAAGCCCAGGCACTGGCTGCCAACCCGACTCCGCTGGTGGGCGCGGCGATCATGTACCTGCTGTTGCTGCTGCCCCTGGTGCAACTGGTGAGCTGGGTCGAGCGACGTAACGGTTCCGGGAGGAAGAACTGATGAGCGCAGTCATTGAAATTGAAGGCGTCGCCAAGTTCTACGGGCAGTTTCAGGCCCTGGCGGACATCAACCTGTCGGTAGAGCAAGGCGAGGTGGTGGTGATTCTCGGGCCGTCGGGTTCCGGTAAATCCACGCTGATCCGCTGCATCAATCTGCTTGAGGAATACCAGCAAGGCGTTATCCGCGTCGCCGATCAGCGTGTCGAAAGCGGCCCCAAGCTGGCGGGCATTCGCTGCGAAGTTGGCATGGTGTTCCAGAACTTCAACCTCTACCCGCACATGACCGTGCTGGCCAACGTTGCACTGGCACCGGTGCGCGTGCGCGGCATGTCACGCCGTGATGCTCAAGAGCGTGCGCGGCTGCTGTTGGAGAAGGTCGGCATGAGCGCCCACGCAGAAAAATACCCCGGCCAGTTGTCCGGCGGCCAGCAACAGAGGGTCGCGATTGCCCGAACCATGGCCATGGAGCCACGGGTGATCCTGTTCGATGAGCCGACTTCAGCCCTGGACCCGGAAATGGTCGGTGAAGTGCTGGACGTGATGCAGAACCTGGCGCGTTCCGGCGTGACCATGGTGGTGGTCACCCATGAAATGGGCTTTGCCCGCAAGGTCGCCGATCGAGTGATCTTCATGGAAAACGGCCGGATCATCGAACAGAACAACCCTCACGATTTTTTCACGGCCCCTCAGGAGCCGCGTACTCAAGCCTTCCTGCAGGCCATCCTGCATCACTGATCACTTTGGAGACTGCCCACGTGAACGCCCTCGACATGAGTTATGTTCGTAGCCAATTCCCCATGCTGGCTGACGGCTACGCCTACCTGGATAACGCGGGCGGGTCCGCCGTGCTTGGCCGGGTGGCCGACCGTGTGCGCGATTACCTGCTCAACAGCAGTGTGCAGCTGGGCGCGTCCTATGGCGGGTCGGTGTCTGCGGGCGCGCGAGTGATCGAAGCCCGCGAGGCGGTGGCGCAGTTGATCAATGCTTATCACCCCGAAGAGTGCGTGATGGGCGGCTCGACCACGCATTTGCTGCAGATCCTGTGTCGGGCCGTCGCGCCGTCGATCAACAGCGGCGACGAAATCATCGTCACCAACTGCGACCACGAAGCCAATATCGGCCCGTGGCAGCGCCTGTGCGAAGAGCGTGGTGCGACGTTGCGAGTCTGGTCAGTCGATCCGTCTAGCCTGGAGCTGGAGCTAAAGGACCTGGATGCGCTGCTCAACTCGCGTACTCGCTATGTGGCCATGACCCATGCCTCGAACATCCTGGGCAGCGTCAACCCGGTGGCCGAAGTCGCCCGACGCGTGCATGCCTTGGGCGGTAAGTTGTGCGTCGACGCCGTGGCTTATGCGCCGCACCGTCTGGTGGATGTGCAGGCCAGCGGCGCTGACTATTACGTGTTCAGTTTCTACAAGGTGTTCGGCCCGCACTTCGCCGTGTTGTGGGGCCACCGCGATGCGCTGCTGGAACTGCCGAGCCTCAACCACTTTTTCATCGGCCAGGACGTCATCCCCTACAAGTTGCAGCCGGGCAACCTCAACTACGAACTGTCCTACGGCTGCATGGGCATCCGCGATTACTTGCTGGATATCGGTCAGCGTCTCGGGGCGACCGGCGCGCCGCGTCAGGTGATGCAGGCAGCGTTTGATGCCTTTGAAGTGCAGGAAGACGTGCTCGCCGAAACCCTGTTGGCCTTTCTGCGTGAGGCGCCTGGCGTGCGCATCATCGGCAAACCTCGGGTCACGGCAGGGGATCGCGTGCCGACTATCAGCTTTGTGGTCGAGGGCGTGCAGTCCGAAGCCATTGTGCGGCGCATTGATGCTCAGCAGATGGGCATTCGTTTTGGTGACTTCTACGCTCGCCACCTGATCGAAGAGTTGGGCCTGGCCCAGTACGGCGGCGTGGTGCGTGTTTCCATTGCCCACTACAACACCGTTGATGAGATGCAGCGGCTGGTCGAGCACCTGGCCCAGGCGATCACCGATTTGCGCCAATCCTGATATTTGCGAGCGTTTTCCATGCCTGTACCTCAAACCCTTGCCGAGCTGCGTGCAGCCATCGTCGAGCAACAAGATCGCCTGACCGCGCGCATGCGTGACGCGGCGCAGTACCTCAACGATCATCCTCATGATGTGGCGCTCAATACCGTTGCCGCGTTGGCGGCGCGCTCAGGGATTGCGTCTTCGGCGTTCATCCGCCTGGCCAAAGCCCTGGGATTCAATGGTTTCAGCGATTTGCAGCGGTTGTTCAAGGCGCCGCTGCAACAGGCAGGCTCAACCAGTTTCAGTGAGCGTATCCGCCATTACGACGGCGAAGAGTTGCTGGAAGACCCGACCGATGTGGGCGCGATTCTGACCGCGTTCAGCCGGGCCAATATCGTGTCCCTGGAGCATTTGGCCGAGGGCCAGCAAGTCGAGGCGCTGGAACAGGCCATCACCTTGCTGCAACAGGCGCGCACCACCTTTGTGGTGGGCATGCGCCGCTCGTTTCCCATGGCCAGCTATCTGAGTTATGCCCTGAGTCGCGTCGGTCGGCGCGCCGTGCATATCAGCGGGCTCGGCGGTTCGCTGCGCGAGCAGGTCGGCGCGCTGCACAGCGATGATGTGTTGGTGGCGGTGAGTTTCCCGCCTTATGCCCAGGAAACCATCGAGGCCTGCCAGCAGGCTTCGGCGGCGGGCACCCCTATCGTGGCGATCACTGACAGCATCATCAGCCCGATCAGCCAGTGCGCGGCGGTGATCATTGAGGTTAACGACGCCGAACTACTGGGTTTCCGCTCACTGACGGCGGCGTTCTGCGTGGCTCAAACCCTGGCGATGGGCCTGGCCTTCCGCGACGGTCAGTCCCTCAGCGGCCCGGACCACGATGCCCTGAACAATATCGACTGTTGAGCAGTGCTCGGCAGTCTTGCGTGCCTCCAACCATCTGCGCCTGTGCAGGAGATTGCTTCTATGGCTTCACCCCTACGCGATCTGGTCGGCTACGGCCAAAACCGCCCTCAGGGCACCTGGCCCAACGGCGCACGCCTGGCCATCAGCCTCGTCATCAACTACGAGGAAGGCTCCGAGCGCTCGCTGGCGATGGGCGATCCGGATCAGGAAAGCATGACCGAATGGGGCAGCTATCAATTCCCCGATGGCGTGCGCAACCTGGCCATGGAGTCCATGTATGAGTACGGCTCACGGGTCGGTATCTGGCGCATCCTCGATATCCTCGAAAAAGCTGGCGTACCTTCGACCTTCCACGCCTGCGCGGTCGCCTTCGAGCAGAACCCGGATGTCGCCAAGGCCGCCGTCGCCCTGGGCCATGAAGTGTGCAGCCATGGTTATCGCTGGGAAGAAGTCTTCCGCCTGACCGAAGCAGAAGAGCGCGAACACATTCGCCTGGCAATCGAGTCTTTCGAGCGCACCTGCGGCAAGCGTCCGGTGGGCTGGTATTGCCGTTACGGCGCGAGCGTGCGCACGCGTCGACTGGTGGCAGAAGAGGGCGGCTTTCTCTATGACTCAGACGCTTACAACGACGACGTACCGTATTTCGTCGATGTCGAAGGCAAGCAGCATCTGGTGGTGCCGTACACCAGCGACGTGAACGACTTCCGCTACTGGAACTCGCCGGGCCTGTCTCAGGCGTCGGACTTTTTCGAGTACATGAAAGAAAGCTTCGAAGTGCTCTACGACGAGTCGGCCGATGGTCTGCGCATGATGTCCGTGGGGCTGCACCCGCGCATGGTCGGCCGTCCGGGTCGGGTTCGGGCGCTCAAAAAATTCATCGAATACGCCCAAGGGCACGAAGGCGTGTGGTTCGCCACCCGCGAGCAAATTGCCCGCGCCTGGCTGGCACGCACCTGAGGAGATCTGTCCCATGCAGGCATTGGATGTGGTGGTGCGCAACGCCAAGGTGATCACGGCGGCGGATACCTTCGTCAGTGATATCGGCATTCGTGACGGCAAAATCGTTGCGCTGGGTCTTGGTCTGGGTAACGCCCTGCGGGAGATCAATGCTGCCGGACGTTCGGTAACGCCCGGTGGCATCGACAGCCATGTGCATCTGGATCAGCCCACTGGCGATGGTTCGGTGATGGCCGACGACTTTGAAAGCGGGACCCGCTCTGCAGCCTGTGGCGGCACGACCACGGTGATCCCGTTCGCCTGCCAACAGAAAGGCCAGAGCCTGCGAGCGGCGGTCGAAGACTATCATCGGCGGGCTGATGGCAAGCCGCTGATCGACTATGCCTTCCACCTGATCGTCACTGACCCCACCGAAGATGTGCTCAGCCGGGAGCTGCCCGAGCTGATTGCCGAGGGTTACACCTCGTTCAAGATCTACATGACCTACGACGCGCTCAAGCTCGACGACCGGCAGATTCTGGAAACCCTTTCGGTAGCCCGCGCCGAAGGGGCAATGGTGATGCTGCACGCCGAGAACAGTGATTGCATCGCCTGGCTTACCAAGCGCCTGCTGGCTGCGGGGCATTCGGCACCGCGTTATCACGCCAGCTCGCGCCCGATGCTGGTGGAGCGCGAAGCCACGCACCGGGCCATTGCCCTGGCCGAACTGGTGGATGTGCCGATCCTGATCGTGCATGTGTCTGGCCGTGAGGCCATCGAGCAGATTCGCTGGGCGCAGGACCATGGCTTGAAGGTGTATGCCGAGACCTGCCCGCAGTACCTGTTTCTAACCGCTGACTCCCTGGGGTGTGATGACAGTTTTGAAGGCGCCAAGTGTATTTGCAGCCCGCCGCC
Organism: Paucimonas lemoignei; assembly: GCA_900475325.1. Classification (GTDB taxonomy): domain Bacteria; phylum Pseudomonadota; class Gammaproteobacteria; order Pseudomonadales; family Pseudomonadaceae; genus Aquipseudomonas. The sequence goes on from LS483371.1 coordinate 451,555, forward strand.
TCGGGATGCCGCCAATCAGCAGGTGATCTGGGATGGATTGCAGAATGGCTCGTTCGCGGTGTTCTCTTCCGATCACGCGCCGTTTCGCTACGAAGGCCCGGACGGCAAACGCGCTCACGGTGAGCAGGCGCCGTTTTCGGAAGTCGCCAATGGCATCCCCGGCATCGAGACCCGTATGGCGTTGTTGTGGTCCGAGGGAGTGTGCAGCGGGCGTATCACGGCTCAGGAATTCGTCGCCCTGACGTCCACCAACGCCGCGCGGATGTACGGCCTGTATCCTCGCAAAGGCAGCATTGCGATTGGTGGCGATGCCGACCTGGTGATCTGGGATGAGGGGCTGGACTTCGAGTTGCACAATGACCTGCTTCACCACCGCGTCGACTACACGCCTTACGCGGGCATGCGCCTCAACGCCTGGCCTGCGCTGACCCTGGCGCGTGGCGAAGTGGTCTGGGACGGGCAGCCCCGTGGAGAACCGGGCCGAGGGCAGTTCTTGCCCTGCGCCAGGCCGGAGCCGGCCAAGGCGAGGCGGCGAGTGGGGCAATTACCCTAGTGCTGTGGCGTACTACAATCCGTGGGAGCGACCGGGGTGGCGCTCCACCTTGCTCGCGAAGAGGCCATTCAATCCGATAGTTACTTGTCGCTTGGACCACAGCCTTCGCAAGCAAGCTTGCTCCCACAGGTGCTGTGGCGTACCCCAATCCGTGGGAACGACCACGTCGTCCAGACGCCGCGCTGTCGCGCAGCAAACACAGGACCTGTGGGAGCGAGCTTGCTCGCGAAGAGGTCATTCAATCCGATAGTTATTTGTCGTTTGGAACACAGCCTTCGCAAGCAAGGTGGAGCGCCACCCCGGTCGCTCCCACAGTTGCTGTTGCGTACCCCGGTCGCACCCACAAGTTTCTGACAATATTCTCGCCACCCTCTAAAAATCCCCCCACAACTGCTGCGCCACGCTCAGCGCCACCACGGGTGCGGTTTCGGTGCGCAGCACGCGCGGGCCGAGGCGGGCGGCGTGGAAGCCTGCGTCTTGAGCCTGATCGACTTCCGCGTCATTGAGCCCGCCTTCAGGGCCAATCAAAAATGCCAGGGTGGCTGGTTTACTGTGGCTGATCAGCGGCTCGGCCACCGGGTGCAACACCAGTTTCAACTCGGCATCACTGCTTTTGAGCCATTGCGCCAATGGCATCGGCGGATGGATCACCGGCACCACTGAACGACCACATTGCTCACACGCGCTGACTGCGATCTGCTGCCAGTGCGCCTGGCGTTTTTCGGCGCGTTCGTCCTTGAGCCGCACTTCGCAGCGCTCGCTGACAATCGGGGTGATTTCGGTCACGCCCAGTTCGGTGGCTTTCTGAATCGCCCAGTCCATGCGCTCGCCACGGGACAGGCCCTGCCCCAAGTGGATACGCAAGGGTGATTCGGTCTGCCCGGCGAAGGTCTCGTCCAGCTGCACGCGCACACGTTTCTTGCCGACTTCCAGCAACGCGCCACGGAACTCGTGGCCTGAGCCGTCGAACAACTGCACGGCATCGCCTTCGGCCATGCGCAGCACCCGGCCAATGTAATGCGCCTGAGCCTCAGGCAATTCGTGCTCGCCGAGGCTGAGCGGGGCGTCGATGAAAAAGCGGGACAGTCTCATGGTGGGTCTCTGAATTTGGTGTAAAGCGCAACGTTGTAGGAGCTGCCGCAGGCTGCGAAGGCGGTGTGTCAGGCAAATCCATTCGCAGCCTTCGGCAGCTCCTTACAGGTGAATCGCTTGGCTTTTAACCCGGATCACGAAAATCCGGGTGGAAGTTCTCGCGCACGGCCACGCTGATGCTGGTGCGTGTCGCGATATCAATGCCTTCGGTGGCGACTTCGGCCAGAAAGTCTATCTGCTCCGGCGTGATCACATACGGCGGCAGGAAGTACACCACACTCCCCAGCGGTCGCAACAGGGCGCCGCGCTCAAGGGCATGCTGGAAGACTTTCAGGCCGCGCCGTTCCTGCCACGGGTACGCCGTTTTGGTGGCTTTGTCCTGCACCATCTCGATCGCCAGGGCCATGCCGGTTTGGCGCACTTCAGCCACATTCGGGTGGTCGACCAGGTGCGCGGTGGCAGTGGCCATGCGCTGGGCCAGGGCCTTGTTGTTCTCGATGACGTTGTCCTGCTCGAAAATATCCAGCGTAGCCAACGCCGCCGCGCACGCCAGCGGGTTGCCGGTATAGCTGTGGGAATGCAGGAATGCCCGCAGTGTCGGATAGTCGTCGTAGAACGCGTCGTACACATCGTCGGTGGTCAGGACGGCCGCCAATGGCAGATAACCGCCGGTCAGCGCCTTTGACAAGCACAGGAAATCCGGGCGAATACCCGCTTGCTCGCAGGCAAACATGGTCCCGGTACGGCCGAAGCCCACGGCGATTTCATCGTGGATCAGGTGCACGCCATAACGATCACAGGCTTCGCGCAGCAACTTGAGGTACACCGGGTGATACATGCGCATCCCGCCCGCGCCTTGAATCAACGGCTCGACGATCACGGCCGCCACAGTGGCATGGTTTTCGGCCAGGGTTTGCTCCATGGCCGCAAACATGTTGCGTGAGTGTTCTTCCCAGCCCATGCCTTCGGGGCGATGGTAGCAATCGGGGCTTGGCACCTTGATGGTGTCCAGCAGCAAGGCTTTGTAGGTTTCGGTGAACAGCGGCACATCACCTACCGACATCGCGGCCATGGTTTCGCCGTGATAGCTGTTGGTCAGGGTCACGAAGCGCTTCTTGTCCGGCTTGCCGCGATTGAGCCAGTAGTGAAAGCTCATTTTCAGCGCGACTTCGATGCAGGACGAACCATTATCGGCGTAGAAGCAGCGGGTCAGGCCCTCCGGGGTCAGCTTGACCAGCCGTTCCGACAGTTCAATGACCGGTTGATGGCTGAAGCCGGCGAGGATCACGTGCTCCAGTTGGTCCACCTGATCCTTGATGCGCTGATTGATGCGCGGATTGGCGTGACCAAACACATTCACCCACCAGGAGCTGACGGCGTCCAGGTAGCGTTTGCCTTCGAAGTCTTCAAGCCACACCCCTTCGCCGCGCTTGATCGGCACCAGCGGCAGGCTTTCGTGGTCTTTCATTTGGGTGCAGGGGTGCCACAGGACTTTGAGGTCGCGCTGCATCCACTCATTATTCAGGCCCATTTACTTTCTCCGGCTAACAGCTCGCAAGGGGCGCGAACGGACAATCGCGCAAGCCTATGCAATGCCTGGCTGCGGGACAACCTCTCGGGGCAATTGGTTTTGGCAAACATGGGACTCTGTAGGGAGTTCACGAGTATGGCGAGGTAAGCGATAGCGATTTGCGTGACCCGATGCCGTGGGAGCGACCGGGGTGCAGCCTCACCTTGCTCGCGAAGGCGGTCTGTCTGACCAACATAAGGCACGAATGTACCGGCCTCTTCGCAAGCAAGGTTGCTCCCACAGGGTTGTGAAGTGTACCGCCATTGCGGCTTCACGGTGTTCGTGTGCTCTCATCAAACACGAAACAACTGCTTGAATTGAAATGCTTTTCTGTGGGAGCGAGCTTGCTCGCGAAGGCGGTCTGTCTGACCAACATAAGGCACGAATGTACCGGCCTCTTCGCAAGCAAGCTTGCTCCCACAAGGTTGTGAAGTGCGCCGCCATCGCGGCTTCGCGGTGCTCTTGTGCACCTACAGAAATGCATTTCCATTACGTTTGACGGGCGCTCGATGGACATCACTGGCAGGCCTTCAACGGCTCGCGTATCCTTCGCGCTCTTTGACGTCTCGGGCTTCATTTTCCGAAACTTCCTACGTTTTATTTCGGAGTTCGCTGAATGCTTTCTGGTTGGCTGCGCGCCTGTGCGCTTTTAGTAGTTGGGCTGGTCAGCGTCTCGGCGCTCGCTAATGAAAAACAACATACGGCTATCGTCATCGGTGGCGGTCTTGCGGGCCTGACCACGGCCTACGAGCTGCAAGCCAAGGGCTGGCAGGTCACGGTGCTGGAAGCCAAGCCAAGCCTGGGCGGCCGCTCCGGTCTGGCCACCAGCGAATGGATCGGCAACACCAAGGCTCAGCCTGCGCTGAACCAGTATCTGGATCGCTTCAAGCTGACCACCGTGCCTGCGCCTGAGTTTGTGCGCACGCCGGGCTACCTGATCGATGGCGTGTATTTCACCAAAGCCGACCTGGCGTTGAAGCAGCCTGCCACCGCCGAAGCGATGAAGCGCTACGACGAGACCCTGGACAACCTGGCGCGCTCCATCGACAACCCGGAAAACCCGGCTCAGAACAGCACGCTGTTCGCCCTGGACCAGATCAACGTCGCTAACTGGCTGGATCGTCTGAAACTGCCGGAAACGGCACGTCAGCTGATCAACCAGCAAATTCGTACCCGTTATGACGAGCCTTCGCGCCTGTCGCTGCTGTATTTCGCACAGCAGTCGCGGGTTTATCGCGACATCGACGACCGCGACCTGCGCGCTTCCCGTCTGCCGGGTGGCAGCGCGGTGCTGGCCGAAGCCTTCGCCAAACAGATCAAGACCATCAAGACCAACTCACCGGTGTCCGCGATCATCCAGGAAAAGGATGGCGTGACCGTCAAGGCGGGCGCAGCGGGTTACAGCGCTGATTACGTCGTGCTGGCGGTGCCGTTGCGCGCGCTGAGCAAGATCCAGATGACACCTGCGCTGGACGCCCAGCACATGGGCGCGATCAAGGGCACCAACTACGGCTGGCGCGACCAGATCATGCTCAAGTTCAAGACGCCTGTGTGGGAAAGCAAGGCGCGCATGTCCGGCGAGATTTTCAGCAACACCGGCCTGGGCATGCTGTGGATCGAGCCTGCTGTTAAGGGGGGCGCCAACGTAGTGATCAACCTGTCCGGCGACAACGCCCGCATCATGCAGTCGTTCGGCGACAAGCAGCTGGTGGATCAGGTGCTGATCCGTCTGCACACTTTCTACCCGCAAGCTCGTGGCGCTTACACCGGCTATGAGATTCGTCGTTACAGCGTTGACCCGTCCACCGGCGGCTCTTACCTGGCGTTCGGCCCTGGGCAGATCAGCAAATACTGGCGCCTGTGGGAAAAGCCGGTGCTGCGTGTAGCCTTCGCCGGTGAGCACACCGATACCCTTTACCCTGGCACCGTTGAAGGCGCCTTGCGCTCGGGCCAACGTGCGGCCAGCCAGGTGCAGGATCTGGCAGCGGGCAAGTCGTTCGAACCGGTCAAAGTCGCGCCGCCTAAAGCTGCCGATGCGCCGAAAGAGTCCAGCGGCAACTTCTTCAGCAACATGTTCGGCGGTTCGTCTGACAAGGCCGAAGCCAAGAAGCCAGATGCTGTTAAACCGGCTGACGACAATAAGCCGAAAGAGAAGGGCTTCTTCTCCTGCCTGTTCGGTTGCGCTGACGAGCCGGTGGCCAAGCCAGTTGAAAAAGCACCTGAGCCAGCACCGGCTCCAGCGCCGGTACCCGTCGTCGCTCCTGTGGTTGAACCGGCCAAGCCAGAGCCAGCCAAAGCCGAGCCTGCGAAAAAGGCCCCGGTCAAACACGTAGAACCTGCCAAGAAAACCCCGGCGCAGGTAGAAGCAGCCAAGAAAGAGGCGGCCAAAAAAGAAGCAGCGAAGAAAGAAGCTGCAAAGAAAGAAGCCGCTAAAAAAGCTGCAGCCAAGGCGAAAGCGGAGGACGCCAAGAACTGAGTGAGTTCTGGCTGAAATGAAAAAGGCGCGGTGCTGATCACCGCGCCTTTTTTGTGGCCGAAGTGCGCGTGATGCGTATCCTGTGGGAGCGAATTCATTAGCGAATGCGGTCGTACGGGCAATGCATCTCCATCGGATGTATCGACCCATTCGCGAATGAATTCGCTCTGTCTGCGTTAGATGTTGCGTTCTGTAGGAGAGCGCCCGTCTTCCTGACAGCGCGCTGTCACGCAGCAAACGGTGGACTGGTGGGAGCACCGGGGTGGCGCTCCACCTTGCTTGCGAAGGGGCCGGGACATCCTCACCACCCTCTTTGCAGATAGACCGCCTTCGCGAGCAAGCTCGCTCCCACAGGTTTCAGGTGTCCCCCGGGAATTCGGATTTGGACTGAATAATCCCGTAACCAACCCATCATGGTGCACAGCGCGTCGACAGCTAGCCTTGGGGCATCTCACCAAGCAAGGATGCTTCGATGCTGCCGCTGTTGCGAATCCTCATCTGTGTTGCTTTCACCTTCGCTGCTCTTCACGCCCACGCCGATCAATGCCCTGACTGGACGCCCGCCAAGGCACAAAGCTCCATCGCGGCGCTGCAAACGCAAATCGCCAACTGGGATGACAGCTACCATCGCCAAGGCGTTTCACTGATTGCCGACGAGCTCTACGACCAGTCTCGGCAGCAGTTGGCGTTCTGGCGCTCCTGCTTTCTCAAGCCTGAAAGCGTGGTGGATAACCCGCTCAGGACCGCGACCGGGCCGGTTGCTCACCCGGTGCCGCACACGGGGGTCAGCAAGCTGGCTGATGAAAGAGCCGTGCAGGGCTGGCTCAAGGGCCGCGCTGATCTGTGGATTCAACCCAAGGTCGACGGCGTGGCGGTGACGCTGGTGTATGAGCACGGCGAGCTGGTTCAGGCGATCAGTCGAGGCGATGGCCTCAGCGGTCAGGACTGGACGGCGCACGCGCGGCTGATCCCGGCAATCCCGACGCAGTTGCCATGGCAGGAAACCCTGGTGTTGCAAGGTGAGTTGTACCTGCGGCTCGATGCACATGTGCAAGCGACGGCGGGCAGCGTGAACGCGCGCAGCAAAGTCGCCGGGATGCTGGCTCGCAGTGCGTTGAGTGTCCAGGATGCCGAGCAGATCGGCTTGTTCGTCTGGGATTGGCCTGCCGGGCCGGGTTCCATGAGCGAACGCATGGCCGGGCTGAAAGCCATGGGTTTCGACGACAGCGCCGATTACAGCCAACCTCTGGAGAGTTTCGTTCAGGCCCAGCGCTGGCGTGAACACTGGTATCGCAACCCGCTGCCCTTTGCCACGGACGGCGTGATTATCCGCCAGGGTCAGCGCCCGCCCGCAGAGCGTTGGCAAGCGAGGGCGCCTTACTGGATCGCGGCGTGGAAATACCCTTTCGCACAGGTGCTGGCCGAAGTGCGCCGGGTCAATTTCAATATCGGACGCAGCGGCAGAATCACGCCCGTGCTGGACCTGATACCGGTGCGGCTGGATGACCGGCAGATCAGCCGCATCAGTGTGGGTTCGCTGCAACGCTGGCAGGCGCTGGACATCCGCCCGGGTGACCAAGTGGCGGTGAGTCTCGCCGGGTTGACGATTCCGCGTCTGGATGGCGTCGTCACCCGCAATGTCGAGCGTGCGCTATTACAGGTGCCCCAGGCTGCGGATTTCCATTCGCTGAGTTGCTGGCGAGTCAGCCCTGGCTGTGAGAGTCAGTTCCGGGCGCGCTTGAACTGGCTCAGTGGCAAGAAAGGTCTGGGGCTTGTCGGGGTTGGGCCGGGTACGTGGGAAAAGCTCGTGAACGCCGGGCGAATCGACGGTTTACTGGATTGGTTGACCCTTGATCAGGCCCAGCTTGTTAACATTCCCGGCCTTGGAGCGCGCAGCAGCGCTAAACTACTCGGCAGTTTGCAAGGCGCCCGGCAACAGCCGTTTATAACGTGGCTAAAGGCTATCGGCTTGCCGCCTGCCGGAGACGCCCCGTTGCATGAGGGTTGGCAGGTGCTGGCCGCGCGCACGGCTGAACAATGGCAGGCGCAGCCGGGTGTGGGCTCGGGGCGCGCCGCGCAACTGGTGGCCTTTTTTGCGCATCCTGAGGTTAAGGCATTGAGCGAGCAGCTACGCTCGCTGGGTATTCAGGGGTTTTAGTTTTTTTGTGCCGGGCATTTCATCGTCACGCCCGGACGTCATGGTTATCAAAAGGAGTTCATATGAAAGTTTTTTCACCGCTGGTCCTGTTGACCTGCTGCGGCCTGCTGGCGACGCCGTTGCTGGCAGCAGAACAAGCGCCCGAGGCCACCGGTTGCCTTGCCAAGAGTCAGGAGATCAGTACAAAAATTGAACAGGCCAAGACTGAAGGCAACAAGCCCAAGCAGGCCGGTCTGGAAAAGGCCCTGAGCGAGGCCAACGCCAATTGCACCGAAGCATCGTTGCTCAAGCAGCGTGAACAGAAAGTGCTGGATGCCAAACGCGAAGTCAGCCGCCGTCAGGCCGACCTGAACAAGGCCATGGCCAAGGGTGACCCGGAGCGGATCAACAAGCGTAAAGACAAACTGGCCGAGTCCCGCAAGGAACTGCAAGACGCCCAGACCGAGCTCGAAGAGATTCAGCCGGAGGATTGAGCGAAACGCCACAACATGCCCCCGTGGGAGCGAGCTTGCTCGCGAAGAGGCCAGTACATCCAATGCACTCCTACCGTCTGTACTGCCGCCTTCGCGAGCAAGCTCGCTCCCACAGGTTCATCATCGCCCGATGGGCTCAATAACTCCGAAATTCCTTATGGCACGCCTCACACGCTGCTTCAACCTTGCTCATCGCCGGTGTCAGGGTGCTGGCTTTGAAGGGGAGTTGATTGCTGGCGGTCACCAGTTCACCCGTCGCTGACTCCAGCGAACGTGCCAGTTCCTGAAACCGGATCTGCTTCTGCCAGACGTCATCCCTGGCGCTGGTGTGATCCGCTTCTTTGGCTTGTGGGAAATGTTTCCAGGGTTCGTGGGCGAGGCCGTCGAGCTTGATGGCGCCTTCGCTGAAGCGCTGACCATCGAATGCCACCCGACCACGCAGCATGCCGCCCAGGTCTTCGCTGGTTTTGAGCATCTGCTTGAAGATCGCCTTGCGCTGACCCAGCGGGGAGTCAGGGTCCACGCCGCCGCAAGCACTCAGCGTGATGCAGGCCAGCAGGACAACGCACACTCTGTTCAACATCATGATCAACCCAGCGCAGGATAACGCCGGCCAGTATCCTCGGCTGGTCGGCGTAGTCCAAGCGCTGGATTGCCGCAGTCACGCAGGCATTGGTGTGGCCGACGCGATAAACAGGCCGACAATCAGCCCCAGCCCGGTCAACCAGGCCAGGGAGCGCAGGGCGGCCCAGTCTGCCAGATAGAAAATGATGTAAAGCAGGCGGCTGGTGATGAACAGCACCGCCACCACATCGATGGTCACCAACTGCGCGTTACCGGCGATGTGAGCGATGATCACGGCGGCGGCAAAGCCGGGCAGCACTTCGAAGCTGTTGAGCTGCGCGGCATTGGCTCGGGCCGGAAGTCCTTCCAGGTTGTTCAGGAAGTTGCGCGGGTTGTGGTTGTGCTTGCCATTGAACTTGCCGCTCGAAAACTTGGCGATACCCGCGCAGATGATCGGCAGAATAATCGCGATCAATACGCACCAGAAAGCAACCGTCATAGCAGAATCCTTATAGTTTGAGTTTCATCACGAGCATGCCCAGCAGTACCAGGCCACAAGCTAAGAGCCGGGGCCGACCGAAAGGTTCTTTCAAATAGCGCATCCCGAACAATACGACCAGGATCACGCTGACTTCCCGCAACGCCGCCGCCTCCGCCACCGAGCCCAATTGCATCGCCCAGAGCACCAAAGCGTAGCTGAGTAATACGCACAGGCCGACGCTCAACCCCAGCCGCCATTGCTCGCGCCAGAACAGGGTAAACGCCGGGCGCTTGTAGACCACCGCCAGCAACGGGAAGGGCCAGGCGCTGATCAGCGTCAGCCACACCAGATAGTCCAGCGGCCGGGCGCCCATTTTCAGCGCCTGGCCGTCAATCCAGGTGTAGCACCCGATGCACAGCCCGATCAGCCCCACCACGGGCAGCAAAGACCAGGGCAGCCGGTCGCCGCCACCGCCTTGCCAGAGCAGGCAGACCATTCCGCAGGGGATTAACAGAATGCCGAGCATTTGCTGGGTGCTTAGGTGTTCCCCGGCGAATATCAGGGTCAGTGCCAGCACCACCAGCGGCGAGAGGCCGCGCATCAGTGGATAGACCAAACCCAGGTCGCCCACGCGATAGGCCTGGATCAGCAAATACCGATACAGCAGCTCGAACAGCGCCGAGGCGATCATCCAGGGCCATATTTCAGCTGGCGGCGGCTCGACAAAGCCCACTGCAACGACGGCGAACAGCATCGCCACAAAGTCCATACTGGCGATCACCAGCAGGCGCTCGCCGCTGAATTTGATCAGGGTATTCCAGGTCGCGTGCAGCAATGCCGCGATCAATACCAACACCGTTGCCAGCAAGTGAATCTCCCTGATCGGAATGCGCGAAGGCGGTGAGGATAAATGATTCGCGCATTCTGTATGAATCCAATCACCGCCACCGGGATTGGCTTGGGCTTCAGAGCCTGTAGATGATCCCAGTGTGGGAGCGAATTCATTCGCGAAGAGGCCGGTACATTCGACAACCTTCCAGCGGCCGGAATGCCGCTTTCGCGAATGAATTCGCTCCCACAGGAGACCGAGATCTGCCAGATACACCGAGTTATCGTAAGCGTCCCCTCTACCGGGATTGGCTTGGGCTTCAGAGCCTGTAGATGATCTCAGTGTGGGAGCGAATTCATTCGCGAAGAGGCCGGTACATTCGACAACCTTCCAGCGGCCGGAATGCCGCTTTCGCGAATGAATTCGCTCCCACAGGAGACCGAGATCTGCCAGATACACCGAGTTATCGTAAGCGTCCCATACCGGGATTGGCTTGGGCTTCAGAGCCTGTAGATGATCCCAATGTGGGAGCGAATTGATTCGCGAAGAGGCCGGTACGTCCGACAACCTTCCAGCGGCCGGAATGCCGCTTTCGCGAATGAATTCGCTCCCACAGGAGACCGAGATCTGCCAGATACACCGAGCTATCGTTCGCGGCTGAAGCCGCTCCCACAGGGAGATATGCCTTGCGCTGTCACACCTTGTCCAACCTTCCTTAATAAGAATCCCTACGATTCGCGTTTCCTCTCCTATGAATCGTAAGGAAGTTCCATGCATTCTGTTTTTCGTTTGCGGCCAGCCGTGGCCATGACGAAGGTCGCTCTGGCGTGCCTTATCGCCCAAAGCGCCTGCGTTCAGGCCGATGAGAGCGCAGTCGCGCCGTTGACCCTCGAAGAAGTGACGGTAACCGCAGCAGGTTACGAACAGAGTGTGGAAAATGCGCCCGCGTCGGTGACGATCATTACCGGCGATGAACTGCGCAAGAAGTCCTTCCGTGACCTGACCGATGCACTGCGCGATGTCGAAGGCGTGACCGTCAATGGTGGCGCCAACGAAACCGACATCTCGATTCGCGGCATGCCGGCCGATTACACGCTGATCCTGGTTGACGGCAAACGCCAGAGCGCACGTGAGTCGCGGGTCAACGGCAACTCCGGTTATGAGCAGAGCTTCATCCCGCCAGCGGAAGCCATCGAGCGTATCGAAGTGGTACGCGGGCCGATGTCTTCGCTGTACGGCTCGGATGCTATCGGCGGCGTGATCAACGTCATCACCCGCAAGGTCACCTCCGAATGGGGCGGCTCGGTCACTTACGATTACTCGGCACGCCAGCACAGCGATCAGGGTAACGCCCGGCAGACCCAGTTCTACCTCAATGGCCCGCTGATCCAGGACACCCTCGGGCTGCAAGTCTGGGGTCGCTATCTGGACCGCCAGGCCGATGACGACGTGGAGACCACCAACGGTTTCAGCAAGGCCGATCACAAAGACCTGACTGCGCGTCTGGCGTACACGCCCACCATCGACCACGACATCCTGCTGGAAGCCGGTGCCACCCGCCTTAAAAACGGCGATGGCCTGAGCGCCAACTGGGCGACCCGTGAGCAGGAGAACAACCGCGATCACTGGTCGATTTCCCATCAGGGCCGTTGGGAGTGGGCGACGTCCGATATCTCGTTCGCCCAGGAAGAGTCGTCCCGCAAAGGCCTGGCCAGCGCGACCCAGACCGACGTGCTGGGCCGCAAGCCAACGGTGAAAAACTCGGTACTGGACGCCAAACTGGTTATTCCGACCGAACACAACATCACCACCACCGGGCTGCAGTGGAACGAAACCACTATCACCGACTGGAACCAGGGCCTGGGCGACCGTGTGGATTACGACTATTCCGTGGTGCAAAAGGCGCTGTTCGCTGAAAACGAATGGGCAATCACTGATGCGTTCTCGCTGACCACCGGCTTGCGCATGGACCACCACGAACAATACGGCGTGCATTTCAGCCCGCGTGTTTATGGGGTGTGGAACGCTACCGACGAATGGACTTTCAAGGGCGGCGTGGCGCGTGGCTTCAAGGCGCCTGAACTGCGCGCCGTGATTCAGGACTATGCCGTGCTGCGCCGCAACACCTTTGCGATGCTGGGCAACCCGGACCTCAAGCCTGAGACCAGCACCAACTATGAACTGTCGGCGTTGTGGTCCAACCGCAACAACCTGTCGGCGGGCGCGACGGTGTTCTCCAACGACTTCCAGGACAAGCTGTCCACGGTCACCACCGCCGAGCGCTTCAACGGCTTCATCATCATGGAGCGGGTCAACGTCGACAAAGCGGTCATCCAGGGCGCGGAGTTGAACGGTCGTTGGGACATCACCCCGGACCTGGCGTTGAAGGCCAACTACACCTACACCGATTCCGAGCAGAAGTCCGGCGCCAATGCGGGCGCACCGTTGGCCCTGACGCCGAAGCACAAAGCCAACGTGCGCAGCGACTGGAAACTCTCTGAAAAGACCCAGCTGTGGGCGTCGGTGAACTACTACGGCGAAGAGTATGGCAACACCATCACCGCCGAAGCTTCACCGGGCTACACCACGGCAGACTTCGGCGGCTCGTATGAGCTGACCAAGAACGTCTCGTTCAATGCCGCGCTGTACAACGTGGCCGACAAGCGCCTGGACGACGAAACCTACGGCACCGTCAACTATGGCCGTACGCTGTGGGCTTCGACGACTGTGCGGTTCTGATGAGCTAATACTGGCGCAGGTGTTTGTCCATATCGCGGGCAGGCACCTGACGGGTCATGCCCCAAATACCTCAGCGATACACCCCGTCTTTGCCGTGCCCGGCCATCGCCTGATTGCCGCGCACGCTGATCATCCGCCGTATATCGATCCAGTCGATGCCCTGCGCCTTGAGGCGTGGCAGCTCCCGTTCCAGCACGTCCAGCGTGACCGGATAGGGGTGGCCGATCATCACCGCTGAACCCTGCTTGCGGGCCAGTTCAATGGCGATTTTCAGCTGCCGGGTGATCGCCTCCGCCGTGCGCTCATCGTCGAGAAAAACATCCCGAGACACGCTGGCCAGGCCGATTTTCTGGGCCTGTGCGGCGGCCACGGTTTTCGCGCTGGTGCGGCTGTCGACAAAGAACAGATGACGACGTTGCAACTCGGCCACCAGCCAGCCCATGGCAACCGGTTCGGCCGTCATACGGCTGCCCATGTGATTGTTGATGCCCGCCGCGTAGGGGACTTTCAGCAGGGCGGCGTTGAGGCGGCTTTCCAGCTCGGGCAATGGCAACTCAGGGTGCCAGGCGAACGGGCCGGTCGCCGGGTCCATGGGCATGTGCAGCATCACGGTTTTGCCCGCGCGATGCCCCTGGCGAGCGAATTCGGTCGCGTGGGGCGTGTCCGGCATGATGGCCAGCGTGACCGGGCCGGGCAGATTCAGCACGCGCTGATCCCTGAACGGGTTCTGGCCAAGGTCATCAATGATCAGCGTGAGGTAGGCAGTGCGAGAGGGCTTGGCCTGCTCGGCTGGCGCTGCGTGAACAGCACCAGCCAGGCAATAGACCACCAGCAAGGGCAGAAGTAGACGCATGGCTTAGTTGCCGCGCGTGATACTCAGGCCCTTGAGCAGGCTCAGAGCCTGGCTGAGCTGGAAGTCGTCATCCTGTGGACGGGCTTTGCTGGCACCGCCCTTGACGGTCGGTTTGTCCGCGCCGCCATTGCCGTTGCCCAAGTGGCCGAGCAGGTCGGCTTCCTTGTAGTTCTCGCCGTCGGTTTCGTTGGTCACCTTGGCGCGGCGCACGACGATGTCCGGGTTGATGCCCTGAGCCTGGATCGAGCGACCGTTTGGCGTGTAGTACAGCGCGGTGGTGATCTTCAACGCGCGATCATTGTTCAGCGGCAGCACGGTCTGGACCGAGCCTTTACCGAAACTGTCGGTACCCATCAGGATGCCGCGCTTCTGATCCTGCAACGCACCGGCAACGATTTCCGATGCCGAGGCGCTGCCGCCGTTGATCAGCACAACGAGAGGCACGCCTTCGCTGGCATCAGCCGGATCTGCCGAGAAGCGCAGTTCGGAGTTGGCGATGCGGCCCTTGGTGTAGACGATCAGGCCTTTGGTCAGGAAGTGATCAGCCACTTCAACCGCCGACTGCAACACGCCGCCCGGGTTGTTGCGCAGGTCGAGAATCAGCCCGCTCATTTTCTTGCCGTTGTCTTTGCGGAATTTGGCCAGCGCCTTGCCGACTTCTTCGCCCGTCTTGACCTGGAACTGAGTGATGCGGATGTAGCCGTAGCCGTTCTCCAGCATCTGCGCCTTGACGCTTTTGACCTGAATGGTCGCGCGGGCCAGCGTCACGTCGAACGGGTTACCGCCGTCGCGCACCAGGGTCAGGGTGATTTTCTCGCCGATCTTGCCGCGCATCTTGTCGACCGCTTCCTGCATGGTCTGACCTTGCGTTGGCGCGCCGTTGATCTTGACGATCAGGTCGCCCGCTTCGATGCCCGCCTTGGAAGCAGGGGTGTCGTCGATTGGGGATACAACTTTGACGAAGCCATCTTCAACGCCGACCTCGATGCCCAGGCCGCCGAATTCACCGCTGGTGCTTTCCTGCAGTTCCTGGAAGTCTTCCGGGCCGAGGTAGGCAGAGTGCGGGTCAAGGTTGCTGAGCATGCCTTTGATGGCGTTTTCCAGCAGGGTCTTGTCGTCCACCGGTTCGACGTACGCAGCTTTGACCCGGTCCATGACCTCGGCGAAAGTGCGCAGCTCTTCGAGCGGCAGCGGTGCCTTGGCGGTGTTCGCGGCCGAAGGGGTGCTGGCAGGTGCAGCCTTGACTTCAGCAGCCTGAGCCAGAGGTGCGCCGATGACAACGGCAATCGCGAGGGCCAGCGAGGTGAGGCGGGACAGATACGGCATGTCTAACGAACTCCTGAAGTTGATACCGACTTATCCTTGCGTGCGGCACCATTGGGCCGGATCACTGGGGCGACCCTGCTGACGAATAGCAAAATACAACGCTGGGGTGTCCTGTCCGCCACTATTGCCTACGGTGGAGATGGCTTCACCCGCTTTAACAATGTCACCTGCCGCTTTAAGCAGCGTCTGATTGTGACCGTACAAACTCAAATAGCCGTTGCCATGGTCGAGAATGACCAGAAGCCCGGCGCCGCGCAACCAGTCTGCGAACACCACCCGACCGCCGTGCACAGCATGCACCTGGCTGCCAGCCAAAGCGCTGATCATCACGCCATCCCAGGTGGAGCGGGCATCGTCGCCACGGGCTTCACCGAAGCGTGCGAGTAATCGACCATCAACAGGCCAGGGAAGTTTGCCCTTGGCCCCAATAAAAGCGCCGCCATAAGACGCGCCCGCGCTGGAAACCACGGCGCCGGGAGCTTTGGTGATGCGGCGTGGGGTGTCTTCGCTGTCGGTTTTGCTGGTGTCCCGTTCGGCGTTGCGGCTGTTGTTTCTGGCTAACGCCTCGGCTTCACGCTGGCGCTTTTCTTCAGCCTCGCGTGCGGCAACCAGCGCCTTCTGTCGTGCTTCTTCGGCTTCACGGGCCTGACGGGCCAGGGTTTCCTCAATGGTTTTCAGGACTTTGGCCAGATCAGCCTGATCCTGCTGACGCGATTGCAGCTTCTGGTCGCGCGCTTTGTAATCGTTGTTGAGTTTGGCCAGGACCTGTTGTCGTTCCTGCCGAACCTTGTCGAGCTCTTCGCGCTGTTCTTCAAGGGTGCTTTTCTGCACCAGCAACTGCGCCTGTTGCAGGTCGATGTCTTTTTCGACACCGGCCAGCTGACGCAGGGTTTCATTGAAGGCTTGCAGCTGGGCCAGGCGCGCCTGACTCATGTAGTCGTAATAGGTCAGGGTGCGAGCGAATTTTTCCGGGTGCTGCTGATTAAGCAGCAGCTTGAGGTATTCCTGCCGACCACTCTGATACGCCGCTCGGGCCTGAATGGCGATCAGACGTTGCTGTTCAACGCGCGCGCTCTGTAGCTTCTTTTTTTCGTGGTCGAGCCTCTGGAGCTCGACTTCCGTCTTTTTTAGTTCCTTTTGCAGGACCTCGACCTGCTTTTCCAGCTTGCCCATCTCGGTTTCGGTGCCGCGCAGGTCCTTCTGGACACCGGCTTTCTCTTTTTGCAGGTCGCCCAGGGCTTTTTGCAGCTCGGCGACATCCTGACGCGCAGCGTCAATCTGTTTCTGGGTTTGCGCACGCTCATCGTCGGCGAAGGCCGGATTGAGCAGGCAGATCAAAGCAAGGGTGATCAAGGCGCGAAGCATGAGGGTGGGCGATACCGAGCAATTGTGAGAAAAAATGACAGGGCTAGTATGCCCGCCATGCGTTGCAAAAAAAACGCCTCGCGGGAGGCCATGCCTGGAAATACGGAATAAAAAACCGGCATGTCGCGCTTCGACATGCCGGTTGCGGGTTTTACTCCGCGACGAGGATCGAGTGGCCGGTCATTTCTTCCGGTTTATCGAGCCCCATCAGTTGCAGCATGGTTGGCGCGATGTCGGCCAGCACGCCGCCTTCGCGGACTTTCAGGTTGCGCTTGCCGATATAAATGAACGGCACTGGCTCGGAGGTGTGCGCGGTGTGCGCCTGACCGGTGTGGTCATCGGTCATTTGTTCGACGTTGCCGTGGTCAGCCGTCAACAGCGCTTCGCCGCCGACTTTCTCCAGCGCTTCGGCGATGCGGCCGACACACACGTCCAGGCATTCGACGGCCTTGACCGCTGCTTCCATGATGCCGCTATGGCCGACCATATCGCCGTTGGCATAGTTGACGACAATCACGTCATAGCGCTGATGCTCGATGGCGTCGACGATTTTATCGGTCACTTCCGGCGCGCTCATTTCCGGCTGCAGGTCGTAGGTGGCGACTTTCGGCGACGGGATCAGGATGCGCTCTTCGCCGGGGAACGGTTCTTCACGGCCGCCGGAGAAGAAGAACGTCACGTGGGCATACTTCTCGGTTTCCGCGATGCGCAGCTGGGTCTTGCCATTGGCCGCCAGGTATTCGCCCAACACGTTTTTCAGGCTACCCGCGGCGAAGGCTGACGGCGCAGGGATGCTGGCCGCGTACTGGGTCAGCATCACGTAGTTGACCTTGGGCTGGCGGGCGCGCTCGAAATCCTTGAAGTCGTCTTCGACAAACACGCGGGTGATTTCCCGGGCGCGGTCGGCGCGGAAGTTCATGAACACCACGGCATCGCCGTCTTCTACCTGCACCTTGTCGCCAATGCTGGTGGCTTTGACGAACTCGTCGTTCTCGTCGCGTGCGTAGGCGGCTTCCAGGCCTTTTACGGCACTGGCGGCCTGGAATTGCGAGTTGCCGTCGACGATCAGGTTGTACGCCTGGGCGACACGGTCCCAGCGATTGTCACGGTCCATGGCGAAGTAGCGGCCAATGATGCTGGCGATCCGGCCCTTGCCCAGACGGCTGAAGGTGGAATCCAGCAGCTCGATCGATGCCTTGGCACTGCGCGGCGGCGTATCACGGCCATCGAGGAAGGCATGCAGGTAGATCTTTTCTGCGCCGCGTTGTGCTGCCAGTTCGGCCATGGCGACCAGGTGATCCTGATGGCTGTGGACGCCGCCATCGGACAGCAAGCCGAGGATGTGCACGGCTTTGCCTGCGCCAACGGCTTTATCGACGGCGCTGCAGATGGTCGGGTTCTGGAAGAACTCGCCATCGCGAATGGATTTGGTCACCCGGGTGAAGTCTTGATACACCACGCGCCCGGCACCCAGGTTCATGTGCCCGACTTCCGAGTTGCCCATCTGACCGTCCGGCAGGCCGACATCCATGCCGGAGCCGGAGATCAGGCCGTGGGGCATCGACTGGTACAAGCGGTCCATGACCGGCATTTTGGCAGCCAGAATGGCGTTGCCTTCGTGGCTCTCGCTGTGTCCGAAGCCGTCCAGAATGATCAGGACCAGAGGTTTTGGCGTGGTAGTCATAGATCCCACTCGTGGCTAATAAAGAATATTGAAAAATGGACCGGCATTTTAGGGGCTGTTGATCCGCAATTGCGAGCCGCGATGCCGGAGTTGTCGGTTCAAGGGCAATGCGCAACGAAGGCAATCTGCCTCATTGCTGTACGGGCTTTGGCCCGCCATGGGTGCTGTGTATACTGGCCGACATTTTAACGCCCTGGAACCTACTGATGCTTCAGCACCTGATTGGATTTGCAACGAACCACTATTTGATCACTGGCGCTTTCGTCATCCTGCTGGGCATGCTGATCGCCTACGAGCTGAGCAAAGGCGGCCGTAGCCTGAGTACCAGTGAGTTGACTGCTCTGGTCAACAAAGACCAGGCCGTGGTCATCGACATCCGCGCCCCCAAGGATTACGCGGCTGGCCACATCGTTGGCGCCCTGAACTTCCCGAATGACAAGGTCCTGACCCGCACGGCGGAGCTTGAAAAGCACAAGTCCAAGACCCTGATCATCGTAGACGCCATGGGCCAGCAAGCCGGTGCCGTTGCTCGCGAACTGCTCAAGTCCGGTTTCACTGCCGCCAAACTGTCCGGTGGCGTGTCCACCTGGCGTGCCGACAATCTGCCTCTGGTGAAGTGAAATGGCTGAAGTCATCGTCTATTCCAGCGATTATTGCCCTTATTGCATTCGCGCCAAGCAATTGCTGAAGAGCAAAAACGTGGCGTTCGAAGAAATCAGAGTCGATGGCAAGCCGCAAGTTCGCGCCGAGATGGCCAACAAGGCCAAGCGTACTTCCGTGCCGCAGATCTGGATCGGCTCGACTCACGTCGGCGGATGCGACGAACTTTTTGCGCTGGAGCGCGCTGGCGACCTTGATGCGCTGCTGCAAGCCTGATTCCAAACCCTTACTAGACCTCAACATGAGAAGGATCTGAGATGACTGATCAACCGACCAACGGCGCCGTAGCCGAAGAAGAATCGCCGCAATTCTCCCTGCAGCGTATCTATGTTCGCGACCTGTCGTTCGAAGCGCCAAAAAGCCCTGCTATCTTCCGTCAGGAATGGACGCCGACGGTCAGCCTGGACCTGAACACCCGCCAGAAAGCCCTGGAAGGCGATTTCTACGAAGTCGTGCTGACCTTGTCGGTTACCGTGAACAACGGCGACGAAGTGGCTTTCATCGTTGAAGTGCAACAGGCCGGTATCTTCCTGATCAAGGGCCTGGACCAGGGCGCCATGAGCCACACCCTCGGTGCTTTCTGCCCGAACATTCTGTTCCCGTATGCTCGCGAAACCATCGACAGCCTGGTTGTCCGTGGTTCTTTCCCGGCGCTGATGCTGTCCCCGGTCAACTTCGACGCCCTGTACGCGCAAGAGCTGCAACGCATGCAGGAAGCTGGCGAAACACCTACCGTTCAGTAAGTGTTTTGGCTGGACTGAAAAAAGCGCCTTTCGGGGCGCTTTTTTGTGGCGGTGTGAATGCGGTTTTTGGTTGGCAAAAAACTGTGGGAGATTCCATGTTGGCCTGCAACGCACATACTTTGTGGGACCGGCTTTAGCCGGGAAGGCGGCATTTCAGGCGATCAATTTCGGGCGTGTTTACTGGCCTCTTCCCGGCTGAAGCCGGTCCCACAGGGTTTTGCGCAAAACTCAGCCTTATTTAAACCCCAACTGCCGCCACCCTTCATACACCGCCACTGCAACGGTGTTGGACAGGTTCAGGCTGCGGCAGCCTTCGCGCATGGGCAGGCGCAGGCGTTGATCGCCTGGCAGCGAGTCCAGAACGTCAGCGGGCAGGCCGCGGCTTTCCGGGCCGAACAGAAACGCATCACCGGCCTGGAAGCTGGCGTCGTGGAAGGGGCGCGAGCCTTTTGTGGTAAAAGCAAACAGGCGAGGGTGGCCGATGCTTTCAAGGCAGCTGGCCAGGTCTGGGTGGGTCTGCAACGTGGCGTACTCGTGATAATCGAGCCCGGCCCGGCGCAGGCGTTTGTCATCCAGTTCGAAGCCCAAGGGCTCGATCAAATGCAGGGTGCTGCCGGTGTTGGCGCACAGCCTGATGACATTGCCGGTATTCGGCGGAATTTCTGGTTGAAAAAGGATGACGTGAAACATGCACGGCTCCGAACTGAAGGACGGGGAGCATTCTACCCCCGAAGAGGACCCGCGATCGAAGCTATGGCCGCGAGTTCTCGGTTCGCTGGCAATTGTCGGGTTGATGGTGGGGCTGATGATCGGTCGTCTGACCGAGCCCGCCACATTGGAACTGCTGCAAATAGAAGAGCAGCCGACCGGGCTGGTGCTCTGGTTCAACCACGACCCGAAAGTAGCCGCCGAGCATCTGGACGGTATCGTCAGCGTGCGCTTCACCTCGGCCGGGCAACCGTGGCGCGGACAATTCAAGGTCGACGGAAAAGACATTCGCTGGAAGCTGGAACGGGACAAGAGGGATTTGCTGCTGAGCCTGCTGGCGGCCCGTCCGTTGCACGGCGACTTGCGCGGTGCAGAGGTGGACGGGCGCTGGAGACTGGAGGTCAGTCTCCGGGAGGAATAAAAGAGGGGAATCCCCGGCCTGCCTGTACCAAGGTCCCCAAAACTGGTGATACGTAACCTATTGCAGGCTGCGTGCCAGTTTTGTGATTCGTGAGTTGGAAAAGTGGTTTTCGACTGCCTTTTTCTGCTCAAGGCCTTTGTTCATGGGCCTTCAGCCCATTGTAGATTTTTTGAGGTTTGTGCCCGGGCCTCAACTATGCGGTTTCAAGTCATGCCATTTGAATAGGCTGGCCTATTCATTTGCCTCGTTGTGGTGCGCATCGGCACCGAGATGCACGTTTTTGTTATCCCTTCCTTAACGGGGGCCAAAAAGTCACGCCGACAGCACGAATCCATCTTTGTTCGCTCCCTTGCCCTCTAAACACCCCTCCCAGACGCCGAAAATTGTCCGACAACGCGTGATAAACGCCGCATTTACAAAAAATTTTCGCCTTCGATCAGACGGCTGCCCAGCCGATGGTGGTGATTGTCACAATTGTGACTACCGCCGGTAAAGCCTCTGTAATACGGGCCCTCCAGGCAAATCTGCTTCTTCATAGATGAACTTGATCGCATGACTGTAGGGTCTTATTCCGGCCCCTGCGTCTATCAATCGGAATGATCTGACGAACGGCAGTGAAATATATTTTAGGAATTACTGAAACAGCTCGATACACTCAGCGACGGAAGGATCCGACAAGGTTTGTGGCATATAACCGACAGGTCTTAAAAGAGGATTAATAATTCTTTTTCGATTTGTAAAATGTTCACTACCCTGCGACCCACCGAAACACACGGTGCAGTCAAATTAGTCTTGTGGTGCCTATAGATCATTGGCTCAACGCCGGATCTGGCGCCAATCGCAAATCCACGGGTCAGAGCGCCTTGAGGCCTCGGCACCACGGATCATAAAAAATTAGATTCACGAGGAGCGAAACATGAAGAAGTCCACTCTGGCCCTGGCAATTGCCGTAGGCGTCATGGCTCAGCAGGCTAGTGCAGCAGGTTTCATCGAAGACAGCAAAGCATCCGTAAGCTCGCGTACTTTGTACTTCAACAGCGATCCACGTGAAGGCACTGGCAACCGTACCGAAGAAACCGCAACAGGTCTGAAATTCGACTACCTGTCCGGCTTCACTCAAGGCACTGTTGGCTTTGGTCTGGACGTTCAGGCGCTGGTAGGTATCCACCTGGATGGCGGCCGTGGTCACCACGCAGCTAACGGTGCTATCACCCCTACCGACAGCGATGGTTCTTCTGTAGACGAGTGGACCCGTCTGGGCGCTAACGCCAAGGCTCGCTTCTCGAAAACCGAACTGCGTCTGGGTAACGCGTTGGCACCTGCTCTGCCAATCCTCGTATCCAACGACGGTCGTTTGCTGCCAGCAGCATTCCAGGGCGGCATCCTGACTTCCAAAGAACTGGACGGCGTGACCTTCACAGCCGGTCAACTGAGCAAGACCATCGGTCGTGCTTCGAGCAACTGGACTGACCTGTCGGTTAACGGCGCTACCAAGACCAGCGACGAATTCCGCTTCGCCGGTGCTGACTGGAAAGTCACCAAAGACCTGACCCTGCAGTACTACTTCGCCAACCTGGAAGACTTCTACAAGCAGCACTTCCTGGGTCTGGTTCACGTCCTGCCGCTGGGCGAAGATCAGTCGTTCAAGACTGACCTGCGTTACTTCAACAGCAGCGCTGACGGCAAGAACGACAGCAACGCCACTGGCTACGGCTTCAACAACAACAGCGGTTATGCAAAACACGCTGGCGAAGTTGATAACAGCACCTGGTCGGCGATGTTCACTTACTCTCTGAGTGGCCACGCAATCATGGTTGGTCACCAGCAAGTGGGTGACGACGGCGGCATGGTGTTCCTGAAC
Organism: Paucimonas lemoignei; assembly: GCA_900475325.1. GTDB lineage: Bacteria > Pseudomonadota > Gammaproteobacteria > Pseudomonadales > Pseudomonadaceae > Aquipseudomonas. The sequence goes on from LS483371.1 coordinate 474,111, forward strand.
CAGGGTAGCGTTACCAAGAACGGCACCACTCGTAACGAAGGTAACGGTGGTTCGAGCTTCTACCTGTTCACTGACTCCATGGTCGACGGTTTCAACCGTGCCGGTACCAACACTACTTTCGGTCAGTACTCGTATGACTTCGCACGCGTCGGCGTTCCAGGCCTGAAAGCAGCTGTTGCTTACCTGCATGGCGATGACATCAAAGGCACTGGCGTGGTAGCCGGTCGCGAGTTCTCCCAGTGGGAACGCGACATGCGTGTTGACTACGTGATCCAGAACGGTCCGCTGAAAGGCTTCGGCACCACACTGCGTCACGGTTCGTACCGTGCTGATGCTGGCCTGAACGGCGCTACCGATACAGACCAGACTCGTCTGATCTTCAACTACACCTACGCTTTCAAATAAGCCGGGTCAGTTGATCAAGGAACCCCGCTTCGGCGGGGTTCTTTTTGTCTGTGATTTGATATTCACTTTGGGACTATATAAAGCGTTATCTATTCTTTTTAATTCGCATCAGGCTCGGGCACAGTTGGCTTCACTATCCAGCTGACAAGGAGCAACACCCATGAGCCTGCGACTTGGCGATATCGCCCCTGACTTTCAACAGGATTCCAGCGAAGGCCGCATCAGCTTTCACCAATGGCTGGGTAACAGCTGGGGCGTTCTGTTTTCCCATCCGGCTGACTTCACGCCGGTCTGCACCACGGAGCTTGGGTTCACCGCCAAGCTCAAGGATGAGTTCGACAAGCGCGGCGTGAAAGCCATCGCGCTGTCGGTCGATCCGGTGGATTCGCACATCAAGTGGATCGACGACATCAACACCACGCAGAACGCGCGGGTGAACTTCCCGATCCTGGCTGACGCTGATCGCAAGGTGTCCGAGCTTTACGACTTGATCCACCCCAACGCCAGCGAAACCCTGACCGTGCGTTCGCTGTTCGTGATCGACCCGAACAAGAAGGTCCGCCTGACCATCACTTACCCCGCCAGTACCGGGCGCAATTTCCACGAAATCCTGCGGGTCATCGACTCCTTGCAGTTGACCGACAACTACAAAGTCGCCACCCCCGCCAATTGGGTGGACGGTGATGACGTGGTGATCGTGCCTTCGCTCAAGGATGAAGACGAGATCAAGCAGCGTTTCCCCAAAGGCTACAAAGCTGTCACGCCGTACCTGCGCCTGACGCCGCAACCGAATCGCTGATTTACCCTTCCACGACAGCTGGGGTTAGTTTGGGCCGACGATGAGTCGGCCCTTTTTTATTGTGCGCGACTGCCCTGTAGGAGCTGCCGAAGGCTGCGAAAGCGGTGTTTCAGACAAATCGCCTTCGCAGCCTTCGGCAGCTCCTACGGGGGAAATCCGTCGCTTGCTCGTATATGCATTTAAAGAATAACCAAATGAAAAAATAAGATTTATGGATATAAAAAATCACTGGTAAGGTCACTGCAATCGAAACGAACTCACCACCTTACTCGTCCGCCAACGGCCAAGCAGGTGCCACTGAATAAGCAAAGGAGAGCGCCATGCGCACTGCCATTTTGCGTCAAGGTTTGGTTGCTCTGTTTGCTGCAGCGGTCACCTTTGGCGCCATCACACAAGCTCAGGCCGAGAGCCTGCGCATCGGTTACCAGAAATACGGCACCCTCGTGCTGCTCAAAGCCAAAGGCACGCTGGAAAAGCGCCTGGCTGAGCAAGGCGTGCAAGTGCAATGGACTGAATTCCCCGGCGGCCCGCAGCTGCTGGAAGGTCTGAACGTCGGCTCCATCGACTTCGGCGTGACCGGCGAAACCCCGCCTGTGTTTGCCCAGGCCGCAGGCGCTGATCTGGTGTATGTGGCTTACGAGCCGCCAGCGCCTACCAGTGAAGCGATTCTGGTGCCCAAGGATTCGCCCATCACGTCCGTCAAAGAACTCAAAGGCAAGAAAGTCGTCCTCAACAAAGGCTCCAACGTGCATTACCTGTTGGTCAAAGCCCTGGAAGATGCAGGCCTGAAATACACCGACATCCAGACCGTGTTCCTGCCACCTGCCGATGCCCGCGCGGCGTTCGAGCGTGGCAGTGTCGATGCCTGGGTGATCTGGGATCCGTACCAGTCGGCCGCCGAGAAACAACTGCAGGCCCGCACCCTGCGCGACGGTACCGGGATCGTCGATAACCATCAGTTCTATCTGGCGACCAAGCCATACGCCGAGAAGAACCCGAAAGTCATTCAGGCTCTCATCGAAGAGGTGCGCGCCGTGGGTGAATGGTCCAAGGCCAACCCGGAAGAAGTGACCAAACAGGTTGCGCCACTGCTTGGTTTGCCAGCGGACATCACCCTCACTTCGGTGAAACGCCAGGGCTACGGTGCGCTGTTCCTGACGCCGGAAGTGGTCGCTTCACAGCAAAAAATCGCTGACACGTTTTACCAGCTCAAGTTGATCCCCAAGCCGCTGAAAATCGCGGACGTGGTCTGGACGCCCACCGCTGCCGTTGCCGCCAAAGCGCCGTAATCAGCCAGACCCTGAGGAGACAACTCCATGAGCAACAACGCTTCGCAACGTCTGGTCCAGCGCCTCGCGCCCTGGGCTCTGCCGATCCTGCTGCTGGCAATCTGGCAGCTGTCGGTCAGTGCAGGCTGGTTATCCACCCGCATTCTGCCTGCGCCAAGCGCGGTGATTGAGGCGGGCGTCAATCTGGTGTCCAGCGGCGAAATCTGGACGCACCTGGCAATCAGCGGCTGGCGCGCCGGGATGGGTTTTGCCATCGGTGGCGGTATCGGCCTGGCGCTGGGCTTTATTACCGGTCTGTCGAAATGGGGCGAACGCCTGCTCGATAGCTCGGTGCAAATGATCCGCAACGTGCCGCACCTGGCGCTGATCCCGTTGGTGATTCTCTGGTTCGGCATCGACGAAACCGCCAAGGTATTTCTTGTGGCGCTGGGTACGCTGTTCCCGATCTACCTGAACACGTATCACGGCATCCGCAACATTGATCCGGCGCTGGTGGAGATGTCCCGCAGCTATGGTTTGTCCGGTTTCAGCCTGTTCTGGCATGTGATCCTGCCCGGCGCCATGCCTTCGATTCTGGTGGGGGTGCGCTTCGCGCTGGGCTTCATGTGGTTGACCCTGATCGTTGCGGAAACGATATCTGCCAGCTCGGGTATCGGCTATCTGGCGATGAACGCCCGGGAATTTCTGCAAACCGACGTCGTAGTGCTGGCCATCGTGCTTTACGCCGTCCTCGGCAAACTGGCCGACCTCGCGGCGCGTGGCCTGGAGCGAATCTGCCTGCGCTGGCACCCGGCGTATCAAGTGAATAAAGGCGGTGCCGCATGAGCAGTCTGAAACAGCAACAACCGGCGCACCTGCTGCGTGGTATCCCGCTGGCGGTTCAGAACCTGAAGAAAGCCTTCGGTAACCGCGAAGTCCTGAAGAACATCGACCTGCACATTCCCGCCGGGCAATTCGTCGCCGTGGTAGGCCGCAGCGGTTGCGGCAAAAGCACCTTGCTGCGCTTGCTCGCCGGTCTGGACAAACCCACCGCCGGTGAGCTGCTGGCAGGTTCCGGCAAGCTGGTGGATGCCCGGGAAGATACCCGGCTGATGTTCCAGGAAGCGCGTCTGTTGCCGTGGAAAAAGATCATCGACAACGTCGGCCTGGGCCTTAGCGGCGACTGGCGTGGCAAAGCCCTTGAAGCGTTGGAGGCAGTTGGCCTGGCCGAGCGTGCTGATGAGTGGCCGGCGGCATTATCCGGCGGGCAGAAGCAACGCGTCGCACTGGCCCGAGCCTTGATCCACCAACCGCGGCTGTTGCTGCTTGATGAGCCATTGGGCGCGCTGGATGCCTTGACCCGTATCGAGATGCAGCAACTGATCGAAAACCTCTGGCGCAAGCATGGCTTCACCGTATTGCTGGTGACCCATGACGTCAGCGAAGCGGTGGCGATTGCCGACCGCGTGATTCTGATTGAAGAAGGGCAAATCGGCCTGGATCTGCTGGTCGACCTGCCGCGCCCGCGCGCTAGAGGCTCGCATCGCCTGGCCGCGCTGGAAACTCAGGTCCTGGAGCGGGTGCTGTCATTACCCGGTACGCCGCCTGAACCCGAACCCGTTTCACCGTTGCCCACGCAGTTGCGCTGGGCTAATTGACCGACCGCTCGACACCCAAATCACCCAAAGGAAAAACATCATGACCATTAAAGCCATCAACGTTCGTAACCAGTTCCGCGGCACCATCAAGGAAATCGTCACCGGTGACGTACTGTCGGAAATCGACGTGCAGACCGCTTCAGGCATCGTCACTTCCGTCATCACCACCCGCTCGGTCAAAGAGCTGGAGTTGGTGGTGGGCAGCGAGGTCATCGCGTTCGTGAAATCCACCGAGGTTTCAATCGCCAAGCTGTAATCGATGGGCAAAAAACAACCCTGGAAGGTGACGACCTTTCGGGGTTTTTTATTGAGTTGCACACGACCTGTAGGATTGCCGAAGGCTGCTAATCGATTTGTCTGACTCACCGCTTTCGCAGCCTTCGGCAGCTCCTACAGGGCTGGGTCCGGTATCGATTTTTTTGGCAGGAATGCCGGTAGATAAAGTCCCACGTACGCATCAAACACCCGCATGCCTTCCTCGGCCATGCGCGGGGTGATGGCGTCGTGCAGTTGCATTGAGCGGGCGTACACGCGATCACTCAGCTCCATGGCCAGGGCGAAGACATCGACGTCGTCAGGCAGGCTGGGCAGTTGGAAGTGGCGGTCGAAGACGTCCTGCATCAGATGGCCGAGTTCGATGTCGTGCTGGCGGTCTGCCTGGTTGATTTCGGACAGGCCATGCTGCGCGAGGATTAGCTGGCGGGCGGCAGGGTCGGCGTTGTAGATGCTCAGCATGCGTTGCTCGACCACTCTGGAGAGGTCGCGCCAGGTATTCAGGGTTTCATGCTCGATGGGCGCCTGCAGGCTGGCGCGGAAGGCGGCGTGGATGTCGGCGGTCAACGCTTCGAGCAGGGCCGGGACGCTGGCGAAGAAGTGATACACCGACGACGGCGGGATCTGCGCCCGCTCGGCCACGCTGTAGATCGACAGACTCGCCACGCCCTCGCTGGCAAGCAACTCACGTGCGGCATCAAGGATCGAATCGATCCTGGCCTGGCTGCGTGCGCGGGGTTTGCGAGGTGTGGCGGGGCGGGTCATGGGGGATTCTCAAGGGCAGGGCTGCGGGCATTGTACAGCGGCGCCAGATCCGACGCCTTCGCGAATGAATTCGCTCCCACGGGTTTGGTGAGTTTCTGTGGGAGCGAATTCATTCGCGAAGAGGCCGGGTCAGACAAAGAAAATTCCAGACAAAAAAACGCCGCACAACCTCTCGGCTCTGCGGCGTTTTTTTATGCTGCAACCCGCTTAAACGGTATGCAGGTACCAGTTGTACTCAAGGTCAGAGATGGAGTGTTCGAACTCTTCCAGCTCACTTTCCTTACAGGCGACAAAGATATCGATGTATTTCGGATCGATGTACTTGGCCATCACTTCACTGTCGTCCAGCTCGCGCAGTGCATCGCGCAGGTTGTTCGGCAGGCTTTGTTCGTTCTGCTCGTACGAGTTGCCGGACACCGGAGCGCCTGGCTCGATCTTGTTGGTCAGACCGTGATGCACACCGGCCAGGACCGAAGCCATCAGAAGGTACGGGTTGGCATCGGCGCCCGCGACACGGTGCTCGATACGCACGGCATCGGCAGAGCCGGTTGGCACGCGCACGGCTACGGTGCGGTTATCCAGGCCCCAGCTCGGGGAGTTGGGTACATAGAACTGAGCACCGAACCGGCGGTATGAATTGACGTTCGGGCAAAGGAACGCCATCTGCGCCGGTAGGGTCTCGAGCACACCGCCGATGGCATGACGTAACGCGGCGTTCTGCTCGGGATCCTCGCTGGTGAAGATGTTCTTGCCATCGCGATCCAGGATCGAGATGTGGACGTGCAAACCATTGCCTGCCTGGCCTGGGTAAGGCTTGGCCATGAAGGTGGTGTCCATCTCATGGTCGTAGGCGATGTTCTTGATCAGGCGCTTGAGCAATACGGCGTAATCGCACGCTTTGATCGGGTCGGCAACGTGGTGCAGGTTGACTTCAAACTGAGCCGGAGCACTTTCCTTGACGATGGCGTCAGCCGGAATGCCTTGCTCCTTGGCACCTTCCAGAATGTCCTGGAGGCAGTCGACGTATTCGTCGAGGTCGTCGATCAGGTAGACCTGTGTCGAGTGCGGGCGTTTGCCGGAAATCGGCGAGCGTGGCGGTTGCGGACGGCCATTTACGTTCTCCTGGTCGATCAGGTAGAACTCCAGCTCGAAGGCGGCGCAAATGGTCAGGCCCATTTCGTCGAACTTGGCCACCACCTGGCGCAATACTTCGCGCGGGTCAGCGAAAAACGGATCGCCTTCCAGTTCGTGCATGGTCATCAACAGCTGCGCAGTAGGGCGCTTCTGCCAGGGTTCGTTGCACAGGGTATCGGGGATTGGATAACAGATTCGGTCAGCATCACCGATGTCCAGACCCAGGCCGGTGCTTTCCACCGTCGAGCCATTGATATCCAGAGCAAATAAAGAGGCAGGCAGGTTGATGCCCTTCTCGTAAACCTTATGGAGGCTGGTGCGTTCAATGCGCTTGCCGCGCACCACACCATTCATATCTGCAATCAGAAGGTCAACGTACAGAACCTCAGGATGTTCCTTAAGGAACGCGTTCGCTTCGTTAAGCTGAACGGCACGCGGGGGTACCGACATGATGCAACACCTTTGTTGTTAAAAATATCAATCATCGAGCATTACGGGATTCAGTCAATCCGAAAGCCATGATGAAGTCAAGGGAGCCATTCATTGCCCTGCAAAGGCGCAAAACGGCCATTTTTGCTGCAATACAGGGCAACTGATCAGGCGCCGGAGGCTTCTAAAATCGGGGCCTGTAACGGCTGTGTTGTATTTTTTACGGCACGGTTGTGGAAAAAAATGAACAAGGCTAAGCTCGATTCAACCCAAAACAGCAACAACACGGGGGTCCCATGTCACGCTTGCCCTTGATCGGCGTTACCGCCTGCACCAAGCAGATCGGTGCTCATGCTTATCATGTCAGTGGCGACAAATACGTCCGGGCGGTAGCTGTGGCTGCCAAGGGCTTGCCGCTGATTCTACCGTCGCTGGGACCTTTTCTAGACCCTGCCCAAATCCTTGCCAGCCTTGATGGACTGCTGTTCACCGGCTCGCCTTCCAATGTCGAACCCTATCACTATAGTGGCCCTGCCAGCGCGCCGGGTACTGCTCATGATCCCGAACGCGACCGCACCACCTTACCGCTAATTCGTGCTGCCGTGGCCGCTGGTGTTCCAATTCTGGGCATTTGCCGAGGGTTTCAGGAGCTGAATGTGGCGTTTGGCGGCAGCCTGCACCAGCGTGTTCATGAAACTGGCACCTTCATGGATCATCGTGAGCCGGACAATGAACCGGTCGAAGTGCAGTATGCGCCCAGCCATGCCATGCATGTTCAGCCCGGCGGCGTTTTGGCTAGCCTGGGGCTGGGCAGCGAGATGTGTGTCAATTCAATTCATGGGCAGGGAATCGAGCGTCTTGCGCCCGGCCTGCGCGTGGAAGCCACTGCACCGGACGGTTTGATCGAAGCGGTCTCGGTTGAGGGCAGTGCGGCATTTGCCCTGGGCGTGCAATGGCACCCTGAGTGGCAAGTCAGCGCGAATCCGGATTACCTTGCTATCTTTCAAGCGTTTGGCGATGCCTGCCGAAAGCGCTCATTACAACGCGACGCCGATGCGTCAGCCAACCCCTGATTCGCAATCAGGACCAAGACCACCTGAGGTATTTATGAGTACCAACCTCGACCAGCTCACTGATTGGTTGAAAGAACACAAGATCACCGAAGTCGAATGCATGATTGCAGACCTCACCGGGATCACTCGCGGCAAGATTTCTCCCACCAACAAATTCATTGCCGAGAAGGGCATGCGCTTGCCGGAGAGCGTATTGCTGCAGACGGTGACCGGTGACTACGTCGAAGACGACATCTATTACGAGCTGCTGGACCCGGCGGACATCGACATGTTCTGTCGCCCGGATGCCAACGCCGTGTATGTCGTGCCATGGGCCATAGAGCCCACCGCGCAGGTGATCCACGACACCTACGACAAGCAGGGCAACCCTATCGAGCTGTCGCCGCGCAACGTGCTCAAGAAAGTCCTCAAGCTGTACGCCGACCATGGCTGGCAGCCGATTGTTGCGCCGGAAATGGAGTTTTACCTCACCAAGCGCAGCGACGACCCTGACTATCCGTTGCAGCCGCCAGTGGGACGCTCGGGACGCCCTGAAACGGGCCGTCAGTCGTTCTCCATTGAAGCGGCGAACGAATTCGATCCGCTGTTCGAAGACGTCTACGACTGGTGCGAACTGCAGAACCTCGATCTGGACACGCTGATCCACGAAGACGGCACGGCGCAGATGGAAATCAACTTCCGTCACGGTGACGCCCTGTCCTTGGCTGACCAGATCCTGGTGTTCAAACGCACCATGCGTGAGGCCGCGCTCAAGCACGATGTAGCCGCCACTTTCATGGCCAAGCCGATGACAGGCGAGCCGGGCAGCGCCATGCACTTGCACCAGAGCATCATCGACATCCATACCGGCAAGAACATCTTCTCCAACGAAGACGGGACCATGAGCGAGCTGTTCCTGCAGCACATCGGCGGCTTGCAGAAGCTGATCCCCGAGCTGTTGCCGCTGTTCGCGCCCAACGTCAACTCGTTCCGCCGCTTCCTGCCAGACACCTCGGCGCCGGTGAACGTGGAGTGGGGCGAAGAAAACCGCACCGTGGGCCTGCGTGTACCGGATGCCGGGCCGCAGAACCGTCGCGTGGAAAACCGCTTGCCCGGCGCCGACGCCAACCCGTATCTGGCCATCGCCGCAAGCCTGCTGTGCGGCTTTATCGGCATGGTCGAGCACATCAATCCGAGCGCGCCAGTGGTCGGCCGTGGCTACGAGCGACGCAACCTGCGTCTGCCGCTGACCATTGAAGACGCGCTGGAGCGTATGGAAAACAGCAAGACCGTCGAGAAGTACCTGGGTGAGAAATTCATCAAGGGTTATGTCGCGGTCAAACGTGCCGAGCATGAGAATTTCAAACGCGTGATCAGCTCGTGGGAGCGGGAGTTCCTGCTGTTTGCGGTTTGATGTGAGCACGTCGGTGTAGCGATATAGATCCTGTGGGACCGGATTTATCCGGGAAGAGGTCAGTACATTCACAGCATTTTCGTCGTTAGAAATGCCGTCTTCCCGGCTAAAGCCGGTCCCACAGGTCCGGTGCTCTCCGCGCGATTGCGCGGTATTCAGAAGTGCCAAAGCATATGGAGTTATGTATGAGTTCCAAGAACCCCAAGACACGCGAATGGCAAGCCCTGAGCAGCGAGCATCACCTCGCGCCATTCAGCGATTACAAGCAACTCAAGGAAGTCGGCCCGCGGATCATCACCCGTTCCAGCGGCGTGTATCTGTGGGACAGCGAAGGCCACAAGATTCTTGATGGCATGTCTGGCCTTTGGTGCGTCGCCATCGGCTATGGCCGCGATGAGCTGGCTGATGCCGCCGCGAAACAGATGCGCGAGTTGCCGTACTACAACCTGTTCTTCATGACCGCCCACCCGCCGGTGCTGGAACTGGCCAAAGTCATTTCCGACATCGCCCCGGCCGGCATGAACCATGTGTTTTTCACCGGCTCGGGTTCCGAAGGCAACGACACGATGTTGCGTATGGTCCGCCACTACTGGGCGATCAAGGGCCAGCCGAACAAGAAAACCATCATCAGCCGGGTCAATGGCTATCACGGCTCCACCGTCGCTGGCGCAAGCCTGGGTGGCATGACCTACATGCACGAGCAGGGCGACTTGCCGATCCCTGGCATTGTGCACATCCCGCAGCCGTACTGGTTCGGTGAAGGTGGCGACATGACGCCGGACGAATTCGGCATCTGGGCCGCCGAGCAACTGGAGAAGAAGATTCTCGAACTGGGCGTGGATAACGTCGGAGCCTTTATCGCCGAGCCGATTCAGGGCGCAGGCGGAGTCATCGTGCCGCCCGAGAGCTACTGGCCGAAGATCAAGGAAATCCTCGACAAGTACGACATCCTGTTCGTCGCCGATGAAGTGATCTGTGGCTTTGGCCGCACGGGTGAGTGGTTCGGTAGCGATTTCTACGGCCTCAAACCGGACATGATGACCATCGCCAAAGGCCTGACCTCGGGTTACATCCCTATGGGCGGCTTGATCGTGCGCGATGAGGTGGTGGCAGTGCTCAACGAAGGTGGCGATTTCAACCACGGCTTTACTTATTCGGGGCATCCGGTGGCGGCTGCCGTGGCGCTGGAGAACATTCGCATCCTGCGTGAAGAGCGGATCGTCGAGCGCGTGAAGGCTGAAACGGCACCATACTTGCAGAAACGTCTACGTGAGCTGAGCGATCATCCGCTGGTGGGTGAGGTCCGTGGTGTTGGCCTGTTGGGGGCCATTGAACTGGTCAAGGACAAGGCGACCCGCGAGCGTTACACCGGCAAAGGCGCGGGCATGATCTGTCGAACCTTCTGCTTCGAAAACGGCCTGATCATGCGAGCAGTGGGCGACACCATGATCATCGCTCCGCCGTTGGTGATCAGCTTTGCCGAGATTGACGAGCTGATAGAGAAAGCACGCAAGTGCCTGGATCTGACCTTGGCAGAGCTGCAAGGCTAAACGACACCTGTAGGAGCTGCCGAAGGCTGCGAATGGCGGTTTGTCAGGAAAATCGCTTTCGCAGCCTGCGGTAGCTCTTGCAGCCAGCTTCTACAGAAGATCGGCGCTGATGTGCTTGAAACACTTGCCACGAACTTGCCAGACTAATGGCTAGAAGCCGCCACCTAATAACACTGGAGCTGTACACATGAAAACATTTGGCAAGACCCTCCTCGCCCTGTCCCTGATGGGCGTCGTGGCCGCCGCTGCGCAGGCCGACGACAAAGTGCTGCACGTGTACAACTGGTCCGACTACATCGCACCGGACACCATCTCCAAATTCGAGAAAGAGTCGGGCATCAAAGTCGTCTACGACGTGTTCGACAGCAACGAAACCCTGGAAGCCAAGCTGCTGGCGGGCAAGTCCGGTTACGACATCGTCGTGCCGTCGAACAACTTCCTCGCCAAGCAGATCAAGGCCGGGGTTTATCAGGAACTGGACAAGTCCAAGCTGCCTAACTACAAAAACCTGAACACCGACCTGCTCAAAGCCGTGTCGGTCAGTGACCCTGGCAACAAGCACGCCTTCCCGTACATGTGGGGCTCGATTGGTATCGGCTTCAACCCGGACAAGATCAAGGCCGCGCTGGGTGCTGACGCGCCGACCAACACCTGGGACCTGCTGTTCAAGCCAGAGAACGCAGCCAAGCTGAAATCCTGTGGCATCAGCTTCCTCGATTCGCCAACCGAAATGCTGCCGATCGCCCTGCATTACCTGGGCTACCCGACCGACAGCCAGGACAAGAAGCAACTGGCCGAAGCCGAAGCGCTGTTCATGAAGATTCGTCCATCGATCGGCTACTTCCACTCGTCCAAGTACATCTCGGATCTGGCCAACGGCAACATCTGCGTCGCCGTGGGTTACTCGGGTGACATCTACCAGGCCAAAGCACGTGCTGAAGAAGCCGGTGGCAAGGTCAAGGTCAGCTACAACATTCCCAAAGAAGGTGCAGGCAGCTTCTACGACATGGTCGCCATCCCTAAAGATGCCGAAAACGTTGAGGGCGCCTACAAGTTCATGAACTTCATCATGCAGCCGGAAATCATGGCTGAAATCACCAACGAGGTGCACTTCCCGAACGGCAACTCCGCTTCGACGCCTCTGGTCAACAAAGACATCACCAGCGACCCGGGCGTTTACCCGCCAGCTGATGTGCTGTCCAAGTTGTACGCCATCGCTGACCTGCCTGCCGCAACGCAGCGGATCATGACGCGCAGCTGGACCAAAATTAAGTCGGGTAAATAACCCCGGTTGATCGCCGAGAGCTGAACCTGTGGGAGCGAATTCATTCGCGAAAGGGTCGGTACATCCAATGCATCTGTTTTGCCTGGAATGCCCTCTTCGCGAATGAATTCGCTCCCACCGGTCCGAGGCCACTCTCACCCAAGCCTCTGTCACACAAAGTTTTTTTGCGATACGCGGTCAACAACGGTAAGTTGCGCGCCCCGGATTTTTCCTACACAGGCACCAGACCCCACCTCAAAAAAGGATTGATCACGTGTCTATTTCTTTTATCGCCAAATCCATGCTCGCTGCGGCCACGCTGACCCTCACCGTCGGTGCTCAGGCTGCGTCCACTGTGCATATTTATAATTGGTCCGATTACATCGGTACGACCACCCTCGAAGACTTCGAAAAAACCACCGGCATCAAGCCGATGTACGACGTATTCGACTCCAACGAAACCCTGGAAGCCAAGCTGCTGGCGGGGCGCACCGGTTACGATGTGGTGGTGCCGTCCAATCACTTCCTCGGCAAGCAGATCAAGGCGGGCGCGTTTCAGAAGCTCGACAAGAGTCAGCTGCCCAACTACAAGAATCTCGATCCGGTGCTGCTCAAGCGCCTGGAGAAGAATGATCCGGGCAACCAGTACGCCGTGCCGTATCTGTGGGGCACCAATGGCATCGGCTACAACGTCGAGAAAGTCAAAGCGGCGCTGGGCGTCGACAAGATCGATTCCTGGGCTGTGCTGTTCGAGCCAGAGAACATCAAGAAGCTGCAAAGCTGCGGCGTAGCCTTCATGGATTCGGCGGATGAAATGCTCCCGGCCGTGCTCAATTACATGGGCCTGGATCCGAACAGCACCAAAGAAGCGGACTACAAAAAAGCCGAAGCCAAGCTCATGGCCGTTCGCCCTTACGTGACCTACTTCCATTCCTCGAAATACATCACCGACCTGGCCAATGGCGACATCTGTGTGGCAGCGGGCTTCTCGGGTGATGTCTTCCAGGCCAAGGCGCGCGCTGAAGAGGCTGGCAAGGGCGTAAACATCGCCTACAGCATCCCCAAAGAGGGCGGCAACCTGTGGTTCGACATGCTGGCAATCCCGGCTGATGCCAAGAACACCAAAGAAGCTCACGCGTTTATCAATTACCTGCTTGATCCAGCCGTTATCGCCAAAGTCAGTGACCAGGTGGGCTACGCCAACGCTAACCCTGCGTCTGGGGAGTTGATGGATCAGGCAATTCGCACTGACGAGTCTGTGTACCCGCCTCAGGAAGTGCTGGACCGTCTTTTCGTGAATAGCGAGTTGCCACCCAAGGTGCAACGTCTGATGACCCGCAGCTGGACCAAGGTCAAGTCGGGCAAATAAAAATCCAGCGCCCGGCTGCATTGGCCGGGCTGCAAACCAGTTGGGAGTTCCACCCATGGCAGTTGCCTCCGGCGCCTACAAGAAATCAATCGAAGGCGGTCAGCAACCCAAGCAGGTGCTGGTCAAGATCGATCGGGTCACGAAGAAATTCGACGAGACGATTGCCGTGGACGATGTGTCCCTGCAAATCAACAAGGGCGAAATCTTCGCCTTGCTGGGCGGTTCCGGCTCGGGCAAGTCCACCTTGCTGCGCATGCTGGCGGGTTTCGAGCGGCCGACCGAAGGCCGGATTTACCTCGATGGCGTCGACATCACCGACATGCCGCCGTACGAGCGCCCGATCAACATGATGTTCCAGTCGTATGCGCTGTTCCCGCACATGAGCGTGGAGCAGAACATCGCGTTCGGCCTGCAGCAGGACAAACTGCCCAAAGCCGAAATCAAAGCCCGCGTCGATGAAATGCTCAAACTGGTGCAGATGACCCAGTACGCGCGCCGCAAGCCGCATCAGCTGTCTGGCGGCCAGCGTCAACGAGTGGCCCTGGCGCGTTCCCTGGCGAAAAAGCCAAAACTGCTGTTGCTCGATGAGCCGATGGGCGCGCTGGATAAAAAGCTGCGTTCGCAGATGCAGCTTGAGTTGGTGGAGATCATCGAGCGGGTCGGCGTGACCTGCGTGATGGTGACCCACGACCAGGAAGAGGCCATGACCATGGCCGAGCGTATCGCGATCATGCACCTGGGCTGGATCGCCCAGATCGGCAGTCCGATCGACATCTACGAAACACCGACCAGCCGCTTGGTCTGCGAATTCATCGGTAACGTCAACCTGTTCGAAGGCGAAGTGATCGAAGACATGGAGGGCCATGCCCTGATCCGCAGCCCCGAGCTTGAGCGCAATATCTATGTCGGCCACGGCGTGACCACGTCTGTGGAAGACAAACACATCACCTACGCCCTGCGCCCGGAGAAACTGCTGGTCACCACCGAGCAACCAGCGTTCGAATACAACTGGTCCCGAGGCAAGGTTCACGACATCGCATATCTGGGCGGGCACTCGGTGTTCTACGTCGAGCTGCCATGCGGCAAGCTGGTGCAGTCGTTTGTCGCCAACGCCGAGCGTCAGGGCACGCGGCCGACCTGGGGCGATGAAGTGTTCGTCTGGTGGGAAGACGACAGCGGCGTGGTACTGCGCTCATGAAAATACGCAAGATCAAGCGGACGTTGAACCGCATCATTCCCAATGGCAGGCAACTGGTCATCGGCGCGCCGTTTCTCTGGCTGTTTCTGTTCTTTGCCTTGCCGTTTCTGATCGTCATCAAGATCAGCTTCGCCGAAGCCGACGTGGCGATCCCGCCGTACACGGAAATCTTCAGCTACGCCGAGCAGAAGTTCGAAGTGATCCTCAACTTCGCCAACTACGCGCTGCTGACGGGCGATGACCTGTACATTTCGGCGTACCTGGGTTCGCTGAAAATGGCCTTCTTCAGCACCTTGTTGTGCCTGTTGATCGGCTTCCCCATGGCCTACGGCATCGCCACGGCGCGCAAAGAACTGCAGACCGTTCTGTTGCTGCTGATCATGATGCCGACCTGGACCGCGATCCTGATCCGGGTTTACGCCTGGATGGGCATCCTCAGCAACAACGGGCTGCTCAACGCCTTCCTGATGTGGCTGGGCCTGATCGACGAGCCGCTGCAGATCCTCAACACCAACCTCGCGGTGTATATCGGCGTGGTCTATTCGTACCTGCCGTTCATGATCCTGCCGCTGTACGCCAACCTGGTCAAACACGACACCAGCCTGCTGGAAGCCGCGTCGGACCTGGGTTCCAGCACTTTCAACAGCTTCTGGAAAATCACCGTGCCGCTGTCCAAGAACGGCGTCATTGCCGGCTGCATGCTGGTGTTCATTCCGGTGGTGGGCGAGTTCGTCATCCCCGAGCTGCTGGGTGGCCCGGAAACCCTGATGATTGGCCGCGTGCTGTGGCAAGAGTTCTTCAATAACCGTGACTGGCCGGTGGCTTCGGCGCTGGCGGTGATCATGCTGTTGATTCTGATCGTACCGATCATCCTGTTTAACCGCAGTCAGGCCAAAGAGCTGGAGGGCAGGGCATGAGAGGCTTTCGATTCTCGAACATGATGCTGGTCCTGGGCCTGATCTTTATCTACGCGCCAATGGTGATTCTGGTCATCTATTCGTTCAACGCCTCCAAGCTGGTGACGGTCTGGGGTGGATGGTCGGTGCACTGGTATGTGGGGTTGCTGGATAACTCACAGCTGATGGGTTCAGTGATGCGCTCGCTGGAAATCGCCACCTACACGGCGATTGCGGCGGTGGCGCTGGGCACCATGGCCGCGTTCGTGTTGACGCGCATCACCCGCTTCAAGGGCCGCACGTTCTTCGGCGGGCTGGTGACAGCGCCGCTGGTGATGCCCGAAGTGATCACCGGTCTGTCGCTATTGCTGCTGTTCGTGGCCATGGCGCAGTTGATCGGCTGGCCGCAGGAACGCGGTATCGTCACCATCTGGATCGCCCACACCACGTTCTGCGCCGCTTATGTGGCGGTGGTGGTATCTGCGCGCTTGCGTGAGCTGGACATGTCCATCGAAGAGGCGGCCATGGACCTGGGGGCGCGGCCGTGGAAGGTGTTCTTCCTGATTACCATCCCGATGATCGCGCCATCGTTGGCGGCGGGGGCAATGATGTCGTTCGCGCTGTCGCTGGACGATCTGGTACTCGCCAGCTTCGTCTCCGGCCCTGGTTCGACGACCTTGCCGATGGAAGTGTTCTCTGCCGTGCGTCTGGGCGTGAAGCCTGAGATCAACGCCGTGGCGAGTCTGATTCTGCTGGCAGTGTCCATCGCGACCTTCCTGGTCTGGTTCTTCACCCGCCGCGCCGAACAGCAGCGCAAGAAAGCCATTCAGCAAGCCATCGAAGAAAGCGCTGCCGACACCTACAAACAACCCGACCCACGCCGCGCGGCTGCGCCGGTTTGATCGGTTAGGTGATCTTCTGTAGGAGCTGCCGAAGGCTGCGAAAGCGATCTCATGCCAGACCGAGTTCGCAGCCTTCGGCAGCTCCTACAGGTCGGCGGTGTATCTGTAGGAATACAGAACCTGTGGGAGCGAATTCATTCGCGAATGCGTAGGCATTGGCAATGCAGATGTATCGACTGTACCGGCCTCTTCGCGAATGAATTCGCTCCCACGGGTTAGCTAGGTGTTTCACATCCCACCGACTCTCTGTGGGAGCGTGGCTTGCCCGCGATAAGAACACCTCGGTTTGCCTGCATACCGTCAAAATCTGTGGGAATCACCCACCCGGCACCAACCTCAAGGTGCCTTCGGCATGCTTCGCCACATCCTCTTCGCTCATATGCTGCGGGACGTAGCTGCCGCTGATGTAGGTCTGTGCCTGATCTGAATAATGCCTGTCGAACAGCACGCCACTCTGCCCAACCGGGTTGATACCCAGTGCGTGGGCGGGGTCGGCGAAGTCGATCAGGCGGCGGGTGGATGGGCCGTAAGTCACCGGCCATGGCGCGGGGCCGATGCGGGCGGAGAGGTTGTTCGGCACTTCATGGGTGCCCGGCGCCGCGAACGGGCCGACATTGAACAACTGATCCAGCGGCTTTTGCGTGCCCAGCGGATGAGCATGGGTCAGGGTATGTGCCTTGCCCCACAGCCATTCATCCGCGTTGAGCCCATAAGTGGATTTCAAATGCGACACCGTGGCATGCCAGGCGACCTTGACGGTCTCGGCGCGGCTCTCTTCGAACGGTGAATTGCGGTTGTTCCACCATGGCGAGCTGGCGTCACTGGCAAGTCGGGGTAGCGCGGCATCGATCACCCGCGTCGACAACAGCGTCTCGAACAGGCCATCGCCCAGTTCGTCATGGAAAGCTTCTTCGGTCAGGTCCGAAAGGAACTGGTTGAAGAGGGTCGCGCCTACGGAATTCACGGGATAGTCGCCCTTCCAGCTGGCCAGTCGCTCGACCAGGGCTTTCTCCTCCGGATCGGTGATGACCTCGCGCAGCACCGGGATCAAAGGCTTCAACACCCGCGCGGCGTAGTCAGTCTCAGTGCCCAGTTGCAGCGCTTTGCTGTTATCCAGGTTCCACTTCACACGCTCATCACTCAGCTGCCGATTCAACTGCTGGCCACGATCTGCCAGGTTGTAATAGCCAGGAATCTGCAAGCCAGTGGGCGACACCGGCTGGAAGTTGGCCGACACGATATAACCCCGCGCCGGGTTCTCTTCCTGCGGGTTGGCGCTGAAAGGGTAAAAGCCCAGCTTGTCGGCCTGCTCAGTGCTGCCATCAAGGATGTAGTTCGGATTCACGCCTTCCGGGCGAATCGGCAGTTGCGCAGCGGCCCACCAACCGATGTCGCCCTTGGCGTTGGCCCAAACGATATTCAGCCCCGGCGACTGAATCTTCTCGGCGGCGGCGCGCATCTTGTCCAGGGTGTCGGCGCGGTTGGCCTCGTAGAAGCCTTCCAGGATCGGGTTCTCGGACTCAAGAAACGACCACCACATGGCCACCGGTGTGGCACTTGCCGCCACGCCCATCACGTCATTGACGATAGGCCCGTGGGGTGAGCTGCGCAGGGTCAGTGTCTGCGGGGCTTCGCCTTTGACGGCAATCTGCTGCTGGCTGGTGGTCATGTCGGTCCACTGCCCGTGATACCAGACCTGATTGGGGTTTTCGGGGTTGGTCTTCTCGGCGATGAGGTCCAGGTCGTCGTTCTGGAACATGGTCAGGCTCCAGCCGAAATCCATGTTGTTGCCCAGAAAAGCGAACGGGTTGAGTGGTTGATGATGACCGTACAGCTCAAAGCCTGGTGCGGACAAATGCGCTTCGTACCAGGCGGCGGGTACCGAGAAGCGAATGTGCGGATCGCCTGCCAGTAGTGGCTTGCCGCTTGTCGTCCGGCTACCGGAAACAGCCCAGGCATTGCTGCCTTCGAACTGCGGCAGGCCAGCTCGCTCCAGCGCCTGATTGCTCAGGAAAGCCAGTTGGTTGAGGCTCTTCCAGTCATCGCTCGAGAGGGTGGGCGCCTGGTTCAAAACACCTTGGGGATGCCAGTCCAGGTCGAAGACGTTCAGATATTGCGAGCCCAGCTCATCACGCACATACGTCAGCAGCGGCTCGGTACGAAACGCTGCGGCGAAGCTGTACGCCAGATAGCCACCGACGCTCAGCGTATCTTCTGCTGTGAACGGCCTTTGGGGAATGCCAAGCACGTCGAATTCCAGTGGCTTGGGATGCGTGGCCTGAAATTGGTTGATGCCTTCCAGATAGGCTTGCAGAGCCTTCCAGGTGGGTGTGTTTTTATCGTGGCGAGCGACGTAGGTGTCGGCCTCCTCGCGAATCCGCAGGCTGCGAAACAGCTTGTCGGTGGCCACGAGCTTCGGCCCAAGCACTTCAGCCAGCTCGCCACGGGCCAGGCGCCGCATCATTTCCATCTGGAACAGACGATCCTGCGCCTGCACATAACCCAGGGCCCGATACAGGTCGGCTTCGTTTTCGGCTTGAATGTGCGGCACGCCGCGCTCGTCATAACGCACGGTTACCGGCGCTTGCAGCCCCGTCAGGCTTAACTCGCCTTCCCGCTGCGGTTGTTTGCTGTGCACATACCAGACACCGCCGCCAATAAGGATGGCGACGATGAAGACGAGGATAGTCAGGCTGCGTTTCATGGGACGGCTCAGTCGACGGGCAAGGTGAGCAGGCTACAGATTTGCTCGAAGGTTGAGTAGATCGCGACTGATCCTGTTGCAGATATCCCCTTAGGAGATTCCATGTGTGCTCGCAAGTGGATGTGACGACGTGGGACCGGCTTTAGCCGGGAAGGCGGCATTTCACACGATCAATATCGGATGGATGTACTGGCCTCTTCCCGGCTGAAGCCGGTCCCACGTCCTCGCGCCAATATTGCGATTTAGCTACCCCACCCGCAATAACACCCCACCGCCATGGTATGCGTGGCATCGACTGGCCGGCCGGTGGTGAGCGCTTGCAGGATGGGCTCGATGAAGCTGTTGCTGGCATTGCAGGTCAGGCCTTCGCTGTAGGGGCCGAAGTAGGCGAGCTTGCCGCTTTGATCCCAGATCGCCACGGCGGGGCTGGCGGGGATGTGCTCGGCGCCTGGCAGGCTTGGCAAGGGTTTCATGGCGCTGAGCGTTGCAGGCAGTTGGCCCTGGCTGCCGGTCTTTTGCACCGAGTAGAAGTCCACGCCGCCCGGGCCAGCGAAGTGTTCGATCAACTCGGCCAGATGCTGCTGGTTACCGACATTGCACGGGCAGGACGGGTCCCAGAAGTGCACCAGCCGAATCCGCCCAGGGCCGGCCATTCCAGCGGGCAAGGCCAGCGCATCCCCGGTGAAAAACACCGCCTGATCACTGAACGGACGCAGGTAACGGCTCTGAAACCAGTCATACCCGGCCCATAGCAAGGCGGCGCAGGTGAGCGCTATCAAGGTGTATACCACCGTGTTGCGCCGTGCAGAGTTGATGTTCAGCACGTGTGCCTCATAGCGCTTGGCTTGCCATGTTTTGTAATACGGATGAAGATCGAACCACTGTCTTTCGCCTCCTCGGTGTTTCCATGTCTGCCACTTTTGACCCCGATGCACTGCGTGCCAGCCTGCAACCGCTGAGCGCTGCCCAGCCGCTGTGCGACAGCGGGCGCGCTTATCAGCGTTTCTACAGTGTTGCCGGTTCCGGAGCGGCGCGCAGTTGGCTGGGCAGGATGGACGTGGGCGGCTACGAAGTCGTCGGCCAGGTGTGGTTGCCTGATCAGCCGGTGGCGACGTTGTTTTTGATCCATGGTTTTTATGACCATATGGGCTTGTTCCGGCATTTGATCGACTGGGCCATGAAAATGGGCTTTGCGGTGATTTCCTGTGATCTGCCGGGGCATGGTCTGTCCAGTGGCTCGCGGGCCAGCATTGATGACTTCGCTGAATACCAGGTGGTATTGGCGCACCTGTTCGAGCAAGCCACGACCCTGCAGCTACCCCAACCGTGGCACCTCTGCGGGCAAAGCACGGGAGGGGCGATCCTCATCGATCATGTGCTCAATCAGGGCGATCAAAGCCCCGCTCAAGGCCAGGTCATCCTGCTGGCGCCTCTGGTAAGGCCGCGCGCCTGGGGATGGTCCAAGCTCAGTTATCACCTGCTAAGGCCCTTCGTCAAAGGCATTGCGCGGCGCTTCAGTGAAAACTCCAACGCGCCCGCCTTCCTGCCGTTTCTGCTGGCCGACCCGTTACAGCCCAATCGTTTGCCGACTGCCTGGGTGGGAGCGTTGGCGCGCTGGATTCAGCGAGTGGAATCAGCGCCCGCCAGCCTGCGCAGCCCGATCATTATTCAGGGCGATGCCGACATGACAGTTGACTGGGGTCATAACCTTGCGGTGCTCAATGAGAAGTTCAGCCAGCCTCATATACTGATGCTCAAGCAAGCCCGGCATCACTTGGCTAACGAGCTGCCGGAGTTTCGGGCGCGCTACCTGGCGTTTGTCGAACAGAAGATAAGGCTCTCGTCGACCCGATAAAAGCAGGTCAGCGGGCAGGCGTCAGGCTCGAGGTGCTTTGCCCGACGGCCAACCCGGCCCGAATCGCGGCCAGCGCGGCCTGGTAATAGGCTTTGCCATCGGTTGATTCAGCGAAGGTGGAGAATTCTTCCAGCTCCGGGTCGGACAGGTCGCGGTACACATAAAGCAGGGTGTTGTTCATGTCGGCGGCGATTTGCGCCATCAAACGCTCCCGCTGACCATCAAGCATGCCCTGGGCCTGACCGCCGCCCAGCAAACCGGGGATCATCTGGCTCAGGCTGTCGGCCGCGACACCGGCAATCGCCAGGCTCACTTCCGCACCGGCCTGTTTGGCGGGCAACGCCTGAGCCAAATGGCCGATCAGCAGTTGGCGGGTGGCATCGGCCTGAATCTGTGGCAAACCCTGAGCGTTCTTAGCCAGTTGATCCGGGCGGGTTGCGGTCAGTTCGGCATTGACGATCTTGCGGCCCAGCGGCGACTGGAAGAATTTCAGCGCAGGTGCAGGGTCTTTCAGCGTGGCACGCAGGCGCTGCTCGGCACGCTGGTCCATTGCCTGGGCGGCGAAGCGCTGATCACTGTTGTTGACCAGTGCCTGATAGACCGCTGGCGGCAGGCTGTTGCGGTATCGCTGTTGCGCGGCCTTGAGGGCATCGCTGAAATGCGCGCGCTGTTCTGGCCAGCCGGCGACCTTGTATAACTGGTCATAGCTGTCTGCCCAGGCGGGCATCGTGCAGAACATCAACAACACAACAAACAAACGGCGCATAGGGACTCCTGTCGGCAGGCCGCTATTCTCCGGGTCCCGGCGGGGCTTTGTCGAGCCTGACCCGTTGATATTTCATGGGTCTGTCAATCCGCCTTTGGGGGGTGCTTCCCGATTCTCGGGCGGCTGGATACTATGCGCCATGCAAATCACCTCCGATCACCCACTGCTGTTACGAATTGTCGATGACCTGGCCGCACGCGGCTGGTCGCAGCAGAACATATTCCTGCCCGAGGCCCTGACCCTTGAGCTGGCCGCCGAGTGCCGCAAACGTGCGGCCGAAGGTGAGCTTGCGCCTGCGGGCGTGGGCCGCGGACCTTTTCAGGAGATTCGCGAGGGGATACGGGGTGATCGCATTCAATGGATCGAGCCCGGCCAGGCCGAACCTTGCGATGTCTACCTGGGCTTGATGGACAGCGTGCGTCTGGCGCTCAATCGCGGGCTGTTTCTGGGGCTTGAGGATTTCGAAAGCCATTTCGCCCTTTACCCACCGGGCGCTTTCTACCTCAAACACGTGGACCGCTTTCGCGACGATGATCGGCGCATGGTTTCGGCAGTGCTGTACCTCAATGATGCCTGGCAGCCGGAGCATGGCGGTCAGCTGCGCATGTTCTTCGACGATGCCACCCAGCATGAGGTGCAGCCCGGCGGAGGATGCCTGGTGGTGTTCATGTCTGGCGACATCCCCCACGAAGTCCTGCCCGCCACCCGTGACCGGCTTTCCCTGACGGGCTGGTTCAGGCGGCGTGGGGATGGGATTTTTTGAGTCTGCAGGCCAACGTGTGTCTGGATTGAACCTGTGGGAGCAATAAGCGCGGTTCGCAACCCTCGGTTGGAATGCTTTCCCGTGGGAGCGAATTCATTCGCGAAGGCGTCCGACCGGTTGAACACCTGTGGCTGACACAACGCTTTCGCGAATGAATTCGCTCCCACCGGTCTTCTATTGGCCGTGCGACGGTGGTGGGCAGCTTTTATAAGCAAACACCTCAAACACCGCTGCATCGAGCGTGAATTCGCCAACCTTGCTCATGCCCATCCGGCGGTGTGCACGTAGGGATGGCTCGTTGTCGCCACGGATGAACAGCACACCCTGACGGTTGGGCTCCAGCTCCAGCAGCTTGGCGAACATCAGTTGCGCCAGGCGTTGGCCGCGCTCGCTTTCGCTGACGCAGACCGGGCCGTAGATATAGGCGTCATGGTCGGCCCAGGGGTAAGCCTCAAGGGTTTTGTCGATGATCAGCAGCGGGCGCTGACTGCTGACCGCTTGAGAGGTTGTCATCAGGAAGGCGACGACTTCATCCCCGCGGCAGGCGATGATCTGCGGCACGTCGGACATCATTTGCTCGACTTGCTCAGCCGTCAGTTCGGCCGCCAGCGACCCGCCTTGAGCAATCTGATTGGCTTTCTGGAGTTTCAATAAGCCCGGCAAGTCGGCTTTGGTTGCCTGGCGAATGTTGATTTCAGGGGGTGTCATGTCATTTTGACCTTTTATCTCGTCCATGAAAAAGGAGACCCGAAGGTCTCCTTTTGTTCAGCCATTAAAGCTTAGAACAATACGCGGCTGCGGATTGTGCCCTTGATGTGTTGCAGCTTTTCCTGAGCCAGATCGGAGTACTCGGCATCGACGTCGATGACCACGTAGCCGACTTTCTCGTTGGTTTGCAGGAACTGACCGGAAATGTTGATGCCGTTTTCGGCGAAGACCTTGTTGATCTCCATCAGCACGCCCGGGATGTTCTCGTGGATGTGCAACAGACGGTGCTTGCCAGGGTGAGCGGGCAGGGCCACTTCCGGGAAATTGACCGAAGACACCGACGTACCGTTGTCGCTGTACTTGACCAGCTTCTCGGCCACTTCCAGACCGATGTTGGCCTGAGCTTCGGCGGTCGAGCCACCGATGTGCGGGGTCAGGATCACGTTGTCCAGGCCACGCAGCGGGCTTTCGAAGATGTCGTCGTTGGAGCGTGGCTCTACCGGGAACACGTCGATAGCGGCGCCGATCAAGTGTTTGTCCTTGATCGCGTCAGCCAGGGCGTCGAGGTCCACGACCGTGCCGCGAGCGGCGTTGATCAGGATCGCGCCTTTCTTCATGGCGCGGATTTCTTTCTCGCCAATCATCATCTGGGTGGACGGCAGTTCAGGCACGTGCAGCGACACGATGTCAGCCATGCCCAGCAGCTCGTTCAGGCTGGCGACCTGGGTCGCGTTGCCCAGTGGCAGCTTGGTCAGCGGGTCGTAGAAGAACACCTGCATGCCCAGGCTCTCGGCCAGGACAGACAGCTGAGTACCGATCGAGCCGTAGCCGATGATGCCCAGTTTCTTGCCACGGATTTCAAAGGAGTTGGCAGCGCTCTTGATCCAGCCACCGCGATGGCAGGAAGCATTCTTCTCCGGGATGCCGCGCAGCAGCAGAATCGCTTCGGCCAGCACCAGCTCGGCCACCGAACGGGTGTTGGAGTACGGCGCGTTGAAGACAGCGATACCGCGTTCGCGGGCTGCGTTCAGGTCAACCTGGTTGGTACCGATGCAGAAGCAGCCGACCGCGACCAGTTTCTTCGCGTGGTCGAACAGCTCTTCAGTCAGTTGGGTGCGAGAGCGAATACCGATGAAATGAGCGTCGGCGATCTTTTCTTTCAGTTCGGCTTCCGGCAGAGACTTGGTGTGGTACTCGATGCTGGTGTAACCGGCTGCCTTGAGGACGTCCACAGCGGATTGATGGACGCCTTCGAGAAGAAGGAACTTGATCTTGCTCTTGTCGAGGGAAGTCTTGCTCATCTGCTTTAACCTGTGTCCCGGAGAAATTGGCAGTAAGTGAAGCATGCGCATATCGGCCAAAAGCTCGATTAGCGGGGGGCGTATGCTAGCATAAGCACCCCGCGAAACCCCATTCCTGGACGTGAACCGTTCTCAGGATGACCATGAATTGTTCGAGAGTTCCGTCGATGACCCATCCTGCGTTGATAGATGAGCTGAAGACCCTGGTTGAGCCTGGCAAGGTGCTGACCGATGCCGACTCCCTGGAGGCCTACGGCAAGGACTGGACCAAGCAATATCCGCCGGCACCGACGGCCATTGTGTTTCCCAAGACCATCGAACAGGTTCAGGCCATCGTCCAGTGGGCTAACCGGCACACGGTTGCACTGGTCCCGTCGGGTGGCCGTACCGGGCTTTCCGCTGCTGCCGTGGCGGCCAATGGTGAGGTGGTGGTTTCGTTCGATTACATGAATCAAGTGCTGGAGCTGAACCTGATCGAGCGCACCGCACGCGTTCAGCCAGGGGTGATCACCAAGCAGCTGCAGAACCTCGCGGAAGAAAACGGCCTGTATTACCCGGTCGATTTCGCGTCGTCCGGCTCCAGCCAGATTGGCGGCAACATCGGCACCAACGCTGGCGGGATCAAGGTGATTCGCTACGGCATGACCCGTAACTGGGTGGCGGGCCTGAAGGTCGTGACGGGCAAGGGCGACCTCCTTGAACTCAACAAAGACCTGATCAAAAACGCTACTGGCTACGATTTGCGTCAGCTGTTCATTGGCGGCGAAGGCACGCTGGGCTTTGTGGTCGAGGCCACCATGCGCCTGGATCGCGCGCCGAAGAACCTCACCGCGATGGTCCTGGGCACCACCGATTTCGATTCGATCATGCCGGTGCTGCACGCCTTCCACGGCAAGCTGGACCTGACCGCCTTCGAATTCTTCTCCGACAAGGCCTTTGCCCGGGTCATGAGCCGCGGTGATGTGCCATCGCCGTTCGATACGCCATGCCCGTTCTACGTGCTGCTGGAATTCGAAGCCACCACCGAAGACATCGCCAACGAGGCGCTGGCCACCTTCGAGCATTGCGTCGAACAGGGCTGGGTGCAGGATGGCGTGATGAGCCAGAGCGAACAGCAACTGCAGAACCTGTGGAAGCTGCGCGAATACATCTCCGAGACCATCTCCCATTACACGCCGTACAAGAACGACATTTCGGTCACTGTCTCGAAAGTACCGGCCTTCCTGGGTGAAATCGACGCCATCGTGGCGGAGTACTACCCGGACTTCGAAGTGCTGTGGTACGGCCACATCGGCGACGGCAACCTGCACTTGAACATCCTCAAGCCTGAGGGGCTGGACAAGGAAGAGTTCTTCGTCAAATGCGCCAAGGTCAACAAGTGGGTGTTCGAGACCGTGCAGAAGTACAACGGCTCGATCTCCGCCGAGCATGGCGTGGGCATGACCAAACGGGATTACCTGGAGTACAGTCGTTCGCCGGTGGAAATCGAATACATGAAAGCTGTCAAGGCCGTGTTCGACCCGAACGGCATCATGAACCCCGGCAAGATCTTCGCTGTTTAACCACCCCAACGAGACCCAGGAGCCGCCATGAGCTATCAGCACAAGTATGTCGACGGAACGAGCATCCACTTCCCGATGGGCAAGGCTGTTTGCGTTGGCCGTAATTACGCCGAGCACGCTAAAGAACTGAACAACGCGGTGCCCACCGAGCCTCTGCTGTTCATCAAGCCCGGCAGCGCTGTGGTTGCGCTGGAAGGTGGTTTCACCATCCCGGCTGATCGCGGTTCGGTGCACTACGAAGCCGAAATCGTGGTCCTGATCGGCAAGCCGCTGAGCAAAAGCCCGACCCGTGAAGAAGTTCTGGATGCGATTTCAGGCTTCGCGCCGGGCCTGGACCTGACCTTGCGTGACCTGCAGACCAAGCTGCGCGACAAGGGTTACCCGTGGGAAGAAGCCAAGAGCTTCGATGGTGCTGCCGTCATCGCCCCGTTCGTTCCGGCTGAAACCTTCTCCGACCTGACCGACATCGGCATT
Organism: Paucimonas lemoignei; assembly: GCA_900475325.1. Classification (GTDB taxonomy): domain Bacteria; phylum Pseudomonadota; class Gammaproteobacteria; order Pseudomonadales; family Pseudomonadaceae; genus Aquipseudomonas. The sequence goes on from LS483371.1 coordinate 500,620, forward strand.
CGCCTGACCATCAATGGCGAAGTTCGTCAGGATGGCAACAGCCGCGACATGCTCAACCCGATCGTGCCGGTGATCCAGCACATGGCGGCGTGCTTCTCGCTGCAGGCTGGCGACGTGATCATGACCGGTACCCCGGCAGGCGTGGGCCCGCTGTTGGCCGGTGATGAGTTGTCCATCGAGCTGGTCGGTCAGAAAGCCTTCGAAAGCAGCGTTCGCTGATTTTCAACGCGTGACCCAAAGCCGCCTGTGATGCCCATCACCGGCGGCTTTTTTATTCGTATGAGTGTGCGATAGAGTCAATTGGCGTTTTTTTCACAATTGATCTGGATAATCCTGCGTCCAGCCCCCGCTCGGGGCAATGTGCTACCAGATGCCATCTTGCTCAGGAACACTCAATGACCAGCCCTTCGTCGCCCCGCAAATCCCCACGCCGTCTGCTGCGCCTGCGCTGGTATGCCTGGCTGTTGATCGCCGTGGTGATCGGTTACGGGGTGGCCTTCGCCATGCATTGGGATGATCGCGGCCTGTTGTGGGTGGGCGAGCGATTTGAAAGCAAGGCCGAGCGTACCGCCAGCGTCTGGCTGCCAGACTATGTGGTCGATATCGATGCCAAGCCGTTGCCAGGCATGGAAAAGGATGAGGCGTCGGACCTCTCCTACAACCCGCTGACCAAAACCCTGTTTTCGGTGATGGGCAAGAATCCGTTTCTCGTCGAGCTGACGCTCAAGGGCGATGTATTGCGCAAGATGCCTCTGGTGGGCTGGAGCAATCCCGAAGCGGTGGCTGTGCTTGAAAACGGCTTCATGGCGATTGTTGATGAGCGCCAGCACCACTTGACCATCGTTAAGGTCACCCCGGAAACCACCACGCTGAACATTGCCGACTTCCCGCAATACGACCTCGGGCCGTCCAAGGATCAGAACAAGGCGTTTGAAGCGATCGCCTGGGACCCGCGCAATCAGCAATTGATCTTGGGCGAAGAACGCCCGGCGGCGATGTTCATCTGGAAGAGCGATGGTAGCGACAAGCTCACGGGTGACAAACACAAAGTCGTCAGTGATGCTCTCGACGTTCGCAACCTGTCCTCGCTGACCATCGAGCCGCGCACCGGGCATACCCTGGCGCTGTCGGCGGACTCGCACCTGCTTCTGGAGTTGAGCGAGCAGGGTAAGCAAGTGAGCTTCATGACTTTGCTGGGCGGCTTCAACGGCCTGAAGGACACCATCCCCCGCGCCGAAGGCGTGGCCTTCGATGATGACGGCAACCTGTACATCGTCAGCGAGCCGAATTTGTTTTATTCCTTCAAGAAGAAGTAGCACCCGCTATCGATCAATCTGGATGTTCGGCGTTCTCCTGTGGGAGCGAATTCATTCGCGAAGAGGCCGGTACATCCGATGAATATGTGCCGGTCATTACATTGCTTTCGCGAATGAATTCGCTCCCACAGGAGTGTGCAAGGCCTGGTCCAAATGTATTGATGGCCCACCGCCATTAAGCTTAAATTCATCTTCGCGTGCTATTCATGCTGCCCGCCCAACCCCTTGAGCTCTGTCAATGCGCCTGTCTGCCCCCCGAATGTTTCTTGTGCTGGCTGTGATCCTGCTGGCGTTACTGGGCTTCTTTGCCAATCGTGAATACCGCTTCGTCGAGCGAGCCTCATTCAACTGGCAACTGCTTTGGCAGGACAAGGACGTACCCGCCATTGGCTTGAATGACTACAAGGTGGTGATTGAGGGCAAGGTCATTGAAGGCCTGGTGGATGACGTGTCGGCGCTGAGTTACGACCCGGACCGCAAAAGCCTGTTTACTGTCACCAACCAGAACGCCGAGATGGTCGAGCTCAGCCTCGATGGCCGGATTCTGCGGCGCATCCCGTTGACCGGTTTTGGCGATGCAGAAGCGATCGAATACATCAGCCCCGGCATCTATGTGATCAGCGACGAGCGCAAGCAGCGTCTGATCAAGGTGCATATCGACGATGACACCACCTTTCTGGATGCCGCTGACGCAGAACAATTGACCTTGGGGATCGGTGCGGGCAGCAATAACGGCTATGAAGGCCTGGCCTACGACACCAAAGGACAGCGCCTGTTTGTCGCCAAAGAGCGTCGCCCGACGCAGATCATCGAGGTGCGGGGGTTCCCGAACATGAATACCGGTACACCCAGCGTGATTGAGGTGTCGTCTGACGCCAAGCGCGATGCGGGGCTGTTCCTGCGGGATATTTCCAGCCTGCAGTTCGATGAGCGCAGCGGGCATTTGCTGGCGTTGTCGGATGAGTCCCGGCAGATCGTGGAACTCGACACCAAGGGCCGCGCGGTTGCTAACGTCTCGTTAAGCAAAGGCTCGATGGGCCTGCGCAAAGACGTCCCCCAGGCCGAAGGGCTGGCCATGGACGACGACGGCACGCTGTACGTGACCAGCGAGCCGAATCTGTTTTACGTATTCAAAAAGCAGTGACCTGTGGGAGCCGTATCGGGATCTGACGTGGGACCGGCTTTAGCCGGGAAGAGGCCAGTACATCCATTCGATATCTACCGTCCGAAATACCGCATTCCCGGCTGAAGCCGGTCCCACGGTGCTAGTCCAAGCCACGCTCCCACAAATGAATCAAAACGGGATCAACGCTTCAGCGTCTTGACCCCTTCACTCGTCCCCAGCAACAGCAAATCCGCAGGGCGTGCCGCGAACAGGCCGTTGGTGACCACGCCGACGATGGCGTTGATCTGGCTTTCCACTTCTACCGGGTTGGTGATGTTCATGTTGTGCACATCAATGATGATGTTGCCGTTGTCAGTCAGCACGCCTTCACGGTAGACCGGATCCCCGCCCAGCTTGACCAGTTGGCGAGCCACGTGGCTGCGGGCCATCGGGATGACTTCAACCGGCAGCGGGAACGCGCCCAGCACCGGTACCAGCTTGCTGGCGTCGGCGATGCAGATGAAGGTCTTGGCCACGGCGGCCACGATCTTTTCCCGAGTCAGAGCAGCCCCGCCGCCTTTTATCAGGTTCAGGTGCTCATCGCTTTCGTCGGCGCCGTCGATGTAGAACTCCAGATCGCTGACGGTATTGAGCTCGTACACCGGAATGCCATGGCCCTTGAGGCGTGCCGCGGTGGCTTCGGAGCTGGCCACGGCGCCGTCGAAGGCACCTTTGTGCTGAGCCAGTGCATCAATGAAGCAATTGGCGGTGGATCCGGTGCCGACACCGACGATGCTCTTGTCGTCCAGTTTCGGCAGGATGAAGTCCACGGCGGCCTGTGCCACGGCTTGCTTGAGTTGGTCCTGGTTCATGCGGGCTCCACGGATTGGTTTTTAGTGTGGGAGCTGCCGAAGGCTGCGAATTGCGCTGTATCAGACAGAACGGATTCGCAGCCTTCGGCAGCTCCTACAGGAAGAATAGTGTGTAAAAAGGGCGCGCATTATAGCGACATGCCACCTGCAAAGCCCCGTGATTCGTATGGTCGTGTGTCGGAGTGCGGGTTAGACTTCCAGCCCATGTCCTTCTTTGCCAGTGATGTCGCCCCGATGCTTGAGCAATACGTCAAAAAGATTCTCACCTCCCGCGTCTACGACATCGCCGTGGAAACCCCTCTGCACGGCGCGCGCCAGCTGTCCGAGCGCCTCGGCAATCAAGTGCTGCTCAAGCGCGAAGACCTTCAGCCGGTCTACTCCTTCAAGATACGCGGCGCTTATAACAAGCTGGCGCAGCTGAGCCCGCAAGAACTGGCGCGCGGCGTGGTCACGGCATCGGCGGGCAACCACGCTCAGGGCCTGGCGCTTGCCGCCAAGACGCTCGGGGTCGAAGCCACCATCGTGATGCCCAAGACCACCCCGGAGATCAAAGTCGAAGGCGTGCGCTCCCGTGGCGGAAAGGTGGTATTGCACGGCGACTCCTTTCCTGAAGCGCTGGCTTACTCCCTGAAACTGGTGGAGGAAATGGGCTTCGTCTACATCCATCCCTATGACGACCCCGACACCATCGCCGGGCAAGGCACGGTGGCGATGGAAATCCTGCGCCAGCATCAAGGGCCACTGGACGCGATTTTCGTTCCGGTGGGCGGCGGTGGTCTGATTGCGGGCATTGCGGCGTACGTCAAATACCTGCGCCCGGACATCAAAGTGATCGGCGTCGAACCGGACGACTCCAACTGCCTGCAACAAGCCATGGCCTATGGCGAGCGTGTGGTGTTGCAACAGGTCGGGCTGTTTGCCGATGGTGTGGCAGTGGCGCAGATCGGCCAGCATACGTTTGAGGTCTGCAAGGATTACGTCGATGAAGTGCTCACCGTCAGCACCGATGAAATCTGCGCTGCCATCAAAGACATCTACGACGACACCCGCTCGATCACCGAACCCGCCGGTGCCCTGGGTGTTGCGGGGATCAAGAAGTACGTCGAGCATTACGGCGTGACCGGCCAGACCTTTGTGGCCATCGACTCCGGCGCCAACGTCAACTTCGACCGCCTGCGCCACGTGGCCGAGCGCGCCGAACTGGGCGAAGGCCGCGAAGCCATCATCGCCGTGACCATCCCCGAGCAGCCAGGCAGCTTCAAGGCGTTTTGCCAGGCCATCGGCAAACGTCAGATCACCGAATTCAACTACCGTTACCACACTGATCGCGAAGCGCACATCTTCGTCGGCGTGCAGACCCACCCCGACACCGACCCACGCGCCGAGCTAGTCTCAAGCCTGACTGATCAGGGCTTCCCGGTCATCGACCTGACCGACAACGAACTGGCCAAGCTGCACATCCGCCATATGGTCGGCGGGCATGCCGAGCGGGTCAGCGATGAAGTGGTGTTCCGTTTTGAATTCCCGGAGCGGCCGGGTGCGTTGTTTAACTTTTTGAACAAGCTGGGCGGCCAGTGGACCATCTCGATGTTCCATTACCGCAACCATGGCGCGGCCGATGGCCGTGTGGTGGCAGGGCTGGTGGTGCCGGAAGACGAACGGCACCTGATCCCGGCAGCGCTGGCCGAGATTGGTTATCCATACTGGGATGAGAGCGAGAACCCGGCTTATAAACTGTTTTTGGGGTAATGCTCAGAGGTTCGCGCATTCCCCGTGGGAGATCCGCTCCGTCTTCGACCCCGCGCTGTCCCGCAGCAAACACAGGACCTGTGGGACGACCGGGGTGGCGCTCCACCTTGCTCGCGAAGAGGCCGGGACATTGGGACATATTTCTGAAGGCAGGAAAATAGCCTTCGCGAGCAAGCTCGCTCCCACGGGGGGGAATGTGTTGTCCCGAGGCTTATATTCAACCAGTCGGCCCACTTGGAGCAGATAGAAAATGGAACATCTCACCGCCCTCAAAACCCTGCACATCGTGACCACAGTGCTGTTTCTGCTCTGCGCCCTGGGCCTGGCGATCTGGGTTGTAAAAGGTCGTCGCGCCGGTTTCGCCGACAACCACACCCGCCTGCTGCTGCGCCCGCGGATATTCGCCTGGATTCTGATGGGGCTTTGCCTGCTCACCATGCCGATCAGTGGCTGGTGGCTGGCGCACCTGGTTGGCTGGCCGTTGGGTCAAACATGGGTGCTGGGCAGCAGCGTGCTCTACACCGTTGGCGCGCTGAGCTGGATCTGGCTGGTAGCGCGTCTGAATCGGCTGCGGATTGAGCCAACCCGAGGTGGCGGGACCTTCACCCTGGTGCTGGCGGTTGTAAGCGTGCTTTGCTTTATCGCCATCGCCGGGTTGATGGGCGCCAAGCCGGCTTGAGCCCGAGCCAACCCTGGAATGCGCCCTGTGGGCGATTCTATTTTGGTCTGCAAGCTGATGTGATGACGTGGGACCGGCTTCAGCCGGGAATAGGCCGGTAGAAGCGCTGCATATTCTTTGATTGAAATGCCGCCTTCCCGGCTAAAGCCGGTCCCACGTCGTCCACATCACCTTGCGGCCAGGCACCGCTGGGGAATTGCATTCTTCAGAATCAATCGCGCAGGGTAATCACCGGCCAGCCCCGGCTTTCAGCTTCGGCGCGCAGTTTCGGGTCCGGATCCACGGCCACCGGGTTGGCGACTTTCTCCAGCAGCGGCAGGTCGTTGAGCGAGTCGCTATAGAAATAGCTGTCATCCAGGCTGAGCTGATTCTCTTCAAGCCAGCGATTGAGCCGCGTCACTTTGCCTTCACGGAAGCACGGTACGTCGGTGGTGCGGCCGGTGTAGCGCCCGTCGACAATCTCGCATTCCGTCGCCAGCAACGTGTCGATGCCCAGTTTTGCCACGATCGGGGCCGTGACGAAGCGGTTGGTTGCCGTGATCACTACCAGCTTGTCACCCGCGTCCCGGTGCCTGGCAATCAGTTCCAGTGCCTTGGGCAACATGATCGGCTCGATGCAGTCGCGCATGAAGTCGCGATGCCATTCGTCCAGCTGCGCCATGTCCGTGCGGCCGAGAATCTCCAGAGTGAAGTTCAGGTAGGCCGTGAGGTCGAGGGTCCCGGCCAGGTAATCCTGATAGAACTCGTCGTTGCGGGTCTTGTAGGTGGCAGCATCCAGGATGCCGCGTTCGCACAGGTAATCTCCCCACGCGTGATCGCTGTCGCCGCCCAGAAGAGTGTTGTCGAGGTCGAATAAAGCCAGACGCATGCGGTTACTCGCTGAAATGACTGAAAAAAGAGCACCAGAATACGAGGTTTTCACAACTCTTCACATAACCTGCTAAGGCTCGTTGCTGCTTTGATCGGCTTTGTGGAACAATGCGGTGACATGCGTTTGCGAGGTTGTTGCCGTGATCGACCCCGATGGTTTCCGTCCTAATGTCGGGATAATTCTGACAAACGACTCCGGCCAAGTCCTATGGGCTCGGCGAATCAACCAAGATGCCTGGCAGTTTCCACAGGGTGGTATCAACCCTCAGGAGACGCCGGAAGACGCGCTTTATCGTGAATTGAACGAAGAAGTCGGGCTGGAACGCGAAGATGTGCAAATTCTTGCCTGTACCCGGGGCTGGTTGCGCTATCGTCTGCCGCAACGACTGGTCCGCACGCACAGCCAGCCGCTGTGCATCGGTCAGAAGCAAAAGTGGTTTCTCCTGCGCCTGGTCTCCAACGAGCAGCGGGTGCGGATGGATTTGACCGGGAAACCGGAGTTCGATGGCTGGCGCTGGGTCAGTTATTGGTATCCGCTGGGTCAGGTGGTCACATTCAAGCGCGAGGTGTATCGACGCGCACTCAAAGAGCTTGCCCCGCGCCTTTTATCGCGCGACTGACACGGAGTTCGACCCCGAGCCATGCTCAATACGCTGCGCAAGATCGTCCAGGAAGTTAACTCCGCCAAGGATCTCAAGGCGGCGTTGGGGATTATTGTGTTACGCGTCAAAGAGGCCATGGGCAGCCAGGTCTGCTCGGTCTATTTGCTCGATCCCGAAAGCAATCGCTTCGTGCTGATGGCCACCGAGGGCTTGAACAAGCGCTCCATTGGCAAAGTCAGCATGGCGCCGAACGAAGGCCTGGTGGGCCTGGTCGGCACCCGTGAAGAACCGCTGAACCTCGAAAACGCCGCCGATCACCCTCGCTACCGCTACTTTGCCGAGACCGGCGAAGAGCGTTACGCATCCTTCCTCGGCGCGCCGATCATCCACCACCGTCGTGTGGTGGGGGTGTTGGTGATCCAGCAAAAGGAGCGCCGCCAGTTCGACGAGGGTGAAGAAGCCTTCCTTGTGACCATGAGCGCGCAGCTCGCCGGGGTTATCGCCCACGCCGAAGCCACTGGCTCGATCCGCGGTCTGGGTCGCCAGGGCAAAGGTATTCAGGAAGCCAAGTTCGTCGGCGTCGCCGGTTCTCCCGGTGCGGCCGTCGGCGTGGCGGTGGTCATGTTGCCGCCTGCTGATCTGGAAGTGGTCCCCGACAAAACCGTCAGCGATATCAAGGCCGAGCTGGCGTTGTTCCAGACGGCACTTGAAGGCGTGCGCAGCGACATGCGCGCACTGTCCGCCAAGCTCGCCAACCAGTTGCGCCCGGAAGAGCGCGCCCTGTTCGACGTTTACCTGATGATGCTCGACGACGCCTCGCTGGGCAGCGAAGTGACCAACGTCATCAAGACCGGGCAATGGGCGCAGGGTGCCTTGCGTTCGGTGGTCAACGAGCACGTCAAACGCTTTGAATTGATGGACGACGCCTATCTGCGCGAGCGCGCTTCGGACGTCAAGGATCTGGGTCGTCGCTTGCTTGCCTATCTGCAGGAAGCGCGGCAGCAGACGCTGGTCTATCCGGACAACACCATCCTGGTGAGTGAAGAGCTCACGGCGGCCATGCTGGGCGAAGTTCCGGAAGGCAAACTGGTCGGCCTGATTTCGGTACTCGGTTCCGGCAACTCCCACGTGGCGATCCTGGCGCGTGCCATGGGTATTCCCACCGTCATGGGTGTGGTTGATCTGCCTTATTCCAAGGTCGATGGCATCGAACTGATTGTCGACGGCTACCACGGCGAAGTCTTCACCAACCCCAGCGACGCCATGCGCAAGCAGTTCGCCAAGGTCGTCGAGGAAGAGCGTCAGCTGTCCCAAGGCCTGGACGCGCTGCGCGAGCTGCCTTGTGTGACGCTGGATGGCCATCGCATGCCGTTGTGGGTCAACACCGGCCTGCTGGCTGATGTGGCGCGTGCCCAGCAGCGTGGCGCTGAAGGTGTTGGTCTGTACCGCACCGAAGTGCCGTTCATGATCCAGCAGCGCTTCCCGAGTGAAAAAGAGCAGTTGGCGATCTATCGCGAGCAGTTGGCTGCGTTCCATCCGCTGCCCGTCACCATGCGCAGCCTGGACATCGGTGGCGATAAAGCGCTGTCGTACTTCCCGATCAAGGAAGAAAACCCGTTTCTGGGCTGGCGCGGCATTCGCGTCACCCTCGATCACCCGGAAATTTTCCTGGTGCAGACCCGCGCCATGCTCAAGGCCAGTGAAGGCTTGAACAACCTGCGGATTCTGCTGCCGATGATTTCCAGCACCCACGAAGTGGAAGAGGCGCTGCACCTGATCCACCGCGCCTGGGGTGAAGTGCGCGACGAGGGCACCGATGTGCCGATGCCTCCGGTGGGCGTGATGATCGAAGTCCCGGCGGCGGTGTATCAGACGCGCGATCTGGCACGTCAGGTGGACTTCCTGTCGGTCGGCTCCAACGACTTGACCCAATACCTGCTGGCCGTGGATCGCAACAATCCGCGCGTCGCCGATCTGTACGACTACCTGCACCCGGCGGTGCTGCAAGCCTTGCAGAACGTGGTGCGCGACGCCCATGCCGAAGGCAAACCGGTGAGTATCTGCGGCGAAATGGCCGGTGATCCTGCCGCTGCCGTGCTGTTGATGGCAATGGGCTTCGACAGCCTGTCGATGAACTCCACCAACCTGCCGAAAGTGAAGTGGATGCTGCGCCAGATCCACCTGAGCAAAGCCAAGGAACTGCTCGCCCAATTGATGACCAACGACAACCCGCAAGTGATCAGCAGCTCCCTGCAACTGGCGCTGAAAAACCTTGGGCTGTCACGGATGATCAATCCGGGTTCTGTCAAAGGGCATTAATTCTCGAATTGGAATCCCGTCCTGTGGGGGCGAATTCATTCGCGAAGATATTTGTACAGTCGACAGAGATATATCGAATGTACCGGCCTCTTCGCGAATGAATTCGCTCCCACAGGGGGTGGATTCCGAGCGCGGAATCTCGATTAGAAGTTCAACTCCACTGGGCTGTCTCGGATGATCAATCCGGGTTCTGTCAAAGGGCATTAATTCCCGAATTGGAATCCCGTCCTGTGGGAGCGAATTCATTCGCGAAGACATTTGTACAGTCGACAGAGATATATCGAATGTACCGGCCTCTTCGCGAATGAGTTCGCTCCCATGGGGGGTGGATTCCCGGCACAGAATCGCGTTTATAGATTCAGCTCCACCTCTCCCAATCTCCCGCCATACGGCCCGAAGCTGTGCTCGATCAACTGCCGACTGCCATCGGCATTGACGATCAGCACGGTGCTGGCGCGTGTGCCGTAGGTGGGGCTGGCGATGAAGGCGCTGGACAGCAGCGTCTCGGTTTCCAGGCTGACCCCGGTGTCCGGCAACTCGGCAGTTGGCGCGGTGGTCGGGTCGCTGAGCAGCGCCATGAGCGCCAGCGGGTTCGGAGCGTTCAGTTGAGTGGTCAATGCGGCTTTGGTTTTGCTGACTTTCGGCCAAGGGGTATCGAGCCCGGCGTTGGAGAGCCCGTAGACACCTTCATCAAGCAGGCGAGGCTCTGGAGCTGAACCGTTGAGGTAATACAGCTGCTCACGGTCGCCCACCAGCAGATTGAACCCTCCGTACTCGCTCGATCTGCCCGCCACCTCGGCGAGATAGTCTTCGATCAGCCTATTGCTGGTTAAAAACTGAGCAACCAGCTCGCCTCGGGTGCGACGCCCCAGCGCCAGGTTCGGGTTGCGGATATTGGTCAGCGCCGCAAAGCGCCCGTCTGCGTTGATGCCGAGCCAGGTGCCACCGGCTTCAAGGTCGCGGCCTGCGTAGACCTGCGGGGCATCGGCCCATTGCGCCAATGGCTGGGTGGGGCGTGCATAGAATTCGTCACGATTGGCCGCTACGATCAGCGGCTGGGCATGGGCGGGGCGCCAGGCAAATACGATCAGACACATGCAGTACTCCTTTTTTCAGCCACTCTACCCATCCCCGTGGCGGACATCCATCGCACGCTGCTAGAGCCTGAGGCGCCGCTCCGGTAGTATGCCGGTCTCATTTCCCGGCTCGCGCGCTGTGGCTGTTCAGCGCGGGTTTACGTTCCCTGCTTTAGTCTTCTGGTTCAGTGCTCGCAAGAGTTTCCCTTTTAAGGAGTCGCAATGCTGCCTTACCCGCAGATTGACCCGGTGGCGGTGGCTATCGGCCCGCTGCAAATTCACTGGTACGGTTTGATGTACCTGGTCGGCATCGGCGGCGCATGGCTGCTGGCTTCGCGCCGTCTGAACAGCTTTGATCCGACCTGGACCAAGGAAAAACTCTCCGACATGATTTTCTGGCTGGCCATGGGCGTGATCGTCGGTGGGCGGCTGGGCTATGTGCTGTTCTACGACTTGCCTGCGTACATCGCCAATCCGCTGTTGATCTTCGAGGTCTGGAAAGGCGGCATGGCGTTCCACGGCGGGTTCGTCGGCGTGCTGGTGGCGGCCTGGTTCTTCGCCCGGCGCAACGGCAAGTCGTTCTTTGAACTGATGGACTTCATCGCGCCGCTGGTACCGATTGGCCTGGGGGCCGGTCGTATCGGCAACTTCATCAATGCCGAGCTGTGGGGCAAGCCGACTGACCTGCCGTGGGCCATGGTCTTCCCGCGGTTCAGCGATCCGGCGCAACTGGCTCGTCACCCGTCGCAGCTGTATCAGTTCGCGCTCGAAGGCGTCGCGCTGTTTCTGATCCTGTACTTTTTCTCGCGCAAACCTCGTCCGACCATGGCGGTTTCCGGGATGTTCGCGCTGTTTTACGGGATCTTCCGCTTCATCGTCGAGTTCGTCCGCGTGCCCGATGCACAGCTGGGCTACCTGGCATGGGGTTGGGTCACGATGGGTCAGATCCTCAGCATGCCGATGATCATCGCCGGCGCTGTCCTGATCTGGCTGGCGTACAATCGCGCCCCCGCAGTCAAAACGGTTTAACACCGAAACGCCGGGCGCTGCTGCCCGGCGGTTTCATCGATGCAGGTAATTTATGAAGCAATATCTCGAACTCGTCGCCCACGTCATCAAGAACGGGACGCTGCAGGCCAACCGCACTGGCGTGAAAACCATCAGTTTTCCGGGCGCGATGCTGCGCTACGACCTCAAGGAAGGCTTCCCGGCGATCACCACCCGGCGCATGGCGTTCAAGTCGGCCATTGGCGAGATGGTCGGCTTCCTGCGCGGCGTGAACAACGCTGCCGAGTTTCGCGAGCTGGGCTGCAAGGTCTGGGACCAGAACGCCAACGAAAACGCCCAATGGCTGGATAACCCGTTCCGCAAGGGCGAAGACGACCTGGGCGAAATCTACGGCGTGCAGTGGCGCAAATGGCCGGCCTACAAGCGCATCGACTTGAGCAACCCGCAAGCCATCGAGCGTGCGATCAGCCAGGGGTATCAGCAGATTGCCCAGTCCGAGGAAGACGGCCAGCCTTACGTAGTGCTGTACAAGGCCATCGACCAGATTCGCCAGTGCGTTGACACCATCATCAATGACCCCGGCAGCCGCCGCATCCTGTTCCACGGCTGGAACTGCGCACAGCTGGATGAAATGGCCTTGCCCCCATGCCACCTGCTCTACCAGTTCCACCCGAATCAGGAGACCAAAGAAATCTCCCTGACGCTGTACATCCGCTCCAATGACCTGGGCCTGGGCACGCCGTTCAACCTCACCGAAGGCGCCGCGCTGCTCAGCCTGATCGGCCGCCTGACGGGCTACACGCCGCGCTGGTTCACGTATTTCATCGGCGATGCCCATGTCTATGAGAACCACCTGGACATGCTCAACGAACAGCTCAAGCGCGAGCCGTATCCGATGCCCAAGCTGGTGATCTCCGACCGCGTGCCGGAGTTTGCCAAGACCGGTGTGTATCAGCCGGAGTGGCTGGAGCAGATCGAGCCTTCGGACTTCTCGCTGGAAGGGTATGAACACCACCCGGCGATGACTGCGCCGATGGCGGTTTAAGTCGTCACGGTATTACCGCGTTGTGCACAAACCTGTGGGAGCGAATTCATTCGCGAAGAGGCCCGTACATTCGATAGATATTCATCGTTTGTAATGCCGCTTTCGCGAATGAATTCGCTCCCACAGATCGTTATGCGCCAACCACGAACCCTCAATGCCCATGACTCCTGCCCACATGGGAGTGTTCTACATCAGCGGTCACCACGCTGCCGCTGACTTCCAGCCGATCCAGAATCCCGCAATGATCCGGTGACCCTTCACCGCAGCGTTCGCGCAAGTCCAGTAGCTGTGTCTGCAAGGCTTGCAGGCTGGCGATGCGGTCGTTGACGTGCTGGATGTGCTCATCAATCAGCGCATTGACGCTCACGCACTGATCCTGCGGGCAGTCGCGCAGGTTGAGCAGGCTGCGGATTTCTTCGAGGGTCATGTCCAGGCTGCGACAGTTGCGAATAAACGTCAGCCGTTCGACATGAGCCTGGGTGTACAGCCGATAGTTGCCATCACTGCGCGCCGGAGCCGGTAGCAAGCCTTCGCGCTCGTAATAACGAATGGTTTCCACCTGGGCATCGGTCAGTTTTGCCAGTTCGCCAATCTTCATGGTCGTTGATCCAATTTGAATGCTTGACCCTATAGTGGCTACAGGGTGTTCACTTGGCAACAAGCAAGTCAAAGGACCCGACCATGAACCAAGTCAAACCCGCCGTAGATAAGCACGATCACGACCATTCTCAGCACGATCATGGCAAAGAAGCGCACGATCACGCCGCGCCCGCTCATAGCTGCTGCGGGTCAGAAGCGGCGCCAGCGGTGGTGTCGTTCACAGATGCACCTGCGTCCGGCGCGCAGCTGAGCACGTTCCGTATCGAGCAGATGGATTGCCCTACGGAGCAGACGCTCATCCAAAACAAGCTCGTCAAGCTGGCCGGGGTGCAGAAGCTTGAATTCAATTTGATCAATCGCCTGTTGGGCGTCTGGCATGAGCTGCCGTCCACCGAGCCGATTCGTGATGCCATTGCCTCGCTGGGCATGCAGGCCGAACCGGTCGAAGAGGGCGCAGAGGCCACGCCAGCCCCAGTCGTTAAAAAAGCCTGGTGGCCATTGGCGCTGTCCGGGGTGACGGCGCTGGCAGCGGAAGTTATCCATTTCGCCGCGCTGGCACCGACATGGGTGGTGGCTATCGTGGCGCTGGTTTCCATCCTCAGCGGCGGCTTGGGCACTTACAAGAAGGGCTGGATTGCCCTGAAAAACCTCAACCTGAACATCAACGCCCTGATGAGCATTGCTGTAACCGGTGCGGTGCTGATCGGGCAATGGCCGGAAGCAGCCATGGTGATGTTCCTGTTCACGGTGGCCGAGTTGATCGAGGCCAAGTCCCTGGACCGCGCCCGCAACGCCATCAGCGGCTTGATGCAACTGACTCCCGAGCTTGCCACCGTGCAACAGACCGATGGTCAGTGGCTTGAAATCGACGCCAAAAGCATCGAGTTGGGCGCTATCGTCCGGGTTAAGCCCGGTGAGCGTGTGGCGCTCGACGGGGAAGTGGTCGCCGGTAACTCGACTATCGACCAAGCGCCGATTACGGGCGAAAGTTTGCCCGTGGAAAAAACCATCGGCGATAAAGTGTTCGCAGGCACCATCAATCAGGCGGGCTCGCTGGAATATCGCGTCACCGCCGCGGCCAATAACTCCACTCTGGCGCGGATCATCCATGCCGTTGAAGCGGCTCAGGGTTCACGGGCTCCGACCCAGCGCTTTGTGGACAGCTTTTCGCGCATCTACACGCCGGCGGTGTTCCTCTTCGCGTTGGGCGTTGCGATCATCCCGCCGCTGGTCATGGGCGCGGTGTGGTTCGACTGGATCTATCGCGCCTTGGTATTGCTGGTGGTGGCGTGCCCTTGTGCACTGGTGATTTCCACCCCTGTGACCATCGTCAGCGGCCTGGCAGCAGCAGCCCGCAAAGGCATCTTGATCAAGGGTGGCGTGTACCTGGAAATGGGTCACAAGCTCGATTACCTGGCACTGGACAAGACCGGCACCATTACCCACGGCAAACCGGTGCAGACCGATTACGTGTTGCTTGAGCCCACCGCTGCTGATTTGGCGCCCAACGTGGCAGCGAGTCTGGCCGGGCGCTCCGATCACCCGGTTTCCCAGGCGATTGCCAAAGCGGCTGAGCAAGGCGCAACCGCTCACCAAGTCAGTGCATTTGAAGCGCTGGCGGGTCGCGGTGTGCGGGGCGAGATCAATGGCGAGGTTTACCACCTGGGCAATCACCGGCTGGTGGAAGAGCTGGGCCTGTGTTCGCCACAGCTTGAAGCGCAGCTCGACGCGTTGGAGCAGCAGGGCAAGAGCGTGGTGTTGCTGCTTGATCGTTCCGGCCCATTGGCGTTGTTCGCCGTGGCCGACACCGTCAAGGACACCAGCCGCGAGGCCATTGAGCAACTGCACGAGCTGGGCGTCAAAACCCTGATGCTCACAGGGGACAACCCGCACACCGCCAAGGCCATTGCTGCGCAGGTGGGCATTGATTCAGCTCAAGGCAACCTGATGCCGACTGACAAGCTGGAGGCCATTGAAGCGTTGTACGCCAAAGGTCACCGGGTCGGGATGGTTGGCGACGGTATTAACGACGCACCTGCATTAGCACGTTCGGAGATCGGTTTCGCGATGGCCGCAGCCGGGACCGATACCGCCATCGAAACGGCCGATGTCGCCTTGATGGACGATGATCTGCGCAAGATCCCGGCGTTTATTCGCCTGTCTCGCCGGACATCGACGGTGCTCAAGCAGAACATTTACCTGGCGTTGGTGATCAAGGCGATCTTCCTGGTCATGACCTTCGCGGGCGTAGCGACCATGTGGATGGCGGTGTTTGCCGACATGGGCGTGAGCTTGCTGGTGGTGTTCAATGGGTTGCGGTTGCTTAAGAAATAACCGCGAATCGCTGCGGGACCTGTGGAAGCGAATTCATTCGCGAAGGCATTTGTACAGACGATGAAGATATGGCGAATGTACCGGCCTCTTCGCGAATGAATTCGCTCCCACAGGTCCCGCGTCGTCGCGGGTTCAACGGCCGTATTCAGCCTTGCCCCAACTCATCATCCCCTCCACCAACTCCCTCAACACCACCCGCGTTGGCTCCGCCAGGTCTGGCCGGTAGTGGAACGGCACGAATTCATCCATATAGGTCGCCTGCACCAGTTCCAGCTGCACAGCGTGGATGTGGTTGGCCGGGTCGCCGTAGTGGCGGGTGATGTGGCCACCTTTGAAGCGGCCGTTGAGCACGTGGCTGTAATCGGTGGCGGCTGCGCAGGTGGCTTCCAGACGTTTGGCCAGTTGCTCGTCGCAACTGGCGCCATTGAAGGTGCCGAGGTTGAAGTCCGGCAAACGGCCGTCAAACAGATTCGGGATGTGGCCGCGAATCGAGTGGGCATCAAACAGCAGGGCATAGCCGAACTCGTCCTTTAGCCTGGCCAGCTCCTGTTCCAGCGTCTGGTGGTAGGGCGTCCAGATCTGCTCAAGGTAGCTTGCCCTTTCTTCAGCGCTGGGCGCCTGGCCATCCTTGAACAGCGGCACGCCGTCGAACAGGATCGACGGGAACAGCCCGGTGGTTGCGCCGGCATACAACGGCTTGTCGTCCGACGGGCGATTGAGGTCGATCACGAAGCGCGAATACTCCGCGGCCAGGGTGCTGGCGCCCAGTTCCTCGGCAAAGTCGTACAACTGCGGGATATGCCAGTCGGTATCCGGCAGGCTCAGCGCCTCGTCCACCAGACCAGCCTCAACGGCTGGCGTCAGGCGCAAACCGGCGTGGGGCATGCTGATCAGCAGCGGCACACGACCGCGAGAAAACTTCAGAACGTTGTCCATGAATCTCTCCTGTTAAACACCGCATAGCTAACTGACTGGATGCCGACTTCGTGGGACCGGATTTATCCGGAAGAGGCCGGTACATTCACTGCATTTATCGCCTGAGCGACCGCTTTCCCGGATTAATCCGGTCCCACAGGATCGTGTCTGACAGGACCCGCGGCATCTTCTTCAAATCACTGACTCAACCCCATGCCGCACGATGCGCTTGTCCAGATCGCCCCCCAGCCAATACGCCAGGTCGGCGGGCCGCTCGATGTTCCAGGCCACGAAATCCGCAACTTTGCCGACCTCCAGCGAGCCATGGCTGTCACCCAGGCCAAGAGCTTTGGCGGCATGGATCGTCACGCCTGCCAACGCTTCTTCGGGCGTCATGCGGAACAGCGTGCAGGCCATGTTCAGCATCAGGCGCAACGACAGCGCAGGCGACGTGCCGGGGTTGAGGTCGCTGGCGATGGCGATGTCCACGCCGTGTTTGCGTAGCGCGTCCATGGGAGGCAACTGGGTTTCACGCAGGAAGTAATAAGCGCCGGGCAGCAGGACAGCCACGGTTCCCGCCGCGCCCATGGCAATGGCGTCCGCCTCGGTCATGAATTCCAGATGATCCGCCGACAGCGCCTGATAGCGCGCCGCCAGGCTTGAACCCGCCAGTGGCGACAGCTGTTCGGCGTGCAGTTTCACCGGCAGGCCCAACTGCCCGGCGGTGATGAACACCTGTTCGACCTGCGCCGGAGAAAACGCCAGGTACTCGCAGAAGGCATCCACCGCATCCACTAGGCCTTCTGCGGCCAGAGCGGGCAGCATTTCGCTACAGATGTGGTTGATGTAATCGTCGGCACGGTCGGCGTATTCCGGCGGCAACGCATGGGCCGCGAGGCAGGTGCTGCGCACGGTCACCGGCAGCGTATTGCCCAGACGGCGGATGACCCGCAGCAATTTGCGCTCGCTGGCCAGGTCCAGCCCGTAGCCGGATTTCATCTCCACCGTGGTCACGCCCTCCTTGAGCAGATGGCGCAAACGGCGTTCAGCGCTTTCGTACAGCTCATCTTCGCTGGCCGCGCGAGTGGCGCGCACAGTGCTGGCAATGCCGCCGCCCGCCGCTGCGATGTCGGCATAACTCACCCCTTGCAGGCGCTGCTCGAATTCGCCGCTGCGATTGCCGCCAAACACGGTGTGGGTGTGGCAATCGATCAGGCCCGGCGTCACCCAGGCGCCGTTAAGGTCGATGACGCTTTCATAGGTCGACTCGACAAGCTCAGCCTGCGGCCCGATCCATTCAATCAACGCTCCAGAGGTCACGATGGCGGCATCCTCGATGATCGAGTACTTGCCTTGCGCCATGCTCGCGACGTGACAGTGTTTCCAGAGCGTTTTCATTGCAGTCTCCGCGTTACCGATGAGTGATGGAGGTGTTATCCGGGCGCTTTGGCGTGCCCGGTTTGACCCATAAATAGTAGGCCGCGACCAGCAACACCACCCAGACCGCGCCGACGATCAACGCCATGCGGTTGTCCGGGAAGTAGCCCAGTACGCCAAAGATAAACAGCATGAAGACGATGGCGGCCGCAGGCGCGTAAGGCCAGAACGGCACCGGGAATTTCAGTTGAGCGGCTTCTTCGCGGCTCATCTGACGACGCATGGCAACTTGCGTCAGCAGGATCATCAACCACACCCAGACCGTGGCGAAGGTCGCGATGGACGCAATCAGCAGGAACACGTTTTCCGGGATTTTGTAGTTCAGCCACACGCCGCCCAGCAGCGCGACGCCCATCACCAGCACTGTCATCCACGGCACGCCGTGTTTGGACAGCTTCGAAAAGGCAGCGGGTGCCTGACCCTGTTGGGCCAGACCATACATGATCCGGCCAGCGCCGAACACGTCGCTGTTGATCGCCGACACCGCAGCGGAAATCACCACGATGTTGAGCAATGCAGCGGCCCACGGGAAACCGAGGCTGGCGAAGATTTGCACGAACGGGCTGTTTTCCTTGCTGATCTGCGTCCAGGGGAACAGCGCCATGAGCACGAACAGTGTCAGCACGTAGAACAGCAGAATCCGCAGCGGCACCGAATTGATTGCCTGAGGGATGGTGCGTTGTGGGTCTTTGGCTTCGCCGGCCGTGATACCGATGATTTCGATGCCGCCAAAGGCAAACATCACCACCGCGAAGCAGGCCATCAGACCACCGATGCCGTTGGGCAGGAAGCCGCCGTGTGCCCATAGATTGCTGATCCCGGACACTGTTTCGCCGCTGCCGGAGAGGTTTACGCCGAACAGCAACAGGCCGATACCGGCGACGATCATGGCCACGATGGCGCTGACTTTGAGCAGCGACAGCCAGAATTCGGTCTCGCCAAAGACTTTGACGTTGCACAGGTTCAGCGCGCCGATCAGAAACACGATGCCCAGCACCCAGATCCAGCGCGGCACGTCCGGGAACCAGAAGCCCATGTAGATGCCGAACGCGGTCACGTCTGCGATGCAGACAATGATCATTTCAAAGGCGTAGGTCCAGCCCAGCACGAAGCCCGCCATGGGGCCCAGGTAAGTGCTGGCGTATTCGCCGAACGAACCGGAGACCGGGTTATGCACAGCCATTTCGCCCAGGGCGCGCATGACCATGAACACCGCCGCCCCGCCGATCAGGTAGGCAAGCAAAACTGCCGGGCCCGCCATCTGGATCGCCGATGCTGATCCATAGAACAACCCGGTGCCGATGGCCGAACCCAGGGCCATGAAGCGAATGTGTCGAGCCGAAAGCCCGCGTTTCAAACCTTGCTGTGACGTCATTTCAATCCAATCCGGTTTCTTTCCAGCGAACTGCCAGTTACTCAGGGCGCGAAGGATACCTGCTGGTCGGGGTCGACCAAATCCATCTGTGATCGGGTGTCGCCTGGCTGACATCCGGTGTCATGGATGTCTATACATATCTTGGGGACCGAGTAAGCGGCAATCCGATTTATCCGCGGTAAGTCGACGAGTGAAGAACCTGTGGGAGCGAATTCATTCGCGAAGACTTCGGTACATCCCACGCATATCTGTCGATTGAAAGACCGCATTCGCGAATGAATTCGCTCCCACATGGCACTGCTTATTGCTGACACACCGCGTCATGTTCTTTGCGGGCAAGCTGCCGTGATCTGTAGGAGCTGCCGAAGGCTGCGAACAGCGGTGTATCAGATGAATAGCTTTCGCAGCCTTCGGCAGCTCCTACAGGGGGAGCGCGCCTAGTACTTTCACCAACATTTCCTCACTCCTGAGCACCTTCGCGCTGCTGGCGATATCCGGAGCCAGCCAGCGGTCTTCGTCATACGGCGGGACGGTTTCGCGCAGCAGTCGCCAGGCGGCATCGGTACCGACACCAAACCGCTGGCTCTTCAGGAACTCAAACGCCTGGGCCGCCAGCAGGTATTCGATGGCCAGAATCTGCGTGGTGTTATCCAGCACCTTATGCAGCTTCAAGGCCGCGTTGGTGCCCATGCTTAAGTGGTCTTCCTGCAGGCCCGACGTCACGAAGTTATCGGTGACGGCCGGTTGCGCCAGTTGGCGGTTTTCCGCACAGAGCGATGCCGCCACGTATTGAACAATCATCATCCCCGAGTTGACCCCCGGCTGGGCGACGAGAAACGCGGGCAGGTTGCTGATGGTCGGGTTGATGAGCCGATCCAGCCTGCGTTCGGCAATCGAACCCAGCTCAGCCACTGCAATCGCCAGTAAATCAGCCGCCATGGCCACCGATTGCCCATGAGGGTTGGCCTGGGACACCACGCGATAAGCCTCGGGTGTGCCCAGCAGCAGCGGGTTGTCAGTGGCCGAGTTCAGCTCGATTTCAATCTGCTTCGTGGCATGCACCCATTGATCACGAGTGGCGCCATGCACCTGCGGGATCGAGCGCACACTCAGCGCATCCTGAGTGCGAATGCCGCGACTGTTGATCACCATCTCGCTGCCTTCGAGCAGGCTGCGCAAATTACGACCAACGATCTGCATGCCGGGGTGCGGCTTGAGGGCGATGATCTCGGCATCGAACGCATTGATCTGCCCGCCCAGCGCCTCAAAGCTCATGGCGCCGATGACGTCGGCCCACTGACTAAGGCGTTGCGTATCGGCGACCGCCAGGCAACTCAGCCCGGTCATGCACGGCGTGCCATTGACCAGGCACAAGCCGTCTTTGGCGCCCAACACCACCGGGCTCAGCCCTTCGGCCTCCAGCGCCTGCCGAGCAGGGATTATCTGGCCGCGATAAGTGACGTCACCGACGCCCAGCAGGGCAATGCCGATGTGCGCCATGTGGGTCAGATAGCCTACCGAACCCTGGGACGGGACTAGCGGCGTGATCTGCCGGTTGAGCAAGGCCAGCAACGCCTCGACCACCTGCCGATGCAGCCCGGATTTGCCCTGGCTGTAATTGATGATCGCCGCACAGATGATCGCCCGGGTCTGCTCCTCAGACAGCGCCACGCCAACCCCGCAGGCGTGGCTGAGCAGGGTATTGCGCGACAGCTGGCTCAGTTGCTCGCCCTCAAGCGACACATTGCACAGCGCACCCAGCCCGGTATTGATGCCATACGCCCGCTCGCCGCTGGCGATGATGCGTTCGACGATGGCCTGGGCATTGCCGATTCGCCCCCAGGCACTGGCCGACAGCACCATGTGCGCACCGTGACGCGCAACAGCAACGACGTCCTGCCAACGCGCCGGACCTTCACCAATGACCACTTGTTCGACGGGCGACATCTGCAGGCTTCCTTACACAGTCACAGCGCGGCGCTGCACGAAACGATCAACGTATTCGTCGGCGGGGGAGTAGAGGATTTCTTTCGGAGTACCGACCTGAATCAACTGCCCGTCCTTGAGAATCGCGATGCGATTGCCGATGCGCACTGCTTCGTCCAGGTCATGGGTGATGAACACGATGGTTTTCTTCAGGCTGCTTTGCAGCTCCAGGAGCTGGTCCTGCATTTCGGCGCGGATCAGCGGGTCGAGGGCACTGAACGCTTCGTCCATAAGGATGATGTCGGTGTCCGCCGCCAGTGCCCGGGCCAGGCCCACTCGCTGGCGCATGCCGCCGGACAGCTGATGCGGGTATTTATTTTCATAGCCTTGCAGGCCCACGGTGCCGATCCAGTGGCGGGCGCGCTCGATGCAGTATTCCTTGCTCTCGCCACGCACTTTCAGGCCATAGGCGACGTTGTCCTGCACGGTCTTGTGGGGCAACAGGCCGAAGCTCTGGAACACCATGCTGATTTTCTTGCGGCGGAATTGGCGCAGGGCTTCCATGTCGTACTGCAGGATGTCTTCGCCGTCGATCAGGATTTCGCCGCTGGTGGGGTCGATCAAGCGGTTGAAGTGCCGCACCAGTGTGGATTTGCCCGAGCCGGACAGGCCCATGATCACGAAGATTTCGCCGCTGCCGATCGACAGCGACAAATCATTTACGCCCACTACACAGCCGGTTTTGGCCAGTACTTCGTCCTTGCTGGTGTTCTGCCGGACCATCGCCAAAGCCTCTTTGGAACGGTTGCCGAAGATCTTGAACACGTTGCGGACCACGATTTTGTTGGGCTCTGATTGATCAGGCTGTGGAGTATTCATTTGTTCGCCTCATGCCGTGGTCGGCCGTAGGCCTGGGTGATGCGGTCGATGACCACCGCGAGAATCACAATCGCCAGCCCGGCTTCAAGCCCGCGCCCGACGTTGAGGGTCTGGATGCCGACCAGCACGTCTTCGCCCAGGCCGCGAGCGCCGATCATCGAGGCGATCACCACCATCGACAGGGCCATCATCGTGGTCTGGTTGATCCCGGCCATGATGCTCGGCAGCGCCAGTGGCAATTGCACGCCAAACAGTTGCTGCCAGCGATTGGCGCCAAAGGCGTTGATGGCCTCCATGACTTCGCCGTCGACCTGTCGAATGCCCAGGTCGGTCAGGCGGATCAGCGGCGGCGCGGCGTAGATCACGGTGGCGAAAATCGCCGGGACCTTGCCCAGGCCGAACAGCATCAGTACCGGGATCAGGTAAACGAAGCTGGGCATGGTCTGCATGATATCCAGCAGCGGCATCAACACCGAGCGCAGACGATTGCTGCGGGCCGACAGAATGCCGAGCGGAATGCCGATGATGACCGAGATGATGGTCGCCACCAGCATCAGCGCCAGGGTCTGCATCAGCTTGTCCCACAGGCCAACCGCGCCCACCAGGAACAGCAGGCCGACGATGACGGCAGTGGTCGTAATCTTGCGCGTCGCATGCCAGGCAATGCCGCCGACAATCGCCAGCATCAGCCACCACGGCGCCATGCGCAGCAGGCCTTCCAGATTGACGATGGCCCACAGCAGCGTGTCGGATATCTGCCGGAACACATCGCCGTAATTGGTCACCAGCGCATCAACCCAGTCGTTGACCAGATTGGCGATGGAGAATGTGAAGCTTTCGGGGAACATAGGGTGCTCTCTGAATTGGAATGCAATGTGTGCTGCCGTCGTGGGACCGGCTTTAGCCGGGAAAGGGCCAGTGTATTCAGCGCATCTCTACCGTCAGAAATGCAGCCTTTCCGGCTGAAGCCGGTCCCACGAGAGTCAACCTCTACAACGAAGCATCCACCTTTTTCGCCGCGTCTTCGCTCACCCAGGCGTGCCAGACTTCCGGGTGTTCCTTGAGGAAGATCTTCGCCAGCTTCGGCGACTCGATCCGGTCCTTGGTCATGCGCGCCAGGTTCTGGTTGAGCAGATCAATCGGGATGTTGACCTTTTCCATCACGGCCACCAGCTCCGGTGCCTCTTCATGGAAAACTTTGGACAAGCCGACCTTGATCTCGATGCTCTTGTTCACCCCGGCTTTCTCTTCCAGGCGCACCAGGTCCACCTGGCCCATCAGCGGAGTAGGCGACCAGTAGTAAGTCAGGATTGGCTCGCCGCGTTTGTAGCTGGAGAGAATCGCCGCATCCAGCGCCGGGCCGGTGCCGGGGCGGAAGTTGGTGTACTTGCTTTCAAGGTCGTAGCTTTTGAGCATCTCACTGTTTTCCAGCTCGCAGGTCCAACCCGCCGGGCAGTTGTAGAAACGGCCCTTGGCTGGCTCTTCGGCGTCTTTGAACAGCGCGGAGTATTTAGCCAGGTCGCTGATGGATTTCAGGTCTGGCGCCTTGGCTTCCAGCTTGCGTTTGGCATCGCCTTCGATCACATAGCGCGGCACATACCAGCCTTCAACCGCACCCTTGACCGGGCTGCCGACGCCGACGACTTTCCCGGCTTTTTCCGCCTTGTTCCACACTTCACTGCGGCCAACCCATTCTTCGGCGAAGACCTGGATATCGTTGCTGCTCAGGGCATTCTCCATGGTGATGGAGTTGCCCGGCAAGCTGTCAACTTCGCAGCCGTAACCTTTGTTCAGGATCACCTGCAACACATCGGTGAGCAGCATGGCGCTTTCCCAGTTCAGACCGGCGAACTTCACCGGCTTGCCGGATTCGCACCATCCCGCCGCCTGGCTGGTACCCGCGCCGGTCAGCAAGCCTGCTGCAATCAACGTGGCCAACAGTGCCTTCTTGGTTTTCATCGTGTGACGCTCCTCGGGAATGGGTGTGGGCAGTTTCCAGATCAAACACTGATACCAAGACACTTGACGGTCCTTTGGGGTGGTCGGTTCACTAACGCTGCGCGATTGCACCGCGAACACTGAACCTGTGGGAGCGAATTCATTCGCGAAGGCATTCTCAAGACCCATAAAGATGCGTCGGATGTGATGGCCTCTTCGCGAATGAATTCGCTCCCACAGGGAATGCATTTCAATCCAGTGTGGGTGTTATTGCACCTCAGTCCGCTAGCCCTTGATCATCGGCAAATTCAACCCCTGCTCATTCGCACAATCGATCGCGATCTTGTACCCCGCATCCGCATGACGCATCACGCCGGTGGCCGGGTCGTTGTGCAGGACCCGGGCGATGCGTTCGGCGGCTTCGTCAGTGCCGTCGCAGACAATTACCATCCCCGAATGCTGCGAGAAGCCCATGCCGACGCCGCCACCGTGGTGCAGCGACACCCAGGTCGCGCCGCTGGCGGTGTTGAGCAGGGCGTTGAGCAGCGGCCAGTCCGACACCGCGTCGGAGCCATCCTGCATGGATTCGGTTTCACGGTTGGGGCTTGAGACCGAGCCGGAGTCCAGGTGATCACGGCCGATCACCACGGGCGCCGACAGCTCGCCGCTGCGGACCATTTCATTGAACGCCAGCCCGAGCATGGCGCGCTGGCCCAGGCCGACCCAGCAGATACGGGCCGGCAGACCCTGAAAGGCAATGCGCTCGCGGGCCATGTTCAGCCAGTTGTGCAGATGCGCATCGTCCGGGATCAGCTCCTTGACCTTGGCGTCGGTCTTGTAGATGTCTTCCGGATCGCCCGAAAGCGCGGCCCAGCGGAAAGGTCCTACGCCACGGCAGAACAATGGACGAATGTAAGCCGGGACAAATCCGGGGAAGTCGAAGGCATTTTCCACGCCTTCTTCCTTGGCCATCTGACGGATGTTGTTGCCGTAGTCGAAGGTCGGGATGCCCATCTTCTGGAAGGCGAGCATGGCTTCGACGTGGACAGCCATGGACTGCTTGGCGGCTTTGACCACGGCGGCCGGTTCGGTCAGCGAGCGGGCGCGGTATTCGTCCCAGCTCCAGCCTTTGGGCAGGTAGCCATTGAGCGGGTCGTGGGCGCTGGTCTGGTCAGTGACCATGTCCGGGCGCACGCCACGGCGGACCATTTCCGGCAGGATTTCGGCCGCGTTGCCACATAGGGCGATGGAGATGGCTTTGCCCTCGGCCGTGTATTTGGCGATGCGTGCCAGCGCGTCGTCCAGATCCACGGCCTGCTCATCGACGTAACGGGTCTTGAGGCGGAAATCGATGCGGCTTTGCTGGCATTCGATATTCAGCGAGCTGGCCCCGGCCATGCCAGCGGCCAGCGGTTGCGCACCGCCCATGCCGCCCAGGCCCGCGGTCAATACCCACTTGCCTTTGAGGCTGCCGTTGTAATGCTGGCGACCTGCCTCGACGAAGGTTTCGTAGGTGCCCTGAACGATGCCCTGGCTACCGATGTAGATCCAGCTGCCAGCCGTCATCTGCCCGTACATGGCCAGGCCTTTGGCATCCAGTTCGTTGAAGTGCTCCCAGCTTGCCCAGTGCGGCACCAGATTGGAGTTGGCGATCAGCACGCGGGGGGCGTTGCTGTGGGTCTTGAACACGCCGACCGGTTTGCCGGACTGAACCAGCAGGGTTTCGTCGTCGTTGAGGTGGGTCAGGCTTTCGACAATCTTGTCGTAGCATTCCCAGTTGCGCGCAGCACGGCCGATACCGCCGTAAACCACCAATTCCTTTGGGTTCTCGGCGACTTCCGGATCAAGGTTGTTCATCAGCATGCGCAGCGGTGCTTCGGTCATCCAGCTCTTCGCGGTGAGTTGGGTGCCACGTGGGGCGCGGATTTCTACGTCCCGGTAACGGGTCCAGTGTTGGTTATTCTCAGTCACGAAAGAGCTCCTCGGTGATCGGTACAATGCACTTGGCTTTACTTGTATGTACAAGCATATGCAATTGAAATACCAACTCTTGGGCGGGCCGCAAAACCCGCTGAAACAACTCACCTGTGGGAGCGAGCTTGCTCGCGATAGCGGCAGGTCATACGCTGGATTGATCGCCTGAACAGACGCCTTCGCGAGCAAGCTCGCTCCCACAAAAATCCCATGGATTCATGAGGTTGTGTTGGTTTCAGAAATGCAGCACGTGGCCGTATGGGAGGGGCGTGGCTAGTTAACCCGTAATTGAAGGATCGGCGGCTAGCACAGCCGCGCGCATCCAAGAGCGAGTCGTCAGAAGGTGTTACGACTCGCTTCTTTCTGGGGCGCTGGGTAACAGGATGGTGCGCGGTTGGGTCAGATGACCTTGACCGCGCGGCCAATGAACTGGATCGGTCCGGTGGGTTTGCCGATAGGCGAGCCGGTGGCCTGTTCCAGCGTCAGCTCAAACAGCTGGTTGGGTTGCAGAGGCGGTAACTTATCCAGCGGCACGTGCAGGCTTTGGCCTGGTTTGACCAGCCCGAGTGAAACCGGCCCTTGCCAGTCGTCGCCTTTGGTCCAGAACTCCAGCGCCTTGTCGGCGGGGACTTCGGTCACGCTGAGCGGGATCAGCTGGATTTCCTGAGAATTGCTGGCTTGCACAACCCAGCCGGGTGCTTTGTCTTGTGGCGCAACCAGCACCACCAGATAAGACGGCGCAGGGGTTGAGCGCGACTGAGTCAGCAGCGTCATGCCCAGCACCAGTGAAGCCGCCAAGCCAGCACCGGCCAGGCCGCGCCAGATCGACAGGTTGTTCCACCAGCTTTGCACGTCGCGTATCACAGCTTGCTGTGGCGCCAGCAAATCATCCAGGCTTCGCTCGATGCGCGCCCACAGCCTGGGTGGCGGGGTTTGCGGTTCGGCCATGGCAGTCAGCGGAAGCAGGCGCTCTTCCCAGGCATCGACCGCCGCCTGTAACGCAGGCTCGTGGGGCAGCCGGCGTTCTACTTCAATTCTTTGTTGAGCTGATAGCGTGCCCAACACATATTCTCCGGCCAACTCGTGGAGCGGCGTTTGCGGTTCAGTGCCCGAAGTGTTGCTCATCCGATGCACTCCCGTAATGCATTCAGGCTGCGCTTGATCCAGGCCTTTACAGTGCCCAGCGGCGCGCCGATTTTCTGCGCAATTTCCTGATGCGAATAACCGTCTACATACGCGTGGAACACACAGTTGCGGCGTACGGGTTCAAGCTGATCGAGGCAGAACTCGATACGGCCCGGATTCACCCGCCAGTCGAAGCTGTCCACGGTTTCATTCCAGCCTTCCAGGGTTGCCTGGGCTTCGGAATGTTCTTCATCGTCCTCGCTCTGCACTTCACGGGCATTGTTACGAATGGCGTTGAGTGCCAGGTGCCGGGTGATCGTGAACATCCAGCCACGGGCCGAACCGCGCGACTTGTCGAAGCTGGCAGCGCCGGTCCATATCTTGATGAACGCGTCGTGCACGATGTCCTGAGCCAGGGCGCTGTCACGCACCAGACGTTGGGCAACGCCGAGCAAACGGGCGCTTTCCTGTTCATACAGCCGCTCAAGCGCCCGCCGTTCGCCACGGGCGCAGGCATCCAGTGCAGCTTCGTAATCAAACAGAGGTTCGTGAAGAGACAAATCGATACGCCATCAACAGAGGACATCCGCTCCAGTCAGACTGAAGCACCCGCGCAGGAGCATAGATCAGTTCCTGCGCGAGATCGCCGTATTACTTGGCGGACCAGAAAATATAGTCGCCCTGATATTTCACGACTTCTTTAGCGCCCTTGTTGCTGGCTGCACAGGCGGTCGTTGGGGCAACGCCCCCCTTGAGCGCGGTGCGCTGGATGTAGGCAACGCCCGTCATCGCGCCTTTGCCTTCAGCCGGGTTGGCCTTGACCAGTTGATACGGCAGATTGCCCGCACTGGACGGCGCCACGGCGAGCTGGGTGCCGGTCACTTTGGAACCGTCTTTCGCTTCCCAGGTGGCTGGCGGGCCGTAGTAGGTGCCGACTTGCTTGCCGCTGCGATCGTTGAGCACGGCTTTGGGGCCGACGAACGCCCATTCCATGCCTTCTGCAGCATTGGCCTTGGCGCGGCACTCGTAAGTGATCTCGCCGACACCGGTGGTTTCCATGCTGACTTTGAAACCGTCCGGCACACGAACGGTTTCCGGCAGGTTGCTTTGGGCGAAGGCGGATGGCGCCAGGCAAGTGAAAGCCAGTGCAGCACCCGTCAGGCAGAGCAAGCGTTTTGCGTTCATGCAGAAATCTCCAGATTGTGTTTTCGCTTGGCAGCCTGAATGGCTGCTTACCTGTACTACCCGCGAGAAACCAAACTGGATGCACTGCTTTGAAAATAAATTTTCAGTGTTTGCAGATCCGGCTGCGCAGCATGATAACGCCGACGATGGCAGCCAGGCCCGAGCCCATCAAGACGCCGACTTTGACCTCATCAATCAGGTGCGGCGCGCCGGGGAACGCCAGGTTGCCAATGAACAGGCTCATGGTGAAGCCGATGCCACAGAGGATCGCCACGCCATACAGCTGCATCCAGTTACTGCCTTCCGGCAAGGTCGCCAGCCCAGAACGAATGGCCAGAAGCGCAGCGAGGAACACGCCGATCTGTTTGCCGAAGAACAGGCCCAGCGCAACGCCCAGCGGGACCGGATCTATCAGGTTCTGAAGGCTGATCCCGGACAGCGACACGCCCGCATTGGCAAAACCGAACACCGGCACGATGGCGAACGCTACCCAGTAATGCAGCTTTTCTTCGAGGAACAACAGTGGCGAACGGGCTTCTTCTTCAGGCTTGCCCAAGGGGATGCACAAGGCCAGAGCGACACCGGCCAGCGTGGCGTGAACGCCCGATTGCAGCACGAAAAACCACAGCAGCGCGCCCAACAGCAAATACGGCAGCAAACGCCGCACCTGCAGGCGATTCATGATGATCAGCACCGCCAGTGTCGCGAACGAGGCCAGCAGCATCGGCAGGTTCAGCCCCGAGCTGTAGAAGAAGGCGATGATGGTCACCGCGCCCAGGTCGTCGAGAATCGCCAGGGCGGCGAGGAAGACCTTGAGCGAAGTGGGCACGCGATTGCCCAGCAGCGACAGCACACCGAGGGCGAAGGCGATGTCGGTCGCGGCAGGAATGGCCCAGCCGCTCATGGTCTGCGGGTTGCCCCAGTTGACCGCAATATAGATCAGCGCCGGAACCAGCATGCCGCCCGCCGCTGCAAAGCCGGGCAGGGCGCGCTGGCCCCAGGTGGCGAGACCACCGGCGAGCACTTCGCGTTTGATTTCCAGGCCGACCATCAAAAAGAAGATCGCCATCAGCCCGTCGTTGATCCACAGCTCAACGGAAAGCCCCAGGAACACGCTGTGCAGGATCTCGAAGTAACCCGTGGAAAGCCCCGAGTTGGCGACAATCAACGCCGCCAGCGCCGCGCCCATCAACACAATCCCGCCTGCGGATTCGGAGGCCAGGAAATTGGCGAGGATGGCGATGGCTCTAGGGGTTTCTTTATTGTTATTGGTTGTCGTCATTGGCGGGTGGGGCGTCCTTGGGAATTTGTTATTAGCGGCGCAAAACGGGCTTTTGTGGGAGCGAATTCATTCGCGAAGACAGTGGTGCAGTCGATAAATGTCTATCGGATGTACTGGCCTCTTCGCGAATGAATTCGCTCCCACAGGTACGTGTTTTTTCAATAAGTTTGCGGTGAGTCAGATCTTCATTAACTCAATCAAACAACACCGGCTAGCGCGCGGTGCATACAGCACCACTTCCATTAACTCGCCGGCCTCGTTGTCGAGTTGCAGGCAATCGTGCTTCTCCAGCAACTGCGGCGCATGCTCGGCCATGTTGGCGGCCATCTGTTCGGCGGCGCTGAAGAGTAGCAGCGTATTGGCGGAACTGAACACGCGTTGCGGCTTGAGCACATCGACCCACTGCAAGCTGGCGCGATAGCGATCAGGCGCATAGATCAGGTTGAAGTCGCGGATAGCGCCGTCCAGCAAGGTGCAGCTGACCTTGCTATCCCCGCTGAAGGCAAACGGGTCACCGGGCAGCAGCGGCTCGGTCAGCTTGCCGTCGACCTCCAGGGTCATGCCCGCGCCTTGCAGCACGGTGATGATGCGTTGATAGGCAGGGAACAGCGAAAACCCGCCGGACGCTTCAATGTCGGCAATCGACAAACGCCAGCCAAAACCGTCCAGGCCTTCGCCAGCATCCCGGGTGATTTCTTCGGTGCTGCCGCCGCCGTTTTTCCAGGGCATCTTCGGGTAGTCGGTGGCGCGCAAAACAGTCAATTGGCTCATTTGCTGAAGCGTCCTTCCAGGCGATGACGGGAACCGGGGTGGATCAGGCGTGCAGCCGTCACAGGCTGGCGGCCCGACCAGGTGCGGCGGCGGATCAGCAGGCAGGGTTCGCCGGGCTTGATCTGCAGCAGCTCACACTCGTCGGCCTCGGCCAGGATCGCTTCGACCACATGCTCGCCCTCGGTGAGCGGTGCGACTTGAGAGAGATAGGCATAAGGCGTTTGCTGGGTGAAGTCCTGGCTGAGATAGTCCGGGGCGACCAGGGCATTGACGTAGCGATCTTCGATTTGCACGGGCAGATCGTTTTCCAGATGCACAATCAGCGAGTGAAACACCCGCTGGCCCTCGCGCATGTCCAGTGCCAGGGCGCGCTCGGAACCTGCGGCCTCTTCACGCAGCAGGATGACCTTGCAGGAATGCCGATGGCCCCGCGAAGCAATCTCGTCGGCAATGTTGTGCACTTCGAACAGCGCCGACTGGCTTTTCGGTTCGGCTACGAACGTACCCACGCCCTGCATGCGCACCAGCAGGCCTTCGGCGGTCATTTCCCGCAGGGCGCGGTTGATGGTCATGCGGCTGAAGCCCAACTGGCTGACCAGCTCGCTTTCCGACGGGACGCGGTGATGCGGCGGCCAGTTACCGCACTGAATCTGCTGGGCGATCATCTGCTTCACGCGGGCGTATAGCGGAGCCGGACTGTCGCCCATCTGGGCAGCCAATGGCGAAGTGGCGGGCGGAGTCGGCACTGTGGGCAATCCTTTCAAGGGGTCATTCAGGTGGGTCGGCGTGGATCTTGAATCGACACGAAGACGTGCGCTCACGCTAACCATTAACCTGTTCAGCGGCAAGCTTGCCGGAGTTTACCGAGCGTGCAAACGTCTGTATATGTATATACAAATCACTTTTGACGGGATATTGAGCTATGTCCGCCTTCTTTGCCGAGCGTGCATTGTTGCCCAGTGGCTGGTCCAGCAATGTGCGTCTGGAGGTCAGCGCTGCTGGCGTGATCACTCACATCGCCAGTGATGCGCAGGCGTCTGGCGCAGAACGGCTCAATGGGCCACTGCTGCCAGGCATGCCCAACCTGCATTCCCACGCCTTTCAGCGGGCAATGGCGGGGCTGGCGGAAGTGGCGGGCAACCCCAATGACAGCTTTTGGACCTGGCGCGATCTGATGTATCGGCTGGTGGGGCAAATCAGCCCGCAGCAACTGGGTGTCATTGCGCGTCAGCTGTATATCGAAATGCTCAAGGGCGGCTTTACCTCGGTCGCCGAGTTTCATTACGTGCATCAGGACGTCAGCGGCAAACCCTACGCGGACCCTGCTGAGCTCGCGTTGCAAGTCAGCGAGGCGGCGCGCTCAGCGGGGATTGGCCTGACGCTTTTACCGGTGCTCTATAGCCACTCAGGCTTTGGTGGCCAGGCGCCGAACGAGGGCCAGCGGCGGTTTATCCACAGCACGGACAGCTATCTCGATTTGCAGGCGCGGCTATTACCTTTGTTGCGCGAGCAACCGGCGCAGCAATTGGGCTTGTGCTTCCACTCCCTGCGCGCCGTCACCCCCGAGCAGATCAGCGCCGTGCTGGCGGCCAGTGATAAACAATGCCCGGTGCATATCCACATCGCCGAGCAGCAGAAGGAAGTCGATGACTGCCTGAGCTGGAGTGGTCGTCGCCCTGTCCAGTGGTTGTGCGAGAACGCAGCGGTAGACCAGCGCTGGTGCCTGGTGCATGCCACGCACGTGCAGCCTGATGAAGTGGCGCTGATGGCAAAAAGCTGGGCGGTTGCCGGGTTGTGCCTGACCACTGAAGCAAACCTGGGCGACGGTATTTTCCCGGCAGTCGACTACATCGCCCAGGGCGGGCGCTGGGGGATCGGTTCCGACAGTCATGTTTCGCTGAGCGTGGTGGAGGAATTGCGCTGGCTGGAATACGGCCAGCGCCTGCGGGATCAGCGTCGCAACCGTTTGTATCGCAGCGATCAGCCGATGGTGGGCAGAACTTTGTTCGATGCGGCGCTATCGGGTGGCGCGCAGGCGCTGGGTCAGCCCGCCGGGCAACTCGAGGTCGGGCAGCGCGCTGACTGGCTGGTGCTGGACGGCGATGATCCCTACATCGCGACAGCGTCGGGCGACGGGATTCTCAATCGTTGGCTGTTTGCAGGCGGCGACCGGCAGATTCGCGATGTGATGGTCAACGGCAAATGGGTGGTGCGAGAAGGGCATCACGCCGGGCAAGAGCAGAGCGCGCGGGAGTTTGCGCAGGTGTTGCGGGAGTTGTTGGGGTCGTGAGTTATGACTGTAGGAGCTGCCGAAGGCTGCGAAGACGATATGTCTGACACACCGCTTTCGCAGCCTTCGGCAGCTCCTACAGGAAATCTATTACTTACCGATCTTCGAATCTTCCACCCGCCAGATCAGCTTGGTGGTGTCGTAGCCCTGTTGCTGGGCTTCGCTGAGCATTTTTTCCTTCACGGTCGGTGACACGGTCGGGGTGCGCGACAGCAGCCAGAGGTATTTGCGATCCGGGTTGCCCACCACGGCGGTCTTGTAGCCCTCGCCGATGTACAGCACCCAGTAATCGCCCTTGGCGACGCCCGGTATCAGGCGTGAGAACCAGTTGTCGAACTCCACCCACAACTTGTCGGTTTTGCCCGCCACTTGCGGCGTGGCAGTGCCCTTGGCTTCCTGCCATTTGCCTTCGATAGTCCGGCAGCGGTTGGTCACGCCAACGTTGCCGTCCGGTTGAAGCAGGTAATGCGCTTCGGATTGGGCGCAGTTGCGCTGGAAGAACATGGGCAGACGAGCGATCTCGTACCAAGTGCCCTGATATTGCTTGAGGTCCACTGCGCCAACGGTTTTGGGCTCAAGGTTATCCGCCGAGTGAGCAAAACCGATCGCCAGAAAGCTGGCCATCAACACCAGACCGAAGCGCACAAGTAATTTGATCATGAATTATTTCAAGCCCTGACCCGAGAACAGGACAACCTTGTCGGCGGCGTACTGCACGCTGATAAAGCTCTTCTGATCGCCCCATGTGCAGCTGGACATGCCCAGCGCGCCAGAACATTCGGTCGGGCTGCCGAGCAGGCTTTCGACCTGAGCCTTGGGCATGCCAGCGGACAGTTTCGAATAGTTTTCCTGATTGACCTTGCTGCATGCTGCCAGCAATACGCAAAACGACAACAACGCTACGGTGCGCAGAGACATGGGTGAAACTCCTGAACGGAAGGGGGCAACGTCGCAGCAACGTTCGATCGGGCACGCATGCTGGCGTAATGCCGAAGCTTAGAAGAGAAAAGGGGGATGTGGTTCCCTTAGTCGGCAGGTCTTTGCGTGGAGGACTGAATTCGGACTAAAATCGGTTTTACTTTCTCCAGCGAGTTTGCCGTTATGAAGCTCTCATCTCACGTTAAACCAATCAGCTATCTGAAAAGCCATGCCGCCGAAATTGTCAGGGACCTATCTGAAAGTCGTGAACCTATGCTGATAACCCAAAATGGTGAAGCGAAGCTTGTTGTGCTGGACGTAAAAAGCTATGAGGAGCAATTGGAAACCTTTGCTTTGTTGAAAATTCTTGCGCTGGGGAGTCGCGAAATCGAACGCGGGGAGTTCAATGACATTGATGACGTATTCGCGGCGCTGGATAGGAATGACGAGGAATGAGTTTCAAGGTTGTTATTTTGAAGTCCGCGCAATACGACCTCAGGGAGCTACGCAACTACATGGTCAGGAAGTTTTCTCACGACGCCTGGCTGCTAACGTCCGAGAAGCTCCGAAAATCCTTGAAAATACTCGAAGTCTCACCCCTGGTGGGCGCTGTACCCGGGGAGATCGAGTTGCTAAATCTCGGCCCTTTTCGCCAGATCATTTCGGGCATGAATCGGATTATTTACGAAACTCGACAGGACGTTGTGTTCATTCACGTCATCGCCGATACCCGCCGAAACATGACTGAGCTATTGACGAAGCGCCTTCTGCATAGCTCCCAGTGAGCCTTAAAACCTCGACCCAGGCTCTGTCAGAAACTCGATTTCTTCAGGCGTGGAGACGCGCCCAAGGATGTCGTTGCGATGCGGGAAACGACCGAAACGCTTGATGACTTCACGGTGGCGCTCGGCGTAGTCGAGGCTGCTGGTGAGGAATTCGCGGTCGGTGGCGGGGAGTAGGGGGAGCAGGTCGGTGAAGCGGGCGACGGCCTGATGCTGAGCATCGAGGTTTTCGCTGTGCTCCAGTACCAGATAGATGAAGGAGCGTTGCAGCGGTTCCAGGTGCTGGTCGCGGCCGAGTTTCAGGCCGTGAGCGACGAGCTTCTGCGCGCGCTCATCACCGGCAAAGGCTTTAGGTGTGTCGCGGTAGATCATGCGGGGCAGTTGGTCGAGCAACAGCACCAGCGCCAGCCAGCCGTCGGGGCTTTCAGCCCACTCTTTCAAGCCGCCCGAGAGCGCGATGTTGACCAGATCACCGAAGCGACTCTGCGCTTCGGCGTCCTGGGTCTGGCTCTTGCCGAACCACAGTTTGCCCTTGGCTTTGGCCATCTCGGCCGGTGATTCGGCAGAACCGAACCACCACTGCAGCAGCGGCAGCCAAGGGGCAATCATGATGGTTAGCCTTTGTGGTACGAGGTGGCGCGTTCAACTTCTTCTTTCGACCCCAGGAACACGGCCACGCGCTGGTGCAGGCCGTCCGGCTGGATGTCGAGGATGCGTTGATGGCCATCGGTGGAAGCGCCGCCCGCCTGTTCAACCAGGAACGACATCGGGTTGGCTTCGTACATCAGGCGCAGTTTGCCTGGCTTGGACGGCTCGCGGCTGTCACGTGGGTACATGAACAGACCGCCACGGTTGAGGATGCGATGCACGTCGCCAACCATCGCCGCGACCCAGCGCATGTTGTAGTTCTTTTTCAGCGGGCCGTCTTCGCCAGCCAGCAGTTCGTCAACGTAGCGCTGAACCGGGGCTTCCCAGTGACGCTGGTTGGACATGTTGATCGCGAACTCCTGGGTGGATTCCGGGATTTTGATGTCTTCGTGGGTCAGGACGAAGCTGCCCATTTCGCGGTCCAGGGTGAAGCCTTTGACACCATCGCCCAGCGTCAGCACCAGCATGGTTTGCGGACCGTAGATGGCGTAACCGGCAGCGACTTGCTGGGTGCCTGGCTGCAGGAAGGCCTTCTCGTTCAGAGGCTCGTTCTGGGTCAGGTATTCATTCGGGCAACGCAGCACGGAGAAGATGGTGCCGACCGGAGCATTGATGTCGATGTTCGACGAGCCGTCCAGTGGGTCGAATACCAGCAGGTACGCGCCTTTCGGGTATTTGCCCGGGATCTGGTAGGCGTTGTCCATTTCTTCGGACGCCATGCCAGCCAGGTGGCCGCCCCATTCGTTGGCTTCAAGCAGGATTTCGTTGGAGATCACGTCGAGCTTTTTCTGCACTTCGCCCTGAACGTTTTCAGTGCCCATGCTGCCGAGCACGCCGCCCAGCGCGCCTTTGGAGACGGCGTGGCTGATTTCCTTGCACGCTCGCGCCACCACTTCGATCAGGAAGCGCAGATCGGCAGGAGTGTTGTTGCTGCGGGTCTGCTCAATCAAATAGCGACTCAGGGTAACGCGGGACATGGATAGCTCCGAATATGGGGGGATAAAAAACCCGCGCAGTTTAACGCGAGTGGAGACGTAATACTGCCCATAAGACTGGGTTATCACCCATTGAGTTCACGTTGGGCTCAGCGTAGCTGGAAATTGCTGAACGGGTGGCTGAATCGGGGGGAGTACAGTCGCCCCCGCAGCAGACCGCATTCTTATGTGGGACCGGCTTTAGCCGGGAAGGGGGCGGGGCATGCGCTGGACATGTGTCGCCAGCAATGCCGCTGACTGTAGGAGCTGCCGCAGACTGCGAAAGCACTGTGTCTGATGCATGGCAATTCGCAGCCTTCGGCAGCTCCTACAAGTGAGAAAACACCTCAAGATCCTCGTCGCGGCCCCCGCCACGAGCTCAAGGCAATCCAGCCCAGCAGAATGAACCCCAATACCAGCACGCCCCACAAGCCTGCGCGTTTCCAGTCGAAGTTGTCCGTGGTGGGGACCGGTGCAGCGGCTGCAGCTTTTATGGGGGTGGCATCCGGTGTGGCGAGGCCAATGCTGGTCAGGCTTTGGGTGTTGTAATCGGGAATCAGCGTCACCAGCGGCACGGTGGCGGCGATGGCTGAGGGGTTGCCGACGGCCAATGAAAAAGGTCCCTTGCCCTGCGCCTTGAACACCACCTGTGTGGCGCGCACGGCAACACGCAAGTGTGGCGCCTGTGCGCCCAGCCCGCTTCCACGTTCATCAACTTCAAGCCTCAATTGGCGCACGACCTTGCCCGGCAACTGGACTTCATCCTGAACCATGGTCTCGCCGTTCTGCAGCAAGCGGTACAGCAGGCCGCTGCCGATCGCTTCCCAAGGGGCATTGCTGTCCAGTCGGCCATACACGTTGGCTGGGGCCAGGCTGTTGGCTTGCGTGATGTCGATTTTCAGCTGCTCGACGGGTAAGGCACCTGGCAGCTCCCAGAGGTAATTGCCAGGCTCGGCAAGGCTGCCTTCGATGGGCTGCGACCAGCTCAGGGGCAGGCTTGGGGTGTCCGTATGCAAGCTGGTCAGTTGTGCTGACGTGAGGGTCGGAGCGCTATGGGGTGCTTTCCACAGCAAGCGCAAATAGCGAGCGGTACGACCGGGCAGGGCAACGTCGCGCTGCTCCACCAGTTCGTCGGCAAATGACAGTCGCGCCACCTGGCCTTCGCCCCAGGCTTGCCAGGTTTGCAGGTCGTCGCTGGCTTCAAGGGTGAAGCGCTGCAAACCTTCGTGTTCAGTGCTCCAGTCGAGGGTCAGGCGCTCCAGTGGGTCCTGCAGACTACTGGTGTCTAGCAGCCAGCCACGCAGAATCTCTTCACCGGCTTCGATGTCGCTTTGCGGTTGTACGTCGAGCACGGCACCACTGGCTGAGCGTTCGACGCGGATGATCGGCGCTGTGTCGCTGGCGTCGGCATTGTCGTAGAGCGGGAACCACTTCACATCGACAGGCGTTGAAGGCTGAGGCGGCTGAGTCGGGTTGTAGACCACCGAATAAGGCTGCGCTTTGCCCTGGGCATCGAAGATCCGCACGTCAGCCAGATCGCTCTGGCGCGAATCCAGTTGCACCGCCAGCGGCAGTTCGAGGCGATACCAAGGGCCTTCGCCAGTCACCTGCAAGGGTGTGTGGCTGGCAAAGTCGCCGGGTGTTTCCTGGGCGCTGGCTAACATCGCGCTGAGCAACGTGGCGCCGAGCAGGGCTGACCGCAACAACTGCGGGCGACTCAAAAGCTGGATTGTCATGGGGTGTCTGGCTCGCGATGGCGGCGAGCAGTCCTTATGGTTTGTAAGGTATTTCGGCTGAGGTGATGGGAAATATCCCACCACTCATAGCAAAACGCCAACACCGATTGGTGCTGGCGTTGACGTGTCCGGGAAACGAGCAGGCTTTTGTAGGAGCTGCCGAAGGCTGCGAATGGCGGCGTATCAGGCCAAATGCATTCGCAGCCTGCGGCAGCTCCTACAGGGGCATCGGATCGGCTTTAGCTTTAATCCAGCGCCTTCCAGATTTCCCCGGCGTATTCGCGAATGGTTCGGTCCGACGAGAACCAGCCCATGCGGGACGTGTTGAGCACCGCCGAGCGCCACCATTGCTTGGAGTCATGCCAATGAGCTTCGACTTTGGCCTGAGCTTCCCAGTACGAATCGAAGTCCGCACAGACCATGAAGCGGTCATAGGCCAGCAACTGATCGACCAGGCCCGCGTAGCGATTCGGATCATCCGGCGAGAACACCCCGCCACGAATCGCTTGCAGGACATCGTTCAAGCGACCTGACGCGGCGACATCACCATGCGCACTGAAATCGCCGAGCAACTTGCGCGCTTCGACCTGCTGCGAGGTCATGCCGAAGATGAACATGTGCTCCAGACCGACCTGCTCGCTCATTTCCACGTTGGCGCCGTCCAGGGTGCCGATGGTCAGCGCGCCGTTGAGGCCGAACTTCATGTTGCTGGTGCCGGACGCTTCAAGCCCTGCGGTAGAAATCTGCTCGGACAGGTCGGCTGCCGGGATGATGCTTTCGGCCAGGCTGACGTTGTAGTTGGGCAGGAACACCACTTTGAGCAAACCGCGTACGGTCGGATCGTTGTTCACGGTGCGCGCGATGTCGTTGGTCAGTTTGATGATCAACTTCGCCGAGTGATAACTGGCCGCAGCCTTACCCGCGAAAATCTTCACGCGTGGCACCCAATCTGTACCCGGCTGGGCGCGAATGGCCTGATACAACGCAACGGTGTGGAACAGGTTCAACAGTTGGCGCTTGTACTCGTGGATCCGTTTGACCTGCACGTCGAACATCGCCGCCGGGTTGACCACAATGCCCAGTCGCTCATTGATGATCGCGGCCAGGGCGCGTTTGCTGTGCAGTCGCTGATCGGCAAACTGCTTGCGGAACGAGCTTTTCTCGGCGAAAGGTTCGAGTTCGATCAGGCGCGTTTCGGCGTTGTCGAGCACGTCATCGCCCAGCGCTTCCTTGAGCATGTCAGTGAGCTTGGGGTTGGACTGGAACAGCCAGCGGCGGAACGTGATGCCGTTGGTTTTGTTGTTGATCCGGTCTGGATACAGCTTGTGCAGCTCGGAGAAGACCGTTTTGCGCATCAGCTGCGTGTGCAGCGCCGACACACCGTTGATGCTGTGCGAGCCAAGGAAGGCCAGGTTGCCCATGCGCACGCGGCGGCCGTTTTCTTCTTCGATCAGCGACACGGCACGCAGCACGTCGAAATCGTGGATGCCTTTGGCGCGCAAGGTGTCGATGTGTTGGGCGTTGATGATGTAGATGATCTGCATGTGGCGCGGCAGCATACGCTCCATCAAACCGACCGACCAGGTTTCCAGCGCTTCTGGCAATAAGGTGTGGTTGGTGTAGGCCAGGGTGCCGACGGTGATTTTCCAGGCCGCGTCCCACGCGATGCCATGGTTGTCGATCAACTGGCGCATCAACTCAGCCACGGCAATGGACGGGTGCGTGTCGTTCATCTGGATCGCCGCGTGTTCCGGCAGGTCCATGAGCGTGGCGTGCATGTTCAAGTGGCGACGCAGCAAATCCTGCAGCGACGCGGAAACGAAGAAGTACTCCTGGCGCAGGCGCAGTTCCTGGCCTGCCTCGGTGGCGTCGTTGGGGTACAGCACGCGGGAAATACTTTCAGCGCGCACGACTTCGGCGACGGCACCGAAGTGGTCACCGGCATTGAAGCGCTCAAGGTGCAGGTCTTCAACGGCACGGGCACGCCACAGGCGCAGGGTGTTGACGCTCTTGCCGCGCCAGCCGACTACGGGGGTGTCATAGGCAATTGCCCGCACAGTCTCCGATGGGCGCCAGACCTGACGCTGCTCGCCAGCCTCGTTGACGATGGTGTCAACGCTGCCGCTGAAGCCGATGGGGTACACCACTTCAGGGCGTTCGAATTCCCATGGGTTGCCGAAGTCCAGCCAGTTCTCTGTCTGCTCCTGCTGCCAGCCGTCAACGATGGCCTGACGGAACAGACCGTGCTCGTAACGAATGCCATAACCATGACCGGCGATCCCCAGGGTCGACATGCTCTCCATGAAGCACGCTGCCAGACGGCCCAGGCCGCCGTTGCCCAGTGCGGCGTCCGGCTCCAGCAGTTTGATCCGCTCGATGTCCACGCCCAGCTCAGTCATGGCCTCGCGGGCGATTTCCAGCAGGCCCAGATTGCTCAGGCTGTCGTACAGCAAGCGGCCGATGAGAAATTCCAGCGAAAGGTAATAAACCCGCTTCTGGACTTTGCGATAAATCTGCCGGGTGTGGTCCATCCAGTGCTCGACCATATGGTCGCGGGCGGCCAGTGCAACGGCTTCGAACCAGTCATGCTCAAACGCATGGTCAGGGTCCTTACCCACCGCATAGGTGAGTTTGGCGAGAACAGCGGCGCGGAAAGCAGCCACTTCAGCGTCACGAACAAGTGGTTCCTGAGACATCGATACGACCTCAAGTAGTCAGACGAATGAAGGATGGTGATCTTTGACTGTAGGGCGTGTCCGCGATCTTTTCCTGAAAATTCTGAAAAAAACGGGCAGTCGTCCCGCTTCGACACGTCCAGACCTGCGTCGTTCGCCAATCCAGGGGAATTGGCAGAACGCTTGCATTGATCGTTCCAGTTACGTGGGCCGTGCGTGGGCGACTGCGTGACAGCATGAACATTCCACGTTTCGGGTTTATGATGCCCAACGGCAGATTGATAGTAGCCCCAGGCATAAACTTACGGAGCACCTATGCAGACCTTGTACCCGCAGATCAAACCCTACGCCCGGCATGAGCTGGCCGTAGAGGCGCCGCACGTGTTGTACGTTGATGAAAGCGGCTCCCCGGAAGGTCTGCCGGTGGTCTTTATCCATGGTGGTCCGGGTTCTGGGTGCGATGCGCAAAGCCGCCGTTATTTTGATCCGAATCTGTACCGCATCATTACTTTCGATCAGCGCGGGTGCGGCCGCTCCACGCCCCATGCGAGCCTGGAAAACAACACCACCTGGGATTTGGTGGCGGACCTTGAGCTGATTCGTGAGCACCTGGGTGTCGATAAATGGGTGCTGTTTGGCGGCTCGTGGGGCTCGACCCTCTCGCTGACTTACGCTCAGACTCACCCCGAGCGTGTGCATGCGTTGATCCTGCGCGGGATTTTTCTGGCCCGCGCGCAGGAAATCCAATGGTTCTACCAATGCGGCGCGAGCCGTGTTTTCCCGGACTACTGGCAGGATTACATTGCGCCGATCCCGCTGGATGAGCGCGATAACCTGCTGCAGGCCTTTCACAAGCGCCTGACCGGTTCCGACCAGATCGCCCAGATGCACGCGGCCAAGGCCTGGTCGACCTGGGAAGGCCGCGCCGCGACCTTGCGCCCCAATCCGCAGGTGGTCGACCGTTTCTCCGAGCCGCAGCGCGCGCTGTCGATTGCCCGCATCGAATGCCATTACTTCATGAACAACTCGTTCCTCGAAGAAAACCAGTTGATTCGCGACATGCCGAAAATCGCCCATCTGCCGGGCATCATCGTGCATGGTCGCTATGACATGCTTTGCCCGCTGGACAACGCCTGGGAACTGCACCAGGCCTGGCCGAACAGCGAACTGCAAGTGATTCGCGACGCCGGGCACGCCGCTTCGGAGCCAGGTATCACCGACGCCCTGGTCCGCGCCGCGGCGCAAGTGGCCACCCGATTGCTGGATCTGCCGCCTGAAGAGGCTTGATGTGGGGCCTGCGCAAATTTGAGTTGGAATGGAAAACCACTGTGGGAGCGAATTCATTCGCGAAAGCGGTAGCTCAGACGAAGGTTATGTATTGAATGTACCGGCCCCTTCGCGAATGAATTCGCTCCCACAGGTGCGGCGCTTGGTGTGCTTTTGAGTATTAAGGAATCGCAATGAAAGCCTTGCTACAACGCGCCCGTGGCGCACGGGTCGAGGTCGGCGGGGAAATTGTCGGCTCGATTGATCAAGGGTTGCTGGTGCTGGTTGGGGTCGAGCCTCAAGACACTCAGGCCAGTGCCGATAAAATGCTGCACAAGTTGCTCAACTACCGCGTGTTCAGCGATGCAGACGGCAAGATGAACCTGTCTCTGCGCGATGTGGCCGGTGGGTTATTGCTTGTTTCGCAGTTCACCCTCGCGGCGGACACCAAAAGCGGCATGCGCCCCAGCTTCTCGAAAGCGGCACCGCCTGCGCTGGGTGAGCAGTTGTTTGACTATTTGCTGCAACAGGCTAAAAGCATGCACGACGTGGTCGAGTCGGGCCAATTTGGTGCAGACATGCAAGTGCACTTAATGAATGACGGCCCCGTGACATTTCTGCTGGAGACATGAAGGCAACTCCATCTACCGGCGTTGATATCAGAAGGCTATAAATAGTTATAAATACTTCATCTGACCTGATGCGTTGTAACGCGCGCTACTAGATAATCGCGCGGTACGGAGTTCGGCGCCGTACCACCGTTTGGCAAGGTCAGAAGCTGGACCGACACCGTTTAGGGAATCATTAGGTCCTTTCGGAGTCGGAACAATGCTCGCCAACCCGGCATTAGATAGCTGGCCGTTGGTTTTTTCATCTGTTTTCGGCGAGGGTTGCTCGTGATTGTTAGTCCCTGTAATGCGGTAAAGACATCTGGCAAGCGGTTGCGTAGCGCGCTATTGGCAAGCTCAGCCCTGATCTCACTGTTCAGCGCCACCCAGTTGTGGGCGTTCAGTCTCGACGATGTGGCGAGCAGAGCCAAGGAAATGGCCGGGCAGAAGTACGAGGCTCCTCGGAGCAATCTGCCAGCCGAGTTCCGCGACATGAAGTTCGCGGACTACCAGAAAATTCGCCCACGTGAAGACCGCGCCGAATGGGCGGCCGATAGAACGCCGTTCAAGGTGTCGTTCTATCACCAGGGTATGCACTTCGACACGCCGGTGAAAATCAACGAAGTCACTGCGACCACCGTTGAAGAGATCAAATACGACTCCAGTCGTTTCGATTTCGGCGACCTGAAGGTTG
Organism: Paucimonas lemoignei; assembly: GCA_900475325.1. Lineage (GTDB taxonomy): Bacteria > Pseudomonadota > Gammaproteobacteria > Pseudomonadales > Pseudomonadaceae > Aquipseudomonas. The sequence goes on from LS483371.1 coordinate 543,593, forward strand.
ATCCCAAGTCCACCGAGAAACTCGGCTACGCCGGTTTCCGTGTGACCTACCCGATCAACAAAGACGACAAACAAGACGAAATCATGACCATGCTGGGCGCGAGCTACTTCCGCGTCATCGGTAAAGGCCAGGTGTATGGCTTGTCTGCCCGTGGCATGGCGATCGATACCGCACTGCCTTCCGGCGAAGAATTCCCGCGCTTCACCGAATTCTGGATCGAGAAGCCAGGCGCCGATGACAACCACCTGGTGATCTTCGCCTTGCTGGATTCGCCACGTGCCACCGGTGCCTACAAACTGACCCTGCGTCCGGGTACCAACACCCTGGTTGATGTGCAGTCGCGCATGTTCCTGCGTGACAAGGTCACCAAGCTGGGCGTTGCGCCGCTGACCAGCATGTACCTGTTCGGTGCCAACCAGCCTTCGCGTGTACAGAACTACCGCCGCGAGCTGCATGACTCCAACGGTCTGTCGATCCAGGCAGCCAACGGCCAATGGCTGTGGCGCCCACTGACCAACCCTAAACACCTTGCCGTCAGCAGCTTCTCGGTAGAAAACCCACGTGGTTTCGGCCTGCTGCAACGTGGCCGCGAGTTCAGCAGCTACGAAGACCTGGACGACCGCTACGACAAGCGTCCAAGCGCCTGGATCGAGCCTAAGGGCGACTGGGGCAAAGGTACCGTTGATCTGGTTGAAATCCCGACTGCCGACGAAACCAACGACAACATCGTTGCGTTCTGGAAGCCGGAAACCCTGCCAGCACCGGGCGAGCCAATCAGCTTCGACTATCGCCTGCACTGGACCATGGACGAGAAAGCCATTCACTCGCCTGATCTGGGCTGGGTGAAGCAGACCCTGCGTTCGGCCGGTGATATCCGTCAATCCAACCTGATTCGTCAGCTGGACGGCAGCGTTGCGTTCCAGGTCGATTTCGTCGGCCCGATCCTCGCTTCGATGCCGGAAGACAAGACCATCCGTAGCCAGGTGACCACTGATACCAACACTGAGCTGGTCGAGAACAACCTGCGTTACAACCCGGTGACCAAGGGCTATCGCCTGACGTTGCGAGTCAAGGTCAAAGACGCCAACAAACCGATTGAAATGCAGGCCTACCTGCTGCGTGAAATCCCTGCCGAGCCGGGCAAGGAACCCGCAGTGTTGGTTGCTGCCAAAGCGCACATCGGCGACGAGAAAAAAGCAGCGCCTAAAGAGGCGGCCAAACCAGCCCCTGCAGACGCAGCCACCGCTCCGAAAGCCGACGTAGCCAAGGCAGACGCTGCCAAGCCTGCTGATGCCAAAGCCGATGCAGCCAAGCCTGTCGACGCTAAGGCCGATGCAGCCAAGCCAGCCGATGCTGCCAAAGCTGATGTCGCCAAGACTGACGTGGCGAAAGACAAAGACGGCCAAGAGAACCAGCAACCAGCAGCCGACGCTGCGCCCACCATTCAGGAACCGGCCAAGACACTGCAAGTCATGACCGAGACCTGGAGCTACCAGTTGCCAGCCGATGAGTAATTCTCTACCAGTGCCAGAATCGCTTAGCGAGTACCTGGCACATCTACCGATGAGCGACGAGCAGCGGGCCGAATTAGCCAGCTGCACCTCGTTTGCCGAACTCCATGAACGCCTTGCTGCCCAGCCGGTGAGCGATCCTGCCGACGCCTCTCAGGCTTCGGTAGGTCGTCGTCTGACGTTGACCACCGCCGATCAATTGCACGAGGCCGAGATGTTGGCCCTCGATGCAAGCGGTCGCGTGGTGCTCAAGGCCACGCCGCCGATTCGTCGTACCAAGGTCGTCCCTGAGCCATGGCGGACCAACATTCTGGTCCGTGGCTGGCGTCGTCTGACGGGCCGCAGCAATCCGGTGGAACCTGCGCCGGATCGTCTGCCCAAGGCACGCTGGCGTACCGTGGGTTCGATCCGTCGGTACATCCTGCTGATCCTGATGCTCGGCCAGACCATCGTGGCTGGCTGGTACATGAAGGGCATCCTTCCGTACCAGGGCTGGTCACTGGTTTCGCTTGACGAAATCACCCACCAGACCTTCGTGCAGACCATGTGGCAAGTACTGCCGTATGCCTTGCAGACCAGCATTCTGTTGTTGTTCGGGATTCTGTTCTGCTGGGTTTCGGCGGGTTTCTGGACAGCCTTGATGGGCTTCCTGGAATTGCTGACCGGTCGTGACAAGTACCGCATTTCCGGTGCCAGCGCAGGTAACGAGCCCATTGAAAAAGGCGCGCGTACTGCTCTGGTCATGCCGATCTGCAACGAAGATGTGCCACGCGTGTTCGCTGGCCTGCGGGCGACTTTCGAGTCGGTTGCAGCCACCGGTGACCTGGATCGCTTCGACTTCTTCGTGCTCAGCGACAGTAACGAGACTGACATCTGCGTGGCCGAGCAACAGGCCTGGCTGGATGTCTGCCGCGAGACCAAAGGCTTCGGCAAGATCTTCTATCGCCGCCGTCGCCGTCGCGTAAAACGCAAAAGCGGCAACCTTGACGACTTCTGCCGTCGCTGGGGCGGTGACTACCGTTACATGGTCGTGCTCGACGCAGACAGCGTCATGAGCGGCGAATGCCTGACCAGTCTGGTGCGCTTGATGGAAGCCACGCCGGACGCCGGTATCATCCAGACCGCGCCACGTGCTTCGGGCATGGACACGCTTTATGCGCGCATGCAGCAGTTTGCGACTCGCGTATACGGCCCGCTGTTCACTGCCGGTCTGCACTTCTGGCAGCTGGGTGAATCCCACTACTGGGGTCACAACGCGATCATCCGCATGAAGCCGTTTATCGAGCACTGCGCCCTGGCGCCGTTGCCGGGTAAAGGTGCGTTTGCCGGTGCGATTCTGTCTCACGACTTCGTTGAAGCAGCGCTCATGCGCCGTGCCGGCTGGGGCGTGTGGATTGCCTATGATTTGCCGGGCAGTTACGAAGAGCTTCCGCCGAACCTGCTGGACGAACTCAAGCGCGACCGTCGCTGGTGCCACGGCAACCTGATGAACTTCAGGCTGTTCCTGGTCAAGGGCATGCACCCGGTTCACCGGGCGGTATTCCTCACCGGGGTCATGTCGTACCTGTCGGCGCCGTTATGGTTCTTCTTCCTCGTCTTGTCCACAGCCTTGCTGGCGGTCAATACGCTGATGGAGCCGACGTACTTCCTGGAACCGCGTCAGCTTTATCCGCTGTGGCCTCAATGGCACCCGGAAAAAGCCGTTGCTCTGTTCTCGACCACCATCGTGTTGCTGTTCCTGCCTAAACTGCTCAGCGTCATTCTGATCTGGGCCAAAGGCGCTACAGGCTTTGGTGGCAAGTTCAAAGTTACGCTGTCGATGCTGATGGAAATGCTGTTCTCGGTGCTGCTGGCGCCGGTGCGCATGCTGTTCCACACCCGCTTCGTACTGGCTGCATTCCTGGGCTGGGCTGCGACCTGGAACTCGCCGCAACGCGACGATGACTCCACGCCGTGGCTCGAAGCGGTCAAGCGTCATGGTCCTCAAACATTGCTGGGCGCGTGCTGGGCTTTGCTGGTGGCGTGGCTGAACCCAAGCTTCCTGTGGTGGTTGGCACCGATTGTCGGTTCGCTGATGCTGTCGATTCCGGTCTCGGTGATTTCCAGCCGCACCGGTCTGGGCCTCAAGGCGCGGGACGATAAGTTCTTCCTGATTCCTGAAGAGCACACGCCGCCGCAAGAGTTGGTGTCCACCGACCTGTACACCCACGAAAACCGCTGGCACGCGCTGAAGCAGGGCTTCATCCGTGCTGTCGTCGACCCGCAGCAGAACGCCTTGGCTTGCGCCCTGGCGACTTCGCGCCACCGGGTTGTCGAGCCAATCGAGTTCGTGCGTATGGAACGTGTACGTCACGCGTTGAAGGCTGGCCCTGACAAGCTGGACAATCACGAGCGTCTGATGCTGCTCAGTGACCCGGTAGCCTTGGCCCGCCTGCATGAGCAGGTCTGGAGCGAGAGCCATCCAGAGTGGCTGGCCGCATGGCGCGCGTCGGTCGAAGCCGATCCTCATGCACCGTTGCTGCCGTTGCAGCCAATCGTGCGCGATGCTGACGCGACGCTGGTCCACGCCTGATTCAAGGCAGCTAAACAAAAACGGCGCCCCGCAAGGGCGCCGTTTTTTGTTGGCTGTGGTTCCTGTAGGAGCTGCCGAAGGCTGCGAAAGCGGTGTTTCAGAAATACCCTCTTCGCAGCCTTCGGCAGCTCCTACAAAATCAGCGCGTTTTGCCTGTCAGCAACCCGGCTTGTCAGCCGTATATCGCCGCGCAGGATTCACCGCCGCATCAAACTCGCGCAACGCCTTGGCGCCGATCAGCAGCGGGTAGTTGAAGTGGCTGCGATCCACCAGGTTGACCTCGACGGTGCGTTTCTCGTCACCCAGGCAGAGCTCAAGGTCCACCACCGGGCGCTTGGTAGGGTCGATGGCTTCATCTTCGTCATCGTCGTTTTCCGAGCGGCTCTTGATCTTGCTGATGCGCGAGACCTTATGCTCGTAGACCTTGTTGCTGGCGTCTTTGGTCGCCAGGCGGAAGCGCACCCAGTCATCGCCATCGCGCTTGAACAGCTCGATGTCCTTGGCCGACAGCGAGGCGGTCAACGCGCCGGTGTCCATTTTGGCTTTGAAGGTTTCGCCGAATTCCGAGACCTTGATGTACTCGTAGCGGCCATACAGCGTCGGCTCGGCGGCCATGACCGGCAACGCCAGCAGGGACAAAAGCGCCAGGATTGGTTTCACGGGGTGGGTACCTTTGTGGAGTTGGAGTGCGGTTGATCTCTGTAGGAGCCAACTTGTTGGCGAGAGCGTTGGTGATGTGTGCATAGATATATCGCCTCGCGAACAAGTTCGCTCCTACAGATGCGAACGCAGTTTTAGACATCAGGGCCCGCTTTCGTTCGCACCCCCCAACCTTACCCGTAACCTCGTGAAACAGTTGTCAACGCCATGCGGATTTGGCGTTAGCGGCTAGCCTCTTTATGATGGCCCGCCCAGAAATCGTAGATCAGATTATGCGTCGCCTGCTCACCGGCTGTTTCGTCACTCTGCTGCTGTTGCTCAATACCCTCATTATTATTGGGCCGCTGCTGGTATTTGCCCTGCTCAAGCTGACCTTCAGCGGGCATTTGCGTGACCGCTGTTCAGCGGCCGTGATGTGGCTGGCCGAGACCTGGGCCGAGATCGATAAACTCATTTTTGCACTGTGCATCCCGACCCGCTGGGAAGTACGCGGCGCAGAAGGGCTGCGCAGCGATACCTCCTATCTGGTCATCAGCAACCACCAATCCTGGGTCGACATCCCTGCGCTGATTCAGGCGCTCAACCGGCGTACGCCATTTTTCAAATTCTTCCTCAAGAAAGAACTCATCTGGGTGCCGCTGCTGGGGCTGGCGTGGTGGGCGCTGGATTACCCGTTCATGAAGCGCTACACCAAGGCGTTCCTGGCCAAGAACCCTGAGCTCAAGGGCCACGACCTGAAAATCACTCGAGAGGCGTGCGAGTTGTTCAAGCGCCAGCCCGTGACTATCGTCAATTACCTGGAAGGCACACGCTTCACCCAGACGAAGAAGGCCGAGCAGAATTCACCGTATTCGCACCTGCTCAAACCCAAGGCGGGCGGCGTGGCGTTTGTACTGGCAGCGATGGGCGAACAGCTGGATGCGATTCTGGACGTGACCGTGGTCTATCCCGGCGAGCGTATTCCAGGGTTCTGGAACCTGCTGTGCGGTGATGTGCCTCGTGTGATTATCGATATTCAAACCCGCGAACTCGACCCCGCTTTGTGGCAAGGCGACTACGAGAACGACCCGGCATTTCGAGAAAAGGTGCAGGGTTGGGTCAATCAGCTGTGGCTGGAAAAGAACGCACGCATCGCCACGTTGCGCAGCGATGCGTCCCAAGGGGAATAATCAGCGCTGAATCAGCTGCCTTTAGCGCCCCACACGCTGCTCAGGCTTTGCAGCGCTGAACCGCCGGCACCTTGCTGACCCAGGTATTGCAGAATCAGCGGTACAAACTGGCTGACCATCGAGCTGTCCATGCCCAGTGCCGAGAACGCCTTGTTCACGTCGCCCATGCTCTGCACGTTGCCCAATGCGCTGTTGAGCACCGAACTGTCCGCGCTTTTGCCCGAGTTGCCCAACACATTGCCCAAACCGTTCAGGCTACCGAGGCTGCTCAGCGCACCCGTCCCGGCGAGTTGATCAAGGCCAGGGACCGACTTGCTCAACTGGCTGTAATCGTTGCCAGCCAGCTTGTTCTTCGCCAGGCCCAACAAGGCGCCGGTGCCACCCACCGCTTGCTCTGGCGTGACATTAAGCGTTGTACCCAACGTATTGAGCAGGCCCGCGGCTTCAGGCGCTGCCGTGGCTTTCTGGTTGCCCCCGGTGGCGTTGGAAACGGCGTTGGCCGCGTCATTGAGATTGAAGGCATAAACCGGAGCGGCCGTAACGGCCATCAAAGTTGCCAGTGCCAAGCCGCGTGAAATCTTCATCGGAAACAACCTCTAAACAGTGAGTCCGGCGCTAAGGGCCGGCAGAAACACGTTTTTGACTGTCTCCCGGCGAGTAATGTTCCGCCCTCGGATGCACGGAACATTTATCTATTACCCGAGCTTTTTGCAGCACGGCATGGTTAACGCTCATTTAACCTGCATGGAGCAATCAGCCTTGGCCCACACACCTGATCAGTCAACCGCCACTCGACAGAACGTGCTTGTGGTCGCCGCACGGATTGACCGAGGCAAAAGTGATTACCTCAAACTGGTGAATTACCTGCGTGCGCGACAGCGGGATCTTCATACCGGCACTTATCCGACTGACCGAGTGTTCGTCGGGCTGGGTGAAGACTCGCCGTTGTATTCCATCGTTGCATCTTTCAGTGCGCTGTTGGCGCGGGTAAAGGTCTTCATTCAAGCCGCCATGGATGAAACACATCCCGCCTCAGCCGTTGCGCAACGTTTTCTGCCAGACATCTCCGTGGAAAATCTGCGCACAGAGTTGGCGATTGTGAATAACGGCCGAATGGATTTCAGTAAGCCATTCATCTGTCAGCTGCACATCGCAAAGCGGGTTTATACGCTGAATATGTCTGGTCTCTCTAATAGCTCGCGAACGGTGACATGCACGCTATCCGATACTTTCCTGAGATTCATTCAGCTCACTGAAAAGCTGGATCGAATTGCACTGCACTTGCATGAGGCGGCAGTAAACGCCGAGTTGCTGATTCGAGAAGACAATACGCTCTCATTGCAGTGTTTGCTGGCCTATTACGGTGTGATTATTCCTCAGAAAGCCAGCCGCGCCGATTTGGCAAAAGCTGTCACTGATCTTCTGCCCAAGGAAAGTTCAGCGCCCCATATTCCCAACCAACTGGCTCTCCCTTTCACCATCGCCGAGCAGCCGCGCTTCGTACTGAATACCTCGCAGGTCTATAGCTTTCGCCAGCGCAGCGTCGAAGAGGCGGGAACTGATGATTACAAGGTTATCGAGCAGGAAATAAGGGGTGAAAGCCAATGGCATCTTGGGCGTTATCGCAACCTGCTGGACCGCTACAAACACTTCGGCGCATCCCTGGATAAAAATGAAAAAGCACTTTTGCAGCTGCTGCAACAAGCGGGCGGCATCACCCTGAAACTGGTGGTTTACGACAGCGATGGTGAGGACGACATCTACCGCGAGCAGCACACGGTGAACCCCTGGAGTGCCGAAAGCCTTTCGCAATACTTCACCAAGTCTCAGGAAGAGCTTTCGGCGTACATGATCAACACCATTAAATATCGCGAAGGCGAAGGGGCGATCAACATCGAAAAGCTGGTGGTCGAAATGATCGTCCCCAATGTGGTTCTGCGCAGCCATGAGTTGCGCACCCTGGACATTGAAGCCTTCGATATCCGTAGCAAAGAACCGCCATTTCTATACCTGGACCCGCTGTCCAAAGGCGGCTACGAAACCATCAATGAACGATTCGCAGCCATCACCAATGAGTTGCGTGAAGGTAATTGGGATATCGCCCGCGGCAGAGCCTTGAAAGCGGCGGCGCAGTACCTGTTCAACCATTACCAGCAAGACCAGCCTTCACAGCCCCCAGTGACCTATCTGCACTGCCTCAATGAAGCCGCCAATATTTATTACTCGGTCATTGCCAAGAACCTGGAAACGCAGCAGCAGTTGAAAGTGATTCTGCAGCCAACTCAGCCTGAATTCGTCGCCCGGGCCATCTGCCGTTATCTGGACCTTGAAGAATTCAATTGGGGGGTGATCGCTCAGGCAACTTTTGATATTCGCTATGAAGCCAGCTGGAAAAACACCGGGACGCTCGTGCGCTTTGCAAAGTCAGCAGGCTACCGGACATTACTCAGTGTGGTGTACGACGAAGACCTGCGCCGGGAAATAGGCCTGGCTGATAACTTCGATGAATTGCTGCAGCAGTTGGCGCAAGCCATCACTAATACCTGCAAATACACGGGCGACACCACGTCGCTGAAAACAAAGCTCACTGGCTTGTTCGATGCCAACATCGCTTTCGTGCAAAACGGTGATTTACCGGACGACCTGACCAAACCGAAAGAAGCACTGGCCAGGCAGGTCGAAGCCTACACCTTGAAGGCCACTGATGAGTTTCGAGGGCTGGAAGCGGAGCGGATCCTGCTCACCTCTGGCGAAGCTGCCTTGCGCCTGTCGCGCATTGATCTTGGCAACCCTCCCAGTACCGACAAGGCGGTGTATTGCATCGAATTGTTGACCGCCAGTGAAAACGATCTGCTGGAGACCCGTGTAAATGCATTCGCCGCATTCCTGCGGGCGCGGGCGAATAAAGATGAAATTCAGGACATGGCCACTTCCGCGCAGCACGTTCTTCACGTTGTACATCAGGTGGCGGGGTTGATTCCGGTGCTGGGTAACTTCATCAACCTGGGGTTCGATCTTTACAGTGGCGATGCCGAAGCCATAGTGCTGGATGGGATGAACATCTTCGCCGAGCTGTTACTCAGGTGCCGCTCGTTGCCGCCAAGGGTGTTGGGCGCGTTGATGCTGCAAGGGACTAATGTCTGGATGATGAATCAGCAGGTTGCTGCTCTCAAGGCGGCGATAAAGGCCAACGATTATCCTGGCTCGGTGACGCAATTCGGGTTCTTGTTGATGGGGATGCACTCAGCCCTGCATTGCGGGATCGGCGTTATTCATGGGCTCAGCAATGCCACCTCGGCTGAACCATCGAACAGCGTCCTGCTTCTGGATGAGGGGCGTGAGAGCAGCTCTGGGCCTGGCTATGAAACTGAGGGCGCGGTGGGAGCGCCGATGACAACAGCTGCGACCTCTGCCCACAGCCCGTTTTGGGCTGTCACCGCTGACGGGTATATCGCCGAGCGTCCCGTCGGCCGAAAAATCAGCAGCCTGGACTGGAACGGCAACGCCATTGTGGAGGGCGGTGCGCGGGGGATTCTGCTGGGCGGCATCAATGAAAAACACTACATGCTTAACGGCCTGGCACATCGCACAGTCATGGGGCTCAACGGGCCTGAGTTACGTCCGCTACATACCCTGGACCTCGAAGCCGGGCAGTGGAGAAAACCTGCTCAGGGGGCTGGCAGCGCTACGCAGTTTTCCCGCACCCATACCGAAGCATTCCCTACTGCATTCAGCGGCCGACCTGAGCGTCCGCAGGCGCCTGCCAATGCGGTCAGCTGGTACGACAATTGTGTCGCGACGCTGGACGAGGTCTCGACCGAGGCCACCGATCTGCAAGGCAGTACGACCCGCAAAAACATGGCTATCGGCGTCATCGAGCAAAAATACGTCACCGAGCGCGACGGCCATATTGAGCTGCTGGAACATGCTGGAAACCTGGGTGGCAAGACGCGCTTCATTCGCGCCGATGGCAGCGAGGTGCAAGTCAGTGCAACGCTGCCCGTCATGCCGACCTTCAAGCCGGAGATTCAGGCGCGAATCATTGCGGCCAAAGGCATGTTTGTCACCGTCGAAATCCGCGAAACCCTTGAAGGGCTGATCGGCAAAAAGACCGTCGCCGGCGTCCTGGCCACCAAGGCCTCGGGTGGCGGGCAGGAGCTGGTGATTGAAGCTGACCGAGGCGTGCATTACCGGGGCGCGCTGGCGGCTGGAGACGCCCTGGCACTGGTGCCGGGAGAAACCTCAACTGACCAGCAGCCCATCGAACTGAAACTGAGCAAGATCAATCCCCAGGCCGACCCCAAGCGCGCGTCTCCCCAGCTGTACCTTCAACCCGATTACCGCGACAGCGTTGCCCATGACGACTTTGCCCTTGAGTTGTTCTACGGCGCAAAAGCCGCCAACGAAGCCTACGCGCGCAACCCACAATGGGTGACCGACAACATCACGGCGGTGAGCAAGATCAAGGCGCAATTGCCGACATCCATTACCACGGTGGATAACCCGTTCTATGTGCTCGATACCCGGCCGGAGCACGCGATTCTCTTCGCCCCGCGTAATCAGGCCGCGTTGGCCAACACCTTGCTGGGCAAGACCATCGAATGGGGCGCGGCGTCCAGCGCTCGCGCAGTGGCGCTTGGGGAAAACGTGTTGCGTCAGGTCGGGCCGGGCAAGCCGCTGCTCACATCCAGTGAAGCCATAGCGCCACTGGCCGCCGACAGAATTGCTCTTGTCCGCCAGCTCAAACAGGCGCTGGGGCACAACGATTTACTCCTGGCTGAGGTGCAGACCCGGAGTGGAGCCAAGGTCTACTTTGCCCACTCTCCGGCTGAGCAACTGCGAGTGACGGCCGCCGCCAGCCGCGATGAACTCCACCTGAGCCATTCAGGCTCGATCATTGATTGTATTGAAGCCCACTATCCTGACCCCTCTGTGATCAAGGACATTGTTGTGCTGTCGGTGGCTGAAGTCTGCGAGGCTGATAGCCGCCGCATCTTTGTATCTTCGCAGCGCGGTTATACCTACCAGTCAGTGACCAGCCTTGAAATACCCCAGGCCGAACCGCAGTTGATCGGCCCTCAATTGCAGTTGCATATCAGCGACGATCAATACGCCGAGCGGGCCAGACACATCACCATCCCCAGCGATTCGGTTGATGTGTCCAGCGCCACCTTTGTAGATGCCGGCCCCCGCAGAGGCAGTTTCTCAGTCAATGGGCGTGATTACGTAAAACTGGATAACGGCAAGCTTTACCGAGCGCATTGGGATAACAGCCACAGTGTTTTCGTCCTGGTGCCGCCCGAAGGCAAACTGCTGGGCAGCCTGTGGTCTTATCCCTGGGTACGTTATGTCGGCGGGCGTGAATTCACGCTGATCAATCGGCCGGGGCTCAAGGGGGGGAACTGGGAAGCTCGGGCGGTCGACTCGATCAGAACCAGAAATTACGAACGCTCGACTGTTGCTACAGGGCGATTGACTTCGGCACAGCTCAGGAACAGTGCTGAGCTGCAAGTGCATCATGAAGATGTACACCTGTTTGACGACGGCACCGCCCTGCAAAACGGAAAACTCAATGTGCCGAGCAAGTTGTTTGGCAGCAGCCGGGTCAATCGAAGTGGCTTTGTGACGCTTAAGTCCATGATCGAAGTCCCGCAAAGCTGCATCTCCAGTACCGAGTTACTGGTATCCAGATATGCCGGTGGGACCTCCGAGTTTGACTACGCGGGCGAGCGTCTTGGTAACGCGACTGCGCTGGTTCCCAACGTGGAAGTGGTTGCGCTGGACGACGATCAGGAAGTGACCCTGAATATCTCAACCACTGAGCTGGATGAATGGGTCGGTAAAGACGGACACTCGGACTATTTCAGCGATACCGGTTCATTTCCGGAGATGGGTGAAGGTATAGGCTTCATCGAGCGCAATGGTGTGACAGGAGCGAAGTCGTCGGAGTACGAGTTTCACTTCATGTTCATCACCGGGAAAATTCTCGACCAGAACGGAGTGACCACCGCCGTGCTCGCCACCGACTTGTCCGAGCCGTCACGGGCGCACAAGACACCCACACCGGAGCTGCCAAGAAGTCGCAACTGGAACACCCACATCTACCGGTCGATTGCCGAGATGCGCGGGGTGGCTGGGCCTGACGTAAACGCCTATCCCAGCGACCAGTATTATTCGGTGCTGGTGCGGGCGGTAAATGAGGGTTGAATGCATGAAAGACAAGGGCGACATCGCGTCGCCCTTGTCTGAAACCACTTACGCTGCGCTGAACAACTTGTGCGGATCGATCACAAACTTCTTCGGCACGCCTGCATCGAACTCGCCGTAACCACGCGGTGCGTCGTCCAGGCTGATGACTTCGACACCCACGATGTCAGCGATCTTGATGCGATCCCACATGATGGCTTGCATGAGTTGGCGGTTGTACTTCATGACCGGGGTCTGGCCGGTGTGGAAGCTGTGGGATTTCGCCCAGCCCAGGCCAAAGCGGATGCTCAGGCTACCCATTTTTGCTGCGGCGTCCACAGCACCTGGATCCTCAGTCACATACAGGCCGGGAATACCGATTTTGCCTGCCACACGCACCACACCCATCAGCGAGTTGAGTACGGTGGCCGGTGCTTCATGTTGCACGCCTGCATGGCCGTGGCCGCGCGCTTCGAAGCCCACCGCGTCAACGGCGCAATCTACTTCCGGTTCGCCCAGCAGCGCAGCGATCTGCTCGTGCAGCGGGGTGTCCAGGGACAGGTCGGCGATTTCAAAACCCTGGGCCTTGGCGTGAATCAGCCGCGTCGGGTTGACGTCACCGATGATCACCACCGCCGCACCCAGCAGGCGGGCGGATGCGGCAGCGGCCAGGCCAACGGGACCTGCGCCAGCGATATACACCGTGCTGCCAGGCCCGACGCCTGCTGTGACTGCACCGTGATAACCGGTTGGCAGGATGTCGGAGAGGCAGGTCAGGTCGCGGATTTTTTCCATGGCCCGATCGCGGTCAGGCAGCTTGAGCAGGTTGAAGTCGGCGTACGGCACCAGCACGTATTCCGCCTGGCCACCGGTCCAGTCGCCCATGTCGACGTAACCGTATGCGCCGCCGGGGCGGGCCGGGTTCACCGAAAGGCACACACCTGTGTGTTGCTCTTTGCAAGAGCGGCACAGACCGCAGGCGACGTTGAAAGGCACCGAGACCAGATCACCGATTTTCAGGTTCTCGACGCCGGTGCCTTTTTCGATCACTTCGCCGGTGATTTCATGGCCCAGCACCAGGCCGGTCTGGGCAGTGGTACGGCCGCGAACCATGTGTTGGTCCGAGCCACAAATGTTGGTTGAGACTACCCGCAGGATGACTCCGTGTTCGATCTTGCGACCACGCGGGTCCTGCATTTTCGGGTAAGCGATATTCTGTACTTCGACCTTGCCAGCGCCGAGATACACCACGCCACGATTGTCAGCCATTTGTTCACCTCGATTTTGTTGTTATTCAGTGAGCTTCAAGCTGCAAGCTATAAGCGGCAAGCAAAAGCCTGCTACCCATCTCCTGTGATTGAAGCGTGTCTCCAGTTTTCCTGCTTTTCCTCTTGAAGCTTGTGGCTTGAAGCTTGCCGCTACAGGACCACCGTCCTGTTAGCATTCAAAAATACCCGCCGCTCAATGTGATACCCCACCGCCCGTGCCAGTGTCAGGCCTTCGATGTCGCGGCCTTTGGCGATCAGGTCTTCGGGGTAGTGGCTGTGATCCACCACTTCCACGCCCTGAGCGATGATCGGGCCTTCGTCCAGGTCGTTGTTGATGTAATGCGCCGTCGCACCCACCAGCTTCACGCCCTTGTTGTACGCCTGATGGTAAGGCTTGGCACCCTTGAAGCCTGGCAACAGCGAGTGGTGAATGTTGATCGCCTTGCCGTCCAGCTTGCGGCACAGGTCCGGCGACAGCACTTGCATGTAGCGGGCAAGGATCACCAGCTCGGCACCGGACTCTTCGATCACCTGCCAGACTTTGCTTTCCTGAGCAGGCTTGTCGTTGGGGTCCAGCGGGAAATGGTAGTACGGAATTTCATGCCAGCGCGCCAAAGGCTCCAGGTCCGGATGGTTGGACACCACGGCGACCACGTCCATGGACAGCTGGCCGATGCGCTGGCGGTAGAGCAAATCGTTGAGGCAGTGATCGGCCTTGGAGACCATGATCACCACTTTTGGGCGGTAATTCGGTGCAGTGAGCTCGAAGATCATGCCGAACGCTTCGCCACGCTCTTTGAGGCCGGCGCGGAAGCCTTGCTCGTCAAAGCCATCCGGCTGACGGAATTCCACACGGATGAAGAAGCGACCGGAAAGCCGGTCATCGAAGGAGTGGTGCTCAGTGACGTAGCAGCCCTGCTCGAACAGATAGCGGGTCACCGCGTCCACCGTGCCCAGCACGCTTGGGCAGTCGGCAGTCAGAATCCATGTGTCGGGGGCGCGGCTCATATGTTTTCCTTGTCTGATGCTTTCCCTGTGGGACCGGCTTTAGCCGGGAAGAGGTCGGTACATCCAATACACATTCTGCGTCAGGAATGCCGTCTTCCCGGCTGAAGCCGGTCCCACAGTGGTAATCCGTGGAAAATTGTTCAAGCCTGAACGGTCAGGCCGTATTCAGCACTCGCATCCTGCAACCACATCCACCAGTAATCGGCGAAGCTGCGGCGGATCAGCAACTCCCAGGTTTCTTCGCCCGTGCGACGGATCACCAACTGCGATTTGGCGAACACCGTGCCTACCGCTTTACCCACCGGGAAGCTGTCCGGGTGCACGTCGTAGCTGGTGGACTTCATCAGCACTTCGCGGACTTTCGGGCCGCTCAGTTCGAGGATCGATTGGCCGCCGCTGACATTGACGATAGCGATGTGCAGACCGGTCAGTGCTTCGCGCAGTTTCTGCTCGACGGCGAATTCTTCACCGCCTGGCACGATCAGCAGCCATTCATCCGGGCCAAGCCATTGCAGGGAGCTTTCGCCGCTGATCACCAGCGCGAGCGCGCCCGGCAATTCCATGCCCAGCGCCTTATGGACGCCTGCGGCGAAGGCTGGATCATGCGCGTCGCCACGAAGGGTCAGGTGGCCGAGCAATTTCTTGTCACGCAGGAACACGCCAGGGTTGGCGCGACCTTTACCGACCAGGCTGCTGAGGTCGGCATGGAACAGCGATGACTCGGCTTTTGCGCCGGTCGTTGGCCGCTGCTGGTAAACGTTGGCTGTGGTCATAGAGCACCTGTTCTGAATTCTGTTGTCGAGCATTGGCTGAGCCTGTAGGAGCTGCCGCAGGCTGCGAAAGGGCTCAATCGCGCTGTCGCTTCGCGCCAGTTCGCAGCCTTCGGCAGCTCCTACAGGTGGAGCATCACTCCACGTTCTGCTGCTCACCCTTCGGATCGAAGAACACCGAGGACACGATTTCGGCTTCGATCACGCTGCCGTCGGCTTGCGGCGAGAACACCCGCTCACCCATGCGCTTGAGGCCGCCTTTGACCACGCCCATGGCAAACGAATAACCCAGGGAGTTCGACGCATAGCTGGAAGTCACGTGACCGATCATGGTCATTGGGATCGACTGTTTAGGGTCGACCACCAGTTGCGCGCCTTCCGGCAGCCACTTGTTCGGATCAATCGGCTTGAGGCCTACCAGCTGTTTGCGTTGGTCGCGCACCACGTCTTCACGGGCCATGCCGCGTTGGCCGATCCAGGAGAACGGTTTGGTGCGGCCGACACACCAGCCCATGTTCAGGTCGTCCGGGGTCATCGAGCCGTCGGTATCCTGGCCCACGATGATGAAACCCTTCTCGGCGCGCAGCACGTGCATGGTCTCGGTGCCGTACGGCGTCAGGTTGTACTTTTTGCCGGCTTCGATGATCTGTTCCAGCACACCCATGGCGTAGTCAGCCTGAATGTTGACTTCATACGACAGCTCGCCGGTAAACGAGATACGGAACACCCGCGCCGGAACACCACCGACCTGGCCTTCTTTCCAGGTCATGAACGGGAATTCTTCACGGCCCAGATCAATATCGGTCACTTCGCTGAGCAGCTTGCGGCTGTTCGGGCCGGACAGGGTCAGGGTCGCGTAATGGTCGGTCACGGAGGTGAAGTACACCTTCAGATCAGGCCATTCGGTCTGTTGGTAGATTTCCAGCCATTGCAGTACGCGAGCCGCGCCGCCGGTAGTGGTGGTCATGATGAAATGGTTGTCGGCGACACAGGCGGTAACCCCGTCGTCGAAGACCATGCCGTCTTCTTTACACATCAGGCCGTAACGCGCCTTGCCCACGTCGAGCTTGGTCCAGGCGTTGGTGTAGATGCGGTTCAGGAACTCACGGGCATCCGGGCCTTGAATGTCGATCTTGCCCAGGGTCGAGGCGTCCAGCAGGCCGACGCTTGCGCGCACGGCTTTGCATTCGCGCTCAACCGCAGCGTGGATGTCTTCACCGGCTTTCGGGAAGTACCAAGGGCGTTTCCACTGACCGACGTCTTCGAATTCAGCACCATTTTTAACGTGCCAGGCGTGCAGCGCGGTGAAGCGCACAGGCTCGAAGATGTGGCCACAGTGCCGACCGGCAATGGCGCCGAAGGTCACTGGCGTGTAGTTCGGGCGGAACATGGTGGTGCCCATTTCCGGGATGGTCACGTTCAGCGAACGGGCGGCGATGGCCAGACCGTTAACGTTGCCCAGCTTGCCCTGATCAGTGCCGAAGCCCAGCGCGGTGTAGCGTTTGACGTGCTCCACCGACTCGAAACCTTCACGGGTCGCCAGCTCAATGGCGGCAGCGGTGACGTCGTTCTGCAAGTCGACGAATTGCTTCGGCGCACGGGCAGTCGGTTTGTCATGAGGCACCTGGAACAGCGCCAGGGTCGGCTCTTCAGCGCGGCTCAAGGCTTTGGGCAAGACGCCTTCGACTACGTTGAAACCGGCTTCACTGGCAGCGCGTACGCCGCCTTCAAACCCATCTGCCAGGGTGTCGCCCAAGGCGTAGACGCCATTGACGCCGCCGACGCAGACGCGTTTCTGTGGCGCTTCGCCCGGTACGAAACCGAGGATGTCTTCACGCCAGACCGGCTTGCCGCCCAGGTGCGAAGCCAGGTGAACGATAGGGCTGTAGCCCCCGGAGCTGGCGATCAAGTCGCAGTCGAGCCATTCGCCAGGGCTGGTGACACGATGAGCTTTGACGTCGATGGCGGCGATGCGCGCGGCGGTCACGTGCTTGCTGCCACGAGCCTCGATCACGGCGCTGCCGGTCAGGATGCGGATACCTTTGGCGCGTGCTTCTTCAACCAGCGCGCCCCGTGGGTTGTGCCGTGCATCAGCGATGGCCACCACTTGCAGGCTGGCGTCGAGCCAGTCCAGCGCCACGCGGTAGGCGTGATCGTTGTTGGTGGACAGCACCAGCTTCTTGCCCGGCGCTACGCCATAACGGCGCACGTAAGTGGAGACCGCTCCGGCTAGCATGTTGCCCGGCACGTCGTTGTTGCCGTAAACCAGTGGACGTTCATGTGTACCGGAGGCCAGCACCACACGCTTGGCGCGAACCCGATGCATGCGCTGACGCACTTGGCCGATCGGTGCGCGATCCCCCAGGTGATCGGTGAGGCGTTCGTGAATGGTCAGGAAGTTGTGGTCGTGGTAACCGTTGACCGTAGCGCGTGGCAGCAACACCACGTTTTTCAGGCCTTTGAGTTCGGCAATCACGGTGGCGACCCATTCCGCTGCGGGTTTGCCGTCCAGACTTTCGCGGCTGTCCAACAGGCTGCCGCCAAATTCTTCCTGCTCGTCGGCCAGGATCACTCGGGCACCGCTACGGGCAGCCGCCAGAGCAGCCGCCAGACCAGCAGGACCCGCACCAACGATCAGCACGTCGCAGTGCTGGTTCATGTTGTCGTAGGTGTCCGGATCGTTTTCGGTCGGCGAGCGACCAAGACCGGCGGCCTTACGAATGTACTTCTCGTAAGTCATCCAGAACGATTGCGGATACATGAAGGTTTTGTAGTAGAAACCCGGTGGCATCAGCTTGCCGCCGACCTTGCCAAGGATGCCCATCACGTCATTGTTGACGCTTGGCCAGCCGTTGGTGCTGGTGGCGACCAGGCCCGAATACAGCGCCTGTTGCGTGGCGCGCACGTTGGGGATCTGGGTCGCTTCGGTGGCGCCGATCTGCAGCACCGCGTTGGGCTCTTCGGAGCCAGCAGCGAAGATCCCGCGAGGACGCGAATACTTGAAGCTGCGGCCGATGACGTCCACGCCATTGGCCAGCAGGGCAGCGGCCAGGGTGTCGCCTTCAAAGCCTTGATAGGTCTGGCCGTTGAAGTTGAAGTTCAAAACCTTGCTGCGGTCGATGCGGCCGCCATTGGGCAATCGGTTGATCTGGCTCATACCTGGTCTCCCTCACTGCTGGCCTTACTGAACGCAGGATTTGGCTCTTTATTAGTGAAGCGCGGTTTCGTGCCGATCAGGTAGGTTTCGAGAATTTCGTAAGTCACGGTGTCGCGGGTCGCGTTGAAGTACTGACGGCAACCGGCGGCGTGGATCCACAGTTCGTGATGCAGCCCGCGTGGGTTATCGCGGAAGAACATGTAGTCGCCCCATTGCTCGTCGGTGCAGGCGGCCGGGTCCAGTGGACGCGGGATGTGTGCCTGGCCTGACGCGTGGAATTCCTCTTCGGAGCGCAGTTCGCCACAGTGAGGACAGAAGATGTGCAGCATGGATGAATCTCCTGTTAGTGAGCGACAGCGGCAGCGCCGTGTTCGTCAATGAGTGCGCCGTTGTGGAAACGGTCGATGGAAAACGGTTTCGCCAATGGGTGCATTTCGCCCTTGGCCAGGCTTGCCGCGAACACGTTGCCCGAGCCCGGCGTGGCTTTGAAACCACCGGTGCCCCAACCGCAGTTGAAGAACATGTTCGGCACAGGGGTCTTGGAAATGATCGGGCAGGCGTCCGGCGTGGTGTCGACGATGCCGCCCCACTGACGGTTCATGCGCACACGGGACAACACCGGGAACATCTCGACGATGGCCTGAATGGTGTGTTCGATCACTGGGTACGAACCGCGCTGACCATAACCGTTGTAGCCATCGATACCGGCACCGATCACCAGGTCGCCCTTGTCGGACTGGCTGATGTAACCGTGTACCGCGTTGGACATGATCACGCTGTCGATAATCGGCTTGATCGGCTCGGACACCAGCGCCTGCAACGGGTGGGATTCAACCGGCAGACGGAAGCCCGCCAGTTTCGCCATGTGCCCGGAGTTACCGGCCGTCACCACGCCGACACGCTTGGCGCCGATGAAGCCTTTGTTGGTTTCCACACCGATGCACACGCCGTTTTCCTTGCGGAAGCCGATCACTTCGGTCTGCTGGATCAAGTCCACGCCCAGGGCGTCAGCAGCACGGGCGAAGCCCCAGGCCACGGCATCGTGACGAGCTACACCGCCGCGACGTTGCACGGTGGCGCCAATGATCGGGTAACGGGTGTTTTTCGAGCAGTCCAGGTAAGGGATTTCCTCCGCTACCTGTTTGCCGTCTAGCAGTTCGCCGTCCACACCGTTCAGGCGGTTGGCACTGACCCGACGCTCGGAGTCACGAATGTCCTGCAAGGTGTGGCACAGGTTGTAGACGCCACGCTGGGAGAACATCACGTTGTAGTTCAGGTCCTGCGACAGGCCTTCCCACAATTTCATCGCGTGTTCATACAGATGCGCCGACTCATCCCACAGGTAGTTGGAACGCACGATGGTCGTATTACGCGCCGTGTTGCCGCCGCCCAGCCAGCCTTTCTCGACCACGGCCACGTTAGTGATGCCGTGTTCTTTGGCCAAGTAGTAAGCGGTCGCCAGACCATGCCCGCCGCCGCCGACGATGACCACGTCGTAGACCTTTTTCGGGGTCGGCGTGCGCCACATGCGCTGCCAGTTTTCGTGGTGGCTGAGGGAGTGTTTGAAGAGGCCGAAGCCTGAGTAATGCTGCATGAATGCTACTCCTGACTCAGCTATAAACCGGGAAATCGGTGCACAGGGCGGCAACCTGGCTGGCGACATTGGCCTCAACGTCGGCATCGCCGAGATTGTCGAGAATGTCGCAGATCCAGCCGGCCAGCGTGACGCATTGGGTGACCTTGAAGCCGCGTGTGGTGACAGCCGGGGTGCCGATACGCAGGCCTGACGTCACGAACGGCGATTGCGGATCGTTCGGCACCGAGTTCTTGTTGACGGTGATGTGCGCACGACCCAGCGCGGCGTCGGCGTCTTTGCCGGTCAGGCCCTGACGGATCAGACTGACCAGGAACAAGTGGTTGTCGGTACCGCCGGAGACCACGTCATAGCCACGGTCGATGAACACTTGCGCCATGGCCTGGGCGTTATCGATCACCTGTTGCTGATAAACCTTGAAGCCTGGCTCCATGGCTTCCTTGAAGCACACGGCCTTGGCCGCAATCACGTGCATCAACGGGCCGCCCTGGCCGCCAGGGAATACAGCGGAATTGAGCTTCTTCTCGATCTCTTCGTTGGCCTTGGCCAGGATCAAACCACCCCGTGGGCCGCGCAGGGTTTTGTGGGTGGTGGTGGTCACGACGTCGGCGTACGGCAGCGGGTTCGGGTACAGACCGGCAGCGACGAGGCCAGCGACGTGAGCCATGTCGACAAACAGGTAAGCGCCGACTTTATCTGCGATGGCGCGGAAGCGCGGGAAGTCGAGGGTCTTCGAGTAGGCCGAGAACCCGGCGATGATCATTTTTGGCTGGCATTCAACTGCGATGCGCTCGACTTCGTCGTAGTCGATCAGGCCGGTGGCAGTATCGATGCCGTACTGGACTGCGTTGTAGAGCTTGCCGGAAAAGCTGACTTTCGCGCCGTGGGTCAAGTGACCGCCGTGGGCCAGGCTCATGCCCAGCACGGTGTCGCCTGCTTGCAGCAACGCCAGATAAACCGCTGCGTTGGCCGAGCTGCCGGAGTGCGGCTGAACGTTGGCGTAATCAGCGCCGAACAGTTGCTTGGCGCGGTCGATGGCCAGTTGCTCGACCTTATCCACATGCTCGCAGCCGCCGTAGTAGCGCTTGCCCGGATAACCTTCGGCGTATTTGTTGGTCAGGCCGCTGCCCTGGGCTTCCATCACGCGCTGGCTGGTGTAGTTCTCCGAGGCGATCAGTTCGATGTGATCTTCCTGACGCTGCTCCTCGGCATTCATCGCCGCCAGCAGTGCATCGTCATAGCCTTGGATTTGGTCGTTCTTGCTGAACATTGCGGTTCTCCCAGCGGCGGCGTGGCGCCTGACTTGTCGGTGGGGCTGCAGCATCTCTGCCGAGCCCTTTGACAGCGATACTAGGGCCGGACCCAAGACGCCAAATGCCTGCGCACGCCACGCAAAGGTGCGTTTACGACATGGCTCAAAATACCTTGCCGTGGGCATTGATCCGTAGGAGCGGCTTTAGCCGCGAGCGGTCTTGCTGTCGGTTGATATCCAGCGTCTACCCCGGCATCTTCGCGGCTAAAGCCGCTCCAGAGTTTGCGTTCACAAACAAAAATCCCCCGGGGATGCCGGGGGATTTTCAAGGTGCGATGTCGCAATCAGACCACGGCTTTACCAGTCAACTGACCATCCGCCCGGAGCATCCCGCGAATACCACGCACGGCCTGACGAATCCGGTCCTGGTTTTCGATCAGGGGGAAACGCACGTGATCGTTGCAGCAAGCACATATTCAGGGCTGAAACTTTAGCGACAAACGGTCGCTAAACCTGTCATTTCTGACAGTAGACGATCAGAAATGGCGGGATTAATTTAAACAGGCACTGAAGCGTTCAGTTAAATATTGTGTAAGGAGACAGATGATGGCACGTATAACTGTCATGTATAAAAGTGAAGGTCGGCCGTATTCCGCTCAGATGGAAGATTTTGAATTTGCATCTTTAAATATTGGAGATGTAATATCGCTTCCCCCTACGCACGCCAGACCGATGGTAGTGATTAGCAAGTATGTAAATCGAATGGTTCTCGATTCTATCGAGCGAGTCGAATACTCCATTACCACAACGTGACTGTGTTAATGGAAAATAATAAATGGCGCTACTGTGTCAGCAGCGCTCCCGCAAGTTGGTCGTTTATTACTTGGTCGTCGAATTGTTCGCCCGGGACATCCCGCGAATCATGCGCCCGGCCTGACGGATGCTTTCTTGGCTTTCGATCAGGGCGAAGCGCGTACTTTACTAAAGTCGCCGTGCGTTCACGTAATACCCTTCGCTGAATGAAACGGTTGCGATAAACGGTAGCTAAACCTGTCATTTCTGACAGCGCGTGGATAGAGGGGGAGGGTGGATTTAATCATGCAGTGAAGTGTTTGATATTAAATATATTATTTAAGGAGATAAGTAATGGCACTTATAACTGTCCTCTACGAAGACGCCGGTGGACCTGGCTCCACACAAATGGAAGACTTTGAGTTTGCATCTTTAAATATTGGGGATATTTTAATGTTTCCCCCTTTGGAGCGGGATAGAATGTTGATTAACAAGTCTGTGAGGCGAAGGCTTAATGGCGCCATCGTAACTGTCGAATATTTCATTGAGTTCAGATACCTACATCAATGAGAACGCTAAGAAGCGCTGCTGTATGAGCAGCGCTTCTCTGTGTTGGCCACTTATTACTTGATCGTCGAGTTATCCGCCCGGAACATCCCGCGAATACCCCGCACCGCCTGGCGAATCCGGTCCTGATTTTCGATCAACGCGAAGCGCACGTGATCATCGCCGTACTCACCAAAACCGACACCTGGCGAGACACAGACCTTGGCTTCGGCGAGCAGCTTCTTGGCGAATTCCAGCGAGCCGAGGTGGGCGTAGGCGGGTGGGATCTTCGCCCAGACGTACATCGAGGCTTTCGGGTTTTCCACCATCCAGCCCAGTTCGTGCAGGCCTTTGACCAACACGTTGCGGCGCTGGCGGTATTGCTCGGCGATGTCCAGCACGCATTGCTGATCACCTTCCAGTGCTGCAATGGCCGCGACTTGTAGCGGGGTGAAGGTGCCGTAGTCGTGATAGCTCTTGATCCGCGCCAGGGCGTTGACCAGCTCCGGGTTACCGACCATGAAGCCGATACGCCAGCCCGCCATGTTGTAGCTCTTGGACAGGGTGAAGAATTCGACAGCGATGTCTTTGGCGCCCGGTACCTGCATGATCGACGGGGCTTTCCAGCCGTCGTAGACGATGTCGGCGTAAGCCAGGTCGTGAACCACCAGCACGTCGTACTGCTTGGCCAGCGCCACCACGCGTTCGAAGAAATCCAGCTCCACGCACTGTGCGGTGGGGTTGGACGGGAAGCCGAGGATCATCATTTTCGGCTTGGGAATCGAGCCGCGAATGGCTTTTTCCAGCTCGGCGAAGAAGTCCACGCCTGGGATCAACGGCACCGAACGCACTTGAGCGCCAGCAATCACGGCGCCGTAGATGTGAATCGGGTAGCTCGGGTTCGGCACCAGCACCGTATCGCCCTGATCGAGGGTGGCGAGCATCAAGTGCGCCAGGCCCTCTTTCGAGCCGATGGTGACGATGGCTTCTTCTTCCGGGTCGATATCGACGTCGTAGCGCTTTTTGTACCAATTGGAAATCGCCCGACGCAGACGCGGGATGCCACGCGAAGTCGAGTAGCCGTGAGTGTCTTCACGTTGGGCGACGGTAACCAGTTTTTCGACGATGTGCGGTGGGGTTGGCCCGTCGGGGTTGCCCATGCTCAAGTCGATGATGTCTTCACCACGACGGCGAGCGGCCATTTTCAGCTCGGCAGTGATATTGAAGACGTACGGGGGGAGTCGATCGATACGCGCAAAGCGGCGCGGCGAAGGTAGGTCTGCCATGGAGGCCTCAGATACGTAAGCGCCCGGAACCGTCCGAGCGACGTTGGCCACTGCGGTGGCCAGCGCAGAAGATAAAGGCGCTGATGGCAGTTTGTCTACAGTGATTTTTCAGGCGATAGGATATCTGTGGGGCAACCTGTGGGACCGAATTCATTCGGGAAAGGGCCGGTACATTCACACTATTTGTATCTGATTCAATGCCCTCTTCCCGAATGAATTCGGTCCCACATGCATAGCGGTGTTGTTTAAAGCGCCAACAACTCCCGCACCCCCAGCAACACCAGAAAATGCAGCGGATAAATCGCATACGCCCAGCGGCGCATGGGCTTGACCGGAAAGGGTAGACGGCGACGCAGCAGCGCCAGACCCAACATTGGCGCAATCAGGCAGGCGACCAGCGAGCCGATGGACACCGGATCACCCCATGCCGCCCCGGCGAACATTTGCGGCCAGGCATTACCGGCCACGCAGACTGCTCCGGGCAGGATCGCCAGCCAAAGCGGGCGCTCCAGCACCAGCAGCAAGGCCAGGGGTAATAACGCGCCAAAGAAACTGAACATCAGGTATTTGTGGAAAACCGCCGCAACCAGCAGCGCCGCAAGCGCCATCACCCGCGTCTCTGGCAGCCGATGTCGCCAGCCCTGAGCAATCAGCAATCCAAGCAGCAGGGTAGGCAGTACGTTCCGCGTGTCGGCGTCGCGCATGAACAGGCGGTAGGGGATTTCCGACAAAACAGCAAACAGCAGCATCCAGCCCAGATAACGCCACTGCACTTTCGGCTCCGGCAGCAGCGCGCTTTTACGACCCAGGTTCACGGCAATCGCCAGACAAAACCACGGGAACGCCAATCGCCCCGGCACGTAGAGAAAATCCACCGACCAGCCCACGTAGCGCAAGTGGTCCAGCACCATGGCCAGCATCGCCAGCCACTTGAGCAGGTCCAGCGCCTTGTTGCGTCCGGGCAGGTAAGGTGGGTTAGACAGGTCCATGATTCTCCAGATGCTGAGTTTTCTGTAGGAGCTGCCGCAGGCTGCGAAGGCGATTCATCTGGCACAGCGTCATTCGCAGCCTTCGGCAGCTCCTACAGGTTTTGTGTTTGCAACATAACAACCCATGACCAACCCACACGATCTTCGCTACAGTGCGCAGCATAATCAATGACAAGGATTCGGCCATGACCGACAAGAGCCAGCAGTTTGCCAGCGATAACTATTCAGGTATCTGCCCTGAAGCCTGGGCTGCGATGGAACAGGCTAACCACGGCCACCAGCGTGCCTACGGCGACGACGAATGGACCGCGCGTGCCTCCGATCAATTCCGCAAATTATTTGAAACCGACTGCGAGGTGTTCTTCGCCTTCAACGGCACGGCAGCCAACTCCCTGGCGCTGTCGTCGTTGTGCCAGAGCTATCACAGCGTTATCTGCTCCGAAACCGCTCACGTCGAGACCGACGAATGTGGCGCGCCGGAATTCTTCTCCAATGGCTCCAAGCTGCTCACCGCCCGCAGCGAAATGGGCAAGCTGACGCCTGAGTCGATCCGCGAAGTGGCGCTCAAGCGTCAGGACATCCATTACCCCAAGCCGCGTGTCGTGACCCTGACTCAAGCCACGGAAGTGGGCAGCGTCTATCAGCCTGAAGAGCTCAAAGCCATCAGCGCGACGTGTAAAGAGCTGAATCTTAATCTGCACATGGACGGCGCACGGTTCTCGAATGCCTGCGCCTTTCTCGAGTGTTCGCCTGCCGAGCTGACCTGGAAGTCCGGCGTCGACGTGCTGTGTTTTGGTGGCACCAAGAACGGCATGGCGGTGGGCGAGGCGATTCTGTTCTTCAATCACGAACTGGCGGAGGACTTCGATTACCGCTGCAAACAGGCTGGGCAACTGGCGTCGAAAATGCGCTTTTTGTCTGCGCCCTGGGTCGGGCTGCTGGAAAACGACGCCTGGCTCAAACACGCCAACCACGCCAACCATTGCGCGCAGTTGCTGGCCAAACTGGTCGAGGATATTCCAGGCGTTGAGCTGATGTTCCCGGTTCAGGCCAACGGCGTGTTCCTGCAACTGTCCGAACCCGCCATCGCGGCACTGACCGCCAAGGGCTGGAGGTTCTATACCTTCATCGGCAACGGCGGCGCGCGCTTCATGTGCTCATGGGACACCGAAGAAGCCCGCGTGCGCGAGCTGGCGGCGGATATTCGGTTGGTGATGGGGGCTTGATCCTGCGAGCCGCGCATAACTCCTGTGGGAGATTCTACTTCTGCCTGAAAGGCTTCTGAAAACACATAGAAGTCTTGGCTGACCTCGGACCTGTGGGAGCGAATTTATTCGCGAAGGCGATATCAAGACGCATAAAGATGTGTCGGATGTACTGGCCTTTTCGCGAATGAATTCGCTCCCACAGGTGGCTGCAATCCAAATCCAAATCAGCTCTGCGAAATCGTCTTGGAAATCACATCCCCTGTCGCATCGATCTCCCACAGGATGAACTCATGACGTGGGACCGGCTTTAGCCGGGAAGGGGCCGGTGCATCCGATACATTTGTGTCGTCTGCTGTTCAGTCTTCCCGGCTGAAGCCGGTCCCACGTCATTGCACAATCCACAGGGCAGCATTTCAGCTGGACTCAGCTCTGCGAAATCGTCTTGGAAATCACATCCACCGTCGCATCGATCTGCTGCTGGCAGCGGTCGAGTTCGATCTGGTGTTGCGCTTTGAGCTCGACCTGCTGCGAGCACAGGTTCAGGGCCGCCAGCACCAGCAGACGATCGCCGATCAGGCTGGGGTATTTGCGCTTGGTGTCGGCCAGTGAGGCGCGGAGCATGGCGGTGGCTTGCAGCAAGGTCTGCTCTTCGCCCGCCGGGGCCTTGATCGAGTAGTCATTGCCCAGAATTGAAACGACCGTCACCCCGTCTGCGTGAGTACTCATGCGCTCACAGCGCTAGCGCTGGTAGCGCGGTCAACCAAGGCCTGAATGCGCGCGGCTGTGGCGCCTTGTTTCTCTTCCTGCTCCATCAGATTCAATTGCAGGCTGTCGTTGTCATCCCTGACTTGAGCCAGCTCGGTGCTGAGCTGCGCGTTCGTGTTTTGCAGCTGCTGGTTCTGTTGCACCAGGTCGCTGACAAGTTGTTCCAACTGGCTTAGGGATGCTTCCAACATTTTGATTTCTCGAGCAATTTCAACGGGCGCACACCTTAAAGAAAAGTCATTGCGCATACCAGGGTTTATCGGCGTTCGAGCCTTTAAATCGTGGCGTTTCAGCGTCTGTGCTTTCTTCAGCGGGTAAGTGCATAAAGAGGCCCTGTTGACTGCGATTTAGCCATCTGGTTCCTGCTGCTCGTCAGACCGCCAGGGATAGGACGATTTGCCGCACGCCGTTTGACGCGTTTTAGCTCAAGTCCGTGCAGGGTTGACCGATAGGAGCAGCACTCTATGAATAACTCTCCCGGTCGCACGGAACGCGCTCCACCTCTGGAAATACAATGTCTTTAAGAACCATGAATATTGCTCCACGCGCGTTCCTTGGATTTTCTCTGATCGGCGCCCTGATGTTGATTCTCGGCATCTTCGCCTTGTCGCAGATGAGCAAAATCCGCGAAGCAGGCGACGAAGTCGCGCAAAACAGCGTGCCCAGCATTCAGAGCCTGGACGCGCTCACTGTAACGGGCATCCGAATGCGTGTTCTGTCGTATCGCCTGCTTACTAACCGCGAACCCGACGTTCAGGACAAGACCATCGAACTGTTTGCCTTGCGTAACAAACAGATCAATGACGCCCAGGCTGTGTATGAAAAGCTGATCGGGTCCCCTGAAGAGCAGAGCGCTTATAACGAATTTGTGCGCCTGTTGGCCGACTACCGCCAGCTCGAGGGTCGTCTTGTCAGCCTCAGCCGCGCGGGTAATCTGGTGGAAATGGCCCGGCTGCTGAACACCGAGTCCGTGGTCAACTCTGACCAGATGAACGTCGTTTTGGGCAAGTTGGCCGAGATCAATAGTCGCCAACTGGGTGTCACCAACAAGATGGCAGCCAATGAGTACAGCGCGGCGTTCAACTGGGTGGTGGGCTTGCTGATTGTTGCGACGATTCTGACCATGCTGTTCGCCTGGTTACTGACGAACAGCATCACCCGTCCGATTGCTGCCGCGCTGGAAGCCGCCGAAACCATCGCCGAGGGCAACCTGACACGCCCGATCAAGGTCGATGGCACTGACGAAGCAGGTCGCTTGCTGGCCGCGATGCAGAAGATGCAGGAAAAACTGCGCGACACCTTGATGCGCATTTCCGGTTCGGCCACTCAATTGGCTTCTGCTGCCGAAGAGCTGAACGCCGTCACCGACGAAAGCGCGCGCGGCCTGTCGCAACAGAACAACGAAATCGAGCAGGCAGCGACAGCGGTCAACGAAATGACCAGCGCCGTTGAAGAAGTGGCGCGCAATGCCGTGAGCACGTCCGAGGCCTCGAAAAACGCCACCGCGTCGGCCGGTGATGGTCGTGACCTGGTTCAGGAAACCGTCAACGCCATCGAACGCATGAGCGGTGATGTACAGGACACGGCTGAGCTGATTGGCAACCTGGCCGAAGAGTCTCGCGACATCGGCAAAGTGCTGGACGTGATTCGTGGGCTCGCCGATCAGACCAACTTGCTGGCCCTGAACGCCGCCATCGAAGCGGCGCGTGCCGGTGAAGCCGGTCGCGGTTTTGCGGTGGTAGCCGATGAAGTCCGCGCATTGGCCCATCGCACCCAGCAGTCGACCAGCGAAATCGAACGCATGGTCGGCAGCATTCAGGGTGGCACAGAGAAAGCGGTGGGTTCGATGCGTAACAGCACCGAGCGTGCCGAATCAACGTTGAACATCGCCAAAGGCGCAGGCCTGGCGCTGGACACCATCAACAGCGCCGTGGTGGAAATCAACGAGCGCAACCTGGTAATCGCCAGCGCAGCGGAAGAGCAAGCCCAAGTAGCGCGTGAAGTGGACCGCAACCTGGTCAACATCCGCGACTTGTCAGCTCAGTCCTCCGACGGCGCCGCACAGACCAGCGCGGCCAGTGGTGAGCTGACGCGTTTGGCCGTCGACCTGAACAGCATGGTTTCGCGGTTTAGTTTGTAAGCGCCACACAACGCCCCGGTTGGAATCGGATTCCGGGGGGCTGTGGGACCTGTGGGAGCGAATTCATTTGCGAAGGTGTTGTGTCAGGCAATGATGTGCCGGAGGTGATGGCCCTTTCGCGAATGAATTCGCTCCCACAGGTTTTGCGCTTATCGCCCAGGCAATCAATACTCGATCCGCACATCCCCCTTCGGAATGCTGCAGCACGACAGGATGTAACCCTCGGCTTCGTCTTCTTCGGTGATGCCGCCGTTGTGTTCCATTTCCACTTCGCCGCTGAGTTTCATCACCTTGCACGTCCCGCAGATCCCCATGCCGCAAGCTTTTGGGATCATCAGGCCGAGTTTGGCGGCTGCTGCGTGTACGGTTTCGCCCGGTCCCACACGGATGCTCTTGCCGGTGTCGGTGAATTCCACTTGATGCAGGTCGGAGGCGTCTATTTCCGGCGCATCGGCGGCGATTTCTGCTTGTTCCACGGCGTCGGCACGGGCTTCCGGTGGCGTCGCGCCGAAGGATTCTTCGTGGTACTGCGCCATGTTGAAACCGTTCGCTTGCAGTAGGCGTTTAACCGCCGTCATGTAAGGCGTTGGCCCGCAGCAGAACACCTCTCGCTCCATGAAGTCCGGGGCCATCAGTTCCAGCATCTTCTGATTCAGATAACCCCGATAACCAGCCCAAGGCTCACCCAGACCATGCTTCTCGCAGACCAGGTGCAGGCTGAAGTTGTCGATCCGCGACGCCATGTGTTCCAGCTCGCGGTGGTAAATGATGTCTTTGGGGGAGCGGGCGCTGTGCACGAACACCATGTCGACATTGGCGTTGGTGTCGTAGAACCAGCGCGCCATGGACATGACCGGCGTGATACCGACGCCGCCGCTGAGGTAGAGAATCTTCGGGTTCGGGAAGTCGATGGCGTTGAACAGCCCGACCGGCCCGTGGACCGCCAGCTCCTGGCCTTCATGCAACGTGTCGTGCAGGTAGTTGGACACCTTGCCGCCCGGCACCCGCTTGATGGTCACCGAAAAGCTGTACGGCACCGAAGGCGAACTGGAAATGGTGTACGAGCGCATCACCGGCACGCCTTCGATTTCAAGCTCCAGGGTCACGAACTGCCCCGGCTTGAAGAAGAACATGATCGGCTGGTCGGCCATGAAGCAGAAGGTGCGTACGTCCCAGGTTTCCTGGATCACTTTGACCACACGAACCAAGTGGCGGCCGTTGGCCCACGTCTGGGTATTTACCGGGCTCAGGAAACTTTGGGACATGCTCAATCTCCACGGCCGACTACCGGCCTCATGATGCGGATTCTGCGTAAGGCGCAGGACCTTCACTTGCCTATCAGCGACATCGGCGTACTTATCGCAACCAGCCCACAGTTACCGGGGTTGGAGCGTCGGGAACGGATTCGGCCATGTCGCCCATGGATAAGGTTCGCTCTGCGCCGACCTCCACACTCGCCACTAAATGTTTGTCGTAAAACCGAATGGCAAAAACAAACGCCATCTTGCGTGCCAACCGCCACAAAAACCCGTATTAGCCACATTCGCCGACCATAAACCGTATGGTCATGAGGGATTCAACGATGGACGTCACCGCAACCTTGAGCTTGGGCGATCCGCTGGAACCGGCACGTAAGGCCACCGCCGAAATGCTGCAGAACCGTGAGCGCACTTATTCACTGCCGCAACCGTTCTACAGTGATGAGCGGCTGTTTGAAATCGACATGCAGGAAATCTTTCAGAAGGAGTGGCTGATTGCGGGGATGACCTGCGAGATTCCGTCCAAGGGCAACTACATGACCCTGCAGATCGGCAAAAACCCGGTCGTGGTGGTGCGTGGTGCAGATGGCGCGGTCAACGCCTTTTATAACGTGTGCCGTCATCGCGGCTCGCGGCTGTGCACCAAGGAGAAGGGCAAGGTCGCCAAGCTGGTCTGCCCTTACCACCAGTGGACGTACGAGCTGGACGGCCGCTTGCTCTACGCGGGCACCGAGATGGGCGAGGAGTTCGACATGAAGAACTTCAGCCTCAAGCCGATCAACGTGAAGACCGCAGGTGGCTACATCTTCATCAGCATGGCCCAGAACCCGCCGGCCATCGACGAGTTCCTGCAGACCCTGCAGCACTACATGGAACCGTACGACATGGAAAACACCAAGGTGGCGGTGCAAACCACCTTGATGGAAAAGGCCAACTGGAAGCTGGTGCTGGAAAACAACCGCGAGTGCTACCACTGCAGCGGCTCGCATCCTGAGCTGCTCAACACCCTGCTCGAATGGGATGACGTCACCGATCCGCGCGCCACTCAGTCGTTCAAGGACCATGTCGCCGAGTCGGCCGCTGCCTGGGATGCAGAGAAGATTCCTTACGCGCACGCCAGCTTCGGCCTGCGTAACCGCATCGTGCGCATGCCGCTGCTTAAAGGCACCGTCTCCATGACCATGGACGGCAAGCAAGGCAGCAGCAAACTCATGGGCCGCATCAAAAACCCGGACCTGGGCTCGATGCGCATCCTGCACCTGCCGCATGCCTGGAACCACTGCATGGGCGACCACATCATCGTGTTCACTGTGTGGCCGATCAGCGCCCAGGAAACCATGGTCAGCACCAAATGGCTGGTGCACAAGGACGCCGTTGAAGGCGTGGACTACGACGTAGCACGCCTGCGTGAAGTCTGGGACGCCACCAACGATCAAGACCGTCGCCTGGCCGAAGAAAACCAGCGTGGCATCAACTCCAACGCCTACCAGCCAGGGCCTTACTCGAAAACCTACGAGTTCGGCGTGGTCAATTTCATCGACTGGTACAGCGCCCGCGTCCTGGAAAACCTCGGTGCCGAGCCTGCTCCGTATCTGAAGGGCGTGGCGGTTAATCACGAGTGATGGGGATTGCTTAATACTGTGTAAAAACCTGTGGGAGCGAATTCATTCGCGAAGGCAATTCGTCAGGCGCAGTCGATGTATCGGATGTGCCTGCCTCTTCGCGAATAAATTCGCTCCCACAAGGTCTGTCGCGCTTCGAAATCTTTGATCAAAATCTGATCAGCTCCCATGTAGCCCAACCCCGCCTTACCTCCCCAGCTTCCGCCAACAACTTATCCACAGAGCAGCCCACAGTAATTGTGGGGAAGTGCTCGGCTGCCTGTGTAAAAAACCAATATAAACCGTGACTTATTCATAAGCACGATTTCCTGTGGATATTGGTCAATAATTGATCATGTTGCTGAAAGCCACGTTTTTAGGGGGCTGCAGGTGATAGCAAACACCTTATCCACAGAAGCGCCAACAGAGTTTGGGGGCAACTTCAGCCTTAAGGCGCCAGGGCTGTGGAAAACTGGTCAAAGCCTTGTATTTCAACGTTGACAGATGAGTTCTCGCGGATATTTACAGAGATTGATCGTTTTCTGATCAGATTGCTACAGGCCACGCTCTATATGGTTCGCAGCGTTAAGCGAACAACTTGTCCACAGAAGCGCCAACAGACTTTGTGGGCAACTGTGGGCGAGCGTGAACATCGGTGGATTGTTTATCCACAGCGAAAACCCAGTAAAAACCGTAGGTTAGGCTGGTTGTTTTTCGAACAGGCGCCTGTAGGCATTGATTTGTATAGGCTGCAGCGTTCAGCGAACACCTTATCCACAGAGGCGCTAACAGCCTGTGTGCACAAGTCGTTAATTGTAGGAGCTGCCGAAGGCTGCGAGCTACGATCTGCCTGAAACACCGCCTTCGCAGCCCTCGTAACCTCGGACAGCTCCTACAGGATCGGGGTTTGCCAACAGACCACACCTAAAACGAATGACTCTGCTGCCTTCTGCGCCACTGGCTCAGGCTTTGGTCCAGGCGGGCAGGGCTGTCCATCTGCTGACGGCGGGCGTGGCTGAACAGGATCAGTGCCAGTTCTGCCGTCACCAGAGCATCGGCGCTGGCGTTGTGGCGTTCTTCGGCGTGCAGGCCGAAGAACTGAGTCCAGTCGTCCAGCCCGGCCTTGCGCAGGTTGGCCTGTGGAAACAGCAGCGGCGCCATCTCGGCCACATCCAGAAAATGATGCTCAAGGCGGTAGTCCAGGCTTTCCTTCAGCGCACGCCCGAGCATGTGTTGATCAAACGGCGCATGGAATGCCAACAGTGGGCTGTCGCCGACGAACTCCATGAAGTCCAGCAAGGCCTCTACCGGCTCACTGCCCGCAGCAATCTCACTGGGCGCCAGGCCATGGATCAGCACTGCCGGGCTGACTTTGTGATCAGTGCGCAGCAGGGTTCGTTCGAACTGCTGGCTCAGATCAATGGCGCCGTCCTCGATCACCACCGCACCAATGGACAGCACCTGATCGCGGTTCATGTTCAGGCCGCTGGTTTCCAGATCCACCACCACCCAGCGTTGCTGGCGTAGCGGGGTTTCAGGGAACGGCGCAGCAGGCGCAAGGTTTGCCAGGCGTTGTCTGTCGCTGTGCTCCAGCGTGGGTTTTGGCGGGCGTGGGCGTAGCCAGTCGAAGAGGTTCATAGTTGGTAGCGCAGCGTCAGGCTGGTTTGCAGGCGTTGGGCCTGGCGCAGGGATTCACGCAGGATGCGCCGGTCCAGATGATTGAGGGTTTCCGGGTCGATGCGATTCGAGTACGGCAAGTGCTGGCGGCTCTGGAGTTGATGCTGCTGCATGCGCGTCTGCTGGATAAAGTGATACGCCTCTTCATAGGCCGCGCCGTCGAGGCGGTCGATCACCTCGCGCTCCACCAATTGCCGCAAACGCTCCAGGGTGTTGTTGGCGCCGATGCCGCTGGCCAGCGCCAGGACCCGCGCACCGTCGACGAACGGCGTCAGGCCTTGGGTCTTGAGGTCCAGCGTGTCCTTTTCGCTGCCTTTGCGGGCCAGCACGAAGTCTTTGAAGCGGCCCACCGGCGGGCGCTGGCGCAAGGCGTTGTCGGCCAGCATGCGCTGGAATAGCCGGTTATCCCCGACCTGTTCGAGAATCTGCCGCCGCAATTGCTCAGCGCCGCTCTCATCGCCCCAGACCACACGCAAATCAAAATAGATGCTGGAAGCCAGCAGGTTTTCCGGCGTGGCTTCACGGATGAACGCGCCGAAGCGCCGCGACCACTCCGCCCGTGACAGGCACAGCTCCGGGTTGCCGGCCATGATGTTGCCCTTGCACAGGGTGAAACCGCACAGCGCCAGGTTTTGGTTGATCCGTTCGGCAATCGGCAGCAGCAACCCGCGAATCTGCGCAGCCTCGGCGGCGTCTTTGGCGTCGAACAGAATGCCGTTGTCCTGATCGGTGTGCAGCGTCTGCTCGCGGCGGCCTTCGCTGCCGAAACACAGCCAGCTGAACGGGATGCCGGGGTCGCCTTTTTCCTCCAGCGTCAGCTCGATCACGCGACAGACCGTGTGGTCGTTGAGCAGGGTGATGATTTGCGTGATCTGCGTCGAAGACGCGCCGTGAGCCAGCATGCGGTCGACCAACTGCACGATGTCGCCGCGCAGGTTGCACAGGCTGTCGATGCGCGGCGCAGTGCGGATGGTTCGCGCCAGGTGCACCAGATCGACCCGTTGCAGGGAAAACAGATCACGCTCGGAAACCACACCGCAGAGGCGGCCGTCTTTGACCAGGCAGACGTGGGCGATATGGCGGCCGGTCATGGCGATGGCCGCGTCAAAAGCACTGGCATCGGGGCTCAGGTGGAAGGGGGCCTGGATCATGCGGGTCTGGATGGCCTGGCTGAAATCGACGTTGATATCAGCCACGGCTTCGCGCAAATCGCGCAGAGTGAAAATGCCCAGCGGCGCTTGCTGCTCATCGACGATCACGATGCTGCCGACTTGCTGCTCATGCATCAGCTTTACGGCTTCACGTAGCGGCGTGTCCGGGGCGCACATCACCGGATGCCGCATGGCCAGTTCGCCCAGGCGGGTATTCAGGGAGTATTGGGTGCCCAGGGTTTCCACAGCCCGCTGCTGGACCTGTTGATTGACCTGATCCAGCAGGCTGCTGACGCCGCGCAAGGCGAAATCACGGAAGGTGGTGGAGAGGGCGAACAGCTTGATGAACGCCTGCTTGTTCAATTGCAGGCAAAACGTATCTTCGGCCGCCAGATGTTCAGTACGCGTGGCACGTTCGCCCAGCAATGCCGCCAGCGGGAAGCATTCGCCCGTGGTGATCTCGAACGTGGTTTCGGTGCCGCCCTTGGCGGTATGCGGTCGCTCGCCCACTACCCGACCTTGTTTGACGATGTAAAAGTGCTCTACTGGCCCATCGCCAGGCTTGATGATGCTTTCATCTGCGCCGTAAAAACGCAGTTGGCATTGCTCCACCAGATAAGCGAGGTGCGCGCTTTCCATCTGGTTGAACGGTGGGAATTTTTGCAGGAATTGCATGGTGCCATGGATGTTCTGCAACACCGCTGTTTTGCCAGCCTGGGCGAAGGCATCCGCTCTACTCATGACCTGTACCGCGTTCTTTTTATTGAAGGCCATGGTCGGCCGCTTCAAGGGCAGTGCCCATTGGACGTAAGTCTTACGCAACAAAAAGATTTCTGAGTACTCGAAGCTTGGTGTAAAAAGCAGTTGTACGACTCCTCCGATGACTGCGAGGATGCCGACCAAAGCACACAGATTTAGCCGGGCACGGGCCCGGTTTTGGTGTCAGCTCATTGCAGGGAATCAGGCGGTTATGTTGGATCTCGATATTTTGAGTGATGAAGAGCGTGAAGCTCTGAATGAAGTGATGCTCGCGCCGCCCTCCGATTCGGTGCAAAAAGTCTTGATCGTCGATGATGATCGCGACGCACGTGAGTTGTTGGCCGAGATCCTCAGCCTGAACGACATCAGGTGCCTGACGGCAGCCGGTGGCAACAGTGCAATGGAGTTGATCCGGACCCGCGAGAGCATCGCGCTGCTGATCACTGATTTGCGCATGGCGCCTTGTGATGGTCTGGACTTGATCCGCCGGGTGCGCGATTCAGACCGGGCGTCGTTGCCGATCATCATCGTCTCGGGCGACGCCAATGTGCGTGATGCTATCGACGCCATGCACCTGAGCGTGCTGGATTTCCTGCTCAAGCCGATCAACACCAAGCATCTGCTCAAGCTGGTGAAGGGCGAGTTGGGGATGGTTTGACGGGGGCTGTGGGTGTGAGGACGTGGGACCGGCTTTAGCCGGGAAAGCGATATTCTTGACGACACGTTATCGGTGATCGTCCCGGCCTCTTCCCGGCTAAAGCCGGTCCCACGTCGTTGACGAAGAGGCACGTACATCCATCGCACATCGGGTGACTGAAAAACCTTTCGCGAATGAGTGGAGCGCGACCCCGGCCGCTCCCAGAGGGAGTTTGGTTTACCACAGGCCCCGCGATTGTCGCGGGGCCTGGCGTCTCTTACAGCCCGTTCTTGGCCTTGAACTCCCGACGGCGACGGTGCAATACCGGCTCGGTGTAACCGTTAGGCTGTTTGGTCCCTTCGATCACCAGTTCAACCGCAGCCTGGAAGGCGATGTTGCTGTCGAAGTCCGGCGCCAGCGGGCGATATAGAGCATCCCCCGCGTTCTGCCGATCAACCACCGGCGCCATGCGCTTGAGGCTGTCCATCACCTGGGTTTCAGTAACCACACCGTGGCGCAACCAGTTGGCGATGTGCTGGCTGGAAATACGCAGCGTCGCGCGGTCTTCCATCAGGCCGATGTCGTTGATGTCCGGCACTTTCGAGCAACCCACACCCTGATCGATCCAGCGCACCACGTAGCCGAGGATGCCCTGCGAGTTGTTGTCCAGTTCGTTCTGGATCTCGTCAGCGGTCCAGTCGGTATTGGGCGCCAGCGGGATGGTCAGAATGTCGTCCACCGACGCGCGGGTACGCTGGGCCAGTTCTGCCTGGCGGGCGAACACGTCCACCTTGTGATAGTGCAGAGCATGCAGCGCAGCAGCGGTAGGCGACGGAACCCAAGCCGTGTTGGCGCCCGCCAGTGGATGGGCGATCTTCTGCTCAAGCATCGCGGCCATCAGATCGGGCATGGCCCACATGCCTTTGCCGATCTGCGCACGGCCTTGCAGCCCACAGCTCAGGCCGATATCGACGTTCCAGTTTTCATACGCGCTGATCCACTTCTCGGCCTTCATCTGCGCTTTGCGCACCATTGGGCCAGCTTCCATGGAGGTGTGGATTTCATCGCCGGTGCGGTCCAGGAAGCCGGTGTTGATAAACACCACGCGCTCGCTGGCCGCCTGGATGCAGGCCTTGAGGTTGATCGTGGTACGACGTTCCTCGTCCATGATCCCGACTTTGAGGGTGTTGCGCGGCAGACGCAGCACCTGCTCGATACGGCCGAACAGCTCGTTGGTGAACGCTGCTTCTTCCGGGCCGTGCATCTTCGGTTTAACGATGTACACCGAGCGGGTGCGGCTGTTGCTGCGGGTGGTGTTGCCGTTGAGGCTGTGGACCGCGGCGAGGCTGGTGAGCAGGCCGTCGAGAATGCCTTCCGGGACTTCCTGACCGTTCTGATCGAGGATCGCATCGATGGTCATCAGATGGCCGACGTTGCGAATGAACAGCAGCGAGCGGCCATGCAGTTTGACTTCGCTGCCATCAGGCGCGGTATAGACGCGATCGGGGTTCATGGTGCGGGTGAAGGTTTCACCACCCTTGGAGACTTCCTCAGCCAGGTCGCCTTTCATCAGGCCCAGCCAGTTGCGGTAAACCACCACTTTGTCATCGGCATCCACAGCGGCGATGGAGTCTTCGCAGTCCATGATGGTGGTCAGTGCGGCTTCCATCAGCACGTCTTTGACGCCCGCCGCGTCGGTCTGCCCAATCGGACTGGAGGCGTCGATCTGGATCTCGAAATGCAGCCCGTTATGCTTGAGCAGGATCGCGGTCGGTGCGGCGGCATCGCCGTGATAGCCGATCAACTGCGCGTCGTCCTGCAGGCCGGTATTGCTGCCGCCCTTGAGGCTGATCACCAGCTTGCCGTCGATCAGTTTGTAGCCGGTGGAGTCCACGTGGGAGCCAGCAGCCAACGGCGCTGCTTCGTCCAGAAAGGCGCGGGCGAAGGCGATGACTTTGTCGCCGCGTACCTTGTTGTAGCCTTTGCCTTTTTCCGCGCCGTCGGTTTCGCTGATGGCATCGGTGCCGTAGAGCGCGTCATACAGCGAGCCCCAGCGGGCGTTCGAGGCATTGAGGGCGAAGCGGGCGTTCATGACCGGGACGACCAACTGCGGGCCGGCCATGCGGGCAATTTCTTCATCGACGTTTTGCGTCGTCGCCTGGAAATCCGCCACTTCTGGCAGCAGATAACCGATCTCTTCAAGGAAGGCCTTGTAAGCCGAGGCGTCGTGGGCCTGGCCTGCACGGGATTGATGCCAGGCGTCGATTTTGGCCTGCAAGTCATCACGTTTGGCGAGCAGCGCCTTGTTCTTGGGGGCCAGCTCGTTGATCAGCTGTTCCGCACCTTGCCAGAAGCCGGCAACATCAAGACCGGTCCCGGGGATCGCTTCGTTATTGACGAAGTCAAACAGGACTTTGGCGACCCGCAGGCCACCGACTTGAACGTGTTCAGTCATTGCACTTGCCTCACTCTGCTCAGCGTGTGGGCGCCCATGGGAGCGCGCTGTTTATTTTTGAATGCGATCATGTAGTGCGCGCCGACGCATACTACATGATGAGTTGCCGGGTGAAAACGAGACTAAATATGTCACCTCGCGACTCTATTTTCATGGTCGGTCACGTCAAAGGGTCGGATGTTCTCAAAGATCGTCCGGATTGTTCCATAGAAAATTCGAAACAGTATACAAAGCCGCGCACACGCGACCTTAAAGCGTTTGGGTGATGCATGCCTATACTGCAGACACTATCGCCCAGGCTTGAACGGCTGGCGCAGGCTCAGCACAAAAGGAGTTACCCGTGGATCATCTCGTTATTACCGTGTTTGCCCCGGACAAACCGGGCCAGGTCGAACTGATCGCCGAATGCATCGCCGACCACGGCGGCAACTGGCTGGAAAGCCGCATGGCGCACATGGCCGGGCAATTCGCCGGGATCCTGCGGGTCGGTGTGCCGGCCGAAGCGCAGGAAGAATTGAAGAACGCGCTGCTGGATTTGTCCGGCCAAGGCATCCGCGTGTTATTCGCTGAAACGGCTATCGAAGAGGCCTGCACCTGGAAGCCCATCGGCATGGAACTGGTCGGCAACGACCGCCCCGGCATCGTGCGCGACATCACCCGATTGCTGACTGAGCAGGGCGTGAACGTCGAGCGCCTGGTCACCGACGTGCGACCGGCACCCATGAGCAGCGAACCCTTGTTCCACGCCGAAGCCATTCTTGGCGTGCCACTGACGCTTTCACTGGATGCGCTGCAGGCGGCGTTGGAAACCCTGGCTGATGATTTGATGGTGGATCTGGTGTTGCGTACCGATCTTTAACCCCGGAATACGGCCCCCCTGTGGGAGCGAATTCATTCGCGAAGGCAATGTTAAATTCGATAAAGATGTGTCGAGTGTACTGGCCTCTTCGCGAATGAACTCGCTCCCACAGGTCCCGTGGTGTCAAACCCGCCGTCTGGCGGTGATCCACGCATCCACGCTGTAAACCGCCAACCCTGCCCAGATGAACGCGAAGGTCACCAAGGTACTCGGCGCAAGGTGTTCGTCAAACATCAACACCGCCAAGGCCAGCACCAGCGTCGGGGCGATGTATTGCAGGAAGCCCAGCGTGGTGTAGGGCAGATGCCGGGCGGCGGCGTTGAAGCAGATGAGCGGCAGTAACGTGACCGGGCCTGCCGCTGCAAGCCAGATGGCCTGGCTGGTGGTCCAGAACTCGGGCTGTGCGCTGTGGGCCATGGGGTTGAGCAGTAACCAGGCGGCGGCGATGGGCACCAGCATCCAGGTTTCGACCACCAGCCCTGGCAGGGCTTTGACGGGCGCGCGTTTGCGCACCAGGCCATAGACGGCGAAGGTCGACGCCAGGGCCAGCGACACCCACGGCAGGCTGCCGACTTGCCA
This sequence comes from Paucimonas lemoignei, assembly GCA_900475325.1. GTDB lineage: Bacteria > Pseudomonadota > Gammaproteobacteria > Pseudomonadales > Pseudomonadaceae > Aquipseudomonas. The sequence goes on from LS483371.1 coordinate 583,443, forward strand.
GACCTGCTGCGCCACGCCCACAGCGGCCAGCGTCACGGCGATCCATTGCATGCGCCGCAGGCGTTCGCCGAGCACCACCATCCCCAGCAAAACGTTGACCAGCGGGTTGATGTAATAACCCAGGCTTGCTTCGAGCATGCGCCCGTTATTGACCGCCCAGACATACACCAGCCAGTTGGCGGCGATCAGTGACCCGCTGAATGCCAGTACCGCCAGGCGCTGAGGATTGTCACGCAGCTCGCGCCACCAGCCTGGGTGTTTCCAGACCAGCAACAGCAGCGAGCCGAACAGTGCCGACCACAGCACCCGATGCACGATGATTTCCACCGACGGCACTGCGGCGATGGCTTTGAAGTACATGGGGAACAGGCCCCAGATGGTATAGGCGGTAAGCCCGAGAATGTACCCGCGCTGCGGGTTGGCGGCTGACATGCTTGGTCCTGTGGTCAGGTTGTCGATTCTTGTAATGTTTGACGATGTAGCGGTGGAAGTGCCCCTGTAGGAGCTGCCGAAGGCTGCGAAGGCGATGTCACACCGCAATTCGCAGCCTTCGGCAGCTCCTACAGGTTTTGCATTTAAAACAGCTTCAACGGCTCCTCATTAAGGGCTGAAAGCTGTTCGCGCAGGGCCAGGATCTGGTCGCCCCAATAACGCTCGGTGCCGAACCACGGGAAGCTGTGGGGGAAGGCCGGGTCGTCCCAGCGGCGGGCCAGCCAAGCGCTGTAGTGCATCAGGCGCAAGGCGCGCAGCGGTTCGATCAAGGCAAGCTCACGTGGGTTGAAATCGTGGAATTCGTTGTAGCCGTCCATCAATTCCGACAACTGGCCGAGGCATTCCTGACGATCACCGGCCAGCATCATCCAGATGTCCTGCACGGCAGGGCCCATGCGGCAGTCGTCCAGGTCAACGATGTGGAACATCTCATCCCTAGCCATCATGTTGCCGGGGTGGCAGTCGCCATGCATGCGAATGTTCTGGTGCGTGGTCTTGGCGTAGGCATCTTCGACGCGCTTGAGCAGGTCTTTGGCGACCGACTCGTAAGCCGGGAGCAGGCTGCGTGGAATGCAATCGTTTTGCAGCAGGTAATCCAGCGAGTCCTGACCGAAGTTCTTCACCGCTAGCGCTTCGCGATGCTCGAACGGCTTGGTGGCGCCCACCGCGTGGATACGCCCAAGCAATTGGCCCAGACGATACAGCTGATCAAGATTGCCCGGCTCCGGCGCGCGGCCGCCGCGACGTGGAAAGAGGGTGAAGCGAAAACCGCCGTGTTCGAACAGGGTCTGCCCGTTGTGCACCATGGGCGCGACCACCGGTATATCCACATTGGCCAGTTCGAAGGTGAAGCTGTGTTCTTCAAGAATGGCTTCGTTGGTCCAGCGTTGCGGTCGGTAGAACTTGGCGATCAGCGGCTGGCCGTCTTCGATGCCGACTTGATAGACGCGGTTCTCGTAGCTGTTGAGCGCAAGAATGCGGGCGTCACTGAGAAACCCGATGCTTTCAACGGCATCGAGGACCAGGTCTGGCGTAAGTGTTGCGAACGGATGGGCCATGCTGACTCCTGCGCGCAGCAGGCTGCCGCGTCGGCCCGTGATGGTAGCGCAGACGGGCCCCGCGTGGGTCGTTAGCTTTACAGCAACGTTGTGCGCTGCAACCAAACTGTCATCGATTGTTAGCTGTAACGAAATGTTGAATCCGTAGTGTTCACGCCAATGAGATCGATCTCAATCGAGCGAACATGAGTGATTTGAAAGACGTTGCACAGCTGGCCGGTGTTTCCCGCGCCACCGCCGCCCGGGCTTTTGCTTCCCCGGATGTGGTGCGCCCGGCCACCCGCGATCAGGTGTTCGAAGCGGCTCGCCAGCTGGGTTTTCGTCCCAATCGTCTCGGCCGTCAATTGCGTCTGCAGACCACCAACCTGATCGGTGTGATCGTGCCCAACCTGCTCAACCCGGTCTTTGCGGAGCAGGTTCAGGCCATGGAGCGCGCCGCACGCCTGCAGGGCTACAACCTGTTGCTGGCGACAACCGATTACAGCAGCGAGCGCGAAAGTGCGGTGGTCGAAGAACTGCTGCGCCAGCGGGTAGACGGGCTGGTGCTGACGGTCACCGACGCCGAAAGCAATCGCGTCCTGCAAAGCCTGGTCAGCGAAGACACGCCATTCGTGTTGGCTTATCACCAACCGGGCAATCCCGATTACAGCGCCGTGTCTGTGGATAACCGCGCGGGCATGGCGCTGGCGACGCGTTATCTGCTTGATTGCGGCCATCGGCGCATCGGCATGGTCGCTGGCCCCGCGCTGCAATCAGACCGGGCACGGCTGCGCTACGCAGGTTATGGCGACGCCATGGCCGAGCGCGGTTTGCCCAGCTTGCCGGTGATCGAAATGCCGGCGCATACCCAGGCTGATTTCGCCGCCATCGAGCCTCTGCTGCGCGGCCCGAACCCGCCCAGCGCGCTGGTTTGCTCCAACGACTTGCTGGCGATCAGCCTGATTGCCGAACTGCGACGCAACGGCTGGGGCGTGCCCGGTCAGCTGTCGGTGATTGGCTTCGATGGCATCGCCCTCGGCGCACAAATGCATCCGACGCTGTGCAGCGTCGTGCAACCCATCGCGCAGCTGGCCAGCACCGTGATCGATCAATTGCTGGCGCAGATTGCCGGTGCCGCTCCGATTTCCCATTGCCTGCCTTGCCACATCCGGCCGGGTGAAAGTACTCAACCCTACGAGGAGACGCTTCATGATCCGTTTCAGTAAAACTCTGGCGGCTTTGCTGCTGTGTGGCGTTGCCAGCCTGGCTCAGGCTGCTGAAACCGCTATCTGCTACAACTGCCCGCCAGAATGGGCCGACTGGGGCGCGCAACTCAAAGCCATTGCCGACACCACCGGCGTGCAGGTGCCACTGGATAACAAAAACTCCGGCCAATCCCTAGCGCAGTTGGTGGCCGAGAAGGCCGCGCCGGTTGCCGACGTGGTGTATTACGGCGTGACCTTTGGTTTGCAGGCACAGAAAGCCGGCGTGGTCGGCACCTATAAGCCTAAAGGCTGGGATGAGATTCCGGCAGGTTTGAAGGACCCGGAAGGCCACTGGTTCGCGATCCACTCCGGCACCTTGGGCATCATGGTCAACGTCGATGCGCTGGGTGGTTTGCCGGTTCCGCAGAGCTGGGCTGATCTGCTCAAGCCTGAGTACAAAGGCATGGTGGGTTACCTGGATCCGTCCAGCGCCTTTGTCGGCTATGTCTCCGCTGTTGCCATCAACCAGGCCATGGGCGGCACCCTGGATAACTTCGCTCCCGGCATCAGCTACTTCCAGAAACTGGCGAAAAACTCGCCTATCGTGCCCAAGCAAACCGCCTATGCCCGGGTGCTGTCCGGCGAGTTGCCGATCCTGGTGGACTACGACTTCAACGCCTACCGCGCTCGCTACAAGGACAAGGCCAACGTCGCCTTCGTAATTCCGCAAGAAGGCAGCATCAGCGTGCCTTACGTGATGAGCGTGGTGGATAACGCCCCGCATCGCGCCAACGCTGAAAAGGTCCTGGATTTCACCCTGTCTGACGCAGGTCAGTCGCTGTGGGCCAAAGCCTATCTGCGCCCGGTGCGTGACGTGAAAATGCCAGCCGATGTGGCCGCGCAATTCCTGCCGGACAGCGACTACGCCCGCGCCACGGTGGTCAATTACGAGCACATGGCCGCCGTGCAGGAAGCCTTTGCTGCGCGTTATCTGAGTGAGGTCAAGTAAGTGACCACCTCGGTTATCAAGGCTCAGGGCGTGACGTCGGGCAAACGCGGATTATTGCGCCTGCGCCCGACGGCGGCCTGGGCGCTGGCGCCTGCTGCTGCGATGTTGTTCGCGTTCTGGCTGTTGCCGCTGGCGCATCTGATGCTGCTGGGCGGTGAAGACCGCGATGGCAGCAGCGGTTACTGGCAAGTACTCAGCAGCGGTCAGTATTTGAACAGCTTGCTGCAGACCTGCGTGCTCGCCATCGTGGTCACGCTGGCGGCTTTGCTGGTAGGTGGAATCAGCGGGGTGTTCCTTGCCCGGCAACGCTTCTTCGGACGCTCGGCGCTGGTGGCGTTGCTGACCTTTCCGCTGGCGTTTCCCGGTGTGGTGGTGGGCTTTCTGGTGATCCTGCTGGCCGGGCGTCAAGGCCTGTTCGCCATGCTCGGCATGCAGTTGGCGGGTGAGCGCTGGATCTTCGCCTACTCCCTGACTGGCCTGTTTATCGGTTACCTGTACTTCTCGATTCCACGGGTGATTCTTACCGTGATGGCGGCCTGTGAAAGTCTGGATCGCAGCCTTGAAGAAGCTGCGCACTCGCTGGGTGCCGGGCATTGGCGAGTGGTCTGTGACGTGATCGTCCCGGGCCTTGCGCCTGCGTTGGTGTCCTGTGGTGCGATTTGCTTCGCGACCTCGATGGGCGCGTTCGGCACGGCGTTCACCCTCGGTACCCGCCTGAATGTCACGCCGGTGGCGATCTACAACGTGTTCACCAACTATGCCAACTTCGCCGTGGCCGCTGCCTTGTCAGTGGTGCTGGGTGCGCTGACCTGGGCCGTGTTGCTGCTGGCCCGGCGGCTGGTGAAAAACTCGGGGACTGTCCTGTGAAGCGCTCATCGCTGTTTGTCGTGCAGTTGCTGTTCACGCTGCTGGTCTGCGCCTTCATGTTGGTGCCGGTGTTGCTGTCCTTGATGGCCGGCCTGACGCGCAATTATTTTCAGGGCGTGTCGAGTGGATTGACTTTCGACTGGCTGATTCAGGTCTGGCAGGCGTACTCGCCCACGGTCTGGCTGTCGATCCAGTTGGCAGTCGCGTGTGCGGTGTGTGTCTGCGTGATTGGCGTACCGGCAGCCTATGCGCTGGTGCGGATGAACAACCGCTTCAGTCGTGCCTTTGAGGAGTTGATGGTTCTGCCGGTCGCCATGCCCGGTCTGGCCAGCGCCTTGGCGTTGTTGCTGACCTACGGCCAGTTCGGCGGCTTTCGTAGCAGCTGGCTTTTCATCCTGGTGGGCCATGTGCTGTTCACCTTGCCGTTTCTGGTGCGGCCGGTGATGGCGGTGATGCAGCGCCAGCATTTGCCAACGCTTGAGGAGGCGGCTGCCAGCCTGGGAGCAGGACCGATCAAGCGTTTCTTCAGCGTGGTGGTGCCCAATTGCCGCGCCGGGATTCTGGCCGGGGTATTGATGGTGGTGACCCTGTCGCTGGGTGAGTTCAACCTGACCTGGATGCTCCATACCCCCATGACCAAAACCCTGCCGGTGGGCCTCGCCGACAGCTACGCCTCCGCGCGGCTGGAAGTGGCCAGCGCCTACACCCTTATTTTTCTGTTGATGATCGTGCCGCTGTTGATCGCGTTGCAGGCCATCAGCGCCCGTCTTTCCCGTGGAGAGAGTCGATGACCGGAACCACCATTCGCTTGCAGGGCTGCCGCAAGGCGTTCGCTGACGGAACCGTCGCTGTTCATGATTTGAACCTGACCATCGAGCCAGGCGAAACCCTGGCGATCCTCGGCCCATCCGGATGTGGCAAAACCACCACCCTGCGTTTGATCGCCGGGCTGGAGAGCCCGAATGCCGGTCAGATCTTTTTTGACGACCACGACGTCACCCGCCTGCCCATCGAGAAGCGTGACGTGGGCATGGTGTTCCAGAACTACGCGCTGTTTCCCAATCTGGATGTGGCGGGCAACATCGTCTATGGCCTGAAAATTCGTGGCCTGTCGCCTGCCGAGCGCAACAAGCGCTGCGCCGAGTTGCTTGAATTGGTCGGCTTGCAGGAGCACGGCAAGCGCAGCATTCATGAGTTGTCTGGCGGGCAGCGTCAGCGGGTTGCACTGGCTCGCGCTTTGGCGCCACGGCCTCGCGTTCTGTTGCTCGACGAACCCTTGGCGGCACTGGACGCTCAATTGCGCGAACGCTTGCGCAGTGAGCTGGATGAACTGCTGCGTGGGCTGGGCATCACCGCTGTGTTTGTTACCCACGATCAGGGCGAAGCCATGGCGCTGGGCGACCGGATTCTGGTGATGGAAAAAGGCCGCGTTGCGCAGCTGGCGACGCCTCGGGAAATCTATCAACAGCCTGCCAATGCCTTCGTCGCCAGTTTTGTTGGCAACCTCAACGCGTTTGCGGTTGTTGAACGCACTGCGCAGGGGTTGCGGGTCAATGGCGGTGAGCTGCCGTGGACGGGCTCGAATCTGCCGTCGACCGTGTACTGCCGTCCCGAGCATTTGCGGGTGATCGACGGCGAAAGTCATTTGCGCGGGCGTCTGGTGGGGCAGTTCTTCCAGGGCGCCCAGAGTCGCTTGTTGGTGGATGTCGGCGGCGCTCAACCCCTGCTGGTGGACAGCACCGACAACGTTATCCACACCCCTGGCGCCTTGATCGGCCTGACGGTTGCGCCGCAGGTGTTGTTTACCCTGAATTCCTGACAGCACGCCCTGTAGGAGCTGCCGAAGGCTGCGAAAGCATTCCTATGGCAGACCCAGTTCGCAGCCTTCGGAAGCTCCTACAGGGCACGCGTCTACTTGCTTGTTGAGATCAAATTTTGAACCACCCATTCCTCATCGCGCAGATCAGCGATCTGCACCTCAAAGCCGGTCAGAAACTGACCTATGGCGTAGTCGATACCCTGGCCGCATTGCGCCATGCCGTGGACCACCTGAACGCCAGCATTCCGCGCCCCGATATCGTCGTGATCAGCGGCGATCTGGTCGACTTTGGTCAGCCAGAGGAATACGCCGTGCTGCATCCCGAACTCAAACGTTTGGACATGCCGTTTTATCTGGTGCCTGGCAATCACGATGATCGCGAACACTTGCTGGCCGAGTTTGCCGAACAGGCTTATCTGCCGCGCAATCACGACGCCCCACTGGATTGGACGGTGGATGAATATCCGGTGCGTTTGATCGGTCTGGACACCAGCATTCCGGGCGCTCACGGCGGGCAACTGATCGAGAGTCAGTTGCTCTGGCTCGATGAGCAGCTGGCACAAAAACCAGATACGCCGACGGTTTTGGTTTTGCATCACCCGCCGTTCATCACCGGCATCGGCCACATGGACCGGGAGCCGTTTAACAATATCGCAGCCTTCGAAAAAGTCATCGCCCGCCACCCGCAAGTCGAGCGCTTGCTGTGCGGCCATTTGCATCGCCCGATGCAGCGGCGTTTTGGTGGCAGCCTGAGCTGCATCTGCCCCGGCACTTCCCACCAGATCGTACTGGATCTACAGGAAGATGCCCCGGCGCATTTCAACCTGGAACCGGCCGGTTATCTGCTGCACCGCTGGCATCCGCAGCAAGGCTTGGTGACCCATAACGCGGTGTTCGGCGAATATCCAGGGCCGTATCCGTTTTATGACGTGAATGGGTTGATTGATTGAGTCTTTCTTGATCGGTAGGAGAACCCCGTCGTACAGCAAAAACAGGACCCGTAGGAGCGGCTTCAGCCGCGAGCGGTACTGCTGTCACCGAAGATTCAGCGCATGAACTGCCCTCTTCGCGGCTAAAACCGCTCCTACAAAAGTGTTCAAAGCGGTGGGTTCCCGGTTGAGTCAGTGGCGGCAGGTCGGTCAATGCCACGGCCCGGCAAGCGCCAACGTGATCAGATATCGCTCTTCGTCGGGGTGCCTGTCGTCGTGGAAACGAGATACAACCAACATCACCTGGTATTTGTCATCTGCCGTCCAGTAAGCGACCCCGGCATTTTTCTTTTCATCTCGCAACCTGGCGCGCCATTGGGGAGTGTCGGCAAAGGAAGGGAATATCGCGCTGAGGTTCGGACGCCAGCCCCCGTTGCGCCACTGCTCTTGCAAATCCAGCACGATCTTGAGTGTATCGTCGAGCAGCAGCGGCTCGATTTGCGGGGACATTCGTACGCTGCTCACAAAACCCCGGTCATAATTTATGGCAAAAAAACGAGCAGGAGGCGTCACAAACGGATATTTCGAGTCTGCGAGGCGCAGGCGGGCGTCGGACTTCGGCATCCCAAACGCAATTTGATCGGGTATGGCTGGGTCGATTCTGGCGCTTGAGCGCTGGCGCATGTCCTCCCAAGGCTCGCCAATCTTCAGCGCGATTTCAACATCTCGTAACTGATAGCACCGCCCAATGGCTATCAATGCAAAGAACGCCATCAGTGTCAGCGCCGCAGTGCGACGCTTTTTTCTCAGCGGCGTTTGGCTCATCTAATACCCAAGCCAGCAGCAATATCTAGAATGGCCTTCTCTATCTGTGAGCGTTGCGGGCCATTTAACAGCTCATCAAACTGCGCGGCCGCGCTGAGCACGAAGGTCATGCGCTCTTGGAAGTTGGAGAGGTCAGCAATGGCGCTTTTGTCAAAGCTGACGGTGCGGCCATCGTCCAATCGCTTGCATTGGCTGGCCAGGGTTAGCTCGATAGGCTCTGCCACCTTGCGCCCCATGCGAGTGACGTAGGCGACGTGGTTGAGGCGCAGCAGCAGTTTCAATTGCGTGTCGTTGTACATCGTGGGCTGCAGAATATTTTGCTGCTCATGCCGGGCGAGGTAGTTCACGCTATCAGCGATTCGACCCTCCTCAATCGCCTGGAAACCGTACAGGATATCCGGGAAATTCAGCCCGAACTCAAGCTTCTTCTGCTCTATGGGCCAGAACACCGGGAAGCGTGGGTGCCCATAAATGTTTTGGCGTAATGGCAAGCAGTGCTTGAACTCCGCCCACCCCCGTTTCGCATAGAAGGCATGCAACGGAAATACATCCAGAAACAGCAGCGTATTACCCAGCGCCATCATTTCGTACACGTGCTGGTATTGCTGCTGCGCGAGCGACAGTTCGCCGTCGCGCCTGACGTCCATACTCGGTACGGGATTGTTTCGGCGCGCCTCATCAAGGTAGCGCACCGCTTGTTCGTCATTCTTGCTGATGCGGAACAGGCCGGGGATTTCGAGTATGGATTCGCCACCTTCGCCCAGGCCTTTGGCCGCTTCGTGTTCGGCCTGGATATTCTCGATGGAGTCGGCCGCGTGCAGCAGGCCGCAGCCGACCTGCTTGGAAGCAAAGGCGGCAAGGCCAGCCCACTGGAAGCGGTTGTCGTGTAGCCAAAGCCTTGCGTAAGCGGCGTTGATCGCCCGGTTACGCTCCTTCGGGTCTTCGATCAGTTTCCCGCCAGGGGCGACTATTTCCTCCGCCTCGCGCTGGTAGACACGCCAGATGCATTCGCCGGTCAGGATGGGTACGTCGATGACTTCGAGGTTCTGATCGTAGACGTGGATAGTCTTGGTCTGGCATTCCGAGATCGGCACGCTGTTCTGGTTGAGTACCAGTTTATCGATCGGGTGGTCTTGGAAGCATTGCGTCATCAGGGGCTCCGGCTGAATGCATATCGCAGAAGGCCAAAGACTCGACGCAAAGGATGACGGGGGAAATGAGACGTTTCCTACGGTTTTGTAGGAATTGGATGCTTAGAGAGGAATCGTGATGGCGTGAATGGGTTGATTGATTGAGGGGGCGGGAGCGACCGGTTCTTGTAGGAGCTGCCGAAGGCTGCGAAATCAATCTGTCTGACACATCGCCATTCGCAGCCTGCGGCAGCTCCTACAAAAGCGCTTATGCGCCGATCACCCCACCATCCTCCCGGGTAATCACCATCACCGACGACCTCGGCTTGCCGTCTGGCAGGTGCTCGGGGAAGGTTGAGCCGCCGTTTTCGCCGGGGTGCTGGATGCCGATGAACAGGGTTTTGTAGTCCGGCGCGAAGCTGATGCCGGTCACTTCGCAGCCAATCGGCCCGACCATGAAACGTCGGATTTCGCCGCTCTCCGGGTCAGCGCAAAGCATCTGGTTGTTGCCCATGCCCGCGAAGTCGCCTTTGTTGCTGGAGTCGCCATCGGTCTGTATCCACAGACGGCCGGCGCTATCGAAACTCAAACCATCCGGGCTATTGAACATGTTCTGCGGGTTGATATTGCTCGACCCGCCTTGTGGTTTACCCGCATGCACGCTCGGGTTGCCCGCGACCACAAACAGGTCCCAATCGAAGGCCATGGCCGAAGCGTTATCTTCGTCTTCGCGCCAGCGCAGGATCTGCCCGTACTGGTTTTTCGCCCGAGGGTTCGGCCCGCCGACCGGTTGCCCATCGTCGCCGCGTTTCGCGTTGTTGGTCAGCGTGCAATACACCTGACCATCCTTGGGGCTGACCACGATCCATTCCGGGCGGTCCATGCGGGTGGCTTTCACAACGCTCGCCGCAAGCCGCGCATGGATCAGCACTTCAGCCTGATTATTGAAACCGGCGTCAGCGTCCAGGCCGTTCTTGCCGTGGGTCAGCTCGATCCATTCGCCGGTGCCTTTGGGGCGATCCGGGTTGCCGTCGCCATTGTCAAAGCGCGCGACGTACAGCGTGCCGTGGTCCAGCAGGTTGCGGTTGGCTTTCGGGTCATCGTGGTTGATCTTGTCGCGGCTGATGAATTTGTAGATGAACTCGCCACGTTCGTCATCGCCCATGTACACCACGGCGCGGCCGCCTTTGGTTTCGGCCAAAGCAGCATTCTCATGCTTGAAGCGGCCCAGGGCGGTGCGCTTGACCGGGGTGGATTTCGGGTCGAACGGGTCGATCTCGACGACCCAGCCGTGGCGGTTGATCTCGTTGGGGTTCTTTGCCAGGTCGAAGCGCGGGTCGTGGTGATGCCAGTTGATTTCCTTGCTGGCCGCGACGGCGCCATAACGCTTGATACCTGCGTCGAATTTCTGTTCGGCGTCGCTGCTGCCGAAGCAGTCGGTGAAGTTCTCTTCACAGGTCAGGTAAGTGCCCCAAGGCGTCTTGCCGTTGGCGCAATTCTGGAAGGTGCCCAGGGCTTTCTTGCCGGTGCTGTCGGCGGCCGTCTTGAGCCATTCATGCCCGGCAGCAGGGCCGCTCAGGTTGATCGGTGTGTTGCCGTGGATGCGGCGGTTGTACTTGGAGTCCTGCACGAACTGCCACTTGCCGTCCTTGTGCTGGACCTCGATCACCGACACGCCTTCGCTGGCCAATGCCTTGCGCACTTCTTCGGCGGACTGCGGGTCCTTGCCGTGATCGAACAGGTAGCGGTAGTTGGTGTATTCGTTGTTGATGGCCATCAATGCGCGATCAGGTTTGCCGGGCATCGGGAACAGGCTCATGCCGTCGTTGTTGTCGCCAAACTGCACTTCCTGTGCTTCGGCGCTGCCTTTGCCGCTCGGGTCAAAAGCCGGGCCGTCGACATGCAGCGGCTGACCCCAACTGATCAACACCGAAGATTTATAACCCGGCGGCAGGCTGATGCTATCGGCGGTGGCGGCGGGGATGCTGTCAAAGCCCAGCAGCGTGCCCGACGCCGCGCTGACGCTGTTGGCCAGCGCAGTGCGGCTGAGCAAACTACCGCCCATGAACATCGCCGCGCCGCACAGGGCGCCCGCCGTGATGAAGCCGCGGCGCGTTAGGCCGACCATTTGTTCAAGATCGGTGGCTTGGTTTTCTTCCAGTAGGTTCATCATCACGGCTCCATCAGGTGTGGCAAACACCATAGTGAGGGAGTGTGACGAATTTGTGTCCGTCGCCTTACAGCGGCGTGCCCAGTAGAACGAACGACGGGGCGAACTGGACTTGAACGACGCTCCCGGTTTCGAGTTTCAGCGCGGCGACCTGTTCAGGTGCGGCTAGCGAGCACAGGGTCTGGCCGGAGGGCAGGGCGATGCGCACTTCGCAGGGGCCATCGTCTCCCTCAACGACAGCCTCGACCGCCCCACGCAAGCAGTTGTGTCCATCGGCTGGTGGCTGTCCCGTGGCGAGCAATTGCAACCAGCCCGCCTTGATCAACGCCACCACGTCTGCACCGATGGCCAGCTCAAGGCGGATCGTGCTGTCGTGGGTGATCTGAGCATCAATGCACTGCCCGCCCGCCAGGCGCAATCGGACCAGATCGTTATGGCCATGGCTGGTAATACTCTCGATACAGCCCAGCAGTTGGTTGCGAGCACTGGTCTGTAACGTCAGGCGGCTAAGCAGATCCAGATCGCCACTTTCTTCTGCGGCCTCCAGCACCTGAGCCTGGAGCGCTTGCAAGCGCTGATACAGCCGCAGCACCCGCTCGCCTTCAACCGACAGTTTCGCGCCGCCGCCGCCACGCCCCCCAACGCTGCGCTCTACCAAGGGCTTCTGCGCCAGGTTGTTCAACTCATCAATGGCATCCCACGCCGCCTTGTAACTCAACCCCGCACTCTTCGCCGCACGGGTAATAGAACCCTGCTCGGCAATGTGCTGCAACAACGCCATCCGCTGCGGGCGACGGACCATGTGTTGGGTGAGCAGGGTGGGCAGGGACATGGGAGGGCGGCTTTTGGTTTGGATGACGGAGCCGAGTGTAAGGCATTGCATCATCTGAAGGAGCTGCCGAAGGCTGCGAAGGCGGTTTGTCAGGAATATCGCTTTCGCAGCCTTCGGCAGCTCCTACAGGGGGGCATTGCCCGGCTTCGGCGTCCTCGCCAAACAATACACATCCACCCGCCGCGCGCCTGCCTTGATCAATAGTCGGGCGATGATGTCTGCGGTGGAGCCTGTGGTGAGGACGTCGTCGATCAGCGCGACATGCTTGTTTTTGATCTGCTCTTCATCCACCAACACAAACGCGCCGCGCAGGTTTCGTTTGCGGGCTTTGGCGTCGAGGCCTTGCTGGGTTGGGGTTTCCCGTGTGCGCAGGATGAGTCGGTCTTGCACCGGCAATTGCAGCTGGGTGCCCAGCCAGTCGGCGAGCATGGCGGCCTGGTTGTAGCCCCGCTGGCGCTGGCGTTTGACTGACAGCGGCACTGGAAGAAGGTAATCAGGGCGAGGCAGGTCCTCCTCAAGGCGGTGCTGCACGAACTGCCCCAGCAATTGCGCCATCAGGCGTCCCATGGGCCAGTTGGCCTGGTGCTTGAATCGCGTGATCAGGCCGTCGACTGGAAATTGATACAACCATGGCGTGACCACCTCATCAAAAGCCGGTGGCTGCAGGGTGCATTGCGCGCAGCTCAACCCAGACATCGCCAGCGGCAACGCGCATTGCTGGCATTGTTCCCCGAGCCACGGCAGCTCTGTTTCACAAGGCGTGCAAATTGGAAAAGGCCCGTCCGTGGACTCATCGCACAGCAAACAGCTTTGTTTGTTTTTTAACCAGATGTAAACCTGATGCTTGCGATACGGTTGACAGTGCACGCGCGTTCCTTAAATATATCGATACTTAAATATGTTGAAACAACCGTGTCGCGCCTGTGGACTTTAAGCCTGCGCAAGCAGGGCTTAGCCGCAGGGCGTTGTGCAAAAAAACAGAACTGAACCCGAGGGTCGCCCGATGAGCGCCAGCACCACCGCCACTTTGCGTCACGACTGGACTTTAGCCGAGGTCAGAGCGCTGTTCGTACAGCCTTTCAATGACCTGCTGTTTCAGGCGCAAACCGTGCACCGCGCTCATTTCGACGCCAACCGTGTTCAGGTTTCAACGCTGCTTTCGATCAAGACCGGCGCCTGCCCGGAAGACTGCAAATACTGCCCTCAGTCCGGCCACTACAACACCGGCCTGGAAAAGGAGAAGCTGCTGGAAGTGCAGAAGGTGTTGGAGGAGGCGGCGCGTGCCAAGGCCATCGGCTCGACGCGTTTCTGCATGGGCGCAGCGTGGAAGCATCCGTCCGCCAAAGACATGCCGTACGTGCTGGAAATGGTCAAAGGCGTGAAGGCCATGGGCCTGGAAACGTGCATGACCCTTGGGCGTCTGGATCAGGACCAGACCGAAGCGCTGGCCTCTGCCGGGCTGGATTACTACAACCACAACCTCGACACCTCGCCGGATTTCTACACCAGCATCATCACCACGCGTACCTACAGCGAGCGCCTGCAAACACTGGCTTACGTGCGTGATTCGGGGATGAAGATCTGCTCCGGCGGCATCCTCGGCATGGGCGAGTCGCTGGACGACCGCGCCAATCTGTTGATCCAGTTGGCGAACCTGCCGGAGCACCCGGAATCGGTGCCGATCAACATGCTGGTCAAGGTCGCCGGTACGCCGCTGGAAAACGCCGAAGACATTGATCCGTTCGACTTCATTCGCATGCTGGCCGTGGCGCGCATTCTGATGCCGCAGTCTCATGTGCGCCTGTCCGCTGGCCGTGAAGCCATGAACGAACAGATGCAGGCCCTGGCGTTCTTTGCCGGTGCCAATTCGATCTTCTACGGCGACAAGCTGCTGACCACCGCCAACCCGCAGGCTGACAAGGACATGCTGTTGTTCTCGCGTCTGGGCATCAAGCCCGAAGCCGGGCAGGAGCACGCCGACGAAGTGCATCAGGCCGCCATCGAGCAGGCGCTGGTCGAGCAGAGAAGCAGCGAGCAGTTTTATAACGCGGTGGTTTGATCTGCTGCGCGCCACCGTTGTGGGACCGGCTTTAGCCGGGAAGGCTGCATGTCTGCTTATGAAGATCCGGCGGTTGCTCTGACCTCTTCCCGGCTAAAGCCGGTCCCACGAAAACGCATTTCAAATCGACCGTTATGCAACATCCCCGAGGCCACCCATGTCCTTCGATCTGAGCGCACGTCTGGCCGCCCGTCGCGCTGACAACCTTTATCGCCAGCGCCCTCTGTTGCAGAGCCCCCAAGGGCCTGAGGTGGTGGTCGATGGCACGCCGTTGCTGGCGTTCTGTAATAACGATTATCTGGGCCTGGCCAATCACCCGGAAGTGATCGCCGCGTGGCAGGCGGGCGCCGATAAGTGGGGCGTCGGCGGCGGCTCTTCGCACCTGGTGATCGGCCATAGCGGCCCGCATCACGCACTCGAAGAAGCGCTCGCCGAGCTGACCGGTCGGCCGCGTGCGCTGCTGTTTTCCAACGGCTACATGGCCAACCTCGGGGCTGTCACGGCGCTGGTAGGGCAGGGCGATACGGTGCTGGAAGATCGTCTGAATCACGCTTCGCTGCTCGATGCTGGTTTGCTCAGCGGCGCACGCTTTTCCCGCTATCTGCACAACGATTCCCAAAGCCTGAACGCTCGGCTTGAAAAGGCAGTGGGCGATACGTTGGTGGTCACCGATGGCGTATTCAGCATGGACGGCGACATTGCCGACTTGCCCGCGCTGGCGCAAACCGCCAAGGCCAAAGGCGCGTGGCTGATGGTCGATGATGCCCACGGCTTCGGCCCCCTGGGAGCCAATGGCGGCGGCATCGTCGAGCATTTCGGGTTGGGCATGGACGATGTGCCCGTGTTGATCGGGACGCTGGGCAAGGCGTTCGGCACGGCCGGTGCTTTCGTGGCGGGCAATGAAGAACTGATCGAAACCATGATCCAGTTTGCCCGGCCCTACATCTACACCACCAGCCAGCCGCCCGCGCTGGCTTGCGCCACCCTGAAAAGCCTGGAACTGCTGCGCACCGAGCACTGGCGTCGCGAGCATCTGGCGCGGCTGATCGCGCAGTTTCGCGCTGGCGCCGAACAGATCGGCCTGAGTTTGATGGACAGCTTTACGCCCATCCAGCCCATCCTTGTCGGGGACGCCGGGCAGGCCGTGCGCCTGTCGCACATGCTCCGTGAGCACGGGCTGCTGGTAACTGCGATTCGCCCTCCCACTGTGCCCGCTGGTAGCGCCCGTTTGCGCGTGACGCTGTCAGCCGCCCACAGCGAAGCCCAAGTGCAGCTATTGTTGAATGCATTGGCGCAGTGTTACCCGCTGCTGAAGGCAAGCGAATCGGTGGAGCCAAATCATGCGTGATCAGTTGATCCTGTTGCCGGGCTGGGGCCTGGGTATTTCTCCACTGGAGCCCTTGGCCGCCGCGTTGCGTGGCCTGGATGAGCATTTGCGTGTGGATATCGAGCCGCTGCCGGAACTGGACAGCAGCGACCCGAAAGAATGGCTCGCGGAACTGGACTCGCTGTTGCCCGACAACGCCTGGCTCGGCGGTTGGTCTTTGGGCGGCATGCTTGCCGCTGAGCTGGCCGCGCTGCGCGGTGAACGCTGCTGCGGGTTGTTGACCCTGGCCAGCAACGCCAGCTTCGTGACGCGCGGCGCCTGGCCCAATGCGATGCCGGTGGGCGACTTCGAAGCCTTCCTGACCGGATGCATGGACAACCCGGACGCCACCTTGAAACGCTTCAGCCTGCTGTGCGCCCAAGGTGCTGAAGACCCGCGCTCTATTTCCCGCTTGCTCAAGGCTGGCGCGCCTCACGGTTCAGCCAATGCGCTGGTTCATGGCCTGCAATTACTCGAGCAATTGGACACGCGCAGTGCCTTGCAGACTTTTCGTGGTCCGCAGTTGCACCTGTTTGCCGGTCTCGACGCGTTCGTGCCTGCCGAAGCGGCCAGTGATTTGCTGGCGCTTTTGCCCGATGTTGAAGTGGGCGTGATCGAGCAGGCCAGCCACGCATTTGTCCTTGAAAACCCCCATGGTGTGGCGGCGGCCATCCAGGCTTTCTTGCATGAGTCCGGTGATGACTGATTTATCCAACCCCCGCTTGCCGGGTGGCTTGCCAGATAAGCGCCAAGTGGCAGCGTCATTCTCAAAGGCCGCAGGCAGTTACGACAGCGTCGCGCAATTGCAGCGCGATGTCGGTGGTGAGTTATTGGCCTGCTTGCCGGGCGACCTCCAGCCTGCGCGCTGGCTGGACCTGGGCTGCGGCACGGGTTATTTCAGCCGTGTGCTTGCCCAGCGTTTTGTCGACGGTGAAGGTGTCGCGCTGGATATTGCCGAAGGGATGTTGCGCCATGCCCGGCCGTTGGCGGGCGCCGAACATTTCATCGCTGGGGATGCCGAGCGTCTGCCGCTGCGCAACGACAGCTGCGCGCTGATCTTCTCCAGCCTGGCAGTGCAGTGGTGCGCGGACTTTGCTGCGGTGCTCAGTGAGGCGCGGCGTGTCCTGCAGCCGGGCGGGGTGTTTGCTTTTGCCAGCCTGTGCGTGGGCACTTTGTATGAGTTGCGTGAGAGTTGGCAGGCGGTGGACGGCATGGTTCACGTCAACCGCTTCCGGCGACTGGAGGATTACCAGCGCCTGTGTGATGCCAGTGGTTTGCAGATTCGTTCGTTGGAGGTTCAGCCTCATGTGCTGCACTACCCGGATGTGCGCAGCCTGACTCACGAATTGAAAGCACTCGGCGCGCACAATCTGAACCCCGGGCGGCCGGGTGGTTTGACCGGTCGTGCGCGAATACTGGCCTTGATCGAGGCGTACGAGCACTATCGTCAACAGGCTGGGCTACCGGCGACGTATCAGGTTGTTTATACGGTTCTGGAAAAAACCGTTTGAGTTCATCACGCCAGAGAGGGCTACCGAGATGAGCCGTGCGTACTTCATCGCGGGCACCGACACCGATGTCGGCAAAACCACTGTTGCTGCAGGTTTACTGCATGCCGCCCGGCTGAGCGGGTTGAGCACGTTGGCGGGCAAGCCGGTTGCTTCAGGTTGCGCGCTCGCGCCGGGTGGTCTGCGTAACCCCGACGCGCTGGCGCTCATGGCTGAAAGCTCAATCCCCCTGAGCTACGAAGAGGTCAACCCGTTTGCGTTCGAGCCTGCCATCGCCCCACATTTGGCGGCTCGGGAGGCGGGCGTGGCGTTGACCGTTCAGGCGCTGCTCGGCCCGATGCGTCTGGTGCTGGCGCGCAACGCTGACTTCACCCTGATCGAAGGCGCTGGCGGTTGGCGGGTGCCGTTGGCTGATCAGGCCAATCTGTCGGACTTGGCCATCGGCCTGCAATTGCCGGTGATTCTGGTGGTGGGGGTGCGCCTGGGCTGCATCAGCCATGCACTATTGACCGCCGAAGCCATCGCCGGAGACGGGCTGCAACTGGCGGGCTGGGTGGCCAATATCGTCGACCCGAAAACCTCACGCCTGGAAGAAAACCTCGCCACCCTCGCCGAACGCCTGCCCGCGCCCTGCCTGGGGCGCGTGCCCCGCCTGAAAAAACCGAGTGCCGAAGCGGTGGCGGAGTATCTGCATCTTGAGTTGTTGGATTGAAAGCCGTTTCGTTAAATTGCCCTGCGGATTAGGTCGTGGGACCGGCTTTAGCCGGGAAGAGGCCGGTGCATCCGTTACATTTGCTGAGTGAGCACTGACGCCTTCCCGGCTAAAGCCGGTCCCACGGCGGGTTCACTTCGCAGTTTGTGGGCCAGTGCACAAAATTTGATCAGCAAGCTGCCGTACAATGGCCAGGCCAAAAAGACTCAGCCTATGGGCAGGCCTAGTGCCATTAGTCTTTTTGACGGGCGCTTTTGGCGCTTTACTGCTTCAATGGCGTTGTTCGTTTTATGAACACGAGGATCTACACATGCAAATCACCATGAACAACACGCTTTATCCAGGCCTCAGCGCAATGGAAGTTGGGCAGTCGCGTGTGGATCAGGCGGCTACGCAAATCGCCAGCAGCAATATCGAAGTCTCTGGCAGAAGCCAGTCTTCGGATTTCCAGCTGGAAAACCTGCGTTCCGTTGATCGCTCTCAGCGCAGCGATCTTTCTGCCAACCTGGTAGAAATGGCCCAAGGCGCAAACCAGATCGAAGCGGGCGCCAGAGTACAAAAAGCCAGTGACGAAATGCTCGGTACATTGATCGATACCTACGCCTGATTGACCCTTCTGGCCGTGTCCTGAGTACACGGCCTTGCGCGCTGAATTCCTCGCTATCACCCGCTCCTATTTACGCTGCTATCCCTTCGCCCTGAACTAGACTCTCGCCATCGACGCATGCCTGTTACCGGGCTGTACGCCTTTGCCTGCACGCCTTGAAGAACTCCGTTGATGAATGGTGTGTTACGCACCCTTGACAAGGTTTGGGCGTAAACGTATGTTTCAAACACCTGTTTGACCGCTAGGCATCCAAGATTGTCCGGTGGTTGGGGAACGTTCCCACAGCGACCGATCGGTCATACATTTCCAGGTTTCATCAGCAGAGGTTTATCGCTATGCCTGACTACAAGGCCCCCTTGCGTGATATTCGCTTCGTTCGTGACGAACTGCTTGGTTACGAAGCGCACTATCAAAGTCTGCCAGCATGTCAGGACGCGACCCCTGACATGGTTGATGCCATTCTTGAAGAAGGCGCCAAGTTTTGTGAGCAGGTGCTGGCGCCGCTGAACCGTGTTGGTGATACCGAAGGCTGTACCTGGAGCGAGTCCGGCGTGAAAACGCCGAGCGGCTTCAAAGAAGCCTATAAGCAATTCGTTGAAGGCGGCTGGCCGAGCCTGGCCCATGACGTCGAGCACGGCGGTCAGGGCTTGCCTGAGTCTCTGGGCCTGGCAGTCAGCGAAATGGTCGGCGAAGCCAATTGGTCGTGGGGCATGTACCCAGGCCTGTCCCATGGCGCGATGAACACTATCTCCGAGCACGGCACCGACGAGCAGCGCGATCTGTATCTGACCAAGCTGGTATCCGGCGAATGGACCGGCACCATGTGCCTGACCGAATCCCACTGCGGTACTGACCTGGGCATGCTGCGCACCAAGGCCGAACCACAGGCTGATGGTTCGTATCGCGTGACCGGCACCAAAATTTTCATTTCCGCTGGTGAGCACGACATGGCCGATAACATCGTCCACATCGTGCTGGCCCGCCTGCCGGATGCACCGGCCGGCACCAAAGGCATCTCGCTGTTCATCGTGCCCAAGTTCCTGCCTAACGCTGACGGCAGCATTGGCAACCGCAATGCGGTCAGCTGCGGTTCCCTGGAACACAAGATGGGCATCCATGGCAACGCGACCTGCGTGATGAACTTCGACGCGGCCACCGGTTTCCTGATCGGCCCGGCGAACAAAGGCCTGAACTGCATGTTCACCTTCATGAACACCGCGCGTCTGGGCACTGCGTTGCAAGGTCTGGCGCATGCCGAGATCGGTTTCCAGGGTGGCCTGAAGTACGCCCGTGATCGCCTGCAGATGCGTTCTCTGACTGGCCCGAAAGCGCCGGACAAGGCCGCTGACCCGATCATCGTTCACCCTGATGTACGTCGCATGTTGCTGACCATGAAGGCCTTCTCCGAAGGCACTCGCGCCATGGTGTATTTCACCGCCAAGCAGGTCGACATCGCCAAGTACAGCGACGACGCCGAGCACAAGAAACAAGCCGACGCGTTGCTGGCATTCATGACGCCGATTGCCAAGGCATTCATGACTGAAGTGGGCTTTGAGTCCGCCAACCATGGCGTGCAAATCTACGGCGGTCACGGCTTCATCGCCGAGTGGGGCATGGAGCAGAACGTTCGCGACAGCCGTATTTCCATGCTGTACGAAGGCACCACCGGCATTCAGGCGCTGGACTTGCTGGGCCGCAAGGTTCTGATGACTCAAGGCGAAGCGCTCAAAGGCTTCACCAAGATCGTCCACAAGTTCTGCCAGAACAACGAGGGCGTCGAGGCTGTTCAGGAGTTCGTCACTCCGCTGGCTGCACTGAATAAGGAGTGGGGCGAGCTGACCATGAAAGTGGGCATGGCCGCCATGAAGGACCGCGAAGAAGTCGGTGCCGCCTCGGTGGATTACCTGATGTATTCCGGTTACGCCTGCCTGGCTTACTTCTGGGCTGACATGGCTCGAGTTGCCTCGGAGAAACTGGCCGCCGGCACCAGCGAAGAAGCCTTCTATACCGCCAAGCTGCAGACCGCGCGCTTCTACTTCCAGCGCATCCTGCCGCGTACCCGCACCCACGTTGCGACCATGCTGTCGGGCGCTAGCAACCTGATGGACATGAAAGAAGAAGATTTCGGCCTGGCTTACTAAGCCCGACCGGGATTCTCCAGAAGCCGCTTCTCCTTTGGGGGAAGCGGCTTTTTTTTGTGGCGATTTGCTGGCCTGATGATCATCCTGTGGGAGCTTGCTGGCGAAGACGATGTTCAGGTTCAGGATATCTACAGGATGTACCGCCCATTTCGCGAGCAAGCTCGCTCCCACAGGGTTGTGCGTTTCGTCAGTTCAGCCAATTGCGAGTCACGCAGTCACATCCTCTTCATCTTCCATCAATAAACATTTCCGGGAAGCTGCCGTTAAAGAAAGTAGCCTGTGATTTTGGTTCTGCTGAATGCATATTCGAGTGGATGAGGGCACAATGCCATCTATTGAGTTCTTTGCCCCGAGATGGGTGGGAGACATCCCCTTTGCTGCGTTCTTCAGCTGCACGCTACAGCCATTTCCTGCCTTCGCTGGTGTTGTTGCTCGCGGGGCTGGCGGCCGCCTACGTCAAGGACCTGAGCGTTTTCTTCACGTCGCTGTTCAACGTGCTGCCGACGCTGGTCCTGTTGCTGGGCGGCGCTTATTGCGGGGTGTATCGGCGTCAACGTGAACTGTTTCTGATGATCACGGTGTACATCGCCTACTTCCTGCTGGACACCCAGACCGACTACTTCCGCGACAATGGCACAGTCCGCGAAGACGCAGCGGTGGTTTTCCACCTGGTGTGCCTGCTGCTGCCGCTGCTGTACGGGATATTCGGCGCCTGGGAAGAGCGCACGCATCTGCTTCAGGACATGGTCGCGCGGCTTGCGGTACTGGTTGCGGTGGGCGCGGTGGCTTTGGGGCTGGAGCAGAGTTATCCTCAGGTGCTGTTGGGCTGGCTGGCCGAGATCCGCTGGCCTGCGTTGCACGGTTCGTGGATGAGCCTGATCCAGCTGTCCTACCTGACCTTCCTGATTGCTTTCGGGTTGCTGATCACCCAATACATTCGTAAGCCGCGGCCTTTGCATGCGGCGCAGTTGATCGGTCTGCTGGGGTTGTTCTGGGCGTTGCCGAAAACGTTCATTCTGCCTTTCACCCTCAACATCCTGTGCAGCCAGGTGATGTTGATGATTGCCGCCGGGGTTGCCCACGAAGCCTATCAAATGGCCTTCCGCGATGAGCTAACAGGCTTGCCGGGCCGCCGCGCACTCAATGAGCGCATGCAGCGTCTGGGGCGCACTTATGTGCTGGCGATGGGCGATGTGGACCACTTCAAGAAATTCAACGACACCC
This sequence comes from Paucimonas lemoignei, assembly GCA_900475325.1. Taxonomy (GTDB): domain Bacteria; phylum Pseudomonadota; class Gammaproteobacteria; order Pseudomonadales; family Pseudomonadaceae; genus Aquipseudomonas. The sequence continues at coordinate 605,375 of LS483371.1, forward strand.
ACGGCCACGATGTGGGCGATCAGGTGTTGCGCCTGGTGGCGAGCAAGCTGTCGAAGATCACCAGTGGCGGCGGCAAAGCCTACCGCTATGGCGGTGAGGAATTCGCTATTGTGTTTGCCGGTAAGTCGATTGAGGAATGCATTCCGCACCTGGAGGCCATTCGCGAAGTCATTGCCAACTATGAAATCCAGCTGCGCAACCCTGACAGCCGGCCGCAGGATGACCAGCAGGGTCGTCAGCGTCGCGGGGCGGGGCCTGCTACCAGCGTTTCGGTGACCGTGAGCATTGGCGTTGCCGAGCGGCTGCCCGAGCATCGCACCCCTGAAGAAGTCCTCAAGTCCGCCGACCAAGCGCTTTACGCTGCCAAAGGCGCCGGTCGCAACTGCGTCATGTCCCACGGGCAGACTATTCGCCGCGGGGCTGTGCGTACGGCTGCAGCGGTGAGCTGATAGGTTTTTGAGGCACACAGCTGTTTCTATCTGGAGTATTCCTCGGGGCAATAAACCTCTGTGGGAGATTCTATGGTTTTAAACAAGCCATTATTCCGAGAGTTATTGATCGCCTGTAATACAGCCTTCGCAAGCAAGCTTGCTCCCACGGGATTTGTGGCGTACTTGAGCAAGCCTGCTCCACAGATTCTGTGGGAGCGAGCTTGCTCGCGAAGGCAATTTTACAGTCACAATATGGGCTTTGGATGTACCGACGTCTTCACAAGCAAGCTTGCTCCCACAAGAAATCATTGGACCCTCTTGGGTAGCGGGCAAGCTTAGCCTCCTTGCGTGACCATATATCTATAGATAGTCACATATCGACCCTATGTGTCGCATTCGGTGTTCGGTTACACTCCGGTCATCGATACCGAATCCCGTATGGCATATGCGGGATTACTCTCTACAAGTGTATTGCCCCTGTTCCTGCGAGGTTTGCCATGGCTGACTACAAAGCGCCCCTGCGCGATATGCGTTTCGTCCTTAATGAAGTCTTCGACGTCTCGACGCTATGGGCTCAACTGCCTGCGCTGGCCGAAACGGTCGATGCCGAAACGGTCGAAGCCATTCTTGAAGAAGCAGGCAAGGTCACCAGCAAAACCATCGCGCCTCTGAGTCGCAATGGTGATGAGCAGGGTTGCAGCTGGAACGACACTGCCGTCACTACGCCCACCGGTTTCCCTCAGGCTTACCAGACTTACGCCGATGGCGGCTGGGTCGGAGTGGGGGGTAACCCGGATTTCGGCGGTATGGGTATGCCCAAGGTGGTATCGGCTCAAGTCGAAGAGATGCTCAACTCGGCCAGCCTGGCATTTGGTCTGTACCCAATGCTCACCTCCGGCGCCTGTGTTTCGATCAACACTCACGCCACCGAAGAACTGAAAGCCACTTACCTGCCGAACATGTACTCCGGCGCCTGGTCAGGCTCCATGTGCCTGACTGAAGCTCATGCCGGTACAGATCTCGGGATCATTCGCACCAAGGCCGATCCTCAGGCAGACGGCTCTTACACCATCTCCGGGACCAAGATTTTCATCACCGGCGGTGAGCACGACCTGACCGAGAACATCATCCATCTGGTGCTCGCCAAGCTGCCGGACGCGCCAGCCGGCCCCAAGGGTATTTCCCTGTTCCTGGTGCCTAAATTCATGGTCAATGGCGACGGTAGCCTGGGCGCGCGCAATACCGTGAGCTGTGGCTCCATCGAACACAAGATGGGGATTCAGGCCTCTGCGACCTGCGTGATGAACTTCGATGAAGCCGTTGGCTATCTGATTGGCGAGCCTAACAAAGGCCTGGCGGCAATGTTCACCATGATGAATTACGAGCGTCTGGGCGTAGGCATTCAGGGCCTTGCCTCAGGCGAGCGTTCCTATCAGAGCGCCATTGATTACGCCCGTGACCGCTTGCAAAGCCGTTCTCCGGGCGGCGCTCAGCAGCCGGAAAAAATGGCCGACCCGATCATCGTCCACCCCGACGTGCGCCGGATGTTGCTGACCATGAAGGCTCTGAACGAGGGCGGCCGTGCATTCTCCACGTACGTGGCCATGCAATTGGACATCGCCAAGTTCAGTGAAGATGACACCGCCCGCCAGCGCGCCGATGAGCTGGTGGCGCTGCTGACGCCGGTTGCCAAGGCGTTCCTGACCGACATGGGCCTGGAGACCACTATCCACGGTCAGCAGGTGTTTGGCGGCCACGGTTATATTCGCGAGTGGGGCCAGGAGCAACTGGTGCGTGATGTGCGCATCACGCAGATCTACGAAGGCACTAACGGCATCCAGGCCCTGGATCTGGTGGGGCGCAAGATCGTCGGCAGCAATGGCGCGTACTACAAGCTGTTTGCCGATGAGGTCCGGGCATTCATTGCCAGCTCCGATGCATCGCTGAACGAGTTCACCAAACCGTTGGCTGCCGCGCTGGATACCCTGGACGAGCTGACTCACTGGGTTCTGGATCGCTCGCGCAACAACGCTCAGGAAATCGGCGCAGCGTCTGTCGAATACTTGCATGTGTTCGGTTACACCGCCTATGCCTACATGTGGGCGAAGATGGCCGGTGCCGCCACGGGCAATGAGGCTCAAGAGGAGTTCTATGCCAGCAAGATGGGCACGGCACGCTTCTACTTCGCGCGTTTGCTGCCACGCATTCAGTCGCTCAATGCCTCGGTCAGGGCCGGTAGCGAGTCACTGTTCCTGCTGGATGCGTCACAATTCTGACGATCGCAGTCGTGTAAGTATTGGCTTACACCGCGTGGTGCTGTTTGGCTCTATCGCGACAATGGATCCAAAGCTAATCTAATTCCATGGACGTCGCGCAGGAAGCGCACCAAATAACACGGACACGTAAGGAAGCCTGCCAGGATGGCGGGACGAAAAGGAAGTCAGGGAAACCATCTGCAAAGCCCCGCCTCGGCGGGGCTTTCTTATTTCTGCAGATTCCTTTTTCGGTGTGCAGCCGTGGGCTATCTGTGGTGAACGTCTCGAAACACACTCGGTAATGGCTTGTCGCCAGATCAAAATGGAACCTCTTCAATCCCGCACAGGTCCATTCGCTGTGTGGCTTATGAGAGCCATTTAATCTGGAGCTATCCCATGGACATCATTCGTATCATCTTCGCCATTCTGCTGCCGCCCGTGGGTGTCTTCATGCAAGTCGGCTTCGCCGGTGCGTTCTGGCTGAACATCCTGCTGACCTTGCTGGGCTACTTCCCGGGCATCATCCACGCTGTGTACATCATCGCCAGCCGCAAATAATTTAGCCGTTGCACGTCGCAACCCTGTAGGAGCGAACTTGTTCGCGAGGCTGTTTAGCTGACACACCGCTCGCCAATCAGTTGGCTCCTACAGAAAGCCAGTGCTCTGAGATTTCACCCCACCCGAAACTTCGCCACCAACTCCTGCAGATGCATGCCCAGCCGTGCCAGCTCCACGCTTGATGCAGCCGTTTCGTCGCTGGCGGTGGCGGTTTGTTCGGAGATGTTGCGCACGCTGATGATATTGCGGTTGATCTGTTCGGCTACAGCACTCTGTTGCTCGCCGGACGTGGCGATCTGGCGGTTCATGTCCTGGATCGTCGAAACCGTTCGGGTAATCTGCTCCAGTGCGCTGCCCGCGCGACGGCTCAGTTGCACGCTGTTGTCGGTCAGGCTGCGGCTGTTGTCCAAGGTCGTCGCCACCTGCTGAGTGCCATTTTGCAGCGCGGCGATCAGCTCTTCGATTTCCTCGGTGGACTGCTGCGTGCGCTGTGCCAGGCCGCGGACTTCATCGGCCACCACGGCAAATCCGCGACCGGCTTCCCCCGCACGCGCCGCCTCAATGGCAGCATTGAGCGCCAGCAGGTTGGTCTGCTGGGACACCGACTTGATCACATCCAGCACCCCACCGATTTTCTCGCTTTCGAGTTTGAGCACATTCATGGCCTGAGTGGAGCTCTTCACCTCGTCGGCGAGCTGTTCGATCTGCCCGATCGCTTCGGCCACCACCTGATCACCTTCGCGCGCCTGTTGATCGGCGTGAGCGGCAGCCTGAGACGCTTCCTGAGCGTTGCGAGCGACCTCGAACACCGTGGCAGTCATTTGATTCATGGCCGTGGCCACCTGATCGGTTTCGTCTTTCTGGCTGTTCACGCCCACGCTAGTCTGCTCCGTGACAGCCGATAGCTGCTGCGCCGCGCTGCTGATCTGCACAACTCCGTCGCTGATACCGCTGATCAAGGCCCGCAAGCTCTGGGTCATGGCCTGCATGCTGTTTTGCAGTTGGCCCATTTCATCCTGACGCGTGCTCGACAGATCCTTGCTCAAATCACCTTTGGCGATTCGGTCGGCGGCCGCAAGTGTCTGGCGCAGTGGGGCGATGATCTGTTGGGTCATGACCCAGGCCGCCAGCAAGCCCAGCACAATCGCCAGCCCGGCAACGCCGCTCAAGGTGGTGCGCGAAACCTTGGCCTCGCCGTCGCGCTGGGTGCTCTGCAGGCTGATGAGTTCGGCAACGCTCTCCAGCATCTTGTCGCCCAGAGCCTCGAGGATTTCCTGCGCGGCTTCGACCTTGACCTGTGCGTCTTTGAATTGGCCCAAGTGGGCGCGATAACGCTCCAGCGCTTCCTTGGCCGGTTGCAGGCCTTTGAGGTTTTCGTCGGCCTGATCCTGGGCTATCTGCTGGACCTCCTTGAGAGCTTCGTCGATAGCACCGATGGCCGCTGCTTCAAACGCCTCGCGACCGCTAAAGGTATACGCCTGAACCTGAAAGCGCGCGGTCTGGATCTGCTGCTTGAGCTGCGAAATATTGGTGAATTCGTCGAGCCGATCGCCGTTGTCCTGTTCCTGGCTCACGGCCTTGAGGACTTCAGTCTCTACCAGCGCGACCGCCTGCACGGCCTCTTCGGAGTATTGCTCAAGCTGTGTGCGTGACCGGTCGCGCGCCTTATGGTCTTCGCCCAGGTTGGTGAAGGTTTTCTCCATGTCTGCCACCAACGCGCTTTGCCCGGTCAGCAGGCGAAGGCTGGCTGCATCGTCGGTCTCTTTGCGCAGCAGCGCCAGATGACTTTCAAGGGCATTGAGCCGATTGACCACGTTGGTGGCGTTTTCGCTGCTGTTGTCTTCGCGATAAATGATCCGCTCGGTACGCAGGTCTTTGGTCAGATTGCTCAACTGACCGATGGCTGTAAGCGATTCCGAGCGCTCGATCATGGTGTCCAGCCCATGCCAGCCGGTCAGGGTGATGGCCAGGGTCAGCATCAGCACCAGGCCAAAACCCAAGGACAATTTGAGTTTCACGCTGGTGTTGCTCAGGGTGTTATTGATCCATCCAAACATGAAAAAGCTCCTGCCAATGTGCGTTGTAAGCGCATCGGCAGGGGCTTCGAGGACGCGACCTGAGCCGGTTGTAGGGGGATTCCGAGAGGAATGTGTGATGCGGATTACGAGGTTGACCGTCTGATTGCAGACGCGCAATCCGGTGGGAGCGAATTCATTCGCGAAGAGGCCCGTCAGGAAAAGTTGTTACATCTGACAAACCGCTTTCGCGAATGAATTCGCTCCCACAGGGTTCAGGCTGTAGCGCCATTTCTCGGTGGCATGAATACCAAGAAATGGAACGCTACAACATCTTTAAACCTTGAACTTGCTCACCATGATTTGCAGGTGATTACCCAGCCGCGCCAGTTCAACACTGGAGGCGGCGGTTTCTTCGCTGGCGGCAGAAGTCTGTTCCGAGACGTCACGCACGTTGAGGATGCTGCGGTTGATTTCCTCGGCGGTGGCGCTTTGCTCTTCGGCGGCGGCTGCGATTTGCTGGTTCATCGCCTGGATCGCCGAAACGGTCTTGGTGATGTTTTCCAGTGATCCACCGGCGCGGCGCGTCAATTCCACGCTGCTGACGGTCAACTCGCGGCTGTTATCCATGATGGTTGCCACTTGCTGTGTGCCGCTCTGCAGGCCGGCAATCAGCTGTTCGATCTCTTCGGTGGATTTCTGCGTGCGTTGGGCCAGGCTGCGGACTTCGTCGGCAACCACGGCGAAACCACGACCGGCCTCACCGGCGCGTGCGGCTTCGATGGCGGCGTTGAGCGCCAGCAGGTTAGTCTGCTGCGCGACGGACTTGATGACATCCAGCACGCTGCCGATCTTGTCGCTTTCGCGCTTGAGTTCGTTCATTGCCTCGGTAGAGTTGCCCACTTCCTTGGCCAGACGCTCGATCTGGACGATAGCTTCGTTGACCACACGATCGCCTTCCCGTGCCTGCTGGTCAGCGGCAACGGCTGCTTCGGAGGCTTCTTCGGCATTGCGAGCGACTTCCTGCACCGTGGCAGTCATTTCGTGCATTGCGGTGGCGACCTGGTCGGTTTCAACCTTCTGGCTGTTGACCCCGGCGCTGGTTTGTTCGGTCACGGCAGACAGCTCTTCGGCGGCGCTGGCGATCTGCGTTACGCCATCACGAATACCGCTGATGAGTTGGCGCAGGTTGACCGTCATGCGTTGAATGCTGGCCTGCAACTGGCCCATTTCGTCGCGGCGATCAACGCTCAGGTCATGGCTCAGGTCGCCGGACGCCACACGCTCGACAATGCTCAGGGTCTGCTGCAAAGGAGCAACGATCTGGCGGGTGATAACCCAGGCGGCAATGACGCCAAACAGCAGGGCCAGCACGGTGACCAGGGTCATGGTCGACTTGGCGCTAGAACTCTCTGCTTCACGCTTTTTGTACTGGTCATCGTTGAGTTTGGCGCTCAGGTCGAGCAGGTCCTGACCTTCTTTGGTCATGGTTGCCAGCGCTGTCTTGCTGGCCGCCTGAGCGTCGCGGTATTGATCCACGGCTGACTGGTAGGCTTTCAGACCGGCTGTTGCGCCCTGCAGGCCAGACAGGTAGGTCGACGGGATGCTCCCGGCCAGGGTGTTGATGCCGACCAGTGCTTCATCGATGGCCGCTCTGGCGTTTTTCTCAAATTCTGGTTTGCCGCTGTAGGTGTAACCCCGGACTTGAAAGCGTGCCTGCTGGATCAGTTTGCTGACGCCCACGACATCGTTGAACTGCACGATGCTGTCGCCCTGCAGCAAGGCGGCTTCGATCTTGTTGATTTCGGCAACCGCTCTATCGGCAGCATCACCCATCAAACTCCGGCTCGCTTCACGGGCGGCGATGGCCTTGGTCATGTCGGTGAACGTCGTGCGATATTCATTGGCCGACTGCTGCTGCTCTTCCAAGCCCTTCTGGCTTTCCGGGCTGACGACCATGCCGCGTGCCTTCTTGACGCTGGCGTCGACTTTATCGAGCGTTGCATTCATCGCCGCGGCGGATTCGGCGTCGTACTGACGCTCGTAGACCAGGCGCCTGATGCGCAGCTCCATGGTCTGGGTCGCGACATCAGCGATAGCCTGCAGCTTGTCGCCACGTTCGATCAGTGCGCCGACACTGAGCCAGCCGGTCACTGTGATCAATGCAGTCAACAGCAAAACCAGCCCGAAACCGAGCCCTAGCTTGAGGCTGACGCCCATGTTTCCGAGACTTTTACCAAGCAGACCCATGCCGAACTCCTGGGGAATACGTTGTTGTAGGTTTTTTCATACAACCTACATCGGCAGGGTCATGCGGAACTGTAGGAGCTGCCGAAGGCTGCGAAAGCGATCGTTCTGAAAGACCGCGGTTCGCAGCCTTCGGCAGCGCCTACAGGGACGTGGTCAGGTTAGAACAACCGCGCCAACAGCGCCGTTACGGCGGTTTCAACTCGCAGGATACGATCACCCAGCTGGACCGGTTGCAGCCCGGCCTTGTTCAGCAGGTCGATTTCATAAGGGATCCAGCCGCCTTCCGGACCAATGGCCAGGGTCACGGGCTCGGTCACGGCGCGGGGGCAGGGAGGGTAATCGCCAGGGTGGCCCACCAGGCCAAGGGTGCCGTCCGCCAGTTGCGGCAGACGGTCTTCGACGAAAGGCTTGAAGCGTTTCTCGATGATGATGTCCGGCAGCACGCTGTCCCGTGCTTGTTCCAGGCCAAGGATCAGTTGTTCGCGAATCGCCGTTGGCTCCAGAAACGGCGTCTGCCAGAAGCTTTTTTCGACCCGGTAACTGTTTACCAGAATGACTTTGGATACGCCCATGGTCGCCACGGTCTGGAATACCCGGCGCAGCATTTTCGGGCGGGGCAGGGCCAGCACCAGAGTGAGGGGCAATTTGGCAGGGGGGGCGGAGTCGAGGCTGATGCGCAGCTCGGCTTCATGGCTGTCCAGGCGCAGCAACTGGGCGTTGCCCATCAGCCCGCCGATCTGCCCAACCCGCAGGCTGTCACCGACTTCTGCGCGATGCACCTCTTGCATGTGCTTGAGGCGCCGGTCGCGCAATACGACACGGTCAGGCGCGATGAAGTCCGCGTCTTCGAGCAGCAGCAGGTTCACGGCTGAGTCGCGGGCGGCTGGTCTTGCTTGTCCTGCTCGGGCTGGTCATCGGCATGGTCACCGCGCTTGGTGATCAGCGAGCTGCACAACACACCGATTTCAAACAGCAGCCACATCGGCACAGCCAGCAACGTCTGCGAGAAGATGTCCGGCGGGGTCAGGATCATGCCGACCACGAAGCAACCGATGATCACGTACGGGCGGATCTTTTTCAGGTACTTCACGTCAACGATGCCGATCCACACCAGCAATACCACGGCCACAGGTATCTCGAACGCCACGCCAAAGGCGAAGAACAGCGTCATGACGAAGTCCAGATAACTGGCGATGTCCGTCATCATCGACACGCCTTCGGGCGTCACGCTGGCGAAGAAGTGGAAGATCAGCGGGAAGACCAGGTAGTAGGCGAACGCCATACCCGAATAGAACAGGATGATGCTGGAGACCAGCAGGGGCACCGCCACGCGCTTTTCATGCTTGTACAGGCCTGGCGCGATGAAGCCCCAGATCTGGTGCAGGATCACCGGCATGGCCAGAAACAGCGCAACCATCATGGTCAGCTTGAACGGCGTGATGAACGGCGAGGCCACATCGGTGGCGATCATCGTCGCGCCTTCGGGCAGGAAAACCCGCAACGGCGCGGACACGAAGGTGTAGATCTTCTGCGTGAAGTAGAACAGGCAAGCGAAGATCACGAAGATCGCCAGAACGCATTTCAGCAGGCGCGAACGGAGTTCGGTGAGGTGCGAGACCAGCGGCATTTGCTGGTCGTTTTCCGGAATATCGCTCATGGGGCTCGCGGCGGCAGTGACGAATCGTTGGCGGAAGGTGCGTTTGGCTGAGGCGCAGCGTGTGGCGGTTCCGCGTGTGACGCAGGATCGGCAGCGACAGGGGTCGTGCCCGCAGGCGCGGCCGGGCCTAGGTCGGCGACTGGCGCTGATGGCGTGGGCGGCACGCTGGTCACCACAGGTTCATCGGCAACCACGGGTGCAGGCGGTGTTGGCTCTACAGCCGGTGGCGTCGGGGCCGGTGGTTGTTGTGGCGAGAGGATCTTGCGAGCCTCCTGCTCCAGCGAAAGAATGTGTTCGTTGTGCAGTTGCCGACGGATCTCGTCGGCACCGATCTCACGTTCAACTTCCTGTTTGATCGCATTGAAGCTGCGCTTCAGGCGGCCGACCCACAGGCCCGCCGTGCGTGCAGCGCCGGGCAGGCGTTCCGGGCCGAGCACCAGCAAGGCGACGAGACCGACCAGCAGCAGTTCAGAGAAGCTGATACCAAACATTCAATACGACCTAGTCTTTGCGGATTGGCTCTTCGACTTTATGCGCTTGCGCATCGATGGTGTGCGGCTGGTTCAGGGGCGAGCCCTGTGGCGCGGCTTGCGGCGGCTGTTGTGGCGTCACCGGCGGCTGCTCTTGAGGCTTGTCGTCATCGTTCATGGCTTTGCGAAAGCCCTTGATCGACTCGCCGACATCGCTGCCAAGGCCCTTGAGCTTTTTGGTGCCAAATACCAATACCACGACAACCAGAATGACGATCCAGTGTTTCCAGTCAAAAATACCCATGAAGCATTCCTCGTAGAAGTTTCAAGCTCGAAAAGTGAGAGTCAATCGGCTGAGCGCGCGGCTTTTTCCGCATGCCCGGACAAGCCGAAACGGCGGTCCAGTTCATCGAGCACTGACTGTGGATGCTGACCCAGCGCGGCAAGCATCACCATGCTGTGAAACCACAGGTCAGCGGTTTCGTAGATGACATCGCTGCAGTCGCCGCTGACGGCGGCGTCCTTGGCAGCAATGATGGTTTCGACCGACTCTTCACCGATCTTTTCCAGAATCTTGTTCAGACCCTTGTGATACAGGCTGGCGACGTAAGAACTGTCGGCAGCAGCGCCCTTGCGAGACTCGAGTACTTCGGCAAGGCGGGACAAGGTATCAGTCATGTTTCAGTGTCCTGCGTGATAAATAGCTTCCGGATCTTTCAAGACCGGCTCAACGGTTTTCCAGCTGGCGTCTTCATAAACCCGATAGAAGCAGCTCTCGCGCCCGGTGTGGCAAGCGATGCCGCCGATCTGCTCGACCATCAGGATGACCACATCGGCGTCGCAATCAAGGCGCAGTTCATGAAGCTTCTGCACATGCCCCGATTCTTCGCCTTTGCGCCAGAGTTTGCCACGCGAACGCGACCAATATATTGCACGATTCTCTTCGGCGGTCAGGCTCAGGGCTTCGCGGTTCATCCACGCCATCATCAGCACGCGACCGGTTTTGTGGTCCTGGGCGATAGCGGGCACCAAGCCGTCGCTATCCCACTTGATTTCGTCCAGCCAGTCTTTCATATCTACTCCGGCAGCCGGGCTTCAGGCCTCGGCGGATTGAACAGTGTGCCAGCGGGCGGCGCTGATGGCTATCTGCGGATGACCAGATACATACCCGCCGCCAGCATGATCCAGGCCGGCCATGCGACTGGCGCGATCAGCGCAGTGTTTTCCGCTACCAGCGTCGAGGCCAGTACCGCCCCGCCTGCCAGCAGCGCCGCCCCCAGCAGACGCAATGCCCAGCCATCGCCGCGTTCACGCCACGGCGGCGGCGGGTCTTTGCGATGTGGTTGGGACATCCGCTCCAGCAGATCGCGGGTCATGTTGGCCAGGTGTGGGATCTGTTCGACCTGGGATTGCAGGTTCCCCAGCAGGGTTTTGGGGCTGACGCGATCACGCATCCAGCGCTCCAGAAACGGCTGGGCTGTGCTCCACAGGTCCAGATCCGGGTACAACTGACGGCCCAGGCCTTCAATGTTGAGCAGGGTTTTCTGCAGCAGTACCAGTTGCGGCTGGACTTCCATGTTGAAGCGTCGTGCGGTCTGGAACAGGCGCATCAACACCTGCCCAAAGGAAATATCCTTGAGCGGCTTCTCGAAGATCGGCTCGCACACCGTACGAATCGCCGCTTCAAATTCATTGAGCTTGGTTTCGGCCGGCACCCAGCCAGAATCGATGTGCAACTGGGCGACGCGCCGATAATCACGCTTGAAGAAGGCAAACAGGTTACGGGCCAGATAATCCTGATCCTCAGGGGTCAGGCTGCCGACAATGCCGCAGTCGATGGCAATGTACTGCGGGCTCCAGGGGCTGACCGTGCTGACAAAGATGTTGCCGGGGTGCATGTCGGCGTGGAAAAAGCTGTCGCGAAATACCTGCGTGAAGAAAATCTCCACGCCGCGCTCGGCCAGCAGTTTCATGTCGGTGCGCTGATCGGCCAGAGTCGCCAGGTCGTTGACCTGAATCCCGTAGATGCGCTCCATGACCAACACTTTCGGACGGCACCAGTCCCAGTAAACCTGGGGCACGTAGAGCAGGTCGGAGCCTTCGAAGTTGCGGCGCAGCTGGCTGGAGTTGGCCGCTTCGCGCAGCAGGTCCAGCTCGTCGTAAATGGTTTTTTCATAATCGGCGACCACGTCCACCGGGTGCAGCAGGCGGGCGTCGGCTGACATCCGCTCAGCGGTGCGGGCCAGAATGAACAGCCACGCCAGATCCTGACTGATGATCGGCTTGAGGCCCGGTCGCACGACCTTGACCACCACTTCTTCACCGCTTTTGAGGCGCGCGGAGTGCACCTGGGCCACCGAAGCCGAGGCCAGCGGTGTCACGTCGAAGCGGCTGAATACATCACTGATTTTCGCGCCCAACTGTTCTTCAATCAGCTTTATTGCGACCTGCGGGTCAAACGGCGGCACGCGGTCCTGCAGCAGCATTAGCTCGTCGGCGATGTCCTCGGGCAGCAGGTCGCGGCGCGTCGAGAGAATCTGACCGAACTTGATGAAGATCGGCCCCAGGTCCTGCAAGGCCAGGCGCAAACGCGCGCCGCGGGGCAGTTCGCTGATCTTGCGCGGGATCAGGCGCCACGGCATGACATACCGCAAGGCCATCATCCACCACGGTAGCGGAAGGGCGAACAGCAGGTCATCGAGACGGTAGCGGATCACGACACGCTGGATACGAAACAAACGGCGGACGGCAAGCAGTTTCATGCGTTATCGCTGGAGTCAGAGGATTGGGCGAGGCGCTCGAAGCGAGCCTCAAGGCGTTCCAGATCAAGCTTGATCCGGTCAAGTTCAGCAAAGCGGGCTTCAGCTTCGTGCTTGCCCACCAGCGTGCGCGACTCTTCGTTCAAATAGTCGGCCAGGCTCTGGCTGAGGCTGTTGAAACTGTCTTTGGTCCAGCGAGCGCGGCTGCGCAGATGATCGCCCAGCAGCGTACTGGCGACCGGGCCGAGCCAGCGTGACAGCTCGTATTCCCAGTCCAGCTCAAGATCCTGCAGGATGCCGGTCAGCTCGATCAGGACACCGCTGTCGCCATCAAGCTCGACATCCGGGCCGTGCAGCACGGCGCTTTTATCCTGACTCAAGGCCAGTCGCAAAAGGCTCGCCGCGGGCGCGCGCAACGTGCAGTCAGCCTCGACTTCCCAATGGGCGGCCAGCATCAAGCCTTCATCGCTGGGCAGGATGAACAGTTGCAGCGAAGGATTGCGGCAGTCCACCGCAATCACCTTGCCTGACAAACGCTCCAGGCGCGGCAACGCGGTGGCGTCCAGACGCAACACGCGGTTGATGCCGTGCTCGACACTGGCGAGCAAGCCGCTGAGTAACATCAGGGTTTGATACCGCGATGCAGCGCAACCACGCCCGCCGTCATGTTGTGATAGGTCACGCGGTCAAAACCGGCTTCTACCATCATCGACTTCAGGGTTTCCTGGTTTGGGTGCATGCGGATCGATTCAGCCAGGTAGCGATAGCTTTCCGAGTCGTTGGTGACCAGCTTGCCCATCAGCGGCATGAACGCGAACGAGTAAGCGTCATAAGCCTTGGACATCAGCTTGTTGGTCGGCTTGGAGAACTCCAGCACCAACAGACGGCCGCCCGGCTTGAGTACGCGCAGCATCGAGCGCAGTGCATCTTCCTTGTGAGTCACGTTGCGCAGGCCGAAAGCGATGGTCACGCAGTCGAAATGATTGTCCGGGAACGGCAGCTTTTCAGCATCGGCCTGGACGAACTTGACGTTGCCCGCCACACCCAGGTCCAGCAGGCGGTCGCGACCGACCTTGAGCATGGACGCATTGATGTCAGCCAGCACCACTTCGCCAGTAGGGCCGACGAGGTGGGAAAACTTTTTCGTCAGGTCGCCCGTGCCGCCTGCGATGTCCAGCACGCGGTTGCCGGTGCGAACGCCGGACAGCTCGATGGCGAAGCGCTTCCAGAGGCGATGCATGCCCCCGGACAGCAGGTCGTTCATCAGGTCGTACTTGGCGGCGACGGAGTGAAAAACCTCCGCCACTTTCTCGGCCTTCTGGCTTTCCGGCACGTTTTTGTAGCCGAAGTGAGTAGTAGGTTCGGCATCGCTGCCTTTGCGCGGATCATTCATATCGCGGTCACCGGAATAAAGTGCGGCCATTCTAATCGCCGTGGCTGGCTTTGTCTTGACAAGGCTCATCGCCAACAGTTTCTTCATTCTGAGCGGCTGTTATAGTTGCGCCACGATTTACCTTGCGCTGACGGAGTCAAAAAATGGCCAAAATCACTGTTGAACGCCCGCATTCGCTGGGCAAGGAAAAAGCCCGAGAGAAGGCCGAACTGCTCGTCGAGAAGCTCGCCGACAAATACGGCATCGAACACGAATGGCAAGGCGACAGCGTCAAACTCGAAGGCAAGGGCGCCAAAGGCACCGTGCTGGTGGAAGACGCCCTGGTACGCGTGGACCTGGACCTGAATTTCTTCCTGTCGGCCATGAGCGGGCAGATCCAGACCGAAGTCGAGCGGCAGCTGGATAAAGCGCTGGTTTCCTGATCAGCCGCCGACATGTGCCAAACCCTGTGGGAGATCCCCCGTCGTCCACACGCCGCGCTGTCGCGCAGCAAACACAGGACCTGTGGGACGACCGGGGTGGCGCTCCACCTTGCTCGCGAAAGCAATGTTCCTGCTCACAGAGATATATCGGGTATACCGGCCTCTTCGCGAGCAAGGTGGAGCGCCACCCCGGTCCTCCCACAGAAAATCATGTCAATTCAGATAGTTATTTCATGTTTGATGAGAGCGAATTCATTCGCGAAGAGGCCAGTACATCCGAAAGAGATTGTTCGTGTGTAATTACCCGTTCGCGAATGAATTCCCATAAATGAGCACGGGCGGCTATAGATGTGAGCTTTTTATGTCTGCTGGCCGAGAAGTAGCAAGTCTGACGCTACTCGCGAGCAAGCTTAATTATTCTATAGTTTAATGCTGGTTTCTCGCTGCGCCGTCCTACGTACGTTAACATCGCTCGGTGCTCAAATATACATTCCTTTTTTTTCTAATAAATGTATGCCGTTTTCAATGCGGTTATTAAAGGTTTGTTAAGGTAAAAGCCTTACGGTATTGCCAGAAGTTTCCTACGCAAAAAAATATTGACTCACTTTTCCTCAGGCGTAATCTGAATGTGTCAGCAACATCTGCTGGCATCTATTAATAAGCGAAAGGTGAATACTATGAAACGCATTTCTCTTGAGTCTAAAAAAATTTCCAATCTTAACTGCCTGGTGAAAACCCGGTAAGTTCAAGTCATAGGTATCAAGCGAGCGAGGAGTGCCGGCTACTCGCTCGCAACAGATTGATGGGGTCTAGGTATGCTTTTTAACTCCAATATATTCTTTCTTGCCCGCCCACCGAACCTGATTGTCTGGAACTGCGAGACGCACGAGCAATTCGAACTTTCAGTGAACCATCAAATACGTTTGCTTGAGTTGATAGGTGATCCAGATCGTTTCAATAGCGAGAACCCCATTGATTTGGGATTTTCCGATGCAGGTATCATCCTTGCGTCTGAGGCTGTTAGCGTCAGGCCGTGGGGGTGGGATGTTCTTTCTAAACTGTTCCACGTCGGTACAAAAAATGTGCCTCTGGACTGTCAGCCCCTCTCTGCAAATGATTGGGCAGATCAATACCTGGCGCATTGTGATGAGGTATTGATCAAATCAAGGCCCGTTGAGAACTGTAAGGATGAGCCGAGTGTGAAGGTTGTTCTTCCGAGACCTTCCCCTTGCAAAGGCGATTTAACGTGTGCATTAACATCCAGGAAGACGGCCAGAAACTACAGCGTTAAAGGGATTGAATTAGAGGTTTTATCAGCCATCCTGTATTACGGTCTGGGGTACCTTTCAGAGCGGGAGGATCTGGAGTCAGCATCATTACCTGAAGGTCTCCGCAAGCGACGAAGCAGCCCGTCAGGTGGTGGCTTGAATTCAACCGAAGGGTACTTATACGCTAATAATGTTGAATCAATACCCAAGGGGTTGTACTACTACAATCCAGTCGATCATTCGCTGACGTTACGCAGCTCTATCGAAGGTCAGGTGCTTGGCTCGCTCCTTAACGGACAGCATTTCATTGACGAAATGCCTTTTGGGCTTTTCCTCACGTCGCGCCTGGACAAACTCTGGTGGAAATACGAACACTCCAGAACCTACCGTATGGCACTGATTGAAATCGGGCACATCTCCCAAACAATTCAGCTGATCGCCACGTCCTGCGGCCTGCAGACCTGGCTCACTGGCGCATTGAACGATAGCGAAATAGAAGGCTTGATCAACGCACAAGTAGGAACAGAAGAAGTCATGTTTTTCGTGGGTGGCGGATACGGCGACGGCAGCGCTATTCCATCAAGCCTGAAAACCCAAATTAATAGCCGGGGAAAATGATGAGAAGCTTCAAGGAATGCTTAACGCTAGAACATTGGAACAAAAATTCGTCAGTTCGCGCCAAGCCGAATATTTACTCAATGCCGTTATTGCGATGCAGTTCTAGCCTTACGAAAGACTGGTACCCTAGAAGCATGCTGCAATTCTTGACTCGGCCGGATTTTAAAACCGTACCCGATGAATGTATTGAGAAATTGCTTGCTCACCATCTTGTATATTTTTTGGACTACACAACCTTCCTAGAGCACATGATGGTCAATCGATCGCTGGAAATTATCGTCCATGACATGCTTGAGGTCGGGATTCCCGAGCCGATGAGGGCTGCAGGTCTTCAGATATACACAGACGAGGGCTACCATGCACTGTTTTCCAATCAGCTAGCTGCTGAGGTGGCAGGCATATATGCTATCGAGAGAAACGCTCGCACACCGTCAAGGATTCAGAAGCTGAATGCGCTGATTGCAAGTACATCTGAAGATTCCGTTGCCGCAGTCTATTTTGCTATAGGTTTTGTTTCTGAAACGATAATAGCCAAAGAAATATCATGTATAAAGTCAGATTCTCTCATCCCTCAAGTATACCGTTTGCTTCAGGATCATCTCGAAGACGAAGCTGTTCACGCGTGTTTTTTTGCTGAGGTCTTTGGGACCGTGTGGCGAGGTTGCTCAGAGCAACAGAGGGACTCCATTGCGTTTACGCTTCCATTGTTGTTGAGGATATTTTGTTCCACCGATACTGCTTGGCTTTCAAATGTTTTATTGGAAGCGAACGTGTCCGTTACGACAACAAAAGCCATTGCTGCACAGGCGGATAATGTGACGCTCATAAACGATAGGGTTAGCCGTGTGGCGTCATTAACTTTTGCTACGCTGCGAAATAATGGCTTTTTTAACAAGGAGAAGTACTCCCGCCATTTTCGAATGGAAGGTTTGACTTATGTCTGAAGTTCGACTTGGAGCAGACAGTCCGGCCAAGGCGTCGGCGATAGTCCTGCTCCTGTTAATGGTCCTGCTTGGCGTATTTCCTCTCGACGTAATTCTTCCTTCATTCCCCGCGCTGTCAGCGCACTTCGATACACGCTCCTCCGACATAGCGTTATCGATAAGTATATTCGCCATCGGAGTCTCGATCTCGCAGTTTTTTCTCGGGCCGCTATCTGACCAAATAGGGCGTAAATCATTGCTGATCATGGGGCTGATGATTTCCATCCTCGGCGCTATTGGCTGCGCAAATGCCGTGGAGTTTGCAACCTTCATGATCTTCCGAGTGCTGCAAGCTTTGGGCTGTGGTTGCTTTGTGCTAAGCAACGCGCTTGTCCAAGACATCTTCAGCAGCGAGGAGCGTGACCGGGTGCGGATATTGATGACCAGCGCCAGCGGGCTGTTTATCTCTTTGTCCCCACTCGCCGGAACGCTGCTGCAAAGTACGTTGGGTTGGACGGGTAGTTTCTATATTTTTTCCTTGATCGCTGCCGCGGTGCTTTTGCATGCAGTTCTGACGCTGCCACTCCCTCTGAATACTGTGGCGCGCAGAGCGCCATGGCTCAGCTCCTACATATCCATCCTCTTCAATGCGCAGTTCATGGGGTTGGCTCTAATTGCCGCTATTGCATTTACCTGCCATTTTTCGTTCATCGCCGTTTCACCCATCATCTTTCTGGATATCTTTGAGCTGTCCCAACTTCAGTTTTCACTGGCACTGTTGGGCTATGGCGTTGCGTATGTGATAGGCGGGCTGATCGCCCACCGCTTGCAGAGGACCATGACGCATCGACAGCAGCTTCTCGTTGGCTTGTTGCTGATTGGCGCAGCAGGTTTGTTGCTGATATGTCTTTCGCTAACAACGGAGAGGGGATTTTTCGTGGTTCTACTACCGATGCTGATTTGCACAGCGGGAATTACCATCACACGACCGGTAGCAACGTCGCGGGCTATGGATATTTTTCCTGATAATGCAGGGGCTGCCGC